>NZ_LN877940.1:1684787-1738070 GCF_001403595.1 Gabonia massiliensis | reverse complement strand
CAAGGAGAAAGCGGAAACGGAAAGCGTGGGCGGTTTCAATGCCGACATCCCGCTGCCCGCAGAGGACGGGATTATAGCGGACAAGCAGACCGCCTACGAGCAGGCGATGATGAGCCGGAAACGGCAGGACAGGATACAATCCCTTCAGGACTTCGGTTTCATAGGGGACGAAGAAACGGAAGAACCGCAGGCGGAAGCCGGACTGATGCCGGAAGAAGATCCGAAGCCCGTGCGGGGCGGCGGCGCTTCTTCCTCGGCGACCGCCTACCGGGACATCAACCGCCAGTTGAGCACGTTTTATGAAACGCCCCCGGAGGACAGGGAAAAAGAGGACTTGAAACGGCAGGTGGCGGAACTGACCGAAAAGCTGGAACGCCAGCGGGAAGCCACGCCCACCGCTGACGAACAGATGGCTCTCTTGGAAAAGTCATACGAGCTTGCCGCCAAATATGCAGGCGGCGACAGGCAGGCGGCACAAGTGCCAGTCGTGGGCGACATCGAAAAGAAGCCGGAAGCGGTGTCCGTGCAGGCAGTACGGGACAACGCCGTTTCAGGGCTGCAACAGCCCATGAGCGATGCCGATTTTATCCGTGCTTACAGCCAGCCACGCAACTACGGCTTCAACACGGCGGTAGGAACGGGTTACGCAATGGGCAGGAATACGATAGCCGCCTGCATCCATCAAGACCAGACGCTGACGGACGGGCAGACGGTAAAACTCCGTCTGCTTGAACCCATGCAGGCGGGCAGCATCGTCATCCCGAAGAATACCCTTGTGGCGGGTACGGCAAAGGTACAGGGCGAACGTCTCGACATACTGGTGTCCTCGATAGAGTATGCGGGAAACATCATCCCGGTGGAACTCGCCGTGTTCGACACGGACGGGCAAAAGGGGCTTTCCGTCCCGTCCTCGATGGAGCAAGAAGCGTTCAACGAGGCGATGGCGAATATCGGCAGCGGGCTGGGTACAAGCATTTCCTTTACGCAGAACGCCGGGCAACAGGTGGCGATGGACGTTACAAGGGGGCTGATGCAGGGTGCGTCCGGCTACCTTGCCAAGAAGTTCCGAACCGTGAAAGTGAAGCTGAAAGCCGGGTACAGGGTGATGCTTTACGCCAAACAGCAATAATCATTTGACAAACCACTAAAATTTCCAATTAACGATGAAACAGATTTTTGTAATGTGCGCCCTCCTGCTGGGCGTGTGTGCGGCAAACGCACAGGAAACCGACACGGTGAAATATGCGGCAGGCAACGACTTGTACCGGGGTATCACCCGAAATCTGCCTTACCGACAAATGGTAACGCCCTACGGCGTGGAAGTGACTTTCGCCAAGACGGTGCATATCATTTTCCCCTCCGCCGTCCGCTATGTAGATTTGGGGAGCAACCACATCATAGCGGGCAAGGCTGACGGTGCGGAAAACGTCATCCGGGTGAAAGCCACGACCGAAGGCTTTCCGGGAGAAACGAACTTCTCCGTCATCTGTGAGGACGGCAGCTTCTATTCATTCAACGCCAAGTATGCCCGTGAGCCGGAAATGCTCAACATCGAAATGAAGGACTTCTTGGAAAATGAAGATACGTCCGACTTTTCGCATACCCGCATGAACATCTATTTCCGGAAACTGGGAAATGAAAGCCCGCTGCTGGTAAAACTGATAATGCAGAGCATCTACAAGAACAATGACCGTAAAGTGCGACACTTGGGCAGCAAGCGTTTCGGCATACAGTTTTTAATCAAGGGGATTTACACCTATAACGGGATGCTTTACGTGCATACGCAGACGAAGAACAGTTCCAACGTGCCTTTCGATACGGACTTCATCAAGTTTAAGATTGTCGATAAGAAAGTGCCCAAACGCACGGCTATTCAGGAAACGGTACTGGATGCGGTACGCAGCTACAACGAGGTGATAGAGATTGCCGGGAAAAGCACAGTCCGGACGGTGTACGCTCTGCCGAAGTTCACCATCCCGGATGACAAATTGCTGCTGGTGGAGCTTTACGAGAAGAACGGCGGTCGGCATCAGACCATACGGGTGGAGAATGCCGACATCGTGAACGCCGAAGTGATAAACGAACTGAAAATAAAGTAGGGAATGAAGAAACACATCTTTATAATGACACTCTTTGCGCTGTGCCTGAATTTGAACCAGGCACACGCACAAAGATACCTTCCGGGCATGAAAGCCTTGCAGGTAACGGCGGGCATGGCGGACGGGGTACATTGGAACTCCGACACGGATTTTGCCTGCCACATCGGGGCGGCATACAGTGTTTACACCAAGAACGCCAACCGCTGGGTGATTGGCGGGGAATACCTGCATAAGAAGTATGACTACAAGGATATGCGCATTCCGGTAGAACAGTTCACGGCGGAGGGCGGCTATTACCTGAAATTCCTTTCGGACAGGCGAAAGACTTTTTTCCTCTCGCTGGGGCTGTCGGCTCTCGCCGGGTATGAAACCAGCAACCGGGGCGACAAGCTGCTGCCGGACGGGGCTACGCTGCTGGACAAGGACTGTTTCATCTACGGCGGTGCGCTCACGCTGGAACTGGAAACCTACCTGACCGACCGGGTGGTGCTGCTCGTCAATGCGAGGGAACGTATGCTGTTCGGCTCGGACATCGGCAAGTTCCACACGCAGGTAGGCATGGGACTGAAATTCATTATCAACTGACCGCTATATAATAATGTATATGAAGAATGTAATGTATAAAATCATCGTGGGCTGCTACATCGTGGCCGCCCTCGTGCTTGTAACCTCCTGTAATGACAGCTTGGACATTCAGCAGGCTTACCCGTTCATGGTGGAAACGCTGCCCGTACCCAAGAAACTGAAAGTGGGCGAAACAGCCGAAATACGCTGCCAACTGGTGCGTGGCGGCGATTACCAGCCTACGACCTACCAGATACGCTATTTCCAGCCTGACGGCAAAGGAAAGCTGGAAATGGATAACGGTACGGTGTTCCTGCCCAATGACCTGTACCCGCTGGAAAAAGAGACCTTCCGGCTCTACTACACATCGGCATCGACCGACCAGCAGACGATTGACATCTATATCATCGACAGCTTCGGGCAGATGCAGCAGGTTTCGTTCTCGTTTAATAATAACAACGAGGAAAAATAAGTTTGTAAAACAATATAATGTGTTAAGAAGCATTGGATTTTTTTCTTTCCAATGCTTCTTTGTAGTATCTTTACAATAAAAAAGAATATGCCTCAAATAGAACCATTATATAATAAATTTATTACGCATATTGAATTATTGCGCAATGCGAATATTTTAACAGAGATGGATAACGATTATATTTGTCCAATTTGTTTGCGAAAATTCTCTAAAGAACAGATTTCTGCTTTGTCATTAGAAGATGCTCCACAAGATTCTTTAGGTGGACACAAGATCGCTATAACTTGCAAAGATTGCAATAATTCGTGTGGGCACAATATCGATATTCATCTTGTAAATTTTCTAAAACGATTAGATGAAGTTGATTTTGTAGAAGGTTCTACTCGACGTATAGAAATACCTAATAATGGTAAAAAGATAAATGCAATGTTAGAGGTCGGTAACAATAAAGAATTAAAAGTCATTCTACCTCAAAAAATTAATAATCCACAATGGCTACAAGAACATATAAACAATGTCAAAGAGGGGGATATTATAGATATAAAGAATCAAAGGTTAGATATTGATATGAAAAAGGTATCAACAGCTATTCTAAAAAATGCATATATCATTCTATTTTCTCACTTTGGATATTCTTTTTTACTTGATAAGCATTATGATAGAATCAGAGAACAGATAAAAAATCCAAGTAGATATATTGTACCTGATTTATGGACAAAGCAGTCCATAAATATGCAAGATGGAATATATTTATCTAATGATAATAGACATCGTGGATTCTTTATAATATACACATGTCAATATAAAACAGCTAAAAAACATCACTTTTGTTGTTTTATTCCTACACCTTTAATGCCATACGAGTTTGCATATCATTTCTTTGATGAATACCAACCGAATACACCTATGTATATGCAAACTATAAATGGTGATTTTTTAACTGATGAAAAAAACATAAAGACACTTAATAAGTGGGTATATAGCTGGGATATGAAATTATAGTATTAATTATAAATTTGAAGTTATGGAAAAAGTAAAGAAGTTTAAAGAGCTTTGTTCCGAGATGGAACGGCGAGAAAAGAATCTCAACGAAGAGTTAAAAGAATATATTCAAAAGGCTAATAATGTTTGTAAATTAGGAGGGTTTGTTTCATATGAAGATAAAATTATAGATCCTTTTGATTCTATTCCTGATGAATTAAAAAAAGAATATGAATATATATTTTCGCAAATACATGAACATGTACGGTCTCAATCTCAATGGAATAATGAAATAAATCAAGCCTATAAGGAAGCACAAGATGAAATTTTAGATTATGTTCAACAAAAAACACAATCTCAAGATATGGTTAATCATATACGACAAACAATGGGGAGAATTGCACAAGTTAATAGACTTGTAGCAATAGAATATGGAGAACAATCTATTTCTAATATTTAGACAATAAGCAGAATCTGTATAGAATAAGAAATATGGATAGCCCGCTGAAAAGTATCGGCGGGCAGGTTCCATGATAGAGAAAACAAAAGGTTTCTTTGTAATTTTTTTCACCGCAAACGGGCTCACGGAAGAAAGTAACGTAACGGCGGCAAGAATTCCACTGTTCTTTATTAACTGATTTTAAGGCTCTGTATGGGTACATTTTTCTCTAACCACACCTTTACCTGTTCAAAGTTGTATTCTCCCGTTATGACCGCCGTATGGTCGTTTATGGCTACAAACCTGACACTTTCATAGCTGTTTATCCAACCTTGCAAAGAAGAAACACCCCAAGTAGCAACATCTTCAAAAACGCTGCGGTCTATCTGGCTGATAGGCTCACCGAAAACTACTGTCATCGTCTGAAAGTCCGGTTCGTCTGCCAACAGTCGCAAATGGTGCAGCGTGCCGAACTCGTCCGTCTTGCGTCCCCATGCCCAATCTTCCGTGTACAAATCATCGCCCCACTGCTGCGGCTTATCGAAATGCACTTTCACGTTTACAGAATACTTGTTTTCCTCGATGTCCTCAATAACGCCCGTTACCATCATGCCCGTAAAAATACACTCGCAACGTCTGCCGATTAGTTTCTTGTTTACTTCTGTCGTTTTCATACCCTTAAAATTTATCTGTTATTACCCTGTTCTTTCTTTTCTATCCATTTATCCCGCCTGTGGCGGCACTCTGCCAGCGTTTTAACCACTGTGGAAAACAGTTCCCCGTCCGTGTGGCGGTAGTCGTACTGGTAAAATATCCGTCCCTTGAATGCGACCGGACGGTATTTTACAAACTTTTCCTCTCCCGGTGCTTGGGTGATGCTCACCCCGTTTCTGTTCAATGACTGCATGATATTCTGTTTTTATTCGTTATATACTCAATAGGGAAAGCAACAGCAGGAAAAGCAGAGCCACGCACAACGCATAAAACGCCGACAGGCAGACCCGGAGCAGGAAACAGGCGGCACGAAATACAAGATATGCCGTTACCGCCGTGATTGCTCCGGCTGTGCAGGCGAGCCGCCACACAAGGCAGAACAATAACACCCGCAGGATGATTTTATAAATGCTTTTCCGTTTCATCGTTTCTCTGTTTATGCGGGCAGGGCTTTTAATCCCGTCCGAATGGTCGTTTAAGCCGCCCGGAATACAAACCTGTCATCAAACCAGTAGTCGCACATGAACAAATCACGGGCAAACTGTTTGTAGTCGAAATAGGTTTTTGCGAACTCCGGCAGGTCGTAACATTCTTCCACGATTTGGTAGGCGAAATCTTCTTCATCGTCATATTGTCCCTGATATTCGTCCTGAAAGTCCCGTACAAGGTCGTCCGCATCTTCCTCGCTCAAATCATGGCTTTTGTAGTTGCACCACACGAAAAAGGCTTCCTGTTCGGTGTCGCCCAACTTTTCCACCGCATCCCGCAAGGTGAAGAAGTTCTCGGAAATCCAGCTTTCGCCGATTAGGTTTTCCGGTACGTTCTCCCAGTCCTGAAACATATACTCCGCATCTTCCTCGTCCTTGTGAAGCTCCCGGCAGGCTTCGTAAAAATCTTCCTTGTCTGAATAGTCCGACAGGTCAAGCCATGCCCCGAACAATGAACCGTTGTTGTACTTGCCATAAGTGCCTACATAAACTCTTGCTTCCGATAATGTTGCTGCTTCCATATCCTGTAATTTTTAAGTTTTTAATTTTATGCGGATTTGAGAGGTGAGGGAGTTGAAGTTTCACTGAACTTTTTTCCTGTTTCCCGTAAATCCGACTTTTTTTTTATGCGTCTTCCGGTCGGGTCGGTCGTTTTCGTTTCACATAGGCTTAAAAGGGCAGTGTTTAGAGTTTGCAGGGTTTTGTGGAAAAAATACCTCGCAACGAATGTCGCAGGGAAGATTTTTTTCGCCAAACCTGAAAAGGCTTGACCTTGCAAACCCGTGAAGAACACGTAACTACCTTTGCCTATTGAAATGATAAAAACGACCTCCCGGCTGGAGGACTGCTTAATGAGGAAGATTTACAGGTTGGGAAACAGGGAAAAAGTTCTTGTTCCCCATTCAGTCCATTAGGGAATTGCCTATGCGGGCGGGAAAAACAAGTGTGTCGGGAGTTCACCTTCCGATACTCTTGTGCGGGTTTCCAAAGGCTCTTTTCACGAAAGACAGTCTGCGATGCCATGCACCGCTGGCGTTTCGGGGAATGTGCCGGAGGGAAAGGAGATAAAAAATGCGGATAGCCCGGTGGACTGCCCGCAAAATAAATGGAAACCACTTGTTAGAATACAGTATATTAAACAGCATTTTATTACCAAAACCGTTACCTGTCTGTTTCCGGTTTGTCATAGGTAACGAATCCGATTCTGCGGCGTTGCTTCTGCTCTTGGGACTGGCTCAAAAGCTGCGTCAATGCCTGATAGATGTCGTTGAACTGCGTATCGGTGCTGGCTTCCAGTTCCTCAATGCGTTTCAACAGTTCTTCATACCCTGCGACCATCTGACGCATAAGGACAAATGCCCGCATAATGGAAATGTTCACTTCGATGGCGGTCTGGCTACGCAATACGGATGAAAGCATGGCTACGCCCTGTTCGGTGAAAGCCATAGGCAAGGCTGCGCCAAAGTTGTAATCAGGGGGTATCACATTTTGTGATACCCCTATGGATAACAATAAGTTGGCTTCCTCTTTCGAGAGGACAAACATAAAGTCGGATGGAAAACGACCAATGTTGCGTTTGACCGCCTGTTTCAAGGCACGTGTCTCTACTTGGTAAAGTTCCGCCAAATGAAAGTCAAGCATCACTCGGCAACCCCTGACTTCAAAAATTTTGTTTTGAATGATCTGCAAATCCATAAACTTCAAGATTTTATTGTGATTAAACGCTTGTTTTCCTTTCATTCAGCCTTTGGGCGAACATATCCATGTCGGCACTCAGTTTCGTGTCGATGATTTTAGCGTAAATTTGTGTGGTTCTGATGTTTGTGTGTCCCAACATCTTGGAAACGCTCTCAATGGGTACGCCGTAACTGATACTGAGGGTCGCAAAACTATGGCGGGCAACATGATAGGTGATTTTCTTGTTTATACCGCACACCGTTGCGATTTCTTTTAAGTAATCGTTCATCTTTTGGTTGCTGATTATCGGGAGAATTTTGCCGTCAGGCAATTTCCCGTCATATTTCTGCAAGATGGCTTTGGGAATATCCAACAGACGGATATTGGACGTTACGTTTGTCTTGTGCCTTTTCTTGATTATCCACAGGTTACCGTCAAAGGAAACCTTTATGTTCTCTGCCCGCAACTCGCACACATCCACATACGACAAGCCAGTATAACAGCTAAAAATGAACATATCACGCACCTGCTCCAGCCGCTTGCTAGCAAAGGTTTTCTGATAGATGCGGTCTAATTCTGCCTGTTCAAGAAAATCTCTTTCTACATACTCAAATTTCAGTTTATATGCCCCGAATGGATTAAAAGTAATCAGTCCCAAGTTGTGGGCAAACAGAACAACAGTCCTAAACCGCTGCATAAATTTCATGGCTGTATTGTGGGTACACGGATAATTTTCTCGGATAAACAGGTAGAAGCCCTCGATGAACACGACATTTATTTCCCGAAAGGTAATATCTTCCAAATTATATTTATTGTGGATATATTCTGCAAGGCGATTTTTGGTAAGCTCATAACGGGTATATGTTTTTTGCGTGGCTGTTTTCCCGACTTTCAGCGCATATTGTTCGTTATGCTGTGCGAACACTTGCAGGAGGGTCTTAGACTTTTCCTCCTTGCCTAAAAAGATGTTGCGTACTTTCTCTGCTGTTACATAGCCATCCCGTTCTAAAATGGTTTGATAGTGTCTGTGTAAGGTCGCCTTGATGCTATCCAGCATTTCATTCATGCGGGTAAATTCTGACCCTCTGCCAGTTACTTTTCCTGTTTGTGCAGACCAGTTCTTAGGATTGACTTCAAGTTTGGTGTTGAATTGGACTAATTTTCCGTCAATGGTAATACGTGCCATAATAGGCATATTACCGTTCTTTTTTACCTTGTCTCGTTTCAGGAAGAACAATACTCGAAATGTTGATTTCATACCTCATTGTTTTAAGTTACAAAACTACTTTTATTAACTCATAATGAGATAAATACAGGGTCGCCAATTCCCGACAACATTTCGCCATTTTCAGTCAAATCGTACCCCTTTTTTGAAGATTTTGTCGGGGGTACGAATAAGCCACTATTTTTTGTCCGTCAGTGACCTTTTCGTGGCGGTTTGGGTAGCCAAAAGGCAATAAAAAAAGTCCCACAAAATATTGATTTTGTAGGACTTGTCTTTTTATTGTCGCCTTTTGGCTTTTCTTTTGGTGATCCGCCTGGGGCTCGAACCCAGGACCCCAACATTAAAAGTGTTGTGCTCTACCTGCTGAGCTAGCGAATCTCCTGTTATATGTGCATCGATTTCTCAAATGCGTTGCAAAGGTAGTGCAATAATTTTAACTGCCAAATTTATCAAAGCTTTTTTTCTTCATTTATTAACTATACGAAAACTAAATATATAATTTTCAACTGTTTAAATATATTATATTTTTTAGTTTCATACTACACGATTTTAAGAATCTTCCAGTTCATCGTCATCATAAAGATTATTTAGCTCAAAAGCCAAACTATCCAACTCTTTTTTCCAAGCATCTACTACTTCCTTAGGAGTATCAGGTGCAGCTTTCGCAATATTATTCTGCGCTATCTCTATCTCCTTTTCAAGTTCCATACGACGGCTCATACCAATAAACATTTTGATTTTAAAACCAATAACAACCGTCTACGCAAAAAGTTTTACAATTACAAATTCCTTAATTATGTGTGTAACACAATTTTCGGTATACAGGAATATTTTGAATCATCTTAAAGCCTCAGCCAAAAATATCATTGCTTTCATGCTTTATCATCCAAATTATCCAGTACAATACAAAAGAAAAGAACCTTCAGACTCAGATTCCGGATTGCCAGAACAACAAGCATGCCCAATGACTGATGCTGCTCATGTAAGAGCTGGAAAGCATATTGCAGATACGCACCTAAAAACGCAAAACCTGAATTAGCCCCAAATATTCTCAAAAAGGCAAAAGAGTTTGGAGTTAATATCGAAAGTAATCTTATCTGGGAATGGGCAAAAAAGTAAAATATCTTCCTAAAACCTTAGAAAGATATAAATTAATGATTCGTTTCCGTACTTCCCAAACACCAAGCGAAACTCATTAAAATTTTTTATCCCCATTAAATTAAAAACAAAAAATCTTTTTAATAAAAAAGATTTTTATCCTTCACACTTGTAAATGGATATTTATCATTAAATTTGTATCGTCTCATTTACTTAAAAACATGCTATGCGTGCAGAAGAAGGATACAAAGCCTCCGCTGTGCACGCAATAGTTATGTGCCTAAAAGTAAGTGAGACGACTTTTTTCGGCGGAGGCTCTTTTTAATAAATAAAACAAAACCCTTTAATTTTAGTACCAATGTCATTCATACTCGTAGCCGATAATCTATTAAAGTTACATAACCAGCTTTTAAAATTTGCATATTCTCTAACATTAAACGACGATGATGCAAAAGACCTTCTTCAAGATACTATCCTTAAAACATTAGAAAACCACGAAAAGTTTATAGAAAATACAAATTTTAAATCTTGGGCATTTACCATAATGAAAAATTTATTCATAAACAAATATAGAAAAGAATCTGTTCATAATAACACGTTCATTGATTTAGACGAAATTGCGGATAATATCATGGGACCAGATAGAACAGATTATTTATACGATTATAAATTTATAAATAAAGTTATTTCCAGTATAAATAATGACAAACAGAAAGTTATATTTGGACTTTATATGTCAAAATATAAATATGAAGAAATAGCTCAAGAAATGAATTTACCTCTGGGAACGATAAAAAGGGAACTCCACACAATCAAACTTGACTTGCAAAAGAAACTTATAGAATTCAAAGCTGATTCCCTCAATAAATAATCGGGAACATCTATTGTGTAAGTTATAGATAAATGTTCCCGATTGTCAAGTTATGTCTATATAGAGAAATCCTTGTTAAAATAGAAAAATTTATTTCTTAAAGAATCTATTATACAAACCTTCGAATGCTTTACCATGACGAGCTTCGTCTTTACACATTTCATGAACAGTATCATGTATTGCATCCAATCCCAATTCTTTAGCACGAGTAGCGATTCTTTTTTTATCTTCACATGCTCCGGCTTCTGCATCCATACGAGCCTTTAGATTTGTTTTGGTATCCCATACTACTTCACCTAAAAGTTCAGCAAATTTTGCAGCATGTTCAGCTTCCTCCCAAGCAATACGCTTATATGCTTCTGCCACTTCAGGATAACCTTCGCGATCAGCTTGGCGACTCATAGCAAGATACATACCAACTTCTGTACATTCTCCATTAAAATGAGCTTTCAATCCTTCTAATACCTCAGCATCTACTCCTTTTGCGACACCAATTCTATGTTCGTCTGCAAACTGAAGAGCTCCTTCAGTCTCCACAACTTCTTTAAATTTGCTTCTAGGTTGTTTACATTGCGGACAAAATTCGGGAGCTTCTTCACCTTCATGTACATAACCGCATACTGTGCAAATCCATTTCTTTTTCATAATTCAATTCCTCCTAATTAAGTTTTAAGATATAATTATTCAATAAAGGTCGTCATTGACGACACTTTTTACAATAGCCTTTATAATAAACTTGAACTTCATCAACTTCAAACTCTCCTACTTTTCCCGTAGGTATAATACTAAAATACTCTTTTGGTAAATCATATATTTCTCCACAAATCTTACATTTAAAATGCCCATGCTGAGAAATATCTGCATCAAAACGAGTGTTTTTCTCATCGATCGTCAGCACTTGGACAGCTCCTTGATCCGCAAATAACTTTAATGTATTGTATACCGTCGTTTTAGAAAGAGTCGGAATTTGCGGATATAAATCATTAAATATTTTATCAACTGTCGGATGTACTTTATGCTCAAACAAATAATCCATAATAGCAATCCGTTGCATAGAAGGCTTTATTTTATGACTTAATAAATATCCGTGTATGAATTCCTGTTTCATTATAAAATTGTAATCATTACATTTTTAATTTCATTGCAAATATAATAATATTTTTTTCACATTATACTTTTATTTGCCAATAATTAACATAATTTTCTACTCAACCATACTACTTATATAGTCAACAACCGGTTAAAAATAAACTATATTTTCGACCTTATTTCAACAGATTATATCTTTAGAATCAGAAGTTTAAACTCTTGCTATATAAAAAATAATACTATTATTAGAAAGCTCCTATCAGTCGAGATATCAAGAACAAAAAAATATTTATGAATTCACTCTTATTGTAGAAATTTTTGTTTACAAAAACAACTATGAAATTGAAATATCGAAAGAAAATTTTAAAAATATAGTATTTAAAAAAAAACGCATATTTGTTCCGAACGTCATAACGAAACTGGCCCTATTAATGAATCCTTCGTACACAAAATACCTTATAATTTGAAAATATACATGCCTGTATTAATACCATACTGGCATGAGTCACAAATTATAAGGTATATTCAAAATATATTTTTCACTTCCAATTATTCATTTTTATAGAAATTACAAATCATCTGAATAATAAGCTTTAGGAAGACTACGACAATTATATTGTGAAGCCATGATTTCCCCATAAGCACCTGCCGAACGTAATGCAATGATATCCCCCCTCTGTGTTTGATTAAGGGAAACTATCTTACCAAAACAATCCGATGATTCACATATCGGCCCTACAACATCATATTCTTCCTCAATTTTATCAGACGTTATGTTCTCTATTTTATGATAAGCCTGATAAAGTGCCGGACGTATCAGATCCGTCATTCCGGCATCAACTATTACAAATTTTTTATTTACCCCCTCCTTTACATAAAGGACTTTGGTTATCAATGAACCACTCTGACAAACGACTGCCCGCCCCAATTCAAAATGAAGCTTTTGTTTAGGACGTAACTTTAAATGTTTATAAAACGTTTCAAAATAGTGATGAAAATCCGGTATCGAATTACGATCTGGGTTTTCATAGTCAACTCCAAGACCACCTCCAACATTGATTATATCTACAATCAACATTCGCTGATAAAGATGTTCCTGTATTTCATTGATACGTATACACAGACTTTTAAAAGCATCCATATCCGTTATCTGTGAGCCAATATGAAAATGAAGCCCAAGCAAACGTATATTTTTCAATTCAGACAAATGATCCAATACTTGGTCAAGATGAGAAAGGCTTATACCAAATTTATTTTCATTTAAGCCCGTCGTTATATAATGGTGTGTATGTGCATCGATATTCGGATTGACACGCAAAGCAATCGGAGCCACCATATTTTTAGCTGCCGACAGTTCATTTATTACATCTAACTCAGGAACCGACTCTACATTAAAACAAAAAATTCCGGCATCAAGCCCTAAATTTATCTCCCAATCAGCCTTGCCCACACCCGCAAATACAATCTTATCAGCAGGAAAGCCCGCCTTCAAAGCGGCTTTTATTTCACCTCCGCTTACACAATCAGCCCCCAATCCGTTTTCTCTAATAATCGATAATATACGATTATTTGCATTCGCTTTGACAGCATAGTGCACATGAAAATTATGCCTCCCCGCCTCTTTGTTTATTTCAAATAAAGTATCTCGTAATAATTGGGTATCATAGTAATAAAAAGGAGTGCTCAAATGACTAAATTTTTCAATAGGAAACGTTCCTTTCATCGCTTGTCGTTTTAATTTTTAAAATCAAAAAACACGGGTTATGATAGGCCCGTGTTTGGTATTATTTATTGTTAAAAAGAGAATCACTTAGAGCTTGTAAAGCCTTTTTCTTATCTTCTGCTTTTATCAGGAAAGATATATTGTAATTGCTCCCTCCGTATGATATCATACGTACCGGCACATTTTTCATTGCCTCCATCGCATTCGATTCAAATCCTATATTATTCCATTCCAAATCTCCCACAACACAGATGATTACCATATCTTCATCAACTGTTACTGTGCCAAATTTTTTCAAGTCATCCAATATCTCCGTCAAATGCTTTGTATTGTCTATCGTAACAGAAACACCTACTTCCGAAGTTGTCACCATATCGATAGCAGTTTGGTAGCTCTCAAATATTTCAAATACTTTACGCAAGAATCCATAAGCCAAAAGCATTCGACCCGACTTTATTTTTATAGCTGTGATGCCATCTTTGGCTGCAACAGCCTTAATTTTTCCCTGCTCAGTCTGATTATAAATCAGTGTTCCCGGAGCATTAGGTTCCATTGTATTCAACAAACGTACAGGAATATTATTTAATTTAGCGGGTAAAATACATGTCGGATGCAATATCTTAGCTCCAAAATAAGCTAACTCTGCTGCTTCCTCAAAATGTAATTGACGCACAGGAGAAGTATGCTCTACAAAACGTGGGTCATTATTATGCATACCATCAATATCTGTCCAGATTTGTATCTCTTCTGCTTTTATAGCTGCCCCCACTAACGAGGCGGAATAATCGCTTCCTCCTCTCTGCAAATTATCAACTTCACCGTAAGCGTTCCGACAAATATATCCTTGCGTTATATATATATCTGCACCTTTATTTGCCCCCAACAAATCATTTAACTTTGTCTTGATATAATTAGGATCCGGCTCGGCATTTTTATCGGTACGCATATAATCAAGAGCCGGAATAAGAACAGACTTTATCCCTTTCTCTAATAAATACAAATTCATCATAGCGGTAGAAATAAGTTCTCCCTGAGAAAGGACAACTTTTTCTTCAAACATGGTAAACAGGTCTTTTGTAAAAGAACGGATATAATCAAAATGAGTCTTTACAATTTCAGCAGCTTTCTGTTTATACTCCTCCGTCGTATAAAGTTCATCTATAACACCGGCATATTTCCGTTCCAGTGCATTAATCGTCTCATTTGCACCATCAGAATTTTTCTTATACAAATAATCTGATATCTCCACGAGAGTATTAGTCGTTCCCGACATAGCCGAGAGTACAACTATCTTTTGCTCTCCATCGCAAATCAGGTTGGCAACATCCTTGATTCTCTGTGCTGATCCTACAGAAGTTCCACCAAATTTTAAAACTTTCATTTTCGTTTTTTAAATTGTTACGTTGTTATATTTACCTGTTATAAATTACGTTTTTTCAAATTGCCTGCAAAGGTATTGTTTTTATACTGAATTACAAATAGTTGATATTAGTCTTTTGTATTATTGACTTCTACAAGTTTTTTGTTTTCACATTTCAAAATTCTGCCCGGAAACTCATCGACCAAATGATGATTATGAGTCGTCATAATCACGGCCGTCCCTGTCTGGCAAATAGAATGCAATAATGAAACAATCTGTTGTCCGGTTTGGGGGTCAAGATTCCCTGTCGGCTCATCGGCCAAAATTATTTGTGGTGAGTTCAACAAGGCTCGGGCAATAACAATTCGCTGTTGTTCACCTCCCGATAACTCATGAGGCATTTTATATGCTTTCTTCTGCATCCCTACCTGTACGAGAACCTGCTCTACCCGCTCTGCAATATCAGCTTTATCTTTCCATCCGGTCGCTTTTAATACAAACTCAAGGTTTTCATTTACCGAACGATCGGTCAATAACTGAAAATCTTGAAAAACAATACCGATTTGCCGGCGCAACATAGGAATGTCTTTTCTTTTCAGCATCTTCATATTATATCCCAAAACAGAAGCCTCCCCTTCCAAAATGGGAATGTCAGCATACATTGTTTTCAAAAGACTGCTCTTTCCCGTCCCGACTCGTCCAATAAAGTATACAAATTCTCCTGCATATAATTTAAAATCTACCTCTTTAAGGACAATAAGTTCTTTCCGGCAAACTTCGACTTTGTTATATTGTACCAGCAATTTTTCTTCCATTTCAAGATTATTCTTTATGTCTTGACTGCAATTCCCGTGCCAAATCTTCGATTCTATATCCTTTTGATGTAAGTAACACTATCAAGTGATATATCAAATCCGATGCTTCGTATATCAACCGGTCGTCCGTACCGTTCGTTGCTTCTATAACAGTCTCTACAGCTTCTTCCCCCACTTTTTGAGCCATACGATTAATACCTTTATTAAATAAAGATGTCGTGTATGAGCCTTCAGGCATTTCTTGCTTGCGACGATCGATAAAATCCTGCAAATATTTTAAAAACATGATGTCTTCCACATTCTTTTCATCAAAACAGGTATCACTGCCCGTATGACAAACCGGACCTACCGGACGAACTTTTATCAAAAGGGTATCCCGATCACAATCTTCTTTTATGGAATCCACCAAAAGGAAATTTCCACTCTCCTCCCCCTTTGTCCATAAACGATTCTTTGTACGGCTAAAGAATGTGACTTTGCCCAATTCTTGAGTTTTTTGCAAAGCCTCTGCATTCATAAATCCTAACATCAGTACTTTCGAGGTATAACTATCCTGAATTATTGCAGGGACCAAACCTCCCATCTTATCAAAATCTATATTCATTTTTATAATCTTTATTTTCTCCATCAATCAAATCCGAAAATATGAAAATCGTTTATTTACATTTTACTTTCGGATACATATATTTTCCTTTTCCAGATATTCTTTCAATTCGCCAATAGATATTTCTCCAAAATGAAACACACTGGCGGCAAGGGCTGCATCAGCCTTCCCTATCTCAAAAGCATCTCGAAAATGCTCCTTTTTACCGGCTCCTCCCGATGCTATTACCGGGATATTTAGCATTTCGTTCAACTGGGCTAAGGCACTATTTGCATAACCATTTTTCACTCCATCATGAGTCATACTGGTAAACAATATCTCTCCAGCACCTCTTTCCTGTGCCTCCTTTGCCCACTGAAATAGGTCCCTGCCTGTAGAAACACGCCCCCCATTCAAATAACAACACCAATTTCCCTTTTCAAAGTTAGCATCTATTGCGACAACACAAACCTGAACCCCGAAATTTTTTGCAATTTCAGTAATCAATCGAGGATTTCTCAATGCTGACGAGTTCAACGATACCTTATCTGCACCAGCATTCAATAAACGGTCAACATCAGACATCTCATTTATTCCTCCTCCGACAGTAAAAGGAATATTCACATTTGCTGCTACTTTACGAACCAGTTCTGTAAACGTTTTACGCCCTTCATATGAAGCTGTAATATCAAGGTACACCAACTCATCGGCTCCCTGCTCACTATATGCCTTGCCTAAGGCTACCGGGTCTCCCGCATCTCTAAAATTAACAAAGTTTATTCCTTTGACCGTTTTCCCCTCTTTTATATCCAAGCAAGGTATTATTCTTTTTGCTAACATTCTTTAATTATTCATTTATTTAGAAAAAGCGTTGCAGGTCTTTCAGCCGTATATGTCCTTCATAAATCGCTTTTCCGAATATCACCGACTGGACACCTGCACCTTCAAGCTCCTCAATATCTTGTAGCGAACTTACGCCACCGCTTGCTATCAAACAAATATCAGGCAAAGCGACAAGCATTTTTCTATACAAATCCAAAGACGGCCCTTGTAACATTCCGTCTCTACCGATATCTGTAGTTATTACCTTATTTATACCTGATTCCATATACCCCGAAACAAAAGGTATCAATTCATAATCTGAGGCCTCAAGCCAACCGGAAACTGCAATTTTATTATCTCTCACATCAGCTCCCAATATAATACGGTCAGGGCCATATTTTTCAATCCAAGAAACAAAAGTTTCACGGCTTCTGACTGCAATACTTCCTCCGGTAATCATCGATGCCCCAGAATCAAAAGCTATATCCAAATCTTTATCAGACTTCAACCCTCCACCAAAGTCAATAATTAAAGATGTATGACCGGCAATGCGATCAAGTGTTTTATAATTTACAATATGCTGTGCCTTGGCCCCATCCAAATCGACCAAGTGCAACCTACGTATTCCATTGTCTTCGAACGCTTTAGCTACATCCAGAGGATCTTCATTATAAATCGTCTTCCGCGAGTAATCTCCCTGTGCTAAACGGACACATTTACCATCAATAATATCTATAGCCGGTATTATTTCAATCATATCTTCCTACAAATTCAAGAAATGGGTTAATATACTTTCGCCAACCTTGCCGCTTTTTTCTAAATGGAATTGGGTCGCATAGAAATTATCCTTGTGTAGCGCTGCACTAAAAGGTTGTATATAATCTGTCACGGCTGTCGTATATTTGCATTCGGGCACATAATAACTATGCACAAAATATACATATTTGCCTTCAAGGTCCACCGGAAACATGTGGCTATCGACACGTTCTATACTGTTCCATCCCATATGCGGAATTTTCTCATTTTTCATCGGACAGAAACGCTTTACATCTACATCAAATATATTCAGACAATCGACATCTCCTTCCTCCGAATGACGGCACATCAACTGCATACCGATACATATACCTAAAACGGGTTGAGTGAAACTTTTTATCAGTTTATCCAAACTCTTTTGCCGTAAGTAATGCATAGTAGAAGCAGCCTCGCCCACCCCCGGAAATATTATTTTATCAGAAGATTTCAAAACCTCCTCATCATCAGTGATTACAGCATCTACCCCTACCCGTTTCAAGGCACAATCGACCGAATATATATTTCCGGCATTATATTTTATTATGGCGACCTGCATTATAGCTCTATCCTTTAATTGAAAACAACTGTTTTATTTTTATAAACCAATATCTTTCTTTCAATATGTTTCTCCACAGCCCGAGATAACACTATTTTTTCCAAATCTTGACCTTTGTGCACAAGATTAGATACCGTATCTTTATGAGAAATACGAGTAATATCTTGTTCTATAATAGGACCTGCATCCAAATCTGTCGTTACATAATGACTAGTAGCTCCAATTAATTTTACTCCTCGTTCAAAAGCTGCATGATAAGGCTTTGCCCCCACAAAAGCCGGAAGGAAAGAATGATGAATATTGATTATACGATTGGGATAATGACCTATAAAATCTGCAGAAACAACCTGCATATATCGAGCCAATACGATAAAATCAATATTATACTTTTCAAGCAAGGTCAATTCAGCAGCTTCTTGTTCAACTTTATTTTCCTTATTTATCGGGAATATATGATAGTCTATATTAAACCTTTCGGCAACGGTAGCTAAATCTGGATGATTACTAATAATAAGTGGTATCTCAACATTCCATTCCCCAGCTGTGTACCGAGCCAACATATCATATAGACAATGGGACATTTTCGAAACAAAAATTGCCATTCTTGGCATCGTATCACTAAAATAGAGATTAAAACTCATATTGTATTTTTGCCCATAAAGAGTATTAAAATAATCTTCAATTTTTTCTTTGGGTATACTGAAATGTGTCAAATCCCATTCCACTCTCATAAAAAATACATGTTCTTCCCGGTCAACATGCTGATCAAGATAAAGAATATTACCTCCATTTACATTTATAAAGTCCGTTACTACTGCAATAATTCCAGGTTGGTCGGGACAATGCATTAATAAAACAGCATTTGTAGACATATTTTTTTGTTTCGACATACTTATTTCAAATTTAAATTGCAAATATAACAAAACAAAAGCGAATATCCATATTTTAACAAAAAATTGTTTTAAAATCCAATTTATTTCTTTCGTTTTGCAAGTTTATACATCCTATTTCAATATTACAATTCCCCTCACAACAAAGCCTTCCATTCATCAGGTTTAAAACCTACCCAGACTTCTTCTTTCCCAATCAGTAATGGACGTTTAATCAACATTCCATTCGAAGCTAATAATTTCGTGATTTCATTATCACTCATCCCTGACAACTTATCTTTCAAAGCCATCGACTTATATAACAAACCACTGGTATTAAAAAATTTACGTATAGGCAACCCACTTTTCGGAATCCATTCTGCCAACTCTTGCTCTGTCGGATTTTGTTCTACTATATGCCGCTCTATAACTTCTATTTTATTTTCCTGCAACCACCGTCTCGCTTTACGGCAAGTATCACATCCTGGATACCAAATAAAAAGAATCTTGTCCATTATTACCTATCATTTAAAACTGTAAAACTAAAAACGCTTACTATTTTAATATAACCTTATGATTTAAAAAATATCTTATCCTATAACAACACCCCAAATAAACGCACCGGATATTCTTCTATTTCTTCAAAATTATATATTTTTCTCATTATTTATTCTTAAGTAACTTGAATAAATAGGGCATCATACATAGATACATTCTTTATTTCAACATACTGCTTCACAAAAATAGTGATATCAGAAAAAAATATATCCTATTTCGCAAATTTTATATTCATTACTATGAACTTTTTGATAGGTTTAACTGTATCTTTGTCTACAACTAAATAATTTAATATGAGAAAACTTTTGTGCCCACAATGTAAAATTCCTTCTTTTTATGTAAAAAATGACCAAGGAAACACTTTGCTCGTATACATTACCGATTCGTTTGAAGTCGTTCCTAAAAATCCAAATCAATCTACCGAAGGATTTGACCTATCCACAATCTATTGTCTCGGATGTTCTTGGCATGGGGCACCTCGAAAGGTGGTAAAATATTAAAATAATAAAAATTTCTTATTGAGAAACATTAAAACCCTTTGTTATAGCATAAGCATCCCAATAATCCATTTCTAAAATTATCGAGTCTGTCTGATTTTTATCAAGCATATAATAAACTGAATCCTTATCCCAACTCTTGAATAAATTTTCAATAGAATCTATTTTTTCTTGTCGAATTTGACGAAATAAAGTCTTTAAATCATGTCCATATGGATTACTTATCGCAAAGTTTCCACTTTCAATCCTCATATTTACTTGAGGGGCTGTTATAAGTTGGTCATCAAACACAAACCCTATACGTTTACCAATAGCCTTTTCTGTTGCGTCTGCCCATTTGCCCACTTTATGTTTACTTATCGTACCTACTATTTGATACTTCATCGGATACCCGGCTGAGTCCAACCGAACAGCCGCAAATTCTTTTACCGTAACAATAGGGTTCTGAGATAGACTATCTTCTTGCCCTTCTATAATGTAATACCAACCGTTCTCTCTATGTTTTTCATGTATACCTTTGACTTGACACAGAAAAAATATCAATCCTAATAATATGAATGATGTAACCTTCATTATTCCCAATGATTTATAATAAACTCTTTACTTTTTTAAACAAAGTATATATCCACAATCTTTGTTACAATTACAAACTTTCTGCATTATTTTTATTTCTTCAAATTTATTTTTCAAGCATCTGCATAATTTCAGTTTACGAATCATTTCCAATACTTTTACCATATTTCATCTTATGCTTTTTTACTTTACAAATATATATAAAATATTGATTTTCTTAATAGTATATTATAAAAAACCATGCTCTTATATCAAAAAGTAATTATCTTTGTACGATATATATCAAAAAACATGACAGACAATACATCTTTATTGCATACAAAAATAAAAAGACAGCTCAGGCAATGGGCCAAACAATACAATACTAAAGACTTTATCCTATCTGACCCTATCCAATTTCCCCATCGATACAGCCAAATAAAAGACATCGAAATAAGCGCATTCTTAACAGCATGGATATCCTATGGTAATCGCAAAATAATAATCGCAAAAGGACATGAGTTGGACCAAATGTTCAATGGCTCTCCTTACAATTTTCTAATAGAACGAAAATTCCAACCTTTTAAAAATAACAAAAGCAGTTTCTATCGTTTTTTTAAATATGACGATTTATATCAAATATGTGACAGATTATATAAATGTTATATACAATATGAATCCTTACAAGATGCCATAAGTAATTCTCCGGGAAAGTACCCCATTCAAAAAATACAATCAGCATTCGCCGGTATTAAAGGGATTCCAGTCCTGTCAGGGACATCGGCCTGTAAACGCCTGGCTATGTTTCTTAGATGGATGATACGAAAAGACAATCTTGTAGATTTCGGTATATGGGATAAATTTTCGCCCGCTGATTTAATTATACCCTTAGACACCCATGTACACCAAACTGCACTGAAATTGGGTATCACCCACAGAAAAATCGCTGATATGAAAACCGCTATCGAAATAACAGAATACATGTACTCTATATTTCCCGAAGACCCATGTTTAGCAGACTTTTCTCTATTCGGATATGGTATAGCAACAGCCAACAACATGAAGAAACAAATTATCCATCCAAATGACTAATTTCCTTCCACATATATTTATGTAAATCGACACAACCATTTGTCCTAAAGCATATTCCCTCCTGCTCAAGCAAAGCCCTCTGTTCCGGCCAATTCGGAGCTATGCGCCCTTGGCTGTTCACCACCCGATGACATGGCAAACCTGACGCTTCAGGAGTATGAGCCATAGCATAACCGACCATACGTGCACATTGGGGAAATCCGGCCAACCGCGCCAGTTGCCCATACGTTACTACGCTGCCAAAAGGTATCTCACCTACTATTTTATAAACCTCAGATTCTAATTTTTTCCTATCTACTTTGCCCATAATTTTCAAAACTTTTTCAGTAAAAAAGAGTTCTGTACATTACTCGACAATAACTATGAAGAAATCTTTATATATTTGCCCAAAGAATTACTTCGATGTAATTCAATTAAAATTTGTGGTGTAAGTTAATAAATAATTTCTTTATTCATCTATTATATCTATAATGAAAACTGAAAAAGAAAAAATGTTGGCCGGAGAAGTATATTCGCCTTATGACAAAGAGCTAATGCAATTGCATAAACAAGCTCTTATATGGGTTGAGCAATATAATAAAGAAGCTTTTACTGACTGTATGGAAAGAAAGGAGCTATTGAGAAAACTCCTTCCTAACACTCATCCATCATTGACAATACAACCACCTTTTCTCTGTGATTACGGCATTCTGATTTATGGAGGAGAAAACAGCTTTATCAATTATGGTTGTACGATACTCGACACAGCCCCGATAACATTAGGAAAAAATCTCCTTATCGGCCCCAATGTACAGATTTATGCTCCAGTACATCCCTTCAACTTCAAAGAAAGGGCGACAGGTGTAGAATGCGGAAAGCCTATCTCCATCGGTGATGACTGCTGGATTGGCGGAGGTGTAGTTATCTGTCCCGGTGTAACTATAGGGAACCGGTGTATCATTGGAGCAGGAAGTGTAGTAGTAAAAGATATTCCGGACGACAGTTTTGCTGCCGGCAACCCGGCTATTGTCAAAAGAACCCTTCTTTAAAAGGAATACCCCCCCGGCAAATAGATGATTTCCTTCAGTACAAAATACACAGTATCATATCACAAATCATAACGTTTTATTCTGTACGGTTCTCTAACTTTCGCTTCTATTATAAAAACAACCCATAAACCACCGTAATCGTCAATAGCTTTTCCAAATATATATTCAGAGAGATTTACTGTCTACAAACCACTATCTAAAGCCTCAAAAGAAACACTACAACTTTTCCATTTCTACAATACATGTAAAGTCTGTTTATAATAACAACATCCCTCTTTCTCCCTTTTAAAAAAATCATAGACAAATCTTTATATACACCAAACATTAACGAGGATTAAATTGTTAATACCTTACAAATCATCAACCTAAAAACAAATATGAACAAAAAACAACTAACATCTGAAAACGGCAGACCTATCGCCGATAATCAGAATATCCAAACAGCAGGAGTCCGTGGACCCGCAATGCTTCAAGACCCATGGTTCATGGAAAAACTCGCACACTTCGATCGTGAAGTAATTCCCGAACGCCGCATGCACGCCAAAGGCTCAGGAGCATTTGGTACTTTCACGGTAACTAACGACATTTCCCAATATACAAGAGCTTCCATTTTCTCCAAAATAGGAAAAAAAACCAACTGTTTTGTACGGTTTTCTACTGTCGCCGGTGAACGAGGAGCTGCCGATGCAGAACGTGACATACGGGGTTTTGCCATGAAATTTTATACCGATGAAGGAAACTGGGATTTGGTAGGAAATAACACCCCTGTATTTTTTCTCCGTGACCCGCTAAAATTTCCGGATTTAAACCACGCCATAAAACGCGATCCCTATACCAATATGCGCAGTGCCAATAATAATTGGGATTTCTGGACTTTACTTCCAGAAGCATTACACCAAGTTACTATTACAATGAGCCCACGCGGTATCCCCTTCTCATACCGGCATATGCATGGATTTGGTAGCCACACTTACAGTTTCTATGATAAAGACAATAAACGGACATGGGTCAAATTCCACCTTGTCACTCTACAAGGAATCAAAAACTTGACCGATGCAGAAGCCGAAGCAATCATTTCTAAAGATCGGGAATCCCATCAAAGAGACCTACACGAAGCCATAGAACAAGGAAATTTTCCCCGATGGAAAATGCAAATACAACTTATGTCCGAAGAGGAAGCCAAAACCTATAAAATAAATCCTTTCGACTTGACCAAAGTATGGTATCACAAAGACTTTCCCCTACATGACGTAGGTATATTGGAACTAAACCGTAACCCTGAAAATTATTTTGCCGACGTAGAACAAGCAGCATTCAATCCGATGAATGTAGTAGAAGGCATAGGCTTCTCTCCGGACAAAATGTTACAAGGACGCTTATTCTCGTATGGAGATGCCCAACGGTACCGCTTAGGTGTGAACCATAATGAAATCCCGGTAAATAAACCTCGTTGTCCCTTCCACGCTTATCATCGTGACGGTCAAATGCGTACAGATGGTAATTATGGTGCAACTAAAGGATATGAACCTAACAGCTATGGCGAATGGAAAGATAACCCATCCAAAAAGGAACCACCACTAAAAACCAATGGCCCTGTATACAATTATGATGAAAGAGAGTATGATAACGACTACTTTACTCAACCAGGCAAGTTGTGGCGATTAATGTCAAAAGAAGATCAAAAAACGACTTGTGAAAATACAGCTCGGGCAATGGGCGATAGTGAACTATTCATCAAACAACGCCACGTGCGTAATTGCTCTTATGCTGATCCCGATTATGGAAAAGGGGTGGCAGAAGCATTGGGTATAGACTACGACGAAGCTTTGAAAGCAGAAGACCCGGCCCATCCCTCCTGGGACCCACGGTTTTCGAAATGACTCAACGAGGCTGTCTCAAAATAGAAAAAATAGATAGACTTACTCATAATCTATAAGTTGCAATATAAAATCTCCTGCTTTTGCTTTCATTTATCTCAATGATATGGCCAAAATCAGGAGATTTTTTACTTTTATGTTTCAATCTATAAAATTTTTACTTTAGCAATTCTATTTTGAGACACCCTCATCTATATTTATAGATAAAAGTCTCACATGTTATACCCCAAAACATAAACTTTATCACTTACAAAAGACTTATTATCCGCACCTATCTTATATTATCATCATTTGCAAATTGCATTTATTTTAGCACAATTACCTATCGAAAGGTTTTATCAAAATAATTTACCGAAAAAATACACCTATAATCTCTAATACCAATTTACCCTATGCCTTACAAATTTTTTATTCGAACAACTCTTTCATTTTACCATCTTTTACATAACCATTAGCATAATTGCCTATGATATTATAATTTTTATCATAAATATACCCATTAGAATAATACCCTCTAATATTCCTCTCATTATCAAAAATATATCCATTTGCATAATTGCCCACAGTCACCCCCTCATTATCCAGTATATACCCATTTCTATATGTCATAAGCCCCATCTTGCATGCCCCTAAACATACAAAACACACCATCAACAATATAACCCTCATAAACTTCTGCATACCATAAAAATTCAAAACTCCATTTCTTTATCAATCGATTTTCGCCCTTTTAATTTACTGATTTTCTTATCTTTATAAATTAAAATATCAATTTACGCCTAAGTAAAACATAAATCACAGGCTATTATCTTTACCAATTGCAAATACTTATTTCCCCTATCCTACCTACAAAATAGAAGAAACTGCCCCCTAATACAAAAATAGGAAAAATAATGAATAATAAAATCAAATAATCAAAAGAAAACAAATTATTATCTTTGCTATAACATTAGTCTAAAAAGGAGGATACATTATGTTAGCATATACATACGTTGAAAACGGCAAATTTGAGTTGCAAGAAAAAAACAAACCAAAGATAAAAGAACCGCAAGATGCAATAATTCGCGTGACACTTGGTAGCATCTGTTCCAGTGATCTCCACATCAAACATGGAAGTGTACCCCGTGCAATACAAGGAGTAACCGTCGGACATGAGATGGTAGGAATTGTAGAAGAAATTGGCCCTGATGTTATTTCTGTTAAACCTGGAGACAGAGTCACTGTAAACGTAGAGACTTTTTGTGGCAAATGTTTCTTTTGTCGTCACGGATACGTAAATAATTGTACCGATCCCAACGGGGGATGGGCACTGGGATGCCTTATCGATGGAGGACAAGCAGAATATGTAAGAGTCCCCTATGCTAACCAAGGGTTAAATCGTATACCCGACACGGTCACCGATGAACAAGCCCTATTTGTCGGTGACATACTGGCCACCGGTTATTGGGCTACCCGTATCTCCAAAATATCTGAAGATGACACAGTCCTCATTATCGGGGCCGGCCCTACCGGAATCTGTACATTATTATGTACTATGCTGAAAAAACCTCGGCGCATCATTGTATGTGAAAAGTCACCTGAAAGAATCCTATTTGTCCGCAAACATTATCCCGAAGTATTGGTAACAGAGCCCCAAAACTGTAAAGAAGTTGTACTTAGCAACAGCAGTCACGGTGGAGCCGATGTCGTATTAGAAGTCGCCGGAACCGAAAATACATTCCATTTAGCTTGGGAATGTGCTCGGCCCAATGCTATCGTCACCATCGTTGCACTTTATGATAAACCCCAGATACTGCCTTTACCAAGTATGTATGGCAAAAATCTGACTTTCAAAACAGGTGGAGTAGATGGATGTGACTGCGCTGAAATCCTTAAACTAATAGATGAAGGGAAAATAGATACCACCCCACTTATCACACACAAATTTCCTCTAAATGAAATAGGAAAAGCTTATCATATCTTCGAAAACAAATTAGAAGGAGTAATCAAAATAGCAATAACAGGGAACAATACCATTTAAAACTTTGTGTCTTCCAATCAATAAATATAAAATACAATGAGAAAGAATTTTGGAAACAAAACATGGCTATACCCGATGCCTGTCTTTATTGTGGCAGCATACGACAAAAATGGAAAACCCAATGCCATGAATGCAGCATGGGGAGGTGTTTATACTGATAATATGATTGGTATATGCCTTGCTGAAGAACACAAGACCACACAGAACATTCTCGACAGCAAAGCTTTCACTGTAAGTATGGCCACGGTAGATAATGTCATAGCCTGTGATTATGTAGGCATCGTTTCCGGGAACAAAGAACCGGACAAATTTGCCAATGCAGGTTTTCATGAAATAAAATCAGAATTCGTAAATGCTCCTATTATTGAAGAACTACCCATGACATTGGAATGTGAGCTTGTTTCATACGACCCTCGAAGCAACTATATGATAGGTCGAATTGTAAATGTTTCAGCTACAGAAGAGGTGATAAACGAAAAAGGGAAAATAGACCCGTTCAAATTACAACCCATTCTCTACGACCCATGTAACCACAATTACCTGTCTATTGGAAAGAAAATTGGAAAAGCCTTTTCTGATGGAAAAAGCTTAAAGTAAAAAATTGGAAAATCTATAATCAATTTTATATTACTAAATATCAACAATTTACAAATCATTTTGAATATAAACAAATGATTGGAGGCACAATCTTTATACCCAAACTATTATTGCTTGAAATCAAATAATTACATAAAAGAACATCTAAATTATAAACAATACAATTCTAAAAAACAAACACAATTAAGCCTAAAACTACTTGCAACAAACTATTCCCCCAATTATTGAGGAATAGATAAAATAAATCGGGTCTTCAATGAATATTTATATACAGGAGGTATACCAAAACTAAAATGTCCACTCCAAAAAATTACAGATTGTAACTATAACACTAAAGAAAGGGGCGCATCAAACTCTGTATTGAGTAATGATACGCCCCTTTTTCTTCAGTCTTTTAAGATGCTCAAATTTCAAATTATAAGTTCATATTTTCAAAAATTGAATTTTGATACACCCTCATTTTTATTTCCTAAATGGAATAACCATATTCCATGAACGAGAAGCATTCTCAAAACCTCCGGGACCATCCATTGTCGCGAAAAAAATACAACAAGGTTTACCCTCCTCAAAATAGATGAAAGGACGTTCCAATTGACCTTGCATTTCTACAGTACCATCTTCCCACTCCACAGTACGTGAATAAGCTTTTGAATCAGCATCAATCATCCAATGTGAACCATCCGTAGAGTGAGCCAATGCTCCACCTCCCCGTTCTCCCGTATATTTAGCAACATGGTCTTTGAATATGACATGATATCCCCGCTTATCCTTCCAAAGAAAAGGATCCTCTGCCTCTCCTTGCCCATCAACCTGAAAAATCGGTTGTCCACCATTTAATACAGTATAAGGTCCATAAATATTGGGAGCATGTGCTATTCCAAGAGACATATCTGAATATTTACCATTTTCCCTATATGCACGCCCCTTAAACAGAATTGTCACAGACCCATCTTCTTCTATAACAGGCGATGGATTTGAAATCAAATAACTGTAAAATGTCCCAGGTTTTGTTGTCAACAACGGTTCATCAAATCTTTTCCATGGACCATAAGGAGAGTCAGATACAGCCAGACCAATACGTTTATTGGACCGTGCCACAGTACACCAAGGACTGTCCAATGTCAATTCATTATAAGTAGGTTCCACAAAAGGATGCGTTGAGCCCATATAAATTAAGAAATACTTACCACCATACCGTAAAATACGAGGATTGTGGGTAGAACGGCCATCCCAATATTCTGCACCACGAGCCGGTAATGCAATATCACTGAATCGATAAGGCCCCGTAATAGATTTAGATACCGCATGAACAATCTCTGACGCAACCATCCATCCAGGATGGAAAGGCAATGTCTTAGGAAATCGGGAAACATATAAATGATACATTCCATCATCACCTTTTACAACAGAACTTCCCCATACCCAATAATCAGGTTCTTCATAAACCGGTGCACATAAGGCCGGAGCCAAATAATGAAAAATTTCATTGTGGGAATTCTTCTTAAGCTCCACCAAATTCTCAATTTTCTGTGCATATGCAGATGATAACAATAAAATTGACAGTATAAATATAAAAAATCTTTTGTACATAAATATTTGTTTACATAAATAATGATTCACAAAATAGAAGATTTTTATTCACATTTATGTGCACAATCGTACATAAAAAGTATATCTTACATTCATAATATCCTTTAGTTTCTCAACTTTTCATTTTATCGCCTTTTCCACTCTTTACTGCACAAATTCTTGCATTACTGTTTTTACTTGCCCACAAAGGAAAAAAGCCAGACAAAGACGTCCAGGAAAAAACAAAAGCGGTCACCTAAACCAAACAAACAACACCTCAAAAAACATCCCATCCCAAGCCACACACACCACCATAACACAAAAAAGGACGCCACCAAATACCCGGTGACGCCCTCCCTACCGATATAACCAAACAAACAATCAATCCATCTGCATCTTCTCCGTCGAAGCCGGAACCTTTCCCCCCTTACGAGTC
Organism: Gabonia massiliensis; assembly: GCF_001403595.1. Classification (NCBI taxonomy): domain Bacteria; kingdom Pseudomonadati; phylum Bacteroidota; class Bacteroidia; order Bacteroidales; family Porphyromonadaceae; genus Gabonia; species Gabonia massiliensis. The sequence goes on along the minus strand of NZ_LN877940.1, from coordinate 1,708,604 downwards.
AGAAAACGCTCCTGCACAGTCTGCATCAAATGATAAAAATTAGGTACAAACAAAGTCCCCAGCAACGTATTGAATGTCATTCCGAACACCACCGCCGTACCCAGCGCAATACGGCTCTCGGCACCCGCACCCGACGCAAACATCAACGGCATCACACCCAGGATAAAAGCAAAAGAAGTCATCAATATAGGACGCAACCGCACCCGGCCAGCCTCTATCGAAGCCTGAGTGATAGACTCCCCGTTGTTGCGGTAATCGATGGCAAACTCCACTATCAAAATCGCATTCTTTGCCGAGAGAGCAATCAGCAATACAATGCCTATCTGGCTGTAAATACTGATAGGCAAACTCATCACCATACAACCCAGCACCACACCCAACAAAGCCAGCGGCAAACTCAAAATCACGGCAATCGGGCTCGTCCAGCTCTCATACTGGGCCGCCAGCACCAAAATCACAATTACGATAGCCAGCACAAATATCAAGCTCACCGACGAACTCGACTGCGTCTCCTGGTACGCCTCCGAAGTCCAACTATACCCGAAATTCGTACCCAGCACATTCCGCGTCAACTCCTCCATACCCTCTATGGCCTGGCGCGTACTATACCCCTGAGCCGGTATCGCCGTAATAGCAGCAGCTGTATACATATTGTACCGCGTCACCTGGTCGAGCCCCTCCTGTTCCTCAAGAGTCGTAAACGACGAGAACGGTACCATATCCCCCTTCTGGTTACGCACACTCAATTTCATCACATCATCGATGACCGCACGGCTCCGCGCATCAGCACCCAGTTTCACCTGATACACACGGCCGAACTCCACAAAATCATTCACATAAGCCGTACCCATATAAGAAGACAAAGTCGTAAACACATCCTTCAATACCAGGCCCTGCATCTTCACCTTGTCCCGGTTGATATTCAAAAAATACTGAGGCGTATTACCCTGGAACATCGAATTCAACATCATCAAAGACGGCTCCTCCCGTACCCGGCCCAACAAGGCATTCACAGCATTCTGCAACTCCGTAGCACCCAAGTTGCTACGGTCCTCCAGCTCAAACTCCAGTCCGCCCGTAACCCCCAGTCCCGAGATAGCAGGCGGGTTCACCGCAAAGACAGTAGCCTCCTCGATAGCCGACGCATCCGCATTCAGCCGTTTCACCACCGAAAACACACTCTCATCCTTCGACTTGCGCTCGTCCCAGCTCTTCAACATCACGAAAAACGTAGCACCATTAGACGAGTTGCCACCCTGCATCATCGAGAAGCCATCGATACACAAATACGTCCTCACCTCCGGATAAGAATCCAGTATCCCCCCGATACGCCGCGTCACCTGCTGCGTACGGTCCAGCCCCGCCGCATTAGGCAACTGCACCGATACCACAAAATAACCCTGGTCCTCCTGAGGGATAAAAGAAGTAGGCCATTTCACAAACATCCACAACGTCACGGCCGAAACCGCGACAAACACCAACATCGTCATTCCGGGACGCCCCAGCAAAAAAGTTATCACACGCACATACCCCCGCAACGTAGCATCATACCCCTTGTTGAAGACCCGGTACACAAACGACTTCGCCTCCTTCGTCGGTTCCAGAAATATAGCACACAAAGCAGGAGTCAAGGTCAAAGAATTAAATCCGCTGAAAAAAGTCGCTGTCGCTATCGTCAAGGCAAACTGCTTATACAACTGCCCCGTAATACCGCCGATAAAAGCCGTCGGGATAAACACCGCCAGCAACACCAGCACCACCCCCACCACCGGGCCCGTAATCTCCTTCATCGCAATCGTCACCGCCGTCTTACGGTCATACTTGCCCGTATCCAGAAGCCGCGTAGAGTTCTCCACCACCACGATAGCATCATCCACCACAATGGCAATAGCCAGTACCAACCCGAAAAGAGTAAGCGTATTTATCGAAAAGCCGAACAACTTCATCACCGCAAACGTACAAATCAGCGACACCGGAATCGTAAGCGACGGGATTATCATCGCACGGAAGTTCTGCAAGAAAAGCAATATCACCAGCATCACCAGCAAAGTAGCCTCAAGAAAAGTAACCAGCACCTCATCTATCGACGCCGATACAAACTCCGTCGTGTCCAGTACCACATCATACGTGATATCCGTAGGGAAATACCGCTCCAGTTCCTCCATCTTGGCCCTCACAGCCTTCGCCACATCCAGAGAATTAGAACCCGGCAACTGATATATCGCGATAGCAGCCGATTGCTTCCCCTTCTGCGTAGACGTGACCCCGTACGTCGAGCTCCCCAAATCTATCGTCCCCAAGTCCTTCAACCGCAAATAACTCCCGTCGGGCAAAGTCTTGATGACAATATTGCCAAACTCCTCCGGAGTAATCAGCCGTCCCTGGGCCGTAAGAGTAAACTGGAAATCGACAGGCCCATTCATCGGAGGCTGCCCCACCGTACCCGCCGAGACCTCCATATTCTGCGACTGCACCGCCGCATACACATCCGACGGCGTCAACTGCCGTATACGCATGACCTCCGGGTCCAACCAGATACGCATACTGTAATCACCCGCACCGAACACATTCACCGAGCCCACCCCCGGCAGGCGCGACAACTCGTCGGTCAAGTTCAAAGTCGCATAATTCGACAAATACAGGCCATCATACTGCGCATTATCCGACTGCAACGAAAGGAACATCACGATATTCGTAGACTGCTTCCTCGTGATGATACCCTGCTGTATCACAGCCTCCGGCAAACTCCCCTGCGCTATATTCACGCGATTCTGCACCAAGACCGTAGCCATGTCGATATCCGTACCCACCTCAAAAGTCACCGTCAGCGTATACTGCCCCGAACTCGATGACGACGAACTCATATAAATCATCCCGTCCACACCGTTCACCTGCTCCTCTATCGGAGCACCCACAGTACGCGCCACCGTCTCCGCACTCGCACCCGGGTACGTAGCCGTCACCTGCACCGTAGGAGGAGTAATGTCAGGAAACTGCGCCACAGGCAACGTATTCAACGTCACCACACCCGCCAGCACCATCAATATGGCGATGACAGTAGCAAAAATCGGTCGGTCTATAAAAAATTTCGAAATCATAACCATCAGTTTTACAGAGAAAACACACCCCTCAATCCTTACTCTCCACCGGAGCGATCAACATCCCGTCACGCACCTTCAGCAAAGCCTTCGTCACATAACGGTCGTTCGCATCCACCCCCTTTACAACCTCTCGCAAAGTATCGTTCACCAGCTCGCCCGTCTCGATATGACGGTAAACCACCCGGTTCGAGTCATTCACCAGATACACATACTTGCCCAGCTGGTCAGTACCTATCGAAGCATCCCGCACCAGTACCGCCTCACTATTCTCCCCATAAGGCAAGCTGATAGTCACATACAACCCGCTCTTGAGTTCCCCCTTCGGATTATCGATTTCAGCACGCACATTCAACGTACCCGTCGACAACTCCACATTCGGAGAGAGATAATCCAGCCTCCCCACATACTCCTCCGACAAAGGCTCCTGAAACGACAATTTTACCTCCTTGGGCATACGTCCCCTCAATTCCCCCTCCGGAGAAGCCATAATCATCCTCAAATACTGGTTATCCTCGATATTGAAATAAGCATACACCTTATCATCCTGATACAACGTAGCCAACGTCGTAGCCTGCACAGCCCCGCTGATATAACTCCCCACATCGAACAAGCTCCTCGACACACGGCCCGTAAACGGAGCACGTATGTAGCAATAACCCAGATTAGTACGAGCCGTCGTCAACTGCGCATTGGCATCCTTCAAGGCAGCCTCCGCCTGCTGTACATTCGACTCCGCCTGTATCAAGTCAATCTTCGATATCGCGTCGCTCTGCGCAGCCTCCCTCATACGGGCATAACTGTTCCGCGCATACGACAACTTCGCCTCAGCCGACTTCACGCCCGCCTCAGCCTGGCTCACCTGGTCCTGATACAACGTCGGCTCTATCGTAAAAAGCAAGCTCCCCTTCTGCACCATGCTCCCCGGAGCAAAAGACACACTCTGCAAATAACCATTCACCCGCGCCACCAGATTCACCGTCTTCTCCGAAACCAGATACCCCGGATAAGACTTATGCAAAGTAACAGGCATCACCAACGGCTTAGCCACAGATATCTCCGGAACAGGAGCCGATACCTGCCCTCGCTCTTTCGAATGACAAGCAGTCATGCACACAACGACCGCCATCACCACACCCATACCACTATGATAAAAAATACATCTCCCCATTTCCATAAAATTATATAAAAACATCCTTAACAAAATCCCGCATCCGCACGACGACATCACTCACTCACCCAGCCCCCGCCTACCGAACGGTACAACTGTATCAAATAAGAAAGAGTGCTCCCCTGAGCCGACACCAGCGAATTCTGGTAACTCAACACCGACCGCAAAGCATCCAAGACATTCTGGAAAGTAGTCAATCCCCGCTTGTACAAGTCCAGCGACAAGCGCAAAGTAGTCTCCCCCTGCACCACCACCTCCCGCAAAGCAACCACCTGCTTCAGCGAATGAGTATACCCCGTCATGGCATTATCCACCTCCTGCACAGCCGTCAATACCGTCTGGTTATACTGGCGGATACTCTCGTCCAGTTTAGCCTTCGCACCCGCCAAAGCCTGAGTACGCTGCATACCCTGGAACAAGTTCCAGCTCAACGTCGGAGCAATCTGGTAAGTCAGGCTCTTGCGATTAAAAAAATCATCCATATCACGAGCCGCAAAACCGATACTCCCCTTCAAATAAAACTTAGGCAGAAAATCCGAACGGGAAGCACCCGCAGAAGCAGCATAAGAAGCCACAGTACGCTCCGCCGCACGAATATCAGGACGCTGTCTCAACAAGTTCGCAGGAATACCCACACTCACGATACGGAGATAATCAGGAATCGGAGCCGGTACACGCAACACAGGACGCAAACTCTCCGGATACACCCCCAACAAGACCGCAATCGCATTTATCTGCTGCTCTATCGAAGCCTCCAGAGCCGGCAGAGAAGCCTTCGTACTATAATACACCGACTTGGCCTGCGACACATCCAGCTGCGAAGCCAAGCCCGTATCATACCTCACCTCCGTAATATGCAATATAGCCTGTTGCGAAGCAATATGCTGCTCCGCCACAAGATACTGCTGCTGCCACGTCCGCAGCTGGGCATACGCCGAAGCAACCTCCGCGCACAACGATACCATCACGCCATTATAATCCTCACGTGTAGCCCGGTACAACTCCTTCTCAGACCGCACCCGGTTACGAATAGAACCGAAGAGGTCTATCTCCCAGTTAGCCGACAAGTCAGCCGAAGCATACTGCGTTATCCGGCTTATCCCCGGTATCACTATCTGAGACGAGTTCCGGCTGCTCTGCTGCCGCATCCATCCCGCCGTAAAGTCCACACTCGGATAGTACGCCGCCTGCTCCCCACGCATCACCGCATGAGCCTGGCGGATACGGTCCCCGGCCTCCAGCAAATCATAATTATTCGCCACAGCCACAGAAATCAAAGAATCCAGCCGCACATCGCCCAGCTCCTTCCACCACCGGTCCTCTACCGGCAACTTCTGTACAAAAAGCGTATCCGGCTCCCAAGCCTCAGGCAACGCCCTGTCCAGATACCGGCCGTCATTCTGAGCAGCCACCGCCCCACACATCAGTATCAGGCAAGAAGCCACCGCCCCAACAAAAAAATAATACCTTCCCAATATACCCATAATCAAACCTTACCGTTTTAGAAGCCATTAATAAACCCGTCGAAAACAGACAAGAACAAGCCCAAAAACATCCCGCAGGAATACGGACATGCCACCCCGTCCATAAAAAATACAACCAAGGTTCGAGACTATAACAAACGATTTTACGATTTGTTTATCACCCCTTTCCCTAAAATAAACCTCAAAGCGCAACTAAAATTCCCCTCTCAAGAGGGGAATCCTCACACTCAACCCATTCATTACCAACAAAAAAGCACCACCCAAAACCTCCCCTCTCGAGAGGGGCAGGGGGTGTGTCACGCCCAAGCATAGCTACCTGAAAATCAAAAGCAACCACCAAAAGCCAACAAACGCCACATCTCCAAACAGCAGAAAAAACACCTCATCCCATGCCGCACATCTCACCATAACACTCCCCTTCATCCCCAATCAAATAACTCATTATCAAACAGAAAGCTGTATCCAAAACTCCCCTCTCGAGAGGGGCAGGGGGTGTGTTACGCCTGCGCACAGCCACCTCAAACCTNAAGCCCAAAAACATCCCGCAGGAATACGGACATGCCACCCCGTCCATAAAAAATACAACCAAGGTTCGAGACTATAACAAACGATTTTACGATTTGTTTATCACCCCTTTCCCTAAAATAAACCTCAAAGCGCAACTAAAATTCCCCTCTCAAGAGGGGAATCCTCACACTCAACCCATTCATTACCAACAAAAAAGCACCACCCAAAACCTCCCCTCTCGAGAGGGGCAGGGGGTGTGTCACGCCCAAGCATAGCTACCTGAAAATCAAAAGCAACCACCAAAAGCCAACAAACGCCACATCTCCAAACAGCAGAAAAAACATCTCAAACCAACAAACTCTGCCTCTAAAAAAACACAAAGTAAACTCGGTCCGATTACTTTTATCAGAAAATGTAATCAAGCTCTCAAAAAATGATTACCTTTACGCCCTCGGAAAAAGTTGTATTTAACGAGAATTATTGTTCACACCAAGAATGAATTACGAAGAACTGATAAAGGAACAACGAGCCTTTTTCAACAACCGCACGACCGGTGACATATCTTTCAGAAAACAATCTCTGACAGCACTGCAAAAAGCCATCCGGAAATACGAAAAAGAACTATCCGAAGCCCTGCGCAAAGACTTGGGAAAAGCCCCGTTCGAAAGTTACATGACCGAAATAGGATTCATCCTTTCAGAAATTCGCCATACACTCAAGCACCTGGACAAATGGGCCGCCGCAAAACGCTGTAAAACACCCCTGTTTCTCTTCGGTTCCACCAGCCACACCCGGCCCGAACCATACGGCATCGTACTTATCCTGTCCCCCTGGAACTACCCCGTACAACTGTTGCTCGCCCCGCTCGTCGGAGCCATTGCCGCAGGCAACTGCGCCATACTCAAACCCTCGCCGCGTACCGTTCATACCAACCACATATTAGGCAAACTCATTTCCGAAACCTTTCCCCCGCAATACATCGCCTTTCTCGAAACCGACAACCGGCAGACCGATAACCTGCTGAAACAACACTTCGACTACATATTCTACACCGGAGGCGTCGCATTCGGCAAACGCATCATGATGGCCGCAGCCAAAAACCTGACCCCCGTAACATTGGAATTAGGAGGCAAGTCACCCTGCATTGTCGACAACGACGCCCATATCCAAATCGCAGCACGGCGCATCGTCTGGGGCAAATACCTCAATTGCGGGCAGACTTGCGTCGCCCCCGACTACATTTTCGTACACCGGGAAGTAAAAGACAAACTCATCACAGCCCTACAAGCAGAAATCGAAAGACAATACGGGAAATCCCCCCAGGAAAGCCCCGACTACCCCCGCATTATCAGCCAAGACCATTTCTACAACCTCCTGCTCCTGCTCAAGCAAGGACACATCGTCGCCGGAGGCAAATACGACGACAAAGACCTCTATATCGCCCCCACCGTAATATCCGGCATCCTCCCCGAAAACCGCATCATGAGCGAAGAAATTTTCGGGCCCATACTCCCCCTGCTCGACTTCGACGATATAGACAACGTCATCGACTACGTCAACAACCAGGAAAAACCCTTGGCGCTCTACTACTTCGGACAAAACAAGAAAAAAGCCCGGTACGTACTCCAAAACACATCATCCGGCGGAGCATGCATCAACGATGTCGTCACCCACGTAGCCAATACCCACCTCCCCTTCGGAGGAGTAGGAAGCAGCGGTACAGGAGCCTATCACGGCAAATACAGCTTCGACACATTCAGCCACACCCGCTCCATCGTGCAAAGCACGACCCGGTTCAATATCGGCATGAAATTTGCACCCTACGACGGGAAACTCAAATGGTTGAAAAAAATCATGAAATAAAAACAACAAACACATAAACCCTTCGATTATGGAAAACTTTACATTCGAGAATCCCACCAAACTCATTTTCGGAAAAGGCACCATCTCCAGACTGGCCACCGAAATAGCACCCGAAAAAAGAATCATGGTATGTTACGGAGGCGGCAGTGCCAAACGCAACGGTGTATACCAACAAGTAAAAGACGCACTCAAAGACCATTTCAGCATCGAGTTCTGGGGCATAGAACCCAATCCCGACTATGACACCGTAATGAAAGCCGTGGCACTGGCACGCCAAAATGACATCGACTACCTCGTTGCCGTAGGCGGAGGCTCCGTAATAGACGCCACCAAATTCATAGCCCATGCCATTCCCTACGACGGAGAAGACCCCTGGCAACTCGCCATACACAACGAGCTCATCACCCGAAGCACCCCGCTGGCAGTAGTCCTTACCCTGCCCGCAACCGGTTCCGAAATGAACCACCGCGGAGTACTCTCCCGCCGTCGCACAAAAGAAAAAGTATCATTCATCACCCCCTTCTCCTTCCCCCGGTTCTCCATACTCGACCCCGAAGTCACCTATACACTGCCCCGCAAGCAACTGTCAAACGGCATAGTAGACTCCTTCATGCACATCATGGAACAATACATGACCACGACCGGCAACAGCGTACTCATGGACCGTTGGGCCGAAGGCGCCCTGCTATCGCTCATCGAGATAGGCCCCAAAGTATTGGAACACCCCACCGACTATGACACCATGGCTAACTTCATGCTATGCACCACAATGGCACTCAACGGGTTCGTCGGCATGGGAGTACCCCAAGACTGGGCCACGCACCGCATCGGTTACGAACTCACCATACTCTACGGTTTAGACCATGCCGAGACACTCGCCGTTGTATTTCCCGCACTGCTCACCATACTCAAAGAGCAGAAAAAAGAAAAACTGGCACAATACGCCGAGCGAGTATGGCACATACAAGACGGCAATACCGACCAGAAAGCCGACAAAGCCATAGAAAAAACCGTAACCTTCTTCCGGCAGATGGGACTGCGTACCCGCATGAGCGAATATGGCATCCCCGCCGAAGCCGTCGATATCATCTACCAAAGACTCAAAAAAAGCGGAGCAGTCTACGGAGAAAAGAAAAATGTCGATGCCGAAATGGCACGAGCCATCTTCGCCCAAAGCCTTTAATACCTTATTATTTCCCCTCTCCAGAGGAAGAAACAATACAATAATACCCTAATTTACAAAAAGACAAGCACCATCAAAACCTCCCCTCTCGAGAGGGGCAGGGGGGTGTGTTACGCCCGTGCATAGCTACCTGAAAATCAAAAGCAACCACCAGAAGCCAACAAACGCCACATCTCCAAACAGCAGAAAAATCATCTCATCCTAACCCGCACCTCTCACCATAACACACCCCTTTATCCCCTCTCAAGAGGGGAATCAAAAACACCACAAACTCCTAATTTTCAAATAGAAAAGCACTATCCAAACCTCCCCTCTCGAGAGGGGCAGGGGGTGTGTGACGTCTGCGCATAGCCACCTAAAACCAAAAACATCCACCCGAAGCCAACAAACGCCACATCTCCAAACAGCAGAAAAATCATCCCATCCCAGCCCGCGCCCCTCATCGTAACACACCCCTTCATCCCCTCTCAAGAGGGGAAATCTCACACCACAAACCACTCATTACCAAGAAGAAACAAACGCCAAAACCGCATATCCCTCATAAAACAAAATTCACTCCCGGCCCCTCTCGATATAATCCATCAATACCGACAGTACATTATCTATATCTCCCAATACCTCATTATCCTCAAAGCGGAGGACTTCAAGACCCAAACTTTTTAAAAAGGCCTCTTTCGACGCATCATTCAACATACTCTCCTCATAATGATGTGAAGCACCATCCAGTTCTATCACCAGAGACAGCTCCTTACAATAAAAGTCCACGATATAATTCCCGACGACTTTCTGCCTGATAAAACGTACTCCCAGCTGTTTCCCTTTCAAATAACGCCATAAAAACACCTCCGATTTTGTACCATTGGCTCGCAATTCCGATGCCAAAGACTTCAGATTTTTGTTATAATGAATTATCATGGTATGATACTATTACTCTTTTACCACAAATATAAAAAATAATCCTCTTCCATTTTTCTTTCCTTTATTCTTAATGACATATTCTGTATTCCTACAACAATTTCCGACCTCTCTTAGCAAGAGGGAAAAACAATATACTAAAATCCTCACCATCAAAAAGAAAAACAACATCCAATTCTCCCCTCTTGAGAGGGGCAGGGGGTGTGTCACGCCCGTGCATAGCTACCTGAAAATCAAAAGCAACCACCAAAAGCCAACAAACGCCACATCTCCAAACAGCAGAAAAAACAACTCAAACTATGCCGCGCCTCTCACCGTAACACACCCCTTTATCCCCTCTCAAGAGGGGAATCAAAAACTACACAAACCACTCATTTCCAAGAAGAAAGCAGCATCCAAAATCTCCCCTCTCGAGAGTGAAGTGCCCCCAAAAAGTTGGACGGGTTATACATTATCCGGTAATGGAAAGGGTTCGGTATTGTACCGGGCTCTTTCCCTTTAACCGGGATTTTATTCTCCTATGGTTATAATAATCGATATATTCCTCCAAAGCTCTCGTGAAGGCTTCAGGGGATTCGAAGTTTTCGGCATAGAGCAGCTCGGACTTCATGATGGCGAAGAAGCTCTCGGCCATGGCGTTGTCCAGACAATTGCCCTTGCGTGACATGCTTTGGACCACGTTGCGCTCTTCGAGCCGTTGGCGGTAGCCGTAATGCTGGTATTGCCAGCCTTGGTCGGAGTGCAGGATTAGTCCTTCCAGGTCGTCATTCCGGGAAAAGGCTTTGTCCAACATATCGTAAATCTGTTCCATGTTGGGGGTTTCGGAGAGGTTATATGAGATGATTTCTCCATTGAACATGTCTATTATCGGCGAAAGGTACAGCTTGGCCGGACCGATGTTTATCTGCGTCACGTCCGTGGCCCATTTGCGGTTGGGGGCTTCGGCCCTGAAGTTCCTGGCGATGATGTTGGGGGCTGTCTTGCCGGCCTGGTGCCTGTATGAGCGGTAACGGACTTTGCGGATTCTGCTCTTGAGCTCCATTTCATCCATGAGCCGACGTACGGTCTTATGGTTGGTCGTGAAGCCTCTGTTGCGCATCTCGGCCGTCACCCGACGGTAACCGTACCGGCCCTTATGTTCATGGTAAATGGATTTGATAAGTTCCTTTTCGTGTGCATACTTGTCCTTGTCTTTCAGATGCTTAAGATGATAGTAGAACACTGAACGGGCCATCCTTTTTAACTTTAGCAATAAGTCAAGGGGGTATTCCGGCCTTAGTTCGTCGATGGCTTTTGCCCATTCTCTCGTGCCCGGGCTTTCTTTTCCTCGACTAAGGCCTTCACTTTTTTTAGCAGCGCATTCTCGGCTCTGAGCCGCAGGTTTTCTGCCTGGAGTTTCTCCAGTTCTGTCTGTGGTTCTTTTTTCTTGGGTCTTGCCATGGGGCTCGGCTGTTTTATCCGGTAAAGGGAACCTCCTGTGCGGGCCTTTCTCAGCCAGGATTTTATGGTACTGCGGTCTACATCGTAACGGAGGCTCAGTTCTTGCAAAGATATTCTTTTTTTTGTATGTTCCCATATTATTCTTTCTTTTTCTTGGGTGTTGAAGTGGTATTTTGGGGTACGTATTCGGAGGCCTTGGTCTCCGTACTTTTCGTATCTCAGCAGCCAGTCTCTGACCATATGGCGGTCGAGATGTAGGGCCTTGCACAGGCTCGAGAGGGGACGGCCTCTCTTGATTTGCCTGACTATGTCCCGCTTTTCTTCTAAGGTGTGTTTCATTATTGTACTGTTTTTATTGGGTTTTTTGTCCAACTTTTTGGGGGCACTTCAGAGGGGCAGGGGGTGTGTGACGTCTGCGCATAGCCACCTAAAACCAAAAACATCCACCAAAAGCCAACAAACGCCACATCTCCAAACAGCAGCAAAAACAACTCAAACTATGCCGCGCCTCTCACCGTAACACACCCCTTTATCCCCTCTCAAGAGGGGAAATCTCACACCACAAACTCCTAATTTTCAAATAGAAAAGCACTATCCAAATCTCCCCTCTCGAGAGGGGGTCGGGGGTGTGTCACGCCCGCGCACAGCCACCTAAATCAAAAAACAAATACATAAAGCCGACAGATACCACCTCAAAAAACTCCTCATCCCCAAAAATAAAATAAGAAAAATTAACAATCCGACCCACGCAGTATTTCTCGATTTCCGCATTTAATTAACAAACTCAAAGCTCTAAGAGCCTCTCAAATCTGACTCAGGCAAAATTCAGATAGGCTCTAATTTCATACTCAAAACAAACAAGAGCAAACCGGGCTGTAACCCTCCCCGCAGGGGTTTACAGCCCGGTCTTTTATCTATCACGAAACCCGTTCGCCTACATATTCACAAACTTCCACACATACGAGCGTCCATCAGGCCGGCAATAACGAATAACATACACACCCTTCTCATAACCCGAGAAGTCCATCCGCAGCTCATCCGGGACAGCCGTAGCCACACGGCACAGCCGTCCCCTCGCATCATACACCACAACCCGGCCTCCCGGTTCCATATTCCGCACAATCGCAGTCGCTGAGCCCCGTTCCCATACATACACAGGCCCGTCATCACGCCCCTCGTCCAAACCGCTGTAATCATTATCCGCCAACGACACCTCTATACACTGTCCCATTCTGTCGGTGACATCAAACACCACATCCGTCCTGTCGCCATTCGCCTCCAGCCTTACCCGGCCATCCTCTCCGACCATGCGGTAACTGCCCGCCAGAGACAACCGTACAGACGTCTGCTTCCAAGTCGGGTCAGCCAGCGAAACATAAAGCATCCCCCTATCCTCCCGTACCATTACAGCAGCCGGAGCATCACAAACGATATCATCCACCTGTCCCGCCTGCCAGAAGTTGATACCCATGACACGCAGTCCCGTCTCCCTGACAGCCTGTATATTATCCGTATTACAAACCACCTCTATCTCCGGGCGGGCAGCATACGCCTCAGTCTCCTCCCTCGTCGACGACGGCAGCAGCACATACGCATACCCCTCGTTCTCAGGACTCGTACCATGGTCGAAATACAACTGCGTAAACCCGTTATAGTCCCTCTTGGCATTCACCGTCGACGGCTGCGGGAAATAATAACCGCCCGTACCCTCAAGGCTTATCCACCGAGGATTCGGCAACGCCTCAGACCAGCCCTTCGTAGACGGCTTCAGTACCCCATCCACATAAAGGCTCTTCAAACTGTTCCGGTTCTCGACAACCGTCTCGGCAGCACGCTCCTCTGTCATGGAAATACCCGCACCCAGCGCGACAACCTCATTATCGAACATAAACCATGACTTCCGGCCTTCGAGCGAGCCCACCTCACTGACCAGATGCATACCCGCAACACCATAAACACCATTAAGGCTCGCACCCCCCGTCCAGTCCTGAGCATTCACCGGAATACCGAAAAGTCCGTAATTGCTCGTCTTCAAGACAGAACGCGCAAGCACATCCACCGTCGTCCCCGGCAGCCGCTGCATATTCACCAGGTTGAAGTAATTCACATACTGGCTTCTGTCAGTACTATTATAAATATAAGTCATCCCCTCACCCAGATACCAACCCCGCGTATTCTCGTTGTTCAAAGACTCAAACTTGCCGATACGCGACGACGACATGGAAATCCCGAAACGGAAATCCGGCCGGTTATGTATCACCCGGTCACCCGCCGCCATGACCACATTAAACGGAGTCACCCCCGCTACCGGTACAGAAACATCACCCAACAAACGGTCTACCCGCGGCTTGTCCAATATCGGGTCGAAGCCCGAATACACATCCGGATAATAACCGTTATCCGTCAACATCCTCTTGCATACCCCTTTGATATCCCTTTTCTGGTCCGCATCCGTCAGCAAGTCCGCCGACTCCGCGATATTAAGAGCAATCGCACGAGCCACATCATGCGGATTCCGTTTCACACCCCGGCCCATATACATCATCATCATCTCACCCTCATATATCGTCGGGAAATAAGCCTTCGTCACCCACGTATAAAGACTCTCCACAATCTCATCGGGCAGCCCGATTCCCGAACCTTCCAATATCGCCGACACCTTGGACGAAGCCTCTATAATCTCGCTCCCGTACCCGCCGATATAAGGCAGCGCAATATGCTGTATAAAAGTACCATCCTCATAAAGGCCCTCTTTCTTCCCTATGGCAGGCATATAATCATGATAATCGCCCTGCGCCTTCCACAACTTCTCAAACTCCGCCTGTGCCGTCTTCCGTTGGGAAACCGTCGTCTTGTCCACAAACGCCCTCACCAAGCTTCTCAGCGCAATATCGATATCCTCCGCACTATTGCACAACACACCGCAGTACAACAACCTCACACAAGCCGTAGCCTGGTTGCCGTACGTATAATTACCCCGCTCCACAAAATTCCGCAACTGGGCCACTATCGTGTTGAAATAATTCGTCTTCACCCGTTGAGGCAACACATCATACAACAACGAAACGATACGCGCATAATAATCGGGAGTTCCCATATGCCACTCCCAGAAATTCCCGATACGCGAAGTATTCTCATTGAACGCATACTCGTACATGAAGTCCAGCCCCGCCACAATATCATTCAGCAACTCCTCATCATGATACAAGCGCCCCTCATAACAATAAGCCTGCGCCATGGTCAGCAACCGGCCGTACGTATAATACACATGCCCCGGAGTATTCGAAGCATCCCCCTTGAGCTTGTTGTAATCAGACCACAAATACGTCGACGGGCTCTTCTCCATTGCCGACCAATAATTCTTTGCACTCGTCGTTATAGAACCGATGCGGCTGCTCACACTCCCGTCAGACACATCATACCCCTTGCCCAGCACAATCTTCTCCAGCATGTTCTGCCGCATCAGAGCAAAAGTCTGCTCATCTATCACCGGCTCCTCCGGTACATCATCCTCCGGCAAACCCTCCCCATAAGCGCTGATGCTGATACTCTTTATCGAAGGCCACGCAGCCTGATTATAAAACAACCCGATGCGCACCTTGCCCGGCACGTTGATATCCATCTCCACCTGAGTCACGTCGCCCGACTTGTTCGGTATCGACAGTCCCCCCTTCCATTCCCAGTCACTGCTCTGCCCCTCCACAAAGTAATTCACCTGGATAGGCCGGGCCGTACCATCCGAGACATACCCGCACAAGCGTATACTCCCCACACCATCCGCCATGGTAGGGAAATAAATCTTGGCCATCTCCTTTTGGTTATTCCCCAAAGGCAACACCGGGTTATTATTATGCAAACATACCGACGCCTCCCAAGCAGGCGGGAAAGTACGCTCCGCAATCACAAACTTGTAAAAGCCGATATTATCCTTCTCCTGCAACTCCTCGTTCATCACCAAGTCCGTCGTCGACCATTTCGTAAAATCCACATCCACCGAATGCACCGGAGTACCCCAATACGTCCCGTCAGGACTGTAATTCTCTGTCTCGTTAGTCGGTCCCACCTGAGCCCGCACCACACCGCTCATTACAAAGGTCATCAGACCCGCAACCAAAAGTAAACGTTGTTTTTTCATAAGGTAAATCATTTTTTAATGTATTAATGTTTAAACAAAGGGCAACCCCTTCTTTGAATTCCTGTTGTAAAATTATTCCCCGAAAACATCTTTTATTTGACCTCTTAGGCAATTATGTAGCCCATTTCGGCAAAAACCGGCCAATCACCCCCGCCCCCTCATCTTAGCCAGAAAAGCAGAAGGCGTATCACCGAACTCCGCCTTAAAAGCCTTCGTAAAATAAGACGCCGACTCGATGCCCACCAGTTGAGGAATCTCCTTGATAGCCAAGTTCTCCTCCACCATCAGCCGGGCAGCATACCGCATCTTGTAACTCCGTATAAACTCCACCACCGACTTGCCCGTATTCGCCTTCACCAGCGAGAACAATTTGCGGCGGCTCATCATCATCTCCCGCGCAATATCCTCTATATTCACATCCCGCGAAGCAATCTCACGCCTCAATATCCCCGTCAGCCTCTCCATGAAATCATTCCCCGCCTTATTCTTCACACGCTCCCCCGTATCGATAAAATAACTCTCCGCATAATGCCGGCGAAAGCCCTCCCGCAACGCCAGCAAGTTGTTCAAAGTCCCTACCAGAAGCTTGAAGTCCAATGGCTTCTCCACATACGCCTCCGCTCCCGAAGTACACCCCTCCAGACGATTCTCCGCACCACTCCGTACCGTCATCAGCACAAAAGGAATATGAGACCACCTCTCGCTCCCTTTCACCTCCCGGCAGAGCTCCACCCCATCCATCAAAGGCATCATCCAGTCGCTCAATATAAGGTCTGCCTCCCTCGACTCCAGCACACCGAGAGCCTCCCGGCCGTTACCCGCCGGCACCACGGTAAAATAAGGCGACAAGCGATGCTCTATCATCGCCCGCAAGTCCTCATTATCCTCTACCAGAAGCAACGTCCGCTTATCCGAAACCGCATAATCCAATGCAAAATCCGATACAACCCCGGCAGAAGCAGGAACCGGCAGAATAATCTCCTCCGTCACCGCCTCCGCCTGTACCGGAGTACAATTCTCATCCCCCTCCTTCAAAGGCAGCCCCACCACAATGTCCGTACCCTTGCCCCGCTCGCTCGATATCGTTACAAAACCCCCATGCAACAAGACCAGCGACCGCACAAGAGCCAGACCGATACCCGAGCCCAAATGCTCCTCGCCATCCTCATCATCCACCCGGTAAAAGCGGTCGAACACCTTAGAAATAGAATCTGCCGAAATGCCTATCCCTGTATCCTTCACCACAAAGCCGAAATAGTGCCGGCCCACCACCAGCTCGCCCTCCGTATGGCTCACCGCATACTCCGTCTCAAACCGGCACACATCACTATACGTCTCCAGGCACACCCGTCCCCCCGCCGACGTATATTTCACCGCATTATCCAGCAAGTTCAGCACAATTTTCTCCACCATCTGGTAATCAAACAAAAGACCCTCCGGGACCGACGCACTCGCCATGATGCGGAACACAATCTCCTTCTTTATCGCATACTCCCTCAACTCCGAAGCACAACTGTGCACCAGAGCATTCAAGTCACCCCGCCCCAGCTTCACGCTCATCATACCCTTCTCCACCATCCTGAAATCAATCACCTCGTTTACCAGCTTCAGCAGACGGGTAGAATTACTCTTCAAAGCCTGCATATAGCCCTCCGGTATCCGCAACTCATCCTCCTCCATACTGTCGATAGTACCCAGAATCATAGTCAAAGGAGTCTTGAAATCATGCGTAATATTCGTAAAAAAACGCAACCGCGCCTGGTGGCTCTCCTCCTGGTCCCGCTTCCGGCAAGCCGCCAGATAAATCTCATTCTCCAACCTGTGGTTGCGCAACCGGTTCCTGTTATAGAGATACAACGCCAGCAAAAACAAGCAAGCATAAAAAGCATACGCCCACCAACTCGCCCAAGGAGCAGCCTTCACCACGAACGTCACCGACCGGGGCTCGCCCCACACACCGTCATTATTAGAAGCCATGGCCTCAAACACATATTTGCCAGCCGGCAATTTAGGATAAGAAATATACCTGCGCGACACATCCACCTCCACCCACTCGTCATTATACCCTTTGAGACGATACCGGTACCGGTTCTTCAAAGGCAACACATAATTCGTCGACGACAATTCGATAGACACATTATTTTGATTATGAGACAATTCCACCCTATCCCCCCTCGACAACTGCGAAACCACCTGACAGAAAGAAGACCCATTGAAGACAGACTCGTTATTGAGCTGGAAATCAGCAATCAGTACCCTCGACCTGAAACCATTGATATGCACCCTCCCCGGCTCGATACAAGTAAAACCCTCCGTACCGCCAAAATAAATCTCGCCCTTCGTATCCGAATACACCGCATGAGGATAGAACACCAGCCCCTGGATGGCATCATTATTATCATACCGCAGAAAACTATGCTCCGACTTGTCAAACCGGAACAGCCCCGAATTGCTACCCAGCCACAAATTACCCTTGCTGTCGGCCGAAATACTGTTTATCGTTATCAAGCCGAACTTCAATATCGCATCATACACCGTACACTTCCCCGTCGCCACACAATACTCCACCAGCCCTTTATTCTGAGTACCTATCCACAAAGACCCCCTCCGGTCGTCGAAAAACAACGAACGTATATTATAAGACCCGTCCCTCGAAACCGGTACCGTCTCGCTCTTCCGCCTCCGGATATCAAACCGGAATATATCATCATACGACGCCAGCCACAAATACCCGTCCTTACTGCGGCAAACATCGATAATACGCTTATTCTCATACCCGATATTCTCATTCCCCAGAAAATAATGATTCGAACGCTCGCCCCCGAACGGGAAATAAGTCAGCATCGTACCACTCACCTGGTATACCACCCACATGCCCGAGTCAGCCTCCGCCACCACCTTGCTTATCTCATTCGACAACACCCTCCGGTCCGAAGAATTACTGTTATAGTTCCTGAACACCCCGCTCCGCGTATCCAAGCAATCTATACCGCCCCGGTACATCCCTATCCACAAATTGCCCGACCCGTCCGCCAGCAACGTCTTCACATAATCATAACTCAAGCTGTTGCTCCCCGACCGGTGGCTGTAAGCATGCACTATACCCCGGTCACGGTCATAATAATACAACCCTCCGCCCTCCGTACCCAGCCACAGACGGTCGCCCTGGCGCACAAAAGCACTTATCGGACGAGGCGTGAATCCATACTGGTCCAGCGTCTGCGTATCGAAGCCCGTCGTCTCATTCAATGCCAGATAACTGATACCCCCCGAATACGTACCTATCCACAAATTACCCTGCTCATCCCCCGCAATCGTCCATACCGAATTATTTACAAGGCTGAAAGGCTCCTTCACATCCCGCGTAAACAACCTATGCTCCTCGCGCTCCGGGTCGAACAGGTACAACCCCTGCTGAGTACCTATCCACATACGGCCCTGATTATCCACATAAAGGCACTTCGCCGGAACCTTGTTTTCCGCCTCCTGCAACAAAAAATCATACCTCTTCTCAATCCTCTTCTCCCGGACATTCAAGACAAACAACCCCTTCGTTTCCGACAACACCCACAAGCGGTCACCGACAAAGCGAGCCGCCGCAATCCGGGTCCTCTCCGGAAACGCATACACGACATCGATTTCCCGGTCACGCCCCTTAATGCAGAAAATCTTGCCCCAGTCCGTCCCTATATAAATATCCCTGCCCCCGGGAGCCGAGCACAACACACTGTTCATATACGTACTCTCGCTGTCCATCATATCAAAATGAGTATAATCGCCCGTCTCTGGGTTATACAGCCCCAGCTCGTCCCCCGTAAACCACAACGAGCCCGACCCGTCCTCATAAATACGGGTCACTGCACCCCCATACACCCTCTCGAACATATCCGAGTCCTCATTATACAGAAACACGCCTTGGGACGTCGCCAGATACAAACGCCGCTTCGAATCCGAAAAAACAGACTGGAAGTACACCGACGACGAAAACTCATTACGCACAGCCATACGCTTCGAATACCGCTTATAATTGAACCCGTCGAAATGGAACAACTCGTCCGCCGTCACAATCCAGATAAAACCATTCCGGTCCTGGATTATCGACTTCACACCGTCATACCCCAGACCACCCGAAGGCGACATCGTCCTGAACTTATACTCACGACCATCACCGGCGTACACGCAAGCAAGACACAAAAGCCCGCACAAAACAAGTCCCAGCACCCTCGCACGATATGACAACACACTCCGACCCATATTCACAATAAGCATTTACATTCACTCAAAAAAACTACTCGATAACCAGGCGCACCACACCCCGGTCAATTTTCCTGTCCAGTCGGATAGCTATCCGCGTCATTTCCGGGCCGTTCTCCTGAAGCTGCTCCGACGTCACCGAGAAACCGCAATCCCCCGGAACCGTCACCCTCACCCTCACACGCTCGTCCTTACCCTCTATCTCGATGCAGTCGCGCCCCTTCATCGACCAACGGCCGAACGTTATCAAAGCCGACTCATACGCCCGGGGCCACTCGCAATCGATACTGTCCTCCACTATCAAAACACCCCCGCCCGAACGGTCATACGTAAAAGACCGCGTCAAGCCCCGCAAGCCATCCACCGGATAGGCCGAAGTCAAGTCCAGCATAAACACATCCCGCTCCTCCGTAAAGTCCGCCCTTGCCACCCGGGCACGAGCCTCCGCCCCCGGCAGCTGGCACACCCCGTCCACACACGGCACAGGATGCCCGTAAGACGACAACGTCTTGAACGTATAACGCTTGTCCGTCCACATGTCACCCGCATAATTATAAGGACCGCCCGCATCGCCTATCAACATCTCGCCGCCCTTTACCACCACGAAAGAACCCAAATCATTATGATTATGATTCTCCCCGTTATTTCCGCCCTTCAACGCCACCGAGACTGTACCTTCCGGATTCCGATGCCGGGATATCAGCACCCCCGCACAATCGAAATACTGGCGCAACCGGTCCACCTTCCTCCCGGCACTCCCCGCCACCGCACAAGACGCCGTATTCGGGAAACACCTCATTGCCGTCGCAGACAAGACCGGTTCCACATCCGTCTCCCAAGCAGGCTCCGCCGCATAACGCTCCAAGCCCAGCCCCAGATTCCGGTTACAATACCACAATATATAAGGCATCACACCCGTTCCTATCTTACAATCGGCAAACGCCGGATACACCCCATTCTGAATCTCGAAATTTACCCCGTACAAAGCGATTTTACCTATCTTGTCATCATCAAACAAATCTATCCTTCCCCCCGTACTCTGATACAACTCCTCCCTCAGTACGATATAATTCGAAAAACCATAATTAAAATAACCCAGCCCCTCGGTACAATAACCATCATCCGTAAAGCCCAGAATGCTGTTGCGCGAATAATACTCAGCAGCAGCCACATAATAAGCACGCTCATGCACGTCCTCTATCAAGGACAAAGCCGCCCCCGTCACCCCGTTCAAGCAAACCGAGTTCCAGTTATCCGTCCGGTGAACCCACGAATTATTGCCCCGGCCCGTCTCCAACGTCTCCCTCGTAGGGACAAAGACCCGGGAATAAACAGAGTCCACCACAGCACGCCTCACGCCGGCCGACAACTTGTCCCCCAACATATACAGCGCCTGACCCAAATCCTGGGCAAAAAGAGAAGCCACCAAATCCACATGATAACGGCGACCGTAAAAATTGTCCAGACTGCGGTCATGCGCCGGCAACACCCAGGAACGATGCGAAATCAACTCCCGCAACGTGTACTCTATCGCCGGGACATACTCCCCCCGATTCTCGATACACTCCGCCCACACAAGATAAGACAAGCGGCCCTTCCGCCGGTTTATCATCCGCTCACCCGGCGGACGCACCCCATTGCGCGAAAACTCAAGATACGCCTCATCATCCCAGGCAGGCATCGCAGAGTCCCTTATCTCCCTCGCCTTATCCAGAATCGGAGACACATCATACCTGCTCGCAAAACCCGCCCAGGCAGCCCGGTTCCGGTACGTAGGGCCGAAACCCCGAGGCTCCCGAGGCAACATCCCGCACACCTCGCGGATACGCCCCTCCATCCGGCTCCCGAAAGGCTCCATTACAGGAACATGAGCCGTCACACCACCCCAAAAAGTCAAAAATACCAATACAATAAAAACACGCTTCATCTCCATAATCCCTTATATTTTCCGGCCGGGAATACACCCGTCACTCCTTCACACTATCAAGATACACCATAATCTCCTTGCCCGCCAGCATAAAAGCCCCCGCACCATACACCTCGGTCATCTCCTTTGTCACCCTCTGGGGGTCAGCACCCACCGGCTGCACCCAGCCCAACATCCCGTCCGGCTGTACCGAAGCCACCAGAGCCTCCCAGCCCCTGCGGGCATAAGGCAGATAAATATCCTCGTCCAGCAAGCCCGCATTTATCCCCCACCACAAAGCAAACGTGAAAAAGCCCGTAGAACTCGTCTCAGGAGAAGGATACGAAGCCGGGTCCAAAAGACTCGCATGCCAATACCCCTTCCCATCCTGGAAAGTAACGATACGGGACATCATCTCCTTAAACAACTCTATATACCGCCCCCGAGAGACAAAATCATCCGGCAACTGCGGGATAAGCAAAGACAAGCCCGCAACCACCCACGCATTGCCACGGCCCCAAAAAACCTTCTCTCCATTCCTCTCCCGCTTCCCGAAATAACTCGAATCCCGGTAAAACAACTTCTCCCTCTTGTCGAAAAGAAAACGGTAAGACATCCAGTACTCCCGGTCCATAAACTCCCGCAAGCGAGGATTGCACGTTATATTCGCAAACGCCGCAAACACAGGAGGAGCCATATACAAAGCATCACACCACGACCAACGGTCTTTCGCATGAGGCGTATCTATATAAAAACCCGAAGGAGACGGATGATTCATGATAAACTCCAGCCTCGAAACCGTCGGATGAATAATACAATCCTCCTGCCGCTTCATATAAAGCCGGGCATACATCAACGCGACGGCCAGGTCATCAGCAAAATATATACGGTTGGCACCACCCGACAACTGGTACCTGTTACGCTCACACACCGACTCGTACCACTCGATAAACTCCCCGTTCCCGTCAAACTCCGCCCATGAAGCCAGAGCCGACAGAAAAACTCCGTTCTCCCAACTCAAATCACCATTCGATTTCCAATAACGCTTCTCGTCCATACGCGGATAAGCCTCTATCTGCCACGCAGCCACATCCGTCACTACCCGCCTCACATCAGCCTTATCCAGCTGGTCCGAATACACCCTCGCCCCCGCCGGCGAGCACCACACACAACACCAAACAACCAAAAACAATATTCCAAATCGTCCCATAAACAATAAATTTCCAAAAAAATTTCCACAACACACTACAAAGCCAGAAAACGAGTATGCAAAAGATGGGCAATACCATTCCTCGGCCTTAAATTCGTCGTATGGCACTTACTGTAATTCACCGTACCGTCACTGTTCACATCCCCCGCCTGCATCGCGTTCAAGTCCTGGCTCGATGTCGGCGGATTAGGATACAGCCGCAACCGCACCGACAACACCCCGTTGCAAGTAAGCACATCTATCGGAGTCGTCGTCAAGTCAGCCGAATGATACAAACCCGGCAACGTATACCCCTTCAACATCGTCTGCAATACCGACTTCGGGACAGAAGCCACAGAAGCATATTTCTTCGTAGTCAACCAACTCGCAAACTCCTCGTCATCCAGCAGGAAATAAGTCATATTGTCCGTCTCGTAAAACTCCTGCATCTCCGCCCGGTTGATAGCCTCGTACATCAGCACCAAATCCAGATTGCTGCGGCTGCGGACAAACTCATAACAAGTCATATCCATCTCCTTCGTCACCGGAGACGACTCATTCTCATAATCGAACTGGTAATCCAAACCGAAAAGACAGCAAGAAGACAAGCCCGCAACCATCCACACAGCAAGCAGATATACCACACATTTCATAAACCCTCTCATAAACCTA
>NZ_LN877940.1:1671749-1684605 GCF_001403595.1 Gabonia massiliensis | reverse complement strand
CAGATATACCACACATTTCATAAACCCTCTCATAAACCTACCATTTATATACATAAAACAACATCAATAATTTCCCGTCTGCACAAGCTTGTCATTCTCATTCAATATATCCTGAGAAACAGGCCAGTACCGCTGCCACTCCTCCGTATACCGGATAAAGCCCCTGCCCCCGTAAGTCGTGATATAACCATCATAAAAAGCATTCATCACCGACTCCAGACGACCCGTACGCATGAGGTCTGACCATCGCTTGCCCTCCCCATACAACTCGAACTGCCGTTCCTGAAGAATATCATCCTCTATCCGCAACCAGTCCACACCGCCGCCGCTCACCGTATAGTCAGACAACAACCTCTCCGCAAGCCCGGCCCGTCTCCTCACCTTGTTCATCTCATCGATAGCACCCTGGTAGTCCCCCTTCCGGTTCAGAGCCTCCGCCCTCAACAACACGATATCCGCCAGACGGTAAATAGGAATATAACAATCCCGGTAAGCCGTCTCCCCCAGCCGTTCACCGGGCGACCACTTCCATATCTGGCAGCCCACAGGCATACGCACGATATGATTATCACGATAAGCCGTAATCTTCGTCGTATCCAGAGTAGCAGGCCGCCTCACATCATCAGCACCGCCCCACTCCTTCCACTTCTCCAGAATCTCCTTCGTCGGTACCAGCAGATTACCGCTATTCACATAAGTCGTCACTATGCTGTTCGCACCGTCCAGCACATACGACCATTTCAACGTCCATATATTATCCGTCGTCTTAGGGTCAGCACACACCTTCTTGAAATCAGTCCCCTCCAGCGTATACACATTCAAGTCATACAACCTTTGGGAATACCCGATAGCACCATCATAATCCCCGTTCCACATCGCCACCTCCGTACAAAGCGCATACAAAGCACCCGGACTGTAAATATAAAGCTCCGTCTCAGAATCATCCACCAACCTCGCAGCCTCCGACAAGTCGCCCTTTATCAGCTCCATGATACTCTCCTTCGACGACCGCACAGGCTTATACACATCGCTCTTCTTCAAAACCGGCTGGGAAACCAGAGGGACATCCCCCCATATCTTATACAAATTGAAATAAGCATACGCACGCAAAAAATAAGCCTCCGACAACAAATGGTCGCGCCGGTTCTCAGCCATCACCTCACCCATACGCGGAATATAATAAATCGCATAATTAGCCACCGACACCAACTTGTACCAAGCATTCCAGTCACACGAAGGCAACGCCGCCGTAAGCTTGTTGAAACAAACATTCTGATACGGATTCGTACCCCCCGACGAACCGATAAAATTATCCGACCTCGCCTCGTACCAGTTCAAGAAACCCTTCTTATAAGCATCCTTCAATGGCACATAACCCGCATTCAATGCCGCCCGCACATCATTCTCCGTCTTCCAATATATCTCCGTCGATACAGTATTCAAAGGCTCTATCTCCAGAAAATCATTCAAGCAAGAAGACATCAGCAAAACCAGTGAAAATATTCCAACTATCTTTTTCATACCTCCGTGTTGTTTAAAAGTTCAGACTAATACCCAGAAGCACCGATTTCGCCTTGGGATAAGAATTATTATCATACCCGACAGTATACCCCGAAGACGGGATTTCCGGGTCAAAACCACTATAATTGGTCCACGTAAAAAAGTCCTGCAACATAAGGCTTACCGACGCCGAACGCATCCTTGCCGCACTCGCCCACCTGTCTGGCAACCGGTACTCCAACTTGATGTTCTTCAAGCGGATATACGACCCGTCCTCTATCCAGAGACTGCTCGCCTTGCGCGTATTATCCACCGTACTACGGGCACTCGAAGGCTGAGGATACTTCGCGATATCACCCGGGGCCTTCCACGAATTAGCCACATTCACCGGATTAGCCATAGTCAGAGAACTCCACTTATGATCCGAGCGCGAACTCTCATAATTATTATACACGTCACCCCCGATAGCAAAAGAAAAAAACGCCGACAAGGTAAAATTCCGATACCTGAAATCCGTACTGAAACCACCGATAAAATCCGGCTGCCCGCACCCTATCACCTGACGGTCAGCCTCATCGATGACCCCGTCGCCATTCAAGTCGTCCCACATGACATCACCCCCTTTGAAGACCTCGCCCGTAGGAGACCCGTAACGCAACTGCTTCACCTCCCCCGTATAATCCTGCCCATTAAGCTGGTATTTCACAAAGCGGTCCTTCTCATCAAATACAGGAGTCAGCTGCACCCACTCAGGAGTAAAAGCATTCGACTGGTCATAAGGAAAAATCATACGAGCCCTATACCCATACATCGTACCCAGCGTATAACCATTATCCAAAATATACACATCATTCACAATCTGCACCGCCTCGCTCGGAATCGACGTTATCACATTCTTGTTCACCGCAATGTTCAAAGTCGTAGTCCACTCGAAATCACGCGTCTTGATATTCCTCGTAGAAATCATGAACTCATACCCCCTATTCCTCACCGCACCGATATTAGAATAAGAATTATCAAAACCCGTAGTACCCGGCAACTTCATGTTAAACAAAACATGACTCGTACGCTTCCTATAATAATCAAAATTAAAATTGATACGCCCATCCAGAAACGAAAAGTCGACCCCCACGTTATGCTGCTTCGTATCCTCCCAGCCCAGCAAGTCATTCTCAAGCTGAGTAGGCATGATACCGATATAATCCACATACGCCACCGTCGAGTATTGGGACAACGCCGCAAAATCACCCGCCGTCTGGTTCCCCGTCTTCCCGAAACTATACCGCAACTTCGCATCACTCAAGAAACCATCAGACCAGTCCATAAACCCCTCGTCCGAAAAACGCCACCCGAGCGACACAGAAGGGAAAAGCCCCCAACGGTTTGCACGCCCGAAACGCGACGAACCATCATAACGGATGTTCGAGTTGAACAAATAACGCTGCTTATAACTGTACGACACCCGCCCGAACCACGAAGCCATGCGATTCGCCGTCCAAGCATGCTTCGTATCCTCCATATCCACCGTCCCGAAACCCGAAGAAGTCTCCACAGCCTCCGTTATATTATCCGAAACAGACAAGTTCACATACTCCGAAGAATACTGCTGGATGCTGAAACCACCCAGCACAGAAAGCGAATGCACATCATCGAACGTCCTGCTATACGTCAAGATATCCTCATGCGTCCATTTAAAATTAGTCGTGTGCGTATTCTTCGACGACGGTATCTGGGACGCAACCAAAATAGCAGGCTGGAAATAACGGAAATTCTTCTGGTAAAACGACGCGGCAATAGACGTCCTGAACTTCAAATCCTTAATAATCTTATACTCCATGAAACCATTGAAATTCACATCATAATACTTATTGTCATTCTTACACAACATCGTATAAGCCAGAGGATTAGTACGATTGGCTACCACCGGAGCATACGTACCGTCAGACAATATCAGAGCCATGCTCGCCGGACGCGACAATATATTGCTCCGTCCCCCCCAAGGCGTCATCCGGTTGTTCCCCGTCGTAAAAGAAAGACGCGTACCCACCGTAAAACGCTCCGTAGCCGCATAGTCGGCATTCACCCGGGAAGTAATACGCCTGTTGTACGAATTGAGCTGGATACCCTCGTCACTCAAATACCCCGCACTCAAAAAATACTTCAATTTCTTCTCGGCTCCCGAAATACTCGCATCCACCTGATGAGTATAAGCATTCCGGAAAAGAATATCCTGGTAATTATTATCCCACGTAAACGACGGGTTCAGCGTATCCCGCGAAAAAGCAGAAGGCTCGCTATTCTGAAGATAAGCCCGCAAAATCTCATAATCGATACCCTGCTGACGGTTCATCTGAGGCAACTTATGCGAAATACGGGACTGCTTCACGGAATAAGACACCGACACCTGAGGAGTAGAAGAAGTCCCCTGCCGAGTCGTGATAATGACCACGCCGTTAGCCGACTTCGAACCATAAATAGCAGCCGAAGCAGCATCCTTCAACACCTCCACCGAAGCAATATCACGAGGATTGATATTATCGATATTATCCACCTCCATCCCGTCCACGATAAAAAGCGGGTTAGAACCCTCGCTGCTAATCGTCGAGGCACCCCGTATACGGTAAGTAGACGTAGCACCCGGCTCCGATGACGAAAGTATCTCAAGACCAGCCACCTTGCCCTGCAAAGCCGTAGCCACACTCGTAGGCGCATTATTTATCAAGTCCGCAGCACCCACAGAAGTAATAGCCCCCGTAATATCCCGTTTCCTCATCGTTCCATAACCGACCACAACAACCTCGTCAAGCTCCTGCAACGACTCCTTCATCACCACATCGATGACACTGCGCCCCTTGACATCCGCCTTATAACTCACATACCCCGTAAACGAAAAAGTCAACACGCCATCCGCCGCGACATCGATACTGTACCTCCCGTCGATATCCGTCACAGCCCTCGCCTTGCTGTCCCTTACCGTGATATTCACACCCGGCAACGGGCCGTTGCTGTCCGTCACAACCCCCTTGACCACACGCCCCTGAGAATACAGGAACAACGAAAAAGAAAAAAACAATAACAACAAAGTTATCCTCGGTCCTATCATTTCACGTAAAACCATCATCCTATATGTTTATCATTATACTTAGATTCAAAAAAACACACACCGGCCCCCGTCGAGAAAAAAACAGAAGCCCCCTATAAAATCAAAGCCCCTCTCCCTCCTCCGGGTAAGCCAGCGTTACCCTGTAATTCACAGCACTGCCCGACTCAGGAGTAACCCGAAAAATAACAGTATGCGTAAAATCAACATATCCCGACCCCGAAAAAGGCACAAACTCCGTCTCAGACCCATCATCACAAACCTCGACAGACGCCTTCTGCGAAGCAGCAGAAAGCTCCAGCTCCACCAGAATACGCTCCAGTGCAGTACCCTCCGGCACCGTTACGGTAACCGCCGAATTATTGCTGAAATTAGGAAACACACGCCTCAGCACCTCACCCGTCTCATCCCGAAAATCAGGAAAACTCACCGAATACAATTCAGCCTTCGTATACACATAAGTCAATTCCCTCACCACCGAATACACAGCCACCTTCCCGCTCTCGGCACGGACCTCGAAATCCACCGACTCCGAAGTAAAATCCATAGGAGTCAAGCTGCCCGGCGTTACCGTCGTCCACGGAGACAACTCGATATAAGGACGCAACCCCGTCAACACCACATCCGGAGGCAAAACCACCCTTATCACCTTATTCACCTCATCAATCTCACCCACATGCTCCACAAAAACATTCTTATCGGCATTATGATACGGCTTGAACGAAAAATAAGAAATAGCCCTCAAATTTGACTTAGGATAATCATCTATATCCTTACTGCACCCGGTTGCCAATCCGAGTAAAAAAACAGCAAGCCCCAAAAAAACTGTTCTTTTTTTCATGAAATATGATTAGATTTATATTATATATTATACCATAAAAAATAAACATCAAAAAAATATCCGTCGACAATGCAAAAATAAGCGCACAAAAATTCACAAACATGCTCTTTTCGGCAAAAACACTGCTCCTTTTCCCCACAAAGACAATTTTGAGCACAATGTAACAAAAATCCCGAAAAAAAACAGGACAAAAAAACAGAAAACCTTCCCCCCTGCCCCCCCTTCGGAAAAACAGCTGGAATACAACGACCGCAAAAAGCCGTTTCATACAAAAAAACCGAACCAAAAAGCACACATCTTTGTTCTAAAAAAAGGTATGGAATATAGAGCCTGTCCGGATTTTGCCCGAGCCGGATAATAATTCCCCTATCGGAAAATTCAGCCAAGCTCTTAGATTTTGAAACAAAAATTCTTTTGCAAACACTAAAAATTTTGGCACATTTTTTTTATTAAAAAAAATTCATTAATTTCATGGGACGGAAACCAACATCGCGTCCGTACCATGTAGATTAATAACTAACAATTTATATCTTATGAAAGTCATATTCAATATAGAATACCAAACAATCTGGGGACAAATCCTATACCTGACAGGAAGCCCCGATACCCTGGGAAACTTCGACGAAAACAAAGCCGTGCCGATGCGCTACAACGGCAACGGACGCTGGACATACGAGATGGAAATATCACAAGACGATATCCCCTTCGAATACCGTTACCTGGTCAAAGAATATGACAATGTAATAAACCGGGAGTGGGGCGACAACCGCACACTATACCCCGAAAACAAAACCCGGCACTGCCTGGTGTACGACCATTGGAACGAGCAACCCGAAGACAAATCCTTCTATTCCTCAGCCTTCGTCGACGGTATCTTCTCGCGGAACAACACCCATGAGCTGAAACCCTACCCGGTAAAAACACTGACACTCAAAGTCTGGGCACCGACCATACTGCCCGACCAGGTAGTCGCCATTGTCGACCGCAGCTCAGGCTGGGACGTGACAAATCCGAAGATTCTGGACGATAGCGCATACCCCCTCTGGACCATCTCCATACCCGTAGAAAACATAACATTCCCCTACGAGTACAAATTCGTCATCCTCAAAAAATCAGACAATACCCTGATAGGCTGGGAAACCGGAGACAACCGCACAGTCAACATATCCCTGCTCGCCGACAACGAATGCGTCGTCATATCCGGGATGCACCTGCACAACCCCCTTCCCGGATGGAAAGGAACAGGAGTAGCCATACCCGTATTCTCCCTCCGCACCGAACAAAGCCTCGGTATCGGAGACTTCGTCGACCTGCGGAAAATGGTCGACTGGGCTGCAGAAACCGGTATGCGCATCATACAGATACTCCCCGTCAACGACACCACAATGACACACACATGGGTAGACTCCTACCCCTACAACGCAAACTCCATATTCGCACTGCATCCCAACTATCTCCGCGTCGAAGAAATCGGCACACTGAAAGACACCGATGCGATGCAACGATACGAAGAATTGAAAAAAGAGCTGAACGCCCTTTCCGAAATAGACTACGAACGAGTATCCCTCGCCAAAGAAGCATACATCAAAGCCATTTTCTCGGAAACAGGAAAAGAAACCCTCGAATCCGAAGCATTCAAAACCTTCTTTGCGGCCAACAAAGAATGGCTCATACCCTATGCCGCCTTCTGTTGCCTGAGAGACCGGTACGGGACACCCGATTTCACACAATGGAAAGAACACTCCACATACGACAAAGCCGGCATACAACAATTCTGTGCCCCCGGAAACATTTGGTACGATGACATAGCACGCACCTATTACGTACAATACCATCTGGCACGGCAATTAAAAGAAACACGAGACTACGCCCACAAAAAAGGAGTCGTACTCAAAGGAGACATACCCATTGGCATCAGCCGCCACAGCGCCGACGCATGGAGCCATACCACCCTGTTCCACATGGATTCACAAGCCGGAGCCCCGCCCGACGCCTTCTCGGTCATGGGGCAAAACTGGGGATTCCCCACCTACAACTGGCCCGTTATGGAAAAAGACAACTACACCTGGTGGAAAGCACGCTTCCGCAAAATGGCAGAATACTTCGACGCCTACCGCATCGACCACATACTCGGCTTTTTCCGCATCTGGCAAATACCCGAATACTCCGTACAAGGACTCATGGGGCACTTCAACCCCGCGCTGCCCTACACACTCGAAGAAATGCAATCCTACGGATTCTACTTCAGTCCCTACCGGCACGCACGCCCATACATCCGTCCGTACATGCTCGGCGAAATCTTCGGCCAATACGCCGACGAAGTAATGCAAAAATACCTCGTCAGAGAACACGACGGCTCATACACCCTGCTGCCCGAAGTAAACACCCAGCGCAAAATAGAACAGCTCATGGAACAAGAGCCCGACGAGACCCGGAGGACGACAATCCGCAATGGCCTGTTCGCCCTCGTTGCCGACGTGCTGTTCCTCGAAGACCCCCAGCGCAAAAACCACTGGCATCCACGCATATCCGCACAATACACATACGGGTACAAAGCCCTGTCCGATTATGAAAAATGGTGCTTCAACCGCCTGTACGACGAGTTCTTCTACAAGCGGCACGACGAATTCTGGAAACAAGAAGCACTCAAAAAACTCCCTCCCCTCATCTCATCCACCCGGATGCTCGTATGCGGAGAAGACCTCGGCATGATACCCCACTGCGTACCCGAAGTGATGCATAAGCTACAAATACTCTCGCTCGAAATACAACGCATGCCCAAAGAAGCAAACCACAACTTTGCCGATACATGGCATTACCCATACCTGTCCGTCTGTACGACATCCACACACGACATGTCCACACTAAGAGCATGGTGGGAAGAAAACCGGGAACAAACCCAGCAATTCTACAATCACGTACTCCACCTCCAAGGAGAAGCACCCACATATTGCGAACCCTGGATATGCGAAAAAATCATAGACATGCAATTGGAATCACCATCGATGTGGGTCATCCTGCCACTACAAGACTGGCTGTCCACAGACGGGACTATCCGCCGGCAAAACCCGCAGGAAGAACGCATCAATATACCCGCAAACTCCCGTCATTACTGGAGATACCGCATGCACCTCACATTGGAAGAACTACTAAACAAAAAAAGTTTCAACCAAATGATAAAACGAAAAATCCGTTACTTTAACCGATAACACTTCACTCTCATCTCCCCTCGAAAGAGAGAAAACATTACACTCAAACTACTCATTTTCAAACAAAAAGGTCACTTTCCCCATCTCCCCTCTTGAGAGGGGCAGGGGGTGTGTCACGTCCGCGCACAGCTACCTAAAAATCAAAAACAGCCACACAAAGCCGACAAAAAACTCCTCAACCTAACCCGCACATCTCACCGTAACACCCCCCTTTATCCCCTCTCCAGAGGGGAAACATACACACTAAACTACTAATTATCAAATAGAAAACAGAATTCCAAACCTCCCCTCTTGAGAGGGGCCGGGGGTGTGTCACGTCCGCGCACTGCCTCCCAAATCAAAAACAGCCACACAAAGCCGACAAAAAACATCTCAACCTAACCCGCACATCTCACCATAACACACCCCTTTATCCCCTCTCCAGAGGGGAAACATACACACTAAACTCCTCATTATCAAATAGAAAACAGCATCACAGCCTCCCCTCTCGAGAGGGGCAGGGGGTGTGTCACGTCCGCGCACTGCCTCCCAAATCAAAAACAGCCACACAAAGCCGACAAAAAACATCTCATCCCAACCCATACATCTCGTAAGAGGCCGACGAAGGTGACGGGGAGATATGCAGCCCAAGTTGAAAAGCAACCCTATTGAGCAAAACAAGATCCGTAAAAATCTATTTCATTCCAAGCAACAGCCATACAGACGTCAAACCACCATATCAGCCCGACTTTTACTAACAGTTACCAAATATACACCACCGAAAATCAATACGATTGCAATTCCCTTCACGAAATTGAACGAATCCATACCCAAATACACAGACACGATACAAGCCACCAAAGGCTGAATATAATTATACATACCCGCAACCGTAGGGCGTAAGCGCTTCTGCCCTACCACAATCAACATATAGCTGACAAACGTACCGCATACGACAATGAAACATATCGCCCCGATAGCTTGCAAATCCAAGCCGTTCCAGTTCGTAACAATCAAATCATCATAAGAAAACGGCAAAATACAAATAAATGCATAAGTAAACATCCATTTCATGATAGTAATAAGAGAATACCGAGTTACAAAATTCTTAAATAACACGATATAAAGCGCATAACTCAATTGCGCCAGCAGTACCAGCAAATCACCCCAGATACTGTTATTCCCGCTGGTCGTTCCCTGATTGCTACCCAGAATCAACAACAGAGCACCGGTCGCCCCCAAAGCAATACCCGTCACTTTTTTGCCCGTAATAGGCTCTTTCAAGAAAAAAGCCGCAAGGATCATAGCCCATAAAGGCATACTCGTCGTTATAATAGACGCATCTCCCGGAGAAGTCAATCCCACCCCGAAGATAAAACACCCCTGATTGAATACGATAGCCAATAACGAAGCCCCGAACAATTTAACCATATCACGCGGAGCCACCCGTTCAGGCTTTCGGAAAAAAGATACAACCCAAAACAGGACCATAGCACCGAATACACGCATATCCGTCAATATAAGAGGCGCTACAATTCCACCAGACATGACTATTTTTGCAACAGGGGACATAAGCCCCCACGAAGCATTAGCCAAAAACATGGAAGCATGCCCGACAATAGTAAACTTACTCATATCTCAAAATATAATAACCCGATATAAACAATACCATAACCGGAATCAGCAACACAGCAACAATCCAACCGGAAACGATATTTGCAAAAAGAACACATAAAATCACAAAAGCAACAGCCACACAACATATACTCCATCTCTCACTTCGCGAAAGAAAACGTCTACCCCCCGACGAATAGAAACAAAAGTCCATCGAATACCTACCCGCACCCCACAATATCAAAATCACGTATATACCCAAAAACAACATCGGCAACGCTTTTATACTGAAAGGGTCGGAAAAATGATATTTTACCGCAACCAACATGTTGAAAGCCAAAATACCCGCAGAAATTCTCATTTGGAATCCCAAAATCAAAGTAACCGGACATACGACCTGTGCAAAAATAGTCAGCCATAAAGAAGGCAAATCACCGATACCAAGCGGGTCGCCAAAAAAGTCAGCAGCATACTGGTCATAATCAACGATCTTTCCATAACCATACGGAATCATCATCAAACCGGAAAAACAACGGAATAGCAAAATCAGATACGAACTGTAACAATCATATTCCCGCTCACGACTCAAACAATAATTCAGAATATCTCTCATACAGGGCAAAAATTGGATTTATCAATCTCCAAAAACACCACTCAATAAGAAGTCCACGCCCCGTCGACCGTAAATATAGAGCCATTTACAAACGAAGCCTCATCCGACGCCAGAAACAAAGCTACCGTTGCAATCTCCTCAGGAGAACACTTTCTCATATTCGTAATATACCCTTCGTGTACCTTATCCTCTATCACTTTCCAATTATCGATAGTAGCATCACGCGTCGTTTTCGAACCTATCAGTTTTTCGCTGTTGGCCCGGAGATTGGTATTCACCCGTCCGGGAGCCACCGCATTGCATCGGATATTCTTCTCTTTATAATTGAAAGCCACATTCTTGGTCAACCCCACAAGTCCATGTTTAGAAGCTACATAAGCCGCCCCTCCGCCTCTCGCTCCTGTCAATCCGGCAATAGAAGCTGTATTGACAATGACACCGCCACCCTGTCTTTCAAAGACAGGAATAACCGCACGTATGCCTCGCATCGGAGCCGTCAAGTTCGTAGCAATCACCTTATCCCAAAATTCATCACTAACCTCACCGACCGGGACCAATTCATCAAACACCCCCGCGTTATTCACCAGAATATCTATCCTGCCATACATGTCGAGAGTAACATCTATCANCATTAATGTCGGCAATCATCACTTTCGCCCCTTCCGAAGCAAACAAAGCTGCCATCGCTTTTCCATTGCCCGATGCCGCTCCGGTTATCAATGCAACTTTACCTTTTAGCCTCGTTCCTGTAGGCTGGGCATAAGCCGAACACGCCAAACCGCTAAACAAAATCAAAAAAACGTAAAACAAACTCGCACATTTCATAAAAACATCTCCTTTAAATCGTACAACTACTTTATCTCTTAATCCCATATCAATTATTTTTTAAGTAAAAGTAGTACGTACAAAAGCAATATTATTGTATTTTCGCATGAATAAATTGTAGTATTACAATATGTGGAAAGAAAATCTATATCAACCAGTAGAAGTCTTGACCCGCAAGCACACAAAATTCCCTATAGACGAACACCAACATTCATTCTTCGAAATGGTCTATGTACAGTCCGGCAGCGGTTCTTTTTATGTAAAAGAAGGAGATTTCAAAGTACAACAAACAAACTACAAATCCCATGCACTCTTCCTCATTCCGCCCGATACAGTTCACCGTTTCACCATTGACACGCACTGCGAATACATCTTCATTCGTTTCACCCCGCATTATGCAGCAGACTATCTCGGCAAACAAATAGAACAATCACTTTATACATCACTCAAACAGTGTGCAATAACACTCGACGAAAAAGACACAACAATCGTCCGTTCCCTGTTCGGGCACATCGGGCAAGAAGCATCCCATACAAGAAAATACTCAAACTACATATTACAACAATGGCTTAACAGTATTCTCGTCATCGTAGCCGGCCACTTCATGCAGGAAAATTCGGCCGAATACACCTCTGCCTCGATAGAGCCCGACAAAGCAATGTACTTGTTACAATACATTCAGCAACATATCTATCAACCCGAACTTCTGAAAACTAAAGCACTCTGCAAGAAATTCAACATGGCTTCCACATACGTCGGTCAGTATTTTAAACAGCATTTTCAAGAAGACCTGCAACAGTATATCATCAGAAACCGACTCAAAATAGTCGAAAATCTATTGACAGACACAACCATGAGTATAAAAGAAATAGCTGCAAAAATGGGATACACAGACTCCTGTTATCTGGTACGAACCTTTCGTTGCCATTACAAAATGTCACCTTTGGAATTTCGAAAAAAGCAATTACAACAAGATTTATCTTAAAAAAATACTCCCCCAAAAATACCATCCAGACCTCCCCTCTCGAAAGTGAAGTGCCCCCAAAAAGTTGGACAAAAAACCCAATAAAAACAGTGCAATAATGAAACACACCTTAGAAGAAAAGCGGGACATAGTCAGGCAAATCAAGAGAGGCCGTCCCCTCTCGAGCCTGTGCAAGGCCCTACATCTCGAC
>NZ_LN877940.1:1604710-1671683 GCF_001403595.1 Gabonia massiliensis | reverse complement strand
CTCACCGTAACACACCCCTTAATCCCCTCTCCAGAGGGGAAACATACACACTAAACTCCCCATTATCAAAGAAAAATCAGTATCCCAACCTCCCCTCTCAAGAGGGGAATTATAACTCACTAAACAACTCATTAACAGCAACAAAGAGGCTTCCAAATCTCCCCTCTTGAGAGGGACCGGGGGGTGTATGACATCCGAGCACAGCCTCCTAAAACCAAAAGCAACTGCCCAAAGCAAAAAAATAATACCTCAAAAAAAGCAACAAATAGAAAAAAGCAGAGTGTAGCAAATCCCATTCTTCCCATTCGCTACACCCTGCCTTATTATATCCTCCGTTTAGAAAACCTTACTTTATCCCTAAACAGACAAACGCTAAAAAATATATCACCCGCACTTAGAAGTACCACAAGAAGTACAGATAAGGCAACCCTCCTGATATATCAGAGTCTCCTGTCCACAATTAGGACACCTCTGTCCGTTCGCCTTCGTACCATTCGGCAAATATTTTTTCAAAGCACGTTCCACTCCGTTTTTCCATGTATTGATAGACTGGCTGTCAAGCTCCAGGCCCGATACCAGCTTTATCACCTGGTCGATAGGCATGCCATAACGCAGCACGCCCGATATCAATTTGGCATAATTCCAATACTCAGGATTAAATTTATCCGACAGTCCCTCGATAGTAGTCTTGTACCCCCGCTTATTGATAAACTGGAAGTCGTACCGCTTGCTGCCATCCTCGGCAACAGCCTTGATAATCTTGCCCTTATTTATATTCTTCGGAATCAAGATACCATCCTCATCATCTGCCAGACCGGTAAATATCTCATAAGGATTACCGTCCTTCAAGCCGATAAACGCAATCCATTTCTCCTTATTGTTCTGGAAACGTACCACATCCGCCTCAAGCTCGGTAGGACGTTTCGGGTCGAGATGCACAGGAGCCGTTTCTTTCTTCTCCTCCTTTTTCGTCGCCAGCAACACACCCGAGCGGGAACCGTCACGATACACCGTACAGCCCTTACAACCCGAACGCCAAGCCTCCACATACAAGTTGCCCACCAATTCTTCCGTTACATCCGCAGGCAGATTTATCGTTACACTTATCGAATGATCCACCCATTTCTGAACCCGTCCCTGCATCTTCACCTTCTGCATCCAATCCACATCATTCGACGTAGCCTTGTAATAAGGCGACTTGGCAACCAGCTCATCTATCTCCTCAGGAGTATAATTATCGCGCACCTCATAACCGTTCACCCTCATCCATGTCAAGAACTTGTGATGGAATACCACATATTCCTCAAAAGCATCGCCCGACTCATCCACAAAATCGACACGCACCTGAGGGTCATTCGGGTTCACCTTGCGACGGCGGCGGTACACCGGCATGAACACAGGCTCTATACCCGAAGTCGTCTGCGTCATCAAACTCGTCGTCCCCGTAGGAGCGATGGTCAGACAAGCAATATTGCGACGACCGTACTTCACCATATCATCATACAGCTCCGGGTCAGCCTCTTTCAAGCGATTGATAAACGGATTATCCTTCTCCCGCTTGGCATCATATATTTCAAAAGCCCCTCTCTCCTTCGCCATTTCCACCGACGAACGGTAAGCAGCCAAAGCCAAAGACTTATGTACNCGGTACAATACCGGACTCTTTCCATTACCGGATAATGTATAACCCGTCCAACTTTTGGGGGTCACTTCAAAGGGGTCAGGGGTGTGTAACACCCAAGCACTGCCTCCCAAATCAAAAACAGCCACACAAAGCCGACAAACACCACCTCCTCAAAAAACACCTCAAACCAACCCGAGTACCTCACCGTAACACACCCCTCAATCCCCTCTCCAGAGGGGAAACATACACACTAAACTCCCCATTATCAAAGAAAAATCAGTATCCCAACCTCCCCTCTCGAGAGGGGTCAGGGGGTGTGTGACGTTCGCGCACAGCTACCTAAAAATCAAAAACAGCCACACAAAGCCGACAAACACTACCTCAAAAAAAACTCCTCAACCTAACCCGCACATCTCACCGTAACACACCCCTTAATCCCCTCTCCAGAGGGGAAACATACACACTAAACTCCCCATTATCAAAGAAAAATCAGTATCCCAACCTCCCCTCTCAAGAGGGGAATTATAACTCACTAAACAACTCATTAACAGCAACAAAGAGGCTTCCAAATCTCCCCTCTTGAGAGGGACCGGGGGGTGTATGACATCCGAGCACAGCCTCCTAAAACCAAAAGCAACTGCCCAAAGCAAAAAAATAATACCTCAAAAAAAGCAACAAATAGAAAAAAGCAGAGTGTAGCAAATCCCATTCTTCCCATTCGCTACACCCTGCCTTATTATATCCTCCGTTTAGAAAACCTTACTTTATCCCTAAACAGACAAACGCTAAAAAATATATCACCCGCACTTAGAAGTACCACAAGAAGTACAGATAAGGCAACCCTCCTGATATATCAGAGTCTCCTGTCCACAATTAGGACACCTCTGTCCGTTCGCCTTCGTACCATTCGGCAAATATTTTTTCAAAGCACGTTCCACTCCGTTTTTCCATGTATTGATAGACTGGCTGTCAAGCTCCAGGCCCGATACCAGCTTTATCACCTGGTCGATAGGCATGCCATAACGCAGCACGCCCGATATCAATTTGGCATAATTCCAATACTCAGGATTAAATTTATCCGACAGTCCCTCGATAGTAGTCTTGTACCCCCGCTTATTGATAAACTGGAAGTCGTACCGCTTGCTGCCATCCTCGGCAACAGCCTTGATAATCTTGCCCTTATTTATATTCTTCGGAATCAAGATACCATCCTCATCATCTGCCAGACCGGTAAATATCTCATAAGGATTACCGTCCTTCAAGCCGATAAACGCAATCCATTTCTCCTTATTGTTCTGGAAACGTACCACATCCGCCTCAAGCTCGGTAGGACGTTTCGGGTCGAGATGCACAGGAGCCGTTTCTTTCTTCTCCTCCTTTTTCGTCGCCAGCAACACACCCGAGCGGGAACCGTCACGATACACCGTACAGCCCTTACAACCCGAACGCCAAGCCTCCACATACAAGTTGCCCNCTTCTCCGTACCATACTGCAAGCCCAGAGCAGCCAGCATATCGCCCTCTGCCGTAGTACCCACTCCCGTACGGCGGCCCATCAATGTCTTCGACCTGATTTTCTCCCACAGATGTTTCTCCGTCTGCTTCACCTCTCCCGTTTCCGGGTCAGAAGCCACCTTCTCAAGTATCTTGTCTATCTTCTCCATCTCCAGGTCGATAATATCATCCATGATACGTTGAGCCAGCATCACATGCTTGTGGAAAAGGTCAAAATCGAAATAAGCATCCTTCGTAAACGGATTCACCACATACGAATACAAATTCATCGCCAGCAGGCGGCAACTGTCATACGGGCACAAAGGTATCTCCCCGCAAGGATTCGTCGACACCGTCTTAAAGCCCAAGTCCGCATAGCAATCCGGTATAGATTCCCGGATAATCGTATCCCAGAACAATACCCCCGGCTCGGCCGACTTCCACGCGTTATGCACGATTTTCTGCCATATTTTCTTGGCATCGACACTCTTGGTCACCTTCGGGTTCTTGGCATCGATAGGGTATCTCTGTATAAAAGGCTCCCCGGCAATCGCAGCCCTCATAAACTCATCGCTGATTTTTACCGAGACATTCGCACCGGTAACCTTGCCCTCCGTCATCTTGGCATCGATAAACGCCTCCGAATCCGGATGCTTTATCGACACGCTCAGCATCAACGCCCCGCGACGTCCGTCCTGAGCCACCTCCCGTGTCGAGTTGGAATAACGCTCCATAAAAGGAACCAGGCCCGTCGAGGTCAAAGCCGAATTCTTTACCGGAGTGCCCTTCGGCCTGATATGAGACAAGTCATGACCCACACCTCCGCGGCGTTTCATCAACTGTACCTGTTCCTCATCTACCTTGATAATTCCGCCGTAAGAATCGGCCGAACCGTCCATCCCGATAACAAAGCAATTAGACAACGAAGCAACCTGATAATTATTGCCGATTCCGCTCATAGGGCTGCCCTGAGGCACGACATAGCGGAAATGGTCCAACAACTCCCTCAACTGTGCTACCGAAAGAGGGTTGGCATACTTGTTTTCAATCCGGGCAATTTCGCTCGCCAGTCGCTGGTGCATATCGTCCGGAGTCTTTTCATAGATATTCCCGTAGGAATCTTTGAGCGCATACTTGTTCACCCACACACGTGCGGCCAACTCATCGCCCTTAAAATACTGTAGGGAAGCTTCAAAAGCTTCGTCATACGTATAAGTTTTAGGCTCCACTTTTAATTGATATTTGATGTTTTTCCTTTAATGTTTTTTACACTTGGGTATAGTATAGATTTTGACTGAAAATTTTGACACTGCAAGTTTAATCAAAACATTTTTCATACACAAATAAAAAAGAATATATTTTTAATAGAAAGCAAAGTTTCCCAAAATAAATATTCAACATATTGATAATCACCAATATATCAAATACAAGCAATACCAAAAGTTTTCTTTTTTGTTTTTTCTTATACAAGCCCGGTTTTCTTTTTATAAAACCACGACAACCCGTATAAATACGCCCTTTCCCGCCATATTCCCCACACCGGAGAACGAAAAAAAAGGAGATACCGGCACACACACCCGATATCCCCTTGTCACAATACAGCTTTATTCAAATCAATATCCTCATTTCTTTCCGTCCGGATAAGCCACTTGCTCCCCGCTTCTCTTATCCACAGGCATATTCGCCTTCTGCCGGCGGAGATAGTCGCTCAGCTCGCGCCGCAAGACATCCGCAATCCCGGCATACATCCGGTCATTCATCAAATTATGCCGTTCCGAAATATCCCTGTCCAGGTCATACAAGAAAGACTCACCGTTCTCATAACAATAAATATATTTCATATTACCCTTTATAATCGCACTCTGAGGCACACCCACAATGCCCTTGCGTTCACCCCAATTATTCGGGTAATGGAAAAACAATGACCGCTCGCCCCGGATATTCTTGCCCCGGAGCACAGGCACAAAACTCTTTCCATCCACCCTCTGAGGCGTCCGGTAACGTTTCACACCCGCCATTTCCAAAAACGTAGGGAAAAAGTCCTCCACGATAACCGGCATATCCTCCTCGCTTCCGGCGCAAGTCACCCCCGGCCAGTACACAATCATCGGTTCCCGGATTCCCCCCTCCAGAAGAGAACCTTTGCCGCCCGACAGCGGAGCATTCATGTCATCGCCACGCGAATTTATATATCCCCCGTTATCGCTCATGAAGACGACGACCGTATTTTCCGAAATACCCTTCTCATCCAGATAATCCATCAAATCGCCCAAGCTCTTGTCCATCCCCTCCACAATCGCCGCATACTCGGCCTGCGCTTGGGACAATCCCCGGTTCTTATACCTCTCTATAAAACGCTTGTCCTCCTTATAAGGAGCATGCACCGCATAGTGGCTCATATACAGGAAAAAAGGCTTCTCCTTCACCAGAGCAGTATCTATCAGCCGCTTTGCCTCCAAAGTCAGAGCCTCTGTCAAGAACGTAGACGACCCGTAATACTTCTCCAAGTCGGGAACACCCCATACCTTAGCCCACTCATTGCCGATATTTCCATAATTCTCCTCACCCAGATAACTGCCCATCGCGCCCGCAGCATGGCCGGCCACATTATAATCAAAACCGATGGCCAGCGGGTCGGCAGCCGGAGTATCTATCGATCCGAAATGAGCCTTGCCCACCATCATGGTCGTATATCCGTTCTCCCGCAATATCTGGGGCAGGCACTTGGCATGGAAAGTATGCCCCACACCCTCCACCGGACAAAGCCCGTTATAATTCCACTCCCCGAAATCAAGCACATCGCTGGCACGGTCAGTAGGCGTATCCTTATGAAGCGTCCAGTTCGAAACCCGGTGTTGAGTCACATTCGCCCCTGTAAACAAGCTGACGCGCGAAGGAGAACTGATAGAGCAAGCATACGCATGAGTAAACTTCACCCCTTTCGCTGCCAGTCGCTCCATATAGGGCGTACGATACAATTCATTCAAGCTGGTTTTCTCCGGTCCGAAAGGCAGAGACGTATCCTGCCACCCCATATCGTCCACCAGAAAAAACAAAATATTAGGCCTCTGGGCCTCACCCCTTGCCATAGCTGCCTGCCCGAGGCTCAAAAGCCCCGTCGACAACCAGACCATCGGAGTTTTATATATCCTGTTTCCTATCATATACATC
This sequence comes from Gabonia massiliensis, assembly GCF_001403595.1. NCBI lineage: Bacteria > Pseudomonadati > Bacteroidota > Bacteroidia > Bacteroidales > Porphyromonadaceae > Gabonia > Gabonia massiliensis. The sequence goes on along the minus strand of NZ_LN877940.1, from coordinate 1,665,395 downwards.
ACTTATTTCGATGTCGACTCTATCTCTATACTTGCACTCTTCAGCCCCTTGCCCGAGACGGTCAATTTTCCGAGGCCGGCTACCTCCTTCGACTGTACCACAACCACCAGCATACCGCTGAAAGTCGTCATCTGAGGCAGGTGGAACTGTTCCAGGCACGTCGGGTCGCCATTACAAGCCGCCCGATAGGCCAATGCACCGGACACCTTGAATTTCAGCTTCTCGGCAGCATCAGGACACAAATTGCCATCCTTATCCACCACCTTTACCGTAACANATCCGAGAAGGCTTGCCGGCCGTATGCACCTCCGTCTCGGCAACCGCCTCGCCTTTCTCATTATACGCCACCACTTTCACCGTTCCCGGCTCGTATTTCGTATCCATCCACATCAAGCGATAACGCTTCTGCCGCTTAAACTCCGCCATAGAAGTCGAGTCCGCACTATTCTCGGCCGTCACGCTCAAGTCCTTGGTGCGCTTGCCCTGGCTCTTCCCGTTGATAAACAACTCCGCCGTCGGATAATTAGTATACACGAAAACAGGAGTAACCTCCCCCTCGCGACCCGGCCATGTCCAATGCGGCAACACATGAAGCGTCTCCTCATCCCGGTTCCAATGGCTCCGGTACAAATAAAAACGGTCTTTGGGCAGCCCTGCAAGGTCTACGATACCGAACAAAGAAGAGTGACTGGGCCAGTCCGTATAATAAGGTGTAGGCTCGCCCAGATAATCAAATCCCGTCCATACGAACTCACCGATACCCCACGCATTATCCTCGTGCCAAATCCAGTCATCCTCAGGCAAGTTAGACCACCCGCAATGTTCCACATCATAAGACGAAGACTGATGATCATCATATTTCTTCATCGACTGGCGCACCACAGGAAACTTATACACACCCCGGGAGCTGACTGTCGAAGCCGTCTCACTACCCAATATTATCTGCTGCGGCAACTTCTTGTAATTCTCCGGATACTTGTGTGGACGATAATTAAAACCCGCCACATCCATCACAGCCGCCATATTATTATTCACCACCGCGTCAGGAGCGTCCATGCCCTGCGTCACAGGACGAGTAGGGTCTTCACGATGGCACACATCCTGCAACATCCGCGAAAGCTTCGGCCCGTTGTCCCCGTTCCACTGGTCGGGCACCTCATTCCCGATACACCACATCACCACGCTCGGGTTATTACGATAATGCCGCACCAGATGAGTCAAGTCCTTCACAGCCCACTCGTCAAACACCTTATGATAGCCATTCGCCATCTTCGCGGCCTTCCATTCATCAAAAGACTCCACCATCAGCATCATCCCCATTTCATCACAAGCCTCCACCAGTTCCGGAGCAGGCATATTATGAGAAGTACGTATCGCATTGCAACCCATATCCTTCATTATCCGTATCTGGCGGCGGATAGCAGCCATGTTTACGGCACCCCCCAGCGGGCCCAGGTCATGATGATTGCACACCCCTTTGAATTTTGTCATCTTCCCGTTCAGGAAAAAACCCTTGTCCGGCACGATTTCCAGCGTACGTATGCCGAAGCGGGTAGTATACGCATCCTTCTGCACATTACCCTCATACACCTTCGACTCTGCCGTATACAAGACAGGCGACTCCGGACTCCACAACTCAGGATGAGCCACAGCAAACTCCTGCTCAAACATCCCCTTGTCATAGACGCTCAGACGGCTCTCGCCCGTAGCCACAACCCGGCCGGTACCGTCCTTTATCTCCGTCACGATGCGGTAATTATCCTTATCAGCCCCTTTCGGTGTCACCAAAGACGTCTTGACACACACCTTGGCACACTCGTCCGTAACCACCGGAGTAGTGACATAAGTACCCCACGTAGGCACATACGCATCCTCAGTAATCACCAAGTGCACATTACGGTACAACCCCGCACCCGGATACCAGCGCGATGACTCCCTGTCGTTCTCCAGGCGCACAGCCAGCTCATTCTTCCCTCCCGGCTTCAAATACGGCGTTACATCAAAATAAAAAGAATTATACCCATAAGGCCAGTAACCCGCCTCCTGCCCGTTCACATACACACGGGCATGGCTCATGGCACCGTCAAAGACCAGCGTAGCCGTCTTTCCTGGCTCAAACTCCGGAGCCTCAAAAGCCAGACGATACCAGCCTACCCCCACAAAAGGAAGTCCCCCCGTACGTCCCGCATGCTCCAGAGCCTCTTTCTGTCCATCCTGGACAATCGCCATCTCCTGTTTATCGTTATCGATACTGAACGGGCCATATATCGCCCAATCATGGGGCACGACCACATCCTGCCATCTACTCACATCCAGATTCTCTTTCCAGCCTTCAGCCACCTCGCCTTTGGTAAACTTCCAGCCTTTTTTCAACGTGTACTCCTTTCTACCCGTCGCATTCACCGAGGTACAAAACGCACAAACCAATAACAAACCGATAATTTTTCGCATACAATATAATACATTAAAAAAATATTTACATCTATTCCATTCACCATTCGATAAGCAAGACTACTTCACGAGAATACCCAATTCCCCGACGGTGACAAAATCCCGGTTATCGATTTCTGTCAAAGCCTCGAATTTAAAATAACGCGCCTGGCAAGGAGTATCAAAACGGACAAACTGAGCCACAGGATTATGCATAATATTGCTGAACTCGCCGCTGCACTTGCACTCCTTCCAGTCGGTACCGTTATCACTCACAAAAAACTTGTAATTATACACCGTCCCCGACTTATCCTCACCGTTCCGAGGCAGATAGCTGAAACCCGTTATCTTATAACTCTTGCCCATGTCCACGACCATCTGCTTCACGCCTTTACCCTCCGTACTTTTCCAGAAAGTATCGCCGTTGCCATCTATCGCAGCCTTGGCAGCCGTCAGGTCACCTCCCGTAGCCGAGACCACCTTCCAGTCTTTCACCGGTACCTCACTGAGCACCAAGTCCGATTCCCCTTCCCGAATCTCCTCGATACAGAAAGCAGCCACCCGTTTCATATTCACCCGGCCCCGGGCAGACGTTACGCACACCCTCAACGCCGAAGCCTCACATTCAGGAAAACGCAACAGCCTCTTATATCCGACCGTCGTCCCTTCGGCCACACGCTTCCACTCGCCATTCACTTGGGCATCCACAGCAAACGCCTCCACGCGCTGCCCCTTAGCCACATCCTCGCACAACATCACCGTATTCACCGTAGCACCCTTCCCCTGCACTTTATACATTTGGGGCGTCCCCACAGTCAGCACCCTGTACTTGTCACCGTCAGCAAGCAAGCTTCGCGACAAGTTCCGGGACACATAAGCATTCAATTCCCGGATACGGGCCGCGTCCGTCTCATGTATCAGCCCCCTCTTATCAGGAGGAATATTCAAGAGAAGCACCGAGTTCCGCCCCACCGAAGTAAAATAAATATCCACCAGTTTCGACAAAGACTTCACCTGGCTGTCCTCCCGGTCATGGTAGAACCACCCCGGACGTATCGACACATCCACCTCCGACGGATACCAGAACAACTCCTTCGCCTTCGCTATCAACTCTAAGCTTCCCAGCTCCTTCGCTGTCCCATATATGCCCAGCCTTTTGTTCTCGGCATCAGCACGCTCATATCCGCCCGGTACAAGAGCCGTTGCACTCCATTCCGTCTCACGGCCTTCACCCTTCTCATTACCTACCCAGCGCACATCATCACCCATGATAGCAGTCACGGCATTAGGCTGTAGCCGGTGTATCGTTTCATAAAAACGGGCCCAGTCATACACCTGCTTCTTCCCGTTGGGACCCTCGCCGCATGCCCCGTCAAACCACACCTCATGCACCTCACCGTAGTTGGTCAGCAATTCGGTCAACTGGTTTACAAAAAAGTCGTTATAACGAGGCGAGTCACCATAACACTCCGCATTACGATCCCACGGAGAAAGATACACCCCGAATTTCATCCCGTATTTGTCACAAGCATCCCTCAACTCCCGCACGACATCGCCCTTGCCGTCTTTCCAAGGAGAAGACGCCACCGAATGAGCCGTCGTCCGAGTAGGCCACAGGCAAAAACCGTCATGATGCTTCGCCGTAAGAATCACCATCTTAAAGCCGCCCTCCTTCAACGTCTTCACCCACTGCTCCGCATCGAGCTCCGTCGGATTGAACAACTTCGGGTCTTCCGAGCCATCGCCCCACTCCCGTCCCGTAAACGTATTGATGCCGAAATGCAGGAAAGCCGTCATTTCCAGCTCCTGCCAAGCCATCTGGCGGGCATTGGGAACCAAGCGCGAAGCCATATCTATCTTCTCGGGAATAGTCGCCCCCGGTGGGAAAGCCAAATGCTTCACATAGTACTTTTCGCCATTCTTCGCCACCGTCAGGCCCCCCAAAGAAAGCAAGATAAATAAAGACAAAATTCGACTGAAATATTTCATATTTAACAGGTATTATTTTAACAAAAACAGGTACAAACCTCTGAATTCCAAATCTTAACTAATTTATAAACAAACACTTTAAAAAACACTCGCACACAGCCATACGCACCATGTCGCCTCCATTCATCACCAGCACCCAAAAGATGTTACCACCTGCCCACAAAAGGCCTCCGGCCCTTTCCGCCAAAGCTCAACCACCTTTCCTGGCTCTACGCTACAAAGATAATATTTTTATTAACAATTAAAAATTTCAGCCCCACTTTCACACTCCCCCACCGGACAATACAAAAACAAAGCAAGTTTCTATTATCTTTAGACAGAAGAACAAAAGAACATAAGATTTATTTATACCAATCCTCCTATTCTAATATCCTCTTTTGTCCTTGTGTTCTTCTGTCCCAAAAAAACAGTTCGCGACAGACAAATTCTTATTATCTGTAGACAAAAGAACTGAAGAACAAAAAAATTTATTTCTACCACCCCCTCTAATTTCTATATCCTTCTCTTTTGTCTTTATGTTCTTATGTCAAAAAAATAATACCCCTTTTGTCCTTGTGTTCTTCTGTCTGAAAATATATGTCCTTCTCTCCAAAAAATTATATCTGAAAAAAACAACATATTCGTTCCTATGCATTATTTTTATACTCTCTGAATTTCCTTTTTATCTCAATACGTTCACCCCCGAAATTTATTAATAAGCCGTGGTCTGTATGAGTAGCAGTCAAATAATTTACCAATTGAGTCTCATGTATAGGAAGAAGATGCTGTACCGCTTTAAGCTCAATGATTATTTCTCCCTCCACGATAATATCCGCCCTGAATTCGCCCACAATTTCATTTTTGTAATACACATTTATAGGCATTTCCATATCTGCTCGAATACCCTTTTCCTTTAATTCTATCAACATTGCTTTCTGATAGACACTCTCAAGAAAACCCGCAGAAAGCTGAGTCCTCACATCATAAGCACACTGAATAACAGCCTTTATCAGACTCTCTATCTCCATACCTATCCTATATCTTTATGTTCTTCTGTCCAAAAAAATAAGACAAAAACAAAAAAGCAACCCACCTGATATCAATAGACAGAAGAACATAAGAACAAAAGAACAGTTTTTACCAATCCTTCCATTTCCATATCACCTTATGTTCTTCTGTCCAAAAATAAAACAACAAACCCCTATCCTCAAAATATATATCTTTTGTCCTTTTGTTCTTCTGTCCAAAATTTACCTGTAAGTCGTTATGCAGGGCACATAAAACCGTCCGGTAATCCTCGGTCATCCACCTTGTACAAAAATAGCACTTTTCCCTCTATTTTCCGCTATATTGCTCCAAGATTTCTATCCGGTTTTACCGCAAAAATAAACAAAAGCAATCGGTGCTATTTCACAACCGGAACAAAAGTAAAGTCAAAACGATACGTTTCCAGAGGCAACCGGTACGAAGGCAATACTCCGGGCCCGCAAGTAGCAGTGCCCACACCCGTTTGGGCCGCATCCACATGTACCGTTATCGACCCGTCGGCAACCAGTTCGTTGAGATGCGTAGCCGCATCGAGATTCCTGTCCGAATAAGGGGTTGCACTGAACTGGAACGGACGCTTGGCAACCACCTTCCAGCCACAGCCGTCCTCACCGGTCAACGTCACCCATCGGGTATCTATACGGTTACCCGTAGCTTGTGGCACCACATAACAGTGGAACATCTCATCCGGAGAAGTCTTGTAAATACCTATCCGCCCGGCGGCCCGGTCTGTATAATTCTCGAAATCGCCCCGGCCCAAATACGTCACATTACGGCAAGCCGTCTCAGGCATACGGAAAGTCAGGCCCACACGCGGCAACGATTTCACAACACTCGTATCGGGAGTAAACACTGTATTTACATTCAGTACCCCCTTCCTATCCAGAGTATAAACATAACTGGCAGTACCTATCACTTTTCCCTTGGCATTGGTAAGAGAAACATGAGCCGTAAATCCGTTCTTGGAAGCCTTCACCGACGTCACGTTCTGAGTCACCCCGTCCAGTCCGGCCTTTTTCCATAACTTCGCACCATACTTGTCCTTCTTGTCATTCTCCGTCACAGGACGGTACAAGGACAATTGCAACGGCTCACTCAACAACTCCTTTCCCTGATATTTATACGATACCAAAGCTCCCGTTTCGGTCGAGAACGTAGCCGCTACTCTATCATTCGACCATGTATATCCATCCTTCTTCAACGAAGACCCCGAAGGCAAATCCACCTTCTCCGCATACTTCCGGTTAGCCTCCAGTACAAACTGGTCATAAGCCACCTCATCGCCCTGACCTATAAACGCTGACGCACGATTCGGCGTCCAGCTCAGATTCAGATAAGCCTCTCTCGCATCACGAGACAATTTCACTTTGCCCAGCACGATATCCACAGTCTGGTGCGGAGCACAAGACACAACCTTCTCCCCTTGCGCCAATACAGTCCCGTTATCGGCCGTCACATTCCAGTGCAAAGTATAATCCGCCAGGTCAGTAAAGTCATACCAGTTCTTCACCGATACCGTCAAGTTCTCCGCATTCGTCAGGCGGGCCTTGATATACTGGTACACCTTCTTCACCTCAAACAGATGAGGATGAGGCTCGCGGGCGGCATTCACCAGACCGTTACAACAAAAACTCCCAAACGAAGGAATACCCTCGGGCCCATAATCCCCGCCATAACTCCAATACCATTTGCCGTCGGCATCCACCTCGCGGAAAGACTGGTCTACCCAGTCCCATATACAACCACCCTGCGCCATCGGTTCAGACTCGAAAACATCCCAGTAATCCTTCAGTCCCCCCACGCTGTTGCCCATGGCATGAGCATATTCGCAAAGAATAAAAGGCCGGTAAATATCCGGCTGTGCAAGGTACGCCTTTATCTCATCTATGCTGCGGTACATACGGCAATAAATATCCGTATTGAAATTCTGTTCCGCACGCTCGTACTGTACAGGGCGGTTTGTCTCCACCGACTTTAGCCATTTGTATGTCTCCTCAAAATTGACACCGTTACCGGCCTCATTGCCCAACGACAATACCGACACCGAAGGATGATTCTTGGTCCGCTCGTACATCCTCTGCGTGCGGTCCATATGGGCTTTCAGCCAAGACGTATCCTTAGCCAGTGTCGCCGGGCCGTAACCCATTCCGTGAGACTCTATATTCGCCTCGTCTATTACATACAAGCCATAACGGTCGCACAACTGGTACCAATACGGATGGTTCGGATAATGAGCACAACGCACGGTATTGATATTATTCTGTTTCATCAACTGTATATCTTTCAGCATCAGCTCCTTGCTTACCGTACGACCCCGGCTCGAAAACTCATGCCGGTTTACCCCCTTGACCAATACGGGCACTCCGTTTATACAAAAACGCCCCTCCTTAATCTCCGAAGTCTTAAATCCCACCGGACAGCCCGTCGTCTCTATCACACCCCCCTTGTCATCCTTCAAATACATGACCAGAGTATAAAGATAAGGATGCTCGGCACTCCACGGTTTCACATCGGAAATCACCCTTTTGAAAGAAACAGTGCTGTCCTGTCCCTTCAACGCTCTCTCATCACGCGCCACGATACGGTTATCGGCATCGCGCAACTCATAATATACTGCCAATTTTCCCTTTCCGTCCAAGCCTCCGACATGTACGTCGAGAGAAAATTCGCCATCCTTATACTGCTTCCTGTCAAGTGGAGATACGACCTTATAATCAGCGATAAACTCCTTGGGAGTACTGTAAAGATACACATCCCGTTCTATCCCGCTCAACCGCCACATATCCTGGCATTCCAGATACGAGCCGGCGCTCCAGCGGTACACCTCCACCGCCAAGACATTCTCACCCTTCTTCACTTTATCCGTAATATCCCATTCGGCAGGAGTCTTGGAACCCTGGTTATATCCCAAAAGCTCCCCGTTGAGCCACACATAATAAAACGACGTGACCCCTTCGAAACACAAAACGATGCGCCGCCCGTCCCACGAATCCGGTACGGCAAACGTACGCCGGTAAGACCCTACTTCATTCTCCTCATAAGGAACCAGAGGCGGGTTCTTTTTGAAACGAAACATCGGGTCGTCAAACTCGTACGTCTCATTCACATAAATAGGGACACCGTATTTCTGGCACTCCCAGTTGCCCGGAACCTCTATATCATTCCAATTTCCCGTATAATAATCAGGACGATAAAAATCCGTCGGACGCTTGTCCGGATTACGCACCCAGTTAAATTTCCAAGTCCCGTTCAAGCTCATATAATAAGGCGACTGCTCGTAATTCTGTTCACGAATGCCATCTATATCACCGTTCTTATACGGCCATACATACGCATGAGGTTTCAACTTGTTCAGCCCGATGGCATACTGGCTCTGCCACTCCGGTTGTTTCGTTTCGGCATGAGACCATCCGAACGGTAACAACAACAGACAAGCACAAAATAGAATGTTATTTTTCATCATCTAATATAAGTATGGTTAACAAATTCACGTTCATTTATCATTCGAGCGGAAGCCCCACCCGGTTGTCCTTTATCTTCTCCAACTGCCTCGAAAGCTTTTTCACCTGCTTCGGGTATTTCTCGGCAACATTCTCCTTTTCCCCCAAGTCCTTATACAGGTTATACAACTGAGGATACGGGCTGTTTCCCGTCTCGATACCCACATTCTTGTTAAACGGTTGCCCCTCGCCGGGCTCTATATACTTCCACTCCCCGGTAATAATAGACAAATTGTTTTGGGCATTCTGTTCCACCAGATACGAGCGTCCTTGGGTATCCTTGCCCAGCCACGCATCCAGACAATCCTCACTGTCGGGAGCAGCCCCCTCCGGTAGGTCGATACCCAGCAACGAAGCGAAAGAAGCCATCCAGTCGATTTGGCAGACCAGGGCATCCGTAACCGCAGGTTTCACCCGCCCGGCCCAGCGGAGTATACAAGGTACACGCGTACCGGCCTCGTACGAACTATACTTCCCGCCCCGAAAAGGGCCTCCGGGCTTATGCTCACCCAATAACTCCACTGCATTATCCTTATATCCGTCATCAACGACAGGCCCGTTGTCGCTCGACAAAATCACAATCGTATTCTTATCCAGTCCCAAGCGTTTCAATGTAGCCATAACCTCGCCTACGCTCCAGTCAAATTGTAACAACACATCACCTCTGGGGCCCATGCCCGACTTCCCGGCAAACCGCTCGTTCGGTACACGAGGCACATGCGCATCCTGCGTAGCAAAATAAAGGAAAAACGGCTGGTTCTTATGTTCCTCGATAAACGATACCGCCTTATGCGTCAGTTCATCGGCAATCTGGTCATCCTTCCACAAAGCCGATTTCCCGCCTTTCATAAATCCGATACGGGAGATGCCGTTCACTATGCTCTGATTGTGCCCGTGGGAAGGTTGCATCACCAACAGCTCCGGATTGTTCTTGCCCGTAGGCTCACCCGGAAAGTTTTTCTTATAACTGACATAAATCGGGTCATTCGGACTCAGATTCACAACCCGGCCATTCTCCACAAACACACACGGAACCCGGTCGCCCGTAGCCGCCATGATATAAGAATAGTCAAACCCTATATCAGACAAGCAGGGCTTCAGTTGTCCGTTCCAGTCCTGAGTCCCCGTCTGGTCACCAAGCCCCAGATGCCATTTGCCGATAGCCCCTGTAACATAACCCGCCTCATGGAACATATCCGCCAACGTATATCTTTCGGGACGGATTATCATCCCTGCATCACCGTCGGCAATACCCGTTCCCTTCCTGCGCCAGGCATACTCCCCGGTAAGCATCGCATACCGGGCAGGAGTACTCGTAGCCGCAGCACTATGGGCATTCGTAAATCGTACCCCCTCGGCTGCCAGCCGTTCCACATGAGGAGTACATATTGTTTTAGCACCGTTACAGCTCAAATCGCCATAACCGATATCATCAGCATAAATAAATATGACATTCGGACTTTGAGGCATCTCCGCCTTCTCCCGCTTTTCGGCATGCACCAAAGAAAGCGGGACAGTAACTAAAGGTAATATAAACGGTATCGATTTCATCTCGTTCTCATTTTCATTTATAAATCAAAATTTTTCATCCTCCGCCTCTCCCCCGAAAGAAAAACCAAGGAAAAGGCAACTTCGGGCAAGGTTACACAACCACCCGCAAAAATCATTCGACCATCAACTCGTCAAAATACATCCATACTTTCTGCCCCTCTCGCACATCACCCGCAGGACAAACCCCGGGATTTTTCATCTCCAGCTTCAAATAACGGGCATTCACATCCAGACCTTCAAAAACAGCGTCCTCTACAGCAGTCCGGTTTCTAAAAATATCCTCCGGAGCATACACAATCTCCCCAGCCGGAACAAACTTTTTCCCATTATTCGAGACGGACAAACGAATGGAAACAGGCTTATGAACAGCCATCCCCGAATTGGTAATACATCCCAGCCTTACCTTGCTTACCGATGTCTTCTTGCCCAAATCCAGTACAAACGAAGCATCCTGGTCGTACCAACCGGCCCACTCAAAATCCGTATGGCGCAAGCTGCCCCGTATTCCGTTTGTCAGTACATAACCCTTCTCATTCGAGGTCAGCACCTTTTTCCCCGTAGCCTTATTCCACGACATATCCAGAGACAAAGTCTGTCCCATTTTCTCACTGCCTGCAAAAGTCGACGCCTTTATGCAAGTCGTACCCTCCACCGTCAGCGGAGCAGTATACAACAAGGACGATGCATCCGGTTCCGTCCCGTCGGTCGTATATCGTATCTCTACATCAGGACGGATGCAAGACAACTCCACCGACAACCGGTTCTTCATCGGAGTAACTGTATGGTCGATATTATACATCGACCGCGCACAAGTAATGCCCATCTTCTCGATATGAGGCAATACACCATCTATCCTTTTCAGAAAATCCGGCCAGTCTTTTCGGTTCTTCTGTCCCCAAGCAATATCCGACAGAGCCAGCAAGCGGGGAAACAATTGATACTCCACATCCTCCGGTTTGCTGCAAAACTCCGTCCACATTGAAGCCTGCACACCCAGCAACAAATTCTCATAAGCCGGATTCCACTCCTTCTGTACCGGCTCATACATATACACATCCTTCAACGTATTATTTCCGAAATAAGTCAAAGGTTCGAACCATTGCGGTCCCTGATAACGAATCAGATACAGGATTCTCGCAGGAGTCATGACAAACCGGTGTCCCTGCTCGGCAGCTTTCAATGCAGCCTTGCCCAGCCCTTGCCAGCCATATATGATAGCTCCTTCAGGCAAAGTACTGTTCGTCAACTCATCCCAGCCCATTACTTCCTTGCCTTTGCTCTTTACATAACTACTCATACGAGTCATGAAATAACTCTGCAACTCCTCGATATGTTCGATATGCTCGGCTTTCATCCGGGCCTGGCATTTAGGACACTTCGCCCAATTCACTTTCGAAGCCTCATCGCCCCCCAGATGGATATACCTCGACGGAAACAACTCCGCCACCTCATCGATAACTCCCTCTAAAAAAGCAAACACGCTGTCGTTTCCGGCACAGTAGACTATCTCCGCATTTTTTCCGCCGCCACCCGGCAGCACCCCGATAAAACGGTCTACCACCGGACAAGCCAGCTCAGGATAAGCCGCCAGAGACGAATTGGTATGCGCCGGCATCTCTATCTCCGGGATAATCTCTATCTGACGCGAAGCCGCATAGCGGATTATTTCCTTCATATCCTCCTGAGTATAATATCCCCCTACCGGTACAGGCTCACCCCTCTCCGGATTCCTCCGGTTCGGAAAAGGCTCGTCACGTTTCACCCGCCACGCACCCACCTGAGTCAGTCTGGGATACCTCTTTATCTCCAGCCGCCAACCGTTGTCGTCCACCAGATGCAAATGTAACTTATTTATCTTCAAGAACGATGCTGCATCTATAATCCGCAGCAAATTTTGCTTCGGCATGAAAAAGCGGGACACGTCCACCATAAGTCCCCGATACCCGAAACGCGGGCGGTCACTTATCGTTACGGCCGGAACCCGGCAATCCATCGCCATATCCAGCCCGTCCCCCTCTACCGCAGGAGGCAATAACTGCCGAAGCGACTGCAAAGCGTAAAAAAATCCGGCATCGCTCGACGCCTCTATCCTTATCTTTTTCGTCGTCACTGCCAGATGATACGACTCGTCCGGCAACGACACATTCGTCACCATCCGCACATCAGCTCTGTCATCCCCAATTTTGACCCCGGGTACAAAACCGGCAGCCCTGAACAGCGACACAAAATCAGAAACCATCCGCAGTTGTGACTCGTTTTCGATACCGAAAGTCGTCTCCGGACCGAAGATGAAATACCCCTCACCGGCCGAGTACTCCGCAGGACACGGCACCACCGGCAGAAAATCCCCCTTCTCCGGGACTCCCGCATATATCGAAAAACAAAACAAAAAATTAAATGCAATCAGTATACACCTCATCTTCATAATACAAACTCGCTTATTCGTTAATTGGATACTCTTTCAAAATAGGGTCATCGTATTGCACTTGTAACCGCTTCAGTTCCCGCATCAAATCAGAAGTTATCTCCTCAGTCCCCTTCTGCCCGAAAATATTGTGCATTTCGTACTTGTCATTCTGCAAATCATACAACTCCCACTCATCTATATCATTATAAAAATGAATCAGTTTATAACGGTCGGTTCTCACGCCATAATGACGCTTCACCATATGCTCTGCCGGAAATTCGTAAAAATGATAATACATCGACTTTCTCCAGTCCGCCGGCTCCTCGCCCCTCAACAACGGAAGCAAAGAAACACCCTGTATATCCGACGGTACGGATACTCCAGCCAGTTCGAGAAAAGTCGGAGCATAATCGATGTTCTGTACCATTTGGGAAATATCCCCCCGCTTGTCAAAACCCTTTGGCAGACGCATTATCAAAGGCGTATGCATCGATTCCTCATACATAAACCGTTTGTCAAACCACCCGTGCTCACCCATATAAAACCCTTGGTCAGAAGTATACACCACAAGAGTATTGTCGAGCAAACCCTCCTTTTCCAGATAGTCGAGCACACGCCCCACATTATCGTCGAGCGACTTCACCGTCTTCGCATAATCGCGCATATACCGCTGATACTTCCAGCGGACCAGCTCCTCACCCTTCAAATTATCCTTATAAAACTTGTCTATGATAGGCGTGTAGAACCTGTCCCATGCAGCCTTTTGTGCCGAGTCCATACGTCCGTAAAACTGTTCGTACAGAGACTTCAGGCGGCTATTCTTATCCGCACGCAACATCTTCAAGTCATAAATCAAGTCCATGTCCCTCCCTATGCTCATTTCTTGGGCAGCGGCAGCCGGACGTCCCTCGTACGTATCGAAGAAATTGTCTGGATAAGCAAATTCCTTATCCTCATACAACGCCAGATGGCACGTATCCGCCATCCAGTTCCGGTGTATCGCCTTATGGTGGATAAAGAGGCAGAACGGTTTACTCTTGTCCCTCTTGTTCTGCAACCAGTCGAGACTCTCATCCGTGATGATATTGGTCACATACCCCTCTTTACGCACAGTGTCGTTTGTCTCCGTTATAAAATCAGGATTATAGTAGTCGCCCTGTCCCGGCAGAATCTCCCAGAAATCAAAACCCGTAGGCAATGTTTCGAGATGCCATTTTCCCACAATAGCCGTCTGGTAACCCGCCTTTTGCAACAATTTGGGCATCGTCTGCTGAGCCCCGTCAAACTTGCAAGTCGTATTATCGGTAAATCCGTTTTTATGACTGAATTTTCCCGTCAGCATGCAAGCCCGGCTGGGACCGCTGAGAGAATTAGTGACAAAACTGTTGGTAAATCTCACCCCCTCACGCGCTATACGGTCGAGATGGGGAGTCTCTATAAAACGCGAATCATAACAACTCATCATCTGGGCCGTATGGTCATCGGTCATGATATATACGATATTCAGCGGTTTTTGCTCCTCCTTTTTCTTGCTCTGGCACGAAGTGGCAACCCCCAATACAGCAAAAGATGCTGCGGTGTAAAGTAAATTAGGATTTATCGATTTCATAAATAAGCATTATAATAGTGGGACTAATGTTTTCATGTACCGCAAATATAGAAAAGACGTCAAGACCGGCACATTCGATTGCGTCCAAATAATATTCAATATTGTCTAAAACTCTCCCCCGATACTCCGTGACAACAGGAAAATACCGGTTACAATAGATAAATATCTGAAATAACAAAATAATGAATGACAAGCTCCCTGAGTGTCATCCATTATTCTGCATACCGGAAATCAATATCCGTAATTTTGGTCTGCTGCCGACATACCGTCATTCGAACTCAACTCAGAATGAGGAATAGGCAAATGCAAATTCTTTTTCAAAAAGTTCTCATCAGTTACCTTTCCGCAGAACGTAGCATCTGCTCCGAAGTAACGGTCACGGAAACGCTGGTCGGGATTTTGTTTCTGTTTCTCTCCCTCACTATGCTCGTAAGTTATAGCATGGCGGTTCACGATTTCCAGAGCCATTTTCAAAGTCTTCGTTCCACCCCGGCGTATATCGATATACATTTCAGGCTCCGCAGCCAGCTCGAACAGCCGTTCATAGAATATCTTGTCGCGAAGCTCGTCTTTTGTCAGATTACCGGGAAAATCTGCCGGTTGCGCAGCAGCCGGAGTCACCGAAGTACGTGCACGGCTCAACACCTCATTTACAAGACCGATAGCCTTGCCCGTCTCGTTCAATTCATTATACACATCCGCCATCAAGAGCAAAAAGTCGGCATAACGGTACAGGATGATATTGTTATTGCTCTGCTGCGCCTGACAGTTAAAATCGATTTGCTTTTTCCACAAAGGCCATCCTGCATGGTCGCCTACCGACGTCGCAAACTGCCCCACCAAGTCTATCACCTTCTTTTCTCCGGTAGCCGTATTCAAAGTATAGAACTGCTCCTGCAAGGTAGTAAGCTCCTCTACCGTAGGATTGGTCGCATCCGCCACCTGGTCATAAGGGATATATGCGACAGCATCTGTTACACGGCTTGTCGACTTAGACTTATACGACTTATACGGATATGTATACACCGAGTCGCTGACCAAATGATAAGAACTACCCTTCTTCACATCATACCACCGCGTCAGGAAAGTAGCATCATAACGCGGGTCACCCGGATAAGTCCCCCTGAACAGGTCGTGAAACGCCTTGCTCGAACGTATACGCTGGTAAGCCGTACCCTGAGAAGCATTATCGGCAGCAAAAATCCAGTTCAAGCGATTCCATGAATAATCCGACGAAGTCGTAAAATTCAGTTGGAAGATAGACTCCGGAGAATCCTGCACATGATTCACAAAAAGGTCGGCATAGCGAGGCTGCAACGAATACTTGCCATAGACAATATCACACCAATACTTGGCATCATTCAGATAGTCACTCTTATGCTCTGCCAAGTCAGGATTACAAGACAATATCCAGTTCAGTTTGGCAAGATAAGCAGCCACACCCATCTTATCGATATAGCCGTCGGTATGAGTCCCGTCCTCCGGCAGATAATCATAAGCATACTTCCAGTCGGTAAAAATCTGTTCGACAACATCGGTAAACGGAGACTTCGGTTCAGAAATCCCGTCATGTGCCGACGGTTCCGTTCGCAAAGGAACGTCCCCCCACATCATGGCCAAATAATAATAACACAATCCGCGGATAAACGATGCCTGAGCCGTATAGTTCTCTTTCAACTCGGCACTCAACGACCCCTTATTCATATTTACGATAAAAGTATTACACTCCTGTATGGCCTTATATAATCCTCTCCAAGCCCACAGTACGGCATCACCCGCCGGAGTCGCATTCAACGACGCATAACGGTCAGGCTCGCCACCGTTCGTTTGTGACCAGGACAGTCCCGAACCGCCCACAGACATCTCATAAACGCCCTGCCCGAAACAATCTTGCGTAGTCAGATAACCATAGCAAGCATCCAGAGCCTGCTTGGCGGTCTCCTGCGAATCGAACACGACCGTATTGTCCACCGAATATTTGGGATCTTCATCGAGCCAATCCTCACACGAAGACAAGCCCACGCTCACAATCCCCAAAACAAATATATATTTTATCAATTTCATAACTATCCTATATTAAAATGAAACATTCAGACCGAATATAAACGAACGGGCATGGGGGAACGAACTCATATCTACTCCCGGGCGTAAGCCATCGAAAGCAAAAGAGTTTACCTCCGGGTCATAACCGCTGTAATCAGTGATAAGGAATGCATTCTTGACAGATGCAAAGACATTTATCGAATTGAATCCTATCTTTTTCAACGCCTTCTTCGGCAAATTATAAGAAAGAGTAATATCGGTGCAACGCAAGAAGCTCGCATCCTCTACATAACGATCCAGAACCGCCGGAGTAGGCAACGTATAATTGACCCTCGGATAAATATTCGAACGGTTTTCTGCCGTCCATGCACCTTGCCAAGCCTCGGTTCTCAAATTACCACCGGTCCGGCTGGGTATAGCCTGGTAACGCAAATTCGTATTTATCATATCCTTGCCATACACACCGTTGAACTGTGCCGAAAGGCTCAAATCTCTCCATGTAAAACGAGTTTGGAAACCATACGTGAATTTAGGATTCGGATTACCGATAATTACGCGGTCATCGGTATTAATAATTCCATCCCCGTTCTGGTCGATAATCTTTATATCTCCCGCCTGAGGAGCACCACCCGTACTCAAATCCTGAGTTACTGTATACGAACCGCCATTGGCCGGCAAGTCCTCCTCCTGCACAATCCCGTCGGTCTGGTATCCAAGGAAAAGCCCCGGAGCATGTCCCACCCAGAACAGGTGAGCATTGCCGAAATGGTTGCCCAATGAGTTACCCTCATAAGCCAGAATATCCTCATAAACGCCGAAATTACCTCTCGATACACCCAAATCTTTAATCTTCGGATTATTCTTTCCGATATTGCCGCCGAATGTCCATACAAAATCTTTGGTTCGGATAATATCCGCATCCACACTGAACTCGACACCTCGGTTCAACAAGTTCCCCGAATTATAATAAACACTGGAGAATCCCGCAGAAGGCGGTAATATTCTGGAAATCAACAAATCTCTTGTTTCCTTGTTATAGAAGTCAAACGACCCTCTCAATCGGTTTTTCAAAACTCCGAAATCAAGACCCACATTCCACGACACCGTCGTTTCCCATGTAAGACCCTCGTTCTGCAACTTGTCGATAGCCATCGCCAGTACCTTGTCGCCCGTAGCATTGGCATAATCTATAATCTGGCTGTAATTGGAAAAACTGCTATACGGGTCTATCGCCGAGTTACCCGTCTGGCCATAACCCAGTCTCACCTTAAACTGGTCGAGCCAGTCCACATTATTCTTTATAAACTCTTCCTGTTCCATACGCCAAGCAAGCGAGAAAGATGGGAAGTAAGCCCAACGGTGACCCCTTGCAAAACGGCTCGACCCATCGGCCCGGAACGAAGCCGTAGCCAGATAACGCCCGTCGAGGAACGAAAGATTCACACGTCCCAGATAAGAAAGCAACTGGTAGTCTCGCTGTACAGGTTCCAGATAAGAAATCTTCTCGGCCATATGCAATCCGTCAATACCGAAACTCATATTGGAGAACTGGCGTCCCTGTGTCCGCTTGTTCAGATAATTATAATCATCATACGTAACAGCTGCCGTCACATCCAAATCGAGAATATGCTCAAAAGTCTGATGATAATTCAACATATTTTCCACCGTAACATTATACTGCTTCAAATCCGTTATGCCCAAAGAACCCTTGTCGTTATTCCCCCGGAAAGTCTCGGTTCCGAACCAACGGGCACGATACTCGTCCCTCAAATTACCTCCCGCACGCAAACTGTAAGTAAGGCCCTTCCATATTTTCCACTTCAAATCCATCGATGCACGGAACGCATTCTCCGTGGTCTGGTCATCATAGTCGTTCAACCAGCTAAACACCGTAATTCTCTTTTCCATACCGTTTGTTCCGCTCAACGAAGGGTCATCGGCCGGATACTCAAACGGCTGCGAAGTGATGGCTGTCACCGAGACAGAACCCTGCGCACCACCATTGGCATTACTGCCCGACATCATATCATTCTTTTTCAATGAACCGCTCAACGACAAGTCTACCGATACCCTCTTCGACAAATCCATTGACAAGTTAGCACGCAAGTCCCCCTGCTGCAGACCGGTCTGCTTCACAATACCGTTGATATTCTTATATGACGCAGACACGAAATACCGCACCTTTTCGGCACCACCGTTCACCGAAACCGAATAGTTCTGCGAAAATGCCGTACGATAAATCTCCCGTTGCCAGTCCCTTTCCTGCAAAACCCGGTAACTTCCGGGGTCATTCTCGTCATACTTGCCCCCGGAGAAAATATAACGCACCTCGTTGCCCGATTTGAAGAACTGACGGTCGTCAGGACCCGACTGGGCATTCCGGTAATCAGCATAATCACTCAAATTCAACATATCATACAGACGGGTAGCATTCGCTATCGTAAAGTTGGCATTCGCATTGACACGAGGTTTGCCCGCCTTTCCTTTCTTTGTCGTAATCAAGATAACACCGTTGGCACCACGAGACCCGTAAATGGCCGTAGCAGAAGCATCTTTCAACACCTCTATGCTCTCTATATCTGAAGGATTCAAACTACTCAGCGGGTCGGCCGCAGTCTGATAGTCATCATCACCGAAAGCAGAAGAAGCAAACTCTCCGGTAGATGCCTGAGGAATATTGTCTATCACATACAAAGGCTGGTTGTCTCCGCGCAACGAACTGGCACCACGAATGGTAATCGAAGTTGCAGCACCCGGAGTCGTATTGGTAGACCCGACCACCAAGCCGGCCACCTTACCCTGCAACAAATTATCGAGAGTCACACTCTTGGAAGCATCCATTTCATCCGGACGCAAAGAAGCGATAGCCCCCGTAACATCACTTTTCTTGACACTACCGTAACCGATAACGACTACTTCGTCGAGCAATTTGGAATCATCCTGCATTTTTACATTGATGACCGTCTTATTGCCTACCTCGATACTCTGTTTCTGATAACCTATATAAGAAAATACAAGAACCGATTTCTTATCCGGTACGCTAATCGTATAATTTCCGTCCAGGTCGGTCGCCGTAGCCTTCGACGTACCCTTTACCTGTATGGTAACCCCCATCAAAGGCTCTTTGTCGTCACTGACTTTCCCCTTTATGGTTATGCCCTGCGCATACACAACCTGTCCCCCGAACAGGGCCAGCAGTAAAAGCAACAAGGCCTTTCTGAAAATATTTTTTATCTCAATTTTCATTTAACTATATTTTAAGGTTTATTTTTTTATCCGAAATTTAAAAACATCTACCCCTTCGGTCGATTCCACACGGGCAATATACACCCCCGGAGAAAATGTGTCAGCCTGCATGGCATAATACCTCCCCGACACCTTCTCGTCACGCACGAGCATTCCCACAGACGACACCAAAGAGATACGCGACAAGTACGCATCCGAAATCGCGGTCACCACGATTTCTTCCGAACGTTCATTATAGATGAGGGCTGTCGTTTTTTTTTCATCTCTCTTCACAGACGGCAACGAAGTAGGCTCGCTGTCCGTTTTCGTAATAATCGTATCCACATTGGACGAAATCACCGAATTAGCCGCCCGTATCAAGCTCAATGGATTGGAAACCGCAACATCGTTCCCCATATCGAAATACATCACCGTACCGCTGTTTTGTTCCAGAATAAAATTCATTTTATCCTTCACACAATCCACACCGTTAAACGTATACGTAGAACCCGACATCGTAGCCTCATTCAAGTCCGTAGCCAAATCAGGATTGGCAGCCACAATATTCTTATACCCCGATACGACACTTCCCGTAGTCGCCGTTGTAGGATACGACATGCCTATCTTCTCCTTGGGAAATCCCCACTTGATGAAATTGTTGTATGACGAGACATAATTGTTATATGCAAAATAAGTCTTGCTGGGACCATATATCTGGAAAGTATAATAATCAGGCAGATTTATATACTCCGTCGGCAAGAAATATGCCACCGGATGAAGGGATACACTGAATACCTTATCCTCCGGAATAACCTTGCGCAAAGCCTCTACCATAGGACCATACCCCGTTTTCCATCTCTGGTCTCCGCTATAAAGCCACTCGAAGTCCACATCTATACCGTCGCAATAAGGCAGTAACTCAGCCACATCCGAAGCCAACCGTTCGCGCCAGGCTGCATCCGAAATATGAGAAGTCCACAATTTATTTCCGCTCTCATCCTTATCCGAAGAAATCAGGCCCAAACGTATCTTGTACCCCCTGTATCCATCATACATCTTACGTATTTGTGCCAGCATCTCTTTCCAGCTCCGGGTATTCTTGCCCGGATTATCCTTATCGTCAAACTGCCAGTACGACAACAGATAAATAGCTCCGTCCCCTCCGCCGGGAAAAGTAAGGTCGCCCGACGTGCCGGCAGCATCCTGTTTTATCTGGCTATCCGTACGGGAATTTCCCCAGACCATCACCTCATCGATATATCCTTTAAAATTCTCCCCGATAACGGCATTGGCCGAAGTATTCAAGAACGTAAAATCATCTTCAGTAGGAATCGTCGATATATTATTAGCATAAGCAGGAGTGGTACCGCCATTAGTATACAAGCGTATTCTGGCATTTGCCCGGCCGGTAGTCGAAACGATAGCTACCGCAATATGCTCCCATCCCGAAGCCTTTATCGCATTCTCAAAATTATAAGTATACCCGTTTATCTCTACCAGCAGCTCCTTCTTCGACTCGTCACCCAACTTTATGGCAAACTGATGCGAATCATCACTCTTGTTAAAAATCGCAGCTCCGTTTTTCCATTCTCCCACACATATCCAAGCCTCGATAGTAGCATACTTCAAAGCGGGCAATCCTCCTTTATCCTGCAACACCTCCTGCCCGACATTCATGCCGGCACCGTCACCCTGAAGAGAAAGAACTCCACTACGTCCTTCATATTCAGCCATATAAGAAGCATTACTCAACGTACCCTGATTATCCGGATAAGTCAACGATACAGCCCCGGTAGCTCCAGCTACCTGAGCATCGAGAATAATCAAATCATTAGTCATCAAGTGCATATCGCGGTCTATTTGCAGACGGTCGCAATGACGTACAAACGAAGAATAACCCGTAACCACACGATACTTGAAATAATCATTATCAGTAACCGCTTCCCGAGTTACATTTGTAGGTACGCCATGATAAGCCAGCTTGTAATCCACGATATCCTCGCACTGGTCCTGGTCAAATTTATAATAGAAAAGTAAATTCTCATATTTCGGATGAAACTTGTTCACCGTATTGCGGAACATCAGATTTTCCGGTTCGGCACCCGGCATTTCCGCATTCCAGAAACGGAACTCATCGATACGTCCCTTAAAATTCTCTCCGATAACAAACGATGATGTCGACGCCGGTATAACAGCCCCTCCGGCATTGGCCTTCCACACCTTCGTCCCGTTGGTCCAGACATCGATACCATTGGCAAACGCCGAAATCGTAATCTGTGTCCAAGCATTCACCGGAAGGTCTGTAGCAACGACAATCTCCTGAGAAGCAATCTTATACNTCCGAAGGATTTACCAAAAACTGTACAGAATATAAACTCAAATTATCCAAATCCGGTATAACCCCGCAATCGACCTCACCGTCCCCATTGAAACGCAAAGCATAATTCGTACTTTGAGAAAACACCGAACTGACACAAAACAAACTGAAGAAAATAAGTAGGAGATTCCTTGTTTTCATATACATATTAATTTAAAGTATTCACGAAGAAAAAAGAAGATAGAAACCGGGAGCACACATCCCGGTCACTATCCGACAATTTATCTATCTCAAAGGATAACCTTTGATGTTTTATTAGCGTATTTTACAATATAAGCACCACGAGACATCGGTACCTCCATGAACGAATCGGTTACGCTGACTGTCTTTACCAAAGCACCGTTCAAAGAATAAATAGATACCACACTGTCTATATCCATATTATTCAGATAGATATACTGGTTATCCCACGTAACGAAACCTTTTGCATCATTTCCAATGGCATCGATACCCGAAGGAGTAGAGCCGTCAGGAGTATCCCAACCGTCGAACGTAATAGGATTGAATTCGGGACACTCTCCCGTAGGATTGGCTGTAAACTGTATCTTGGCTATATAGATGGCTCTGTTTGCAAGATGACCGCCCGGAATATTGAACCGTATGCGTAAAGGAATCCTGTCCGAACCCGTAATTCCGGCAATATCCAAGTCCGCATATATCGGCCACCACTTCGTATCCACAGCCGTATATGTCGTAGTCTCGGGCAGAGGTACATTAGTTACCGCACCACCGTAATTCCAGATAGAGATTTTATAATCCGCTGTCACAGGGTCTCCGATGACCTTCGATACAAAATGAAAACGTACCGGAGTATTTATCGGGAAATCGGTCTGAGTAAACATATGGATATTCGCATATCCGCCCAAAGCATCAGCCGCACTCAAGTCCGGTTGTTCCGTACTCCCGTTACCCTTTATCAGCAACATATTTCCATATTCCGAAGCGACGATATGGCAGCCCTTGTTCAATATAGCCACACCCGTCTCATCCTTCACCTGTCCTCCGGTAAGCACAACAGTACCGTCCTCTTTCAAATTTTCAGCCGGATAAGGAGAAGTAGGATTAGCTCCCGTTGAAGAATAATGAACAAACTCATACGGACCCGCCGCTTTATCGGCAAATTTCAAATGACCGGGAGTGATATCCTCGTCCGCAGCATACGTAAATAAATGAGCAGAAAAAAACAAAGTCGAAAATAGTAATACTTTTGTTTTCATAATAAAAGAATTTAATTAATGAATTAGTTTTTTCGTGTACTGCAAATGTAAAAAGGGCACAAAAAAAACATGTTCGAATGCGTCTAAACGATGTTCGGAATTGTCTAATTTTGATTACAAACAATATAACTAACTGATTATCTATTAATTAAAAAAAACTCCTGAATAAACTTCTCCTCTACGCTTGTACACCACTCCTGCACCGTTCTTTATACTCCGAAGGCGTCATCGAAGTAAACTGTTTAAAAGAAGTACTGAAATAACGCGAACTGGAAAATCCCGTACGTTCCGAAATCTCTGTCACCGACAAACCCGTATTTGCAAGCAACTGCATAGCCTGCTCTATCCTTATACGATTGATATAATCATTCACACCCAAGCCGGTCAACGCCTTTACCTTATTATATAGAGACGCCCGGCTCATTCCTATCTCCACAGTCAGGTATTTCACATCCAGCTCGGAATTATCCAGATTTTCCATCACCAGGCCATTCAATTTCATCAAGAACTGTTCATCAGCATTACTGAATGTCTGGTCCTTCGGAGCAATAGACACCGGTACGGCATTCCGGTAATAACTCTTTATCTGCTCCCGGTTCCGCAACAGATTACGTATGATAGTCAGAAGCATCTCATTATCAAAGGGCTTCGACAAATAAAAATCGGCCCCCAATTTATACCCCGCCGACAAACTCTCCGGATTATCCCGCGCCGTAAGCAAAATAACCGGAATATGACTGATTTGGATATCACTCTTCAACTCACGGCAAAACTCGAAACCATCCATACGCGGCATCATAATGTCACTTATCACCAAATCCGGCTGCCACTGGCGCACTACATCAAGACCATCCCGGCCATCTTCAGCAGTATACACCTGCTTGAAAATACTTCCGAAAGAATCCTTGATAAAAGAACGTATCTCCCGCTCATCATCGACTATCAAGATAGAATACTGGTGAAGAGGAAAATCCCTCTCCTCGACACACACCTCCATTTCAGTATCGAGATATTGAATATCATTCAGATACGTACCCGGATCACACACTACATCCATATCTCTCTCGGTCAAAGGCAACTCAAACCAGAAAGTAGCCCCCTTACCCTCATTATTATAAGCCCCTATCTTGCCCCCATGCAACTCGAGCAATGTTTTGGAATAAGACAACCCGATACCACTGCCGCTCATCTGATGCTCTCCCTGATAAAAACGCGTAAACAAATGCGTAAAATCGCTGTCACTCAATCCTATCCCCTCGTCCTTGACCGAAACACGCACACAACCGTCCCTCCTCTCCGTAGAGACAATCACCGTAGTACCCTCCTGGCTGAATTTGAGTGCATTCATCAAAAGATTAGACAACACAATTTCACACTTCCCCTTATCGAAAGAAACATTATCCACCCTCTCATCCGCCCGGAAAAAGAGCATTATCCCCTTCGTCCGGAACTCCTCGGCAAAATCACCCACAACAGACTCTATCCATGCATTCAACGGATGAGGAAGCAGATGCAAAGCCTCATACCCCACCTCCATACGGCGCATATCGAGCACCATGTTTATAATATTACGCATCTGGCGGGCCTGCTTGAATATCCGGGTCAACTGCAATTTCAACTCATTATCAGTAAACTTACCCCCCAAAAGCCTCTTCAATGGAGCATAAATCAACGTCAGAGGAGTACGCAACTCATGGCTGATATTAATCAGGAAACGCACCTTATCCTCATACACCTTACGCTCCCGCTCCTTCATCTCGAGTTGCAACCGGTCTTCCTTCTTCCTTATAATATAAGCCATTACCAGATAACATGCCAACGCAATCACCAGTACCAGGACGATAACAAACCACGGTTGCTCCCACCATGGCGGTACCACCTCCAAAGACAGAATACAGTTGGGACGGCTCCAACCTCCATCCTGAGTACTGCACGACGCCATTATCCGGTACTTTCCCACCGGCAAAGAATGCAATGTCAACGTATGGTCATACGACTCTATATCCGACCGGTCGAGCCCCTCGATACTGAACCGGAACATCTTCTTCCGGAACACATCCTTTTCCCTCACCATCGTCTTTACCACCAAAGAAGTATGATCCCAAGGAATACAGAGTCCCCGGTCCGAATCATTAATATCCTTCATTGCCGAGACACCGTCGAGAACAACATCCGTCAGTTCGACAGACAACGGTGACGGCTGCACATATTCCTTATACCTCTGCCCGTCAATACGTAAAAGCCCCGTCACTCCACCCATATAAATATCCCCCGTCCGGGATACCAGTGTCGGTTTGAACAAATATTCATTAGGCGAAGCACCATCAGACTCACCATAAATAAAAAACTTATTCTCCGCTATCGAATAACGGAACAACATCCCCTCGGCACCTATCCATAACCCTTTGTCCGAATACACCATGGAAGTAATCTCCCTGAACATGTTCGTTTTCACACTTCTCAAAGCATGAGAATATACATTATAATATAATAAACCCTGGTTAGTTCCAATCCAAAAATTACCTTTTTCATCACAACACGCAGCATTTATATACGCTTTATACTCCAGCGAAAGAATGCAAAACGCATCATTTTTCTTATTATCGAGCTTGAGAATATAATTACGGCCGAAAAGATACGTCACATCCCTATCAGAATAAAAGCGCTGGACCGTACCATAATAACGAGACGAGTCCGCAACATGAGCCACAGAAAAAGAAGCCGCCCTCTTATCATACATATATATCTTATCAGCAAACAAATGTATCTTGTCAGTATCAAAATAATCCACATTGACCGAGATACCCGAATGGGCAATCTGCTCATTACGTCGCTCATTCAGTAAAATAAAAGGACGCAAACTCCCAGTCCGTTTATCGAACAGGAACAACCCCTTGGCAAAAAAATACACCAACAGCTCACGATCACTATAATACGTTATAGACGCCACCTTACTATCATAAGTACTCGGATAATGCGTAAACTTATTGCTCCTCGTATCCAGCCGGTTCAACCCGCCACCGTCCGTCCCTATCCACACAGAACCGTCCCTGTCCTCATAAAGACACAACACCGTCTTGTCGCTCATCCCGTAACTGCTCCCCGGAGGCACATCACGATAAGTCCTCATATACACCTCTTTGATACCGAACAGCCCGCCACGTATCGTTCCGGCCCACATATTATTATCCTTATCCCGATACAGACAAAACACAGAACTCACCGGAAACGAATACACATCACCCGGAACATACCGGATATTGGAAAACGAATTATCACCCCTGTTCAATATACTGATACCGCCACCATCCGTAGCCAGCCACAACTGGCCGTCCCTCTCCTCTATATCGAGAATTACATTATGAGTCAAATCAGAATTCGACATATCATAATGCACTCGCTTCCTGCCGCCATCCCCATATCCGTCGAGACCCTTTCCATACGGAGAAATCCACAAATTATCCCGGCTGTCCACCTTCACAGCCATAATCTCCCTCTCCCTGCAAAACTCAGGCCTCGTTATCTCACCCGTACGGCAATCCAAAATCCACATGCCCTCCCACCGGGACGACAGTACCCAATAATGCTTACGCCAAGAAGACATATAATTAAAAAAAGCATAAGACCTCTCCTTCCACCGGATAGGAACCGTATCCATGACACACCGCGCATAATCCCAACGATATATCACACCCCGCCCTCCCAAAAGAAGAGCATCGTCCGTCAGCATGTAAGAATGAGCCTGCAAAGCTCTCTTGCCCCACCGAATCCGTTTGAAATCATCACTTTTCCTCTGATACACACATACCCCTTTAGACGTCGAAATCCAGATATTATTCTGGGCATCCTCTACAATAAAATGAATCAGATTATCAGGCAAAGAAGTAGCAGAATCTGGCACTGCCGAATAATTCTTGAACTCATGGCGATCAAAACGGCTCACCCCCCGACTCGTACCAATCCAAAAAAAGCCATTATGGTCGAGCATGATAGAACGCACAAAATTCTGAGGAAGCCCATCCTGTTGAGACAACTGCTTGAAATAAAAATTAGGAGACGCTTGAACGACGAAGGCCAAGCCGGACATAACGCCGACCCACAAAAACAACAAATATGTAAGCAAGTGTTTTCCCATACGAAAACAAAAATACGAAAATGTTTTCACTGACAAAAATAGATTTTTTTCCGAATATACAAGCCCAAACCCCAAATAAACATGATTAACCCCTCACGAAGTTTTTTTCTTTTCAAAATTACGTATCTTTGGATTGATTTTTTTAGAACCTGTCCGAATTTTCCGATAAGGAAATATTGTCCGGGGCAGATTTAGGAATTTCTTTCGAAAATATTTTTCCGTTTTTACAAGAAAAATAGCGGACTGTAAAAACAGGAAATTACAACCCAATACGAAAACCAAAACTAAAAATAAAAACACAAATATGATTATCGAAGATTTAAAACTGCGACGAACCATCAGGAAATACAAAAACGACCAAATTCCTGAAAAAATGCTGAACGAACTATTAGAAGTAGCCTTCAGAGCATCGACAACAGGCAATATGCAACTGTACAGCGTCATTGTCACCCGCGATGAAGAAAATAAGAAAAAGCTCGCCCCCGCACATTTCAACCAACCCACAGTAACGACAGCTCCCGTCGTCCTCACATTCTGCGCCGACTTCAACCGGTTCATCAAGTGGTGCGAATTACGCAAAGCACAACACGGGTACGACAATTTCCAGTCATTCTATACCGCCACCATCGACGCACTACTGGTCGCACAGCAATTCTGCACAGCCGCTGAGTTATGCGGGTTAGGTATCTGCTATCTGGGAACCACCACTTACAACGCCCCTATGATTATCGAAGCGCTCAACCTGCCCAAATTTGTCGTACCGGTCACTACCGTTACAGTCGGATATCCCGCAGAAATTCCGGCACAAGTCGACCGATTGCCCGCAGAAGCACTCATACACGACGAACAATATAAAGACTACACAAGCGAAGACATAGACCGCATATACGCAGAAAAAGAATCCCTTCCCGAAAGCAAGAAATACATTACAGAAAACAACAAAGAAACACTTGCTCAGGTATTCACAGACGTAAGATATCCCAAAGCAAACAACGAGCACTTCTCGGATATCTTCCTGAAAATCATCCGAGAACAAGGATTCCAATTTTAACATTTCCCCCTCCCCCTTCCCGAAAAGGAACCTTTTCCCTTTTTGAGAAGGGTGCATGACGTTAGAGCACTACCATGCAAAACAAAAATAAACACCACCTCAAAAACAGAAAATCTAAATCTTCCCTCTCGATATGAAAGCCTTCAGCACTTGTTTCTTTTTGAAAATGAGAGTATTATACAGGACATTTCCCCTCACCAGAGGGGAGGCCGGAGAGTATCATTTTTGATTGAAAATGAGCGGCTTGAGTATTGTGTCTCCCCTCTCGAGAGGGGATTAAGGGGTGTGTTACAATGAGAGGCGCGGATTAGGCTGAGGTATTATTAATGCTATTAGTTGAGGCAATATCTATCAGCTTTATGTGACCGCTTTTAATTTCAAAAGCCATGCGCAAACATCACACACACCCAGCCCCTCTCAAAAGGAAAGTGACATTTCTAATTGAAAATAAAGGCTTTGAGTGTGTATTTCCCCTCTCGAGAGGGGATTAAGGGGTGTGTTACAGTGAGAGGCGCGAATTAGGCTGAGAAGTTTTTTTGAGGCAATATCTATCAGCTTTATGTGACCGCTTTTGATTTGAGGTGTCTGTGTGTAACGACGAGATAGGCGACCTAGAATGAAATAGTGAGACTATGTTTCTTAGACTTTTGTGATTGCTTTTTCAAATGTATAACACCTGTGTACAGCAATACAAATCAATAACAAGCACTAAACCCCACCTTTATCCCAAAGTGCGACAAACAAATTTTTAAAATTGAAAAAATCGGCTTCCAATAAGAACAAAACCATATCAATTCAGCCTCTCCATACGTATCTGTTCCATCTCCATCCCTAATCCCGAGAAAAGCCGGAAAATGTGTGACAATGAAATAAAATTTTTAAATTCGAAGTCGTTCGACTATACTATTTTAGTATAATCGACACCCAATCACTACTTATCTCATCCTCCACAACATTTTCGTGCAACGTTACCATGCCTTTACCCTCTACATACTGTTTTTCTGTAAAGAGAGGAGGCTGCTCAGAACTTTTAAAAATTTGGGTTAAAGTAGCAACATTGACAAATCGACCATCAATAAACTCAAAACGCTTATAACAGTAAGATGCTGCCGACACACGTGATAAAGAGAATACACATTGTCTTCTCCTATTTATCTGTGGACTCTCTATTTGTTTGAAACTCTCATCTTTACAGTACTGTTTCTCTTTCTCATTCCACATATAGCAATCATAATATTGTACCATCTGATTGCCATATCGACCGAGATTGATGAGTATATCGTCTTTTCCGTCAAAATTGACATCTTGCAAATCAATCCTAACATTTAGATTATTGGCAAATTCGATGTCCGGAGGATAGGAATAAGATATTTCTTGGACTACCTTCTCCTGTGCGTTGAATATGGCTATTTGCAATCCTTTAAGGCTGTCCGTTCCACTTCTAATTCCACTATACCTCATTACCCTATTCCCTTTATGGTCAATAAGTTGCCATTCATCAGATTTCCAAAAACAAAATTCTCGGTCGCTATCTGCCTCTCCGTTTGTTGCCATTTGAGATTTTCCATCCTCGAATGGCGTGGCAAACTTAAACTGAGGTTCTATGGCAACATTCCCCAATGAATCGGCAAAACCTATCAATCCGTTTTCATCCATTATACGAAAAAGCCCTTCTCGTATATAATCGGGACCATTATCATATTTGAACACATAGAACAACTTTTTACCTTTATTATCTATGCAAACAATACGCCCGTTTTGTCCATTCTCATACACAAAACCGATATTCCGAATGGTATCAGTTTGGCAGAACTTATATTTGCCATAAGGCACAATGGTATCACCTTGCCCATTCAAATAGCAGACAGGGATACCAGCCTCAAGATATTTTTCTGACGTGTGCGCAACAAGTATACCATATTCACTACTGACATGCGAACAACCAACAGCTATGGCAAATATTACCGCAAAAAACAATGTATTTTGTAAATGCATATCAAACCGCCTTTCACTTTGTAATTAAATTCATAATGCAAAATTACAAAGATATTATTATATGATGATTCAGACACAAGACTTAAGAATCTCTCGTCTAAATTTTGCACGGGTCAGATTTGAGAATTTTTCAGAAATGTTTTTCTGCTTTTATGAGGAAGATAACAGGCTATCTGACAAAGATATACATCTATTATACCCACAAGACTGAGGTTTGTCATTTTCTCTTTTGGCTGCAACAATTCATCGATGCGCCCCAACAATATATCCTCAGAAAAGCGACCGGTTGTCGGAAAAATAATAACATTTACCAGATTTATATCCCCCGTCCTTCCGTTTCACCTATCATGCAACAAGATGTTTGCCCCATTAGATGTTATCCATTACCTCTTCTGGCATAAACCTATTTGTGAAATCGTGACATCGTGGTGACACTTTTAGAATTCACCCTTTTTATGGACATTTATACATCATCCGTATAGTTATGTATGATTTATAACGATATATAAATAAAAAGCGGTTATATATCAAAAGCCTGCCCCGGTCAATTCAGCCTCTCCATGCGTATCTGTTCCATCTCATCCACCGTAAAACCGGAAAAGTCGGCAATCACATGGTCAGCCAAAGCAGAAATACGCTCTGCCGGATGAGTGGTAGATAATCCGATTACCGTCATTCCAGCAGCACGGCCGGCCGTCAACCCCGCCAAAGAATCCTCAAAGACAAAACAATTCGAAGGAGCACAACCCAGCAACCTCGCCCCCAGCAAAAAACACTCCGGGTCCGGCTTCGATTTAGAAATCATATCAGCCGTTACGATAGCATCAAACATTCCCTTAAAATCAGGATGCACCCCATACAAAATCCCCATCTTCATATCATTGGAGCTGGTCACAACAGCAGTCTTTATACCCTGAACCCTCAAGCTTCCGATAAATTCCATTACGCCATTGATATACTCATAACGCATATGATTCTCAAAATAATCCAATGCTTTGGAAATCTGCTTTCTCACAGACTCATCCGGAAAATACTTGTCATAAATCTGATTCAGCGTATTCCCTTTTATAATATAATTAAAATTCTCAATCTCCGGATGGAACTTCTCACCCACCTTACCCCAAAATACCGAATATTGAGTCTCCGTATCCACCACGACCCCATCCAAGTCGAACAATGCTGCTTGATTCAGCCCCATACACTTTCCTTTCATTTTGTTTAACGCTGCAAAATAAACAAAACCCTTCGGACTACACAAATAATTCGTACCTTTGCACTAGTAAAAAGATTGTGAAATTTTATGACAGATAATACACCCACCGTATTGGGCACCCAGCCCATTGGAAAACTTTTAGTACAATACTCCATTCCGGCAATCATCGGTATGACTGTAACTTCGCTGTACAACATCATCGACAGTATCTTTATCGGTCACGGTATAGGTCCCCTCGGCATCACGGGGCTGGCTATCACCTTCCCATTGATGAACCTTGTCATCGCCTTCTGTACACTGGTAGCCGTCGGTGGAGCCACTATAAGTTCCATCTATCTCGGGCAGAGAAATACAGAACGAGCCACTGATGTACTCCATAATGTCGTACTCCTCTGCATTATCAATGCCGTATGCTTCGGGCTCATCACATTCATTTTCCTCGACCCCATACTCCACTTCTTCGGAGCCAGTGCCGAGACACTCCCTTACGCTCGTGACTTCATGCAAGTATTGTTGCTGGGGACCCCCATTGCCTTCGTTTTCATCGGGCTCAACAATATCATGCGGGCCACCGGTTACCCCAAAAAAGCAATGCTCTCCTCCCTGCTCACCGTAGGAGCCAATATCATCATCGCCCCCTTCTTTATCTTCTACCTCGACTGGGGCATGAGAGGAGCAGCCCTTGCCACCGTACTCTCCCAGACATGCGGAATGCTTTGGGTACTCAAGCACTTCTGCGACCCTAAAAGCTTCATTCACTTCCAGAAAGGGCGGTACAAACTCCAGAAACGTATCATCATCAGTATTTTTTCCATAGGTATGTCACCGTTCCTGATGAACGTATGCGCCTGTGTAGTAGTCATTATACTCAACAATAGCCTGAGAAACTACGGTGGCGACATGGCTATCGGAGCCTACGGTATCGTCAATCGTATGCTCACCCTTTTTGTCATGATAGTTATGGGACTCGCTCAAGGCATGCAGCCCATTGTCGGATACAACTATGGAGCACACCAGTTCCAGCGCGTACGTAACACTCTGAAATATGGAATCATAGCCGGAGTAAGTATCACCACAACCGGATTCCTCTTAAGTGAGATATTCCCACACGCCATTGTCGCCATGTTTACTGATAATGAAGCACTCACCGACATAGCCAATACCGGATTGAGAATCTGTTGCCTGATGTTCCCCTTCGTAGGTTGTCAAATCATTATATCCAACTTCTTCCAGTCCATCGGGAAATCACCCATATCAATATTCTTGTCACTTTCCCGGCAACTGCTATTTCTCATTCCCTGTCTCGTCATATTGCCCCGTTACTTCGGTACCAACGGAGTATGGAGCAGTATCCCAGTCTCCGATTTCGTTGCATTCGTCATAGCCGTTATCACACTCATCATCCACTTTAAGAAAGTAAATAAAAAAGAACAAGAACAAATACAAGTACAATAAACTCACACTTTCCGGCACGCCCCGAAAATTTACCATAAGTCGAATATTCGCAAGGGACACTTCTTCCTTATAAGAAAAGGAACTATCTCCCCTCTCAAAACGCCACACCTCCCTTTTGATAAAAGCCAGAGGTGTGTGATGCTTGTGCACATCATCCCAAATCAAAAGCAAAAAACAAAACTTGATAAACGCTTCTTCGCTACTCCAAACTCAGCAGACTCTACCTCAAAAAAACAATACCATCAATTAACATCCCAACCCAAACCATCCCCCCTCACCGTACACACCCCTTAATTATCTATCCAGAGACTATATAAAAACTGAAATCAAATTTCTAAAAAAGAGCCTGTACAAAGCGTATTTTTTGAATGAAAAAAGCACCTTTTCTTTTATTGATATACGCATTAAGCTTTAAATTGCAAGTTATTTATTTTTGTTTTTGACTTTTTACAGAGTTTCTCAAGAGAGGATAACACAATCATAAAACACTTATTTTCAAATAAAAAGCAACACCATCTCTCAATATCTCTACCCAAACACCATACTTTCCAANAATCAGGGAACATCAATTACCATCCGGTAGGGAAATCCGAGGGTTTCATTGTTTAAGCGTAAATTTTAGCCGGTCCGAACAGAAACAGAAACAAATCCAAATGCCCGAAAAAAAGGGCAGCGGCGTGTCCGGGAATCGGGTCCCGGGGGAGGGGGGGGGAAATGCATCTCCAAGGGGAAAAAAATAGGGAGGAGAGCAGGACCCTGCGGTCTTCTCTCCTCCCTATTCTCCTATAATACGGCAGCTACCTACTCTCCCACTGTGACGCAGTACCATCGGCGCGGTCAGGTTTAACTTCTCTGTTCGGAATGGGTAGAGGTGGAACCCTGACACTATAACCACCTGAATGCCTTCTTTTTTGCCATACAAAAAAAGAAAAGAAAAAGAAAAACACCAACAAACGACAGAACGATACCACGTATCCGGCACTACCGGAATCATACCTTACAGAAAGTCTCGGGTGATTAGTTTTGCTCGGCTTTGGCATTACTGCCTTTACACCTGCAACCTATCTACGTCGTCGTCTGCAACGACCCTCCAGGGAAATCTAATCTTGAGGCTGGCTTCGTACTTAGATGCTTTCAGCACTTATCCAATCCCGGCTTAGCTACTCAGCGGTGCTCCTGGCGGAACAACTGATAAACCAGCGGCCGGTCCAACACGGTCCTCTCGTACTAGTGTCAGAGCCTCGCAAATTTCCTGCGCCCACAACAGATAGGGACCGAACTGTCTCACGACGTTCTGAACCCAGCTCGCGTGCCACTTTAATGGGCGAACAGCCCAACCCTTGGGACCTTCTCCAGCCCCAGGATGTGACGAGCCGACATCGAGGTGCCAAACCGCTCCGTCGATATGAGCTCTTGGGAGCGATCAGCCTGTTATCCCCGGAGTACCTTTTATCCTTTGAGCGATGGCCCTTCCATACGGAACCACCGGATCACTATGCTCTAGTTTCCTACCTGATCGACGTGTCGGTCTCTCAGTCAAGCACCCTTGTGCCATTACACTCTGCGGCCGGTTACCAATCGGCCTGAGGGTACCTTTAGAAGCCTCCGTTACGCTTTTGGAGGCGACCACCCCAGTCAAACTACCCACCAAGCAGTGTCCTCTGCATGCCAGAGTTAGAATTCAAATAATCAAAGGTCCGTATTTCAACAGCGGCTCCTCGGATACTGGCGTACCCAATTCTCTGCCTCCGGACTATCCTACACATCAAGTACCCAAATTCAATGCTAAGTTGCAGTAAAGGTTCACGGGGTCTTTCCGTCCCGTTGCGGGTAATCGGCATCTTCACCGATACTACAATTTCACCGAGCTCACGGTTGAGACAGTGTCCAGATCATTGCACCATTCGTGCAGGTCGGAACTTACCCGACAAGGAATTTCGCTACCTTAGGACCGTTATAGTTACGGCCGCCGTTTACTGGGGCTTCAATTCTACGCTTCTCTTGCGATGACGTCTCCTCTTAACCTTCCAGCACCGGGCAGGTGTCAGGCTGTATACTTCATCTTTCAATTTCGCACAGCCCTGTGTTTTTGTTAAACAGTTGCCTGGACCTATTCTCTGCGCCCAACTTTGACGTTGGGACCCTTTTTCCCGAAGTTACAGGGTCAATTTGCCTAGTTCCTTAACCGTGAATCTCTCGAGCGCCTTGGTATATTCTACCCAACCACGTGTGTCCGTTTGGGGTACGGGTGAATGTAACATATGTTTAGCGGATTTTCTTGGGAGTCTGATTACCATCGCTATCCGGTTGTCCGAGGACGCCCGGTACTGTCAAGTTCGACTATCCCGGCGGATTTGCCTACCGAAATATTATCTACACTCTTTAACCTGCTATTCCGTCTGCAGGCGGATGTGTCACTGCTCCGTCTCCGCATCACTCTTACATTCAGTAACGGAATATTAACCGTTTCTGCCATCGGCTGCGCCGTTCGGCTGCGCCTTAGGGCCCGACTTACCCTGATCCGATTAGCGTTGATCAGGAACCCTTGGTCTTGCGGCGAGGAGGTTTCTCGCCTCCTTTATCGTTACTTATACCTACATTTGCTTTTCCACTGTCTCCAGCCTGTCTCGAGACAGGCCTTCTGCGACCCGTGGAATGCTCCCCTACCAATATTTGCATATTCCATAGCTTCGGTAAATAGCTTATGCCCGATTATTATCCACGCAGAATTCCTCGACTAGTGAGCTGTTACGCACTCTTTAAATGAATGGCTGCTTCCAAGCCAACATCCTAGCTGTCTTTGCAATTCTACTTCGTTAATTCAACTTAGCTATTATTTCGGGACCTTAGCTGATGGTCTGGGTTATTTCCCTCTCGGACATGGACCTTAGCACCCATGCCCTCA
Source organism: Gabonia massiliensis (assembly GCF_001403595.1). Lineage (NCBI taxonomy): Bacteria > Pseudomonadati > Bacteroidota > Bacteroidia > Bacteroidales > Porphyromonadaceae > Gabonia > Gabonia massiliensis. The sequence goes on along the minus strand of NZ_LN877940.1, from coordinate 1,629,267 downwards.
CTCCTCGGGTAAAAGTTGAAGCATTCGGAGTTTATCAAGACTTGATAGGCGGTGAAGCCCTCGCATCTTATCAGTCGCTCTACCTCTTCAACTCAGCCCCGAAGGCTGCACCTAAATGCATTTCGGGGAGTACGAGCTATCTCCAAGTTTGATTAGCCTTTCACCCCTACCCACAAGTCATCCGAAAACTTTTCAACGTTTACCGGTGCGGTCCTCCAGTTGGTGTTACCCAACCTTCAACCTGCTCATGGGTAGATCACTTGGTTTCGCGTCTACTCCTGCCGACTATCGCGCCCTGTTCAGACTCGCTTTCGCTTCGGCTCCGGGCCTGAAGCCCTTAGCCTCGCCGGCAAGAGTAACTCGTAGGTTCATTATGCAAAAGGCACGCCGTCACTCCTTATAGAAGCTCCGACCGCTTGTAGGCGCATGGTTTCAGGGTCTGTTTCACTCCTCTGTTCGAGGTTCTTTTCACCTTTCCTTCACAGTACTGGTTCGCTATCGGTCTCTCGGGAGTATTTAGCCTTACGGGATGGTCCCCGCGGATTCATACAGGATTTCTCGTGTCCCGCACTACTCAGGTGCCGCCTCGGCTTCGCTTCGGATTCGTCTACGGGATTGTCACCTTCTTTGATCCAACTTTCCAATTGGTTCGACTTCCTCCGCTCTTGCCTTTATCGGCGGTCCTTCTACCCCGATCCTGCCGAAACAGGAACGGTTTGGGCTATTCCGCGTTCGCTCGCCACTACTGGCGGAATCATTGTTATTTTCTTTTCCTGTGGGTAATGAGATGTTTCAGTTCCCCACGTTTGCCCACTGCTTTGCAGTGTGTCGCCTTCCGACGACGGGTTGCCCCATTCGGAGATCTACGGGTCAGCGGATATTTGCTCCTTACCGTAGCTTTTCGCAGCTTATCACGTCCTTCTTCGCCTTCGAGAGCCTAGGCATCCTCCATGCGCCCTTGCTTACTTTCTTTCCCCGGACATGTCCGTTGTTGTATAACGGACATCCGGTGTGATGTATACCTGGTTCGCTTTTTTGTTGCTAGGTTTTTTTTGTTTGTTCTCTTCTTTTTTCAGTATGTCAAAGATCTTTTTTCGTGGAGAATAACGGATTCGAACCGTTGACCCCCTGCGTGCAAAGCAGGTGCTCTAGCCAGCTGAGCTAATCCCCCAAACTTCTGCCAGTTTGGTAGTCCCAGGCAGATTTGAACTGCCGACCTCTACATTATCAGTGTAGCGCTCTAACCTACTGAGCTATAGGACTGTCAATTCATCCCTCTGCCGGGCTGCTTCTTCTCTTGTATCTTGTTACAATAGACCGTAGAAAGTAAACGGGGTCGTCAACGCCTCCATGGCCGGCATCGGACGCCTGTGCCTTCATCTCGGCGGACATATTCTCTTTTACTCCAGAAAGGAGGTGTTCCAGCCGCACCTTCCGGTACGGCTACCTTGTTACGACTTAGCCCCAGTCACCAGTATTACCCTAGGACGCTCCTCGCGGTTGCATACTTCAGGTACTCCCGGCTCCCATGGCTTGACGGGCGGTGTGTACAAGGCCCGGGAACGTATTCACCGCGCCATGGCTGATGCGCGATTACTAGCGAATCCAGCTTCACGGAGTCGGGTTGCAGACTCCGATCCGAACTGGGACAGGGTTTCGAGATTGGCGCGGCATTGCTGCCTGGCTACTCGCTGTCCCTGCCATTGTAACACGTGTGTCGCCCCGGACGTAAGGGCCGTGCTGATTTGACGTCATCCCCACCTTCCTCGCAGCTTACGCTGGCAGTCTCGATTGAGTCCTCAGCTTGACCTGGTAGTAACTATCGATAAGGGTTGCGCTCGTTATGGCACTTAAGCCGACACCTCACGGCACGAGCTGACGACAACCATGCAGCACCTCGCAGGCGGCTATTGCTAGCTACGTACTTTCATACGTATTCCCCCTGCGTTTGAGCCCGGGTAAGGTTCCTCGCGTATCATCGAATTAAACCACATGTTCCTCCGCTTGTGCGGGCCCCCGTCAATTCCTTTGAGTTTCACCGTTGCCGGCGTACTCCCCAGGTGGAATACTTAACGCTTTCGCTGTACCGCTTACTGTATATCGCAAACAGTTAGTATTCATCGTTTACGGCGTGGACTACCAGGGTATCTAATCCTGTTCGATACCCACGCTTTCGTGCTTCAGCGTCTGTTTCACCCCAGTATGCTGCCTTCGCAATCGGGGTTCTGCGTGATATCTATGCATTTCACCGCTACACCACGCATTCCGCATACCTCTTGTGGACTCTAGCTCTACAGTTTCAACGGCAGTTTCCCGGTTGAGCCGGAACATTTCACCGCTGACTTATAGGGCCGCCTACGCACCCTTTAAACCCAATAAATCCGGATAACGCTCGCATCCTCCGTATTACCGCGGCTGCTGGCACGGAGTTAGCCGATGCTTATTCGTATGGTACTTGCAATAGCCCACGCGTGGACTCTTTTACTCCCATACAAAAGAAGTTTACGACCCGTAGGGCTGTCTTCCTTCACGCGACTTGGCTGGTTCAGGCTTACGCCCATTGACCAATATTCCTCACTGCTGCCTCCCGTAGGAGTCTGGTCCGTGTCTCAGTACCAGTGTGGGGGACCTTCCTCTCAGAACCCCTATCCATCGTCGCCTTGGTGGGCCGTTACCCCGCCAACCAGCTAATGGAACGCATGCCCATCTGTAACCGGAAAACCTTTAGATGACCGCCCATGCGGACAGACATCCTTATGGGGTATTAGGCCGGATTTCTCCGGGTTATCCCCCTGTTACAGGCAGATTGCATACGCGTTACTCACCCGTGCGCCGGTCGCCAGCGTATCAGCAAGCTGATACCTGATGCCCCTCGACTTGCATGTGTTAGGCCTGTCGCTAGCGTTCATCCTGAGCCAGGATCAAACTCTTCGTTGTAATATTTATTCCTTTTATATTTTCTTACTTCACGTAAAAGTTGTACATCCCTGTCCAGGTGTCCGTCTTTCCTGCTTCTATCTTGACGTGGACTTATTCCCCCTCCGGTTTCCCGAAAAGGGCCCGTCTCTTTCTACATTTCTCTCTGTCTATCGTAATACTTTCAATGACCTCTTGCATTTCCTTGCTCCCTTAGAAGCGCGAAAGTTTTGCAAAGATAAAACTTTTTTCGTTTCCGCTCCAAATTTTTCCAAATCTTTTTTTGAACTTTTCCAGAACTATACTCTTGTGTCTTTCTTCGCTATCTCTTTACTATCTCGCTCCCCTCGCTCGAAAAGCGGTGCAAAGATAAAACTTTTTATTTATAATACACAAATCTTTGAAGAACTTTTTTTATCTTTTTTCTTATATCGCCTCTGTTTCTGACTATTACATCATACAAAAATCCAATTCGGAAGTAATATATAATACACTTCCAAACTGGACTATTCTGCCAAAACCCGAAAAATCTTATCTTACCCCATAATCAGTAGCAACTCTTTCGATACTTTATCGGCAGCATCTTTTCCTTTGAGCATCGAAACTATACCGATAGCAAATTTAAAAGAATCTCCTGCACCTCTACCGGTAATCACATTATCTTGAATCTCAACAGGCAGCCCTGTATAAGTCGCTCCCTGCAAAAAATTCATATAAGCCGGCTGAGCCGTAACATTCTTGCCATTCAACATGTCCAGTTCTCCCAGAATAGATGGAGCCTCCCCTATTGCACCCACATAACGACCCTGATTATAATGATTCAATAAGTTCATTTTGAAGTCATCATTCATAAAAAGATTTTTAGTTCCCTCTACCCCACCGGGCAAAATATAGAATCCTTCAACATCATCAGATTTTACGCTTTCATAGAGTACATCGGACACCACCGCTACATTGTGTGCACCGACCACAGTCTTCTCTCCTGTCATAGAAACAGACTTCACCTCAGCACCAGCTCTGCGTAATATATCCCATACAGCAACAGCCTCTATCTCATCAAAACCCTCTGCCAAAAATAAAAAAGACGTTTTCATACCAAAAATATTTGAAGTTTCCAATTACCCCTACAACGCCCGTACGACTATTATTGTTCTATGTAATCTTGACACGAACAACATAAAAAACTAAATTTAACAGCCCGAACATACCAATTAAGAAAGAGAACAGTCTTCACTCCTGCTTCGAAGTTCAAAACTGCTCTCTCTAAAAAATGAATACTACGAAAAACTCTCGATTTCGACATTCAAAAAATACTAAACATCCCGAACCAAAAACAAATCATTTTTTCTCTGAGCTCTGCTTTTCCATAATGTCCCTTATTTGAGTAAGTAACTGTACTTCGGGCGAAGGGACAGGAGGCGCAGCCGCAACCTCTTCCTTCTTTTGTCTTGAAAGCTTTGCTATCAATTTTATAATCAAAAATATAGCGAATGCAATAATAATGAAATCGACACTCACCTGGATAAAGTTACCATAATTCAATGTCACCGCCGGGGTTACCACCTCTCCCGCCGCATTGGTTACTGCTTCATGTAAAGTCAATTTCAAATCCGTAAAATTGATGCCTCCCAGTAACAAACCAACTATCGGCATAATCAAATCTGAGACTGCCGAAGATACAATCTTGCCGAAAGCAGCACCGATAATGATACCTACCGCCATGTCTACAACATTACCACGCATGGCAAACTGCTTGAACTCTGTCAAAAATTTACTCTTTTTCATACGTATCGAATTTATATATTAAATAATCAGAAAGACACCCTTTTTGTTCACCCTACCCCTGCTATTTGTAATACTTTAGAACCCTAATTTTGCTCGAGTCTGTCTTGGGAACTTCTTTTGAGAATAATAATGGGACTATTTGCCCAATGAAAACGAAAAGAAATTCCATCTGAATTCCGTCTATCGGAAAATACAAACCTGCTCTTAGTGCCATATACAACCCGACACAGCCCCTCTTTCCGAAATATAGAAAAGAAGCTGTGTCGGAATTTTTCTATAAGAAAAGCGACAACACTCAAAACTCAAGTATCTCGGTTTTCAAAGTAAGTACATCAATGGTAAAAAGCCGGTTACGCAAAGGCTCTCCGCTATCCGTTATTATCTTAATGGTTTCCGCTGCTTCTATACTTCCGATAATACCGGGTACTACCCCCAACACACCTCCAGGCTTAGAAGGACTGGCAGTAAGCTCCATCTCATCAGGATAAAGGTCTCGATAGCCGATACCTCCCCGGTAGTTGAACACAGAGGCTTGCCCCCGAAATTCCCCGATAGTACCATACACATAAGGCTTTCCGGTCTCACGGCAACAATCGTCAATAAGATAACGCGTCGCAAAATTATCACACCCGTCTACGACAATATCATAATTCTGTATGATACTCAGAGCATTATCCCGTGTCAGAAAATAAGGATATACATCTATCTCTATCGTAGAAGAAAGAGCCTGCAACCGTCTCCGGGCACACTCTGCCTTCGGCCTGCCTATCTCCTCTTCCGTATAGAGAACCTGACGTTGCAGATTACTCTCCGAAACGACATCCCCGTCGATGAGCCCCAGCCGTCCGACACCGGCTCCGGTAAGATAAAGAGCGATAGGAGACCCCAGTCCTCCTACCCCTACAAGGAGTACCGAAGCTTGAGAGAGCTTTTTTTGCCCGGCTTCACCGATAGGTTCGAGCATGATTTGCCGGCTATATCGTTCAGAGAGATTCATACAGCCTGCTGAGCTTTACGGTCAAACGACTCATCCCAATCTTTCCACACCGGTTCACGACCCAGAGCCTTAAGGTCCCTTTCTACCTGCACGGCAGTGCGCTCGTCACTGACATGAAACTGTTCGAGAGACTGAGGATAAGTAAAATATCCTCCGGGTTCGGTCTTGCTCTCAGCACTCATCGTTGTCACGCCCAGCGTAGCCATATTATTACGGAACTGGGCACTTTCTCGGGTAGAGTAAGAAATATCCACATCATGGTCGAAGATACGCATGGCAAAAGTCACCTGAGCAAGTTCCCTGTCGCTCATAACGACATTCGGCTGGAAGTGCCCTTCACTCGGACGCATACGCGGAAAGTTGACGCTATACTTCGTTTTCCAATAATGCTTCTGCAAATAACGCAAGTGATAAGCCATCATCGTAATATCGGTACGCCAGTCTTCCAAGCCGATAAGTACCCCCATTCCTATTTTATGTACCCCGGCTTGTCCCATACGGTCGAAAGCATTGACCCTCCAGTCAAATTTAGACTTCATCCCTTTAGGATGATAGATGTTATAATTTGCTTTGTTATATGTCTCTTGAAAGCAAATCACCCCATTAAGTCCGGAATGAGTAAGCCGTTCATACTCCTCCGCTTTCAGAGGCATTACCTCTATCTGCAAATTAGAAAAGTAAGGCTTGGCCAATTGCAAAGCCCGCTCAATATAGGGGACCCCAGCTTTTGCAGGATTTTCCCCGGTCACAAGAAGCAGGTTCTCGAAAGGAGCAAGCTTTTTTATAGCCTTATATTCGTTCACAATCTCCTCTTCAGTCAAGATAATCCTCGACATGGGATTATTATGATTGAATCCGCAATAGATGCAAAAGTTCGTACACGAATTTGTAATATAGAGAGGCACAAACATCGATATAGTCTTGCCGAAACGTTGCAAAGTGTACTGTTGACTAAGCCTCGCCATGACTTCGAGGTAAGGCTGTGCAGCAGGCGAGATAAGCGCCTTGAAGTCTTCCACATCAAGATACTCTTTGTGCAGAGCCGCTTCCACGTCGGCTGCCGTTTTAGAATAGATGTCGTTCGTAGTTTTTTCCCACGATATTTTTTCAAGTTCTTCTGAAAACATCTTCTTATTATTTTTGATAATTTTACTTCTTCATCACCCTTTCTCGACAAAAGAAAAGATGACATCATTTCCCCTCCTGAGCAGACTTCCCGACCATATCGCATGTATCGATATCCTGCGAGAGGCGCATAGCACAGAAGTTCGGGCCACACATGGTACAATAATCGCCATCATGTTTCGAGCCTTCTTTATAATATTCGAGGGCACGTTCAGGGTCGAGAGAGAGATTGAATTGGTCTTTCCACCGGAATTCAAAACGGGCCTTGCTCAATGCATCATCACGCACTTGTGCACCGGGATGCCCCTTTGCCAAGTCGGCTGCATGCGCTGCGATTTTATAGGCGATGACCCCATTACGCACATCCTCACGATTGGGTAGTCCGAGATGTTCCTTAGGCGTGACATAACAAATCATTGCCGTACCATACCAGGCAATCTGCGCCGCACCGATAGCCGAAGTGATATGGTCATACCCCGGAGCTATATCGGTCGTCAACGGTCCCAACGTATAGAAAGGAGCCTCGTGGCAGGAGCTCAACTGACGGTCCATATTTTCCTTGATTTTATGCATGGGAATATGGCCGGGCCCCTCTATAATGACCTGAACATTGTGTGCCCAAGCTTTTTGGGTAAGCTGTCCCAACACATCGAGTTCGAGGAATTGCGAACGGTCATTGGCATCATGTATCGAACCCGGCCGCATGCCATCTCCCAACGAGATAGCTACGTCATATTGTTTGAGTATCTCGCAAATATCATCGAAATGTGTATAAAGAAAACTTTCACAATCATGCATGACACACCACTTTGTCATGATAGACCCTCCGCGCGATACAATACCGGTAAGCCGTTCTTTGACCAGCTCGGCATGCTCCTTCAGTACCCCCGCATGTATGGTGAAATAGTCCACACCTTGCTCACATTGTTCTATAAGCGTATCCCTATACAACTCCCAAGTAAGATTTTCCACTTCCCCGTTTACTTTCTCCAAAGCCTGATAAATAGGAACCGTACCCACAGGCACAGGACAATTCCTGATAATCCACTCCCGAGTCTCATGTATATTGGCCCCGGTCGAGAGGTCCATAAGCGTGTCTCCGCCCCAACGGCAGCTCCACACAGCCTTATCCACCTCCTCTTCTATACTTGAAGAAAGAGCCGAATTGCCGATATTCGTATTCAGTTTCACCAGAAAATTACGCCCGATAATCATCGGCTCAGCCTCCGGATGATTGATATTGGCAGGAATGATAGCCCTGCCGGCGGCAATCTCGTCGCGTACAAATTCAGGCGTTATATGAGTCTCTATACCCAACTTCTCATTCTGGAGATTCTCACGTATAGCCACATATTCCATTTCAGGCGTAATAATACCCTGCCGGGCATAGTACATCTGTGTTATCTCTTTGCCGGCCTTAGCCCGGTAAGGTGGTTTCATATGCTCAAAACGCAAAGAATCAAGAGAGTGGTCGGCAAGTCGCATACGTCCGTACTGGGAAGTAATCTGTGGCAACTGCTCCACATCCCCCCGAGCCGTAATCCACTTTTCGCGCAAGCGCGGAAGACCCTTTTCAAGATTAATCTCGATATCCGGGTCTGTATAAGGGCCGCTCGTATCATATACATACACATCATCATTATGCGTAACCACGCGTTTACCGTCTACAATTTTGACAGTATCCGTCAACTTTACCTTGCGCATGCCCACTTTTATATCATGCAACTTGCCATCGACATAGACTTTTTCAGATGCGGGATACGCATCACGTATTGTTTTTTCTGTTTTCATATTGTCCTTTTCATTGGAGGTAATCAATCGAGAAATGAAGTAAGCGGACTACTCGCTGCCGCATGCCGTGCCTGTGCACCGAGACCGGCCCGATAAGCCCTGCGCCCGGCAATCGTCGCCTCTTTAAAAGCAAGAGCCATCGCTTCTGGGTCCGGAGAAATAGCAATAGCCGTATTTACAAGTACAGCATCGGCACCCAGCTCCATTGCCGCCGCAGCATGCGAAGGAGCTCCCAGCCCTGCATCCACCACCACAGGGACATTACTCTGTTCAATGATGATTTCAAGGAGGTCTTTCGTACACAAGCCCTTGTTTGTACCGATAGGAGCAGCCAGCGGCATAACCGTTGCCGCCCCGGCCTCTTCAAGCCGCTTGCAGAGCACAGGGTCGGCCTGCACATAAGGAAGCACGACAAATCCCATCTTGACAAGCGCCTCCGTTGCCTTCAACGTTTCCACCGGGTCAGGTAACAAATACTTAGGATCAGGGTGTATTTCCAGTTTGAGAAAATTCGTCCCGAAAGCCTCCCGTGAAAGCTGAGCCGCCAGAATAGCCTCTTCGGCATCACGTACACCCGATGTGTTAGGCAACAACTGTACATCCTTCTGATTGATATGCACAAGCATATCATCCTCAGCATTATTCATATCGATACGTTTCATGGCAACAGTCACCATCTGTGTACCGGATGCAATAATAGCCTTCCTCATAAGCTCGTTCGAGCTGAATTTTCCTGTTCCCACGAACAGACGGGAAGTAAACTCCCTCCCCCCGATAATAAGTTGATCCATATATTTATCTTTTTATGTTGTTATATCCAATATATCTTTTATCACTATTCCATACCGGCATTACCTCATCTCTCCCATTCCCCGAGAAGAATCTGGGAAGATATACATTATCCGGCAAAACAATTCCTGTAAAAACAAAGATGAGCACATTATCCGCCGCAAGTCGCACGTATGACAGTAACTTTATCATTATCATTGAGCAAAGTAACATCCCAGTCTTTACGAGGTATAACACGATTGTTGACAGCAGCAGCAATACCGCCCCCGTTCAACCCCTTATCTTCAAGCAGCCGGGCCAGTGTACAATCCTCCTGTATCTGCATTTCCTGATGGTTAAGCGTAATTGTCTTCATATAATCATATTATTTGTTTTGTCGGTCTATAATCTGTATAATGTTCCGGGTCTCCTCCGCAGGGTCGGGAGCATTAAGTATAGTCCCTGAGAGAGCAATACCCTGCACCCCCGCATTATAAAGAAGCGGAATATCATCAGCAGTAATCCCTCCGATAGCCACTATCGGTGTAGTTATATTTTCCTTTCTACACTGTATCACAATATCCCGGTAGCCCTGTATGCCGAGTATGGGACTCAGATTCTTCTTCGTCTCCGTATAGCGGTACGGGCCAAGCCCGATGTAATCTACCCCCATAGCTACCAGACGACGGATGTCCTGGAACGTGTTGGCCGTACCCCCGATAATATAGCCGGAACCCAGCAGCTGCCTGGCCATATCCGGTGACATATCATTCTTGCCGAGATGCACTCCATCAACCCCGGTCTCGATTACCAAGTCAGCCCGGTCATCAAGGACCAATGTAGCCCCGTACCGTTTGCATACAGGACACAAGTACTTCGCTGCAATCTTTATCTGTTGCGTCGTAGCATCTTTCATACGCAACTGTATCCACTTGCATCCCCCGTCAAGAGCCTGCAATGCCGATTCTATATAACTGTAACGGTCGTTGGTATGTGTTATGAATTGAAACATAAAAGTCTGTATATTATATATTAATGAGAATTATACCGTATCAATGTCTGGAGATTATTACGCAACTCCTCCTTATTATGAGCCTGCCAGAGATACCCCAAAAGAGCAGCTCCCCCGAAACCATATCGGCTCAGAAGCGGAAGATGCTCAGGCGTAATGCCCCCTAAAGCGATAACAGAACTGTTGATAACACCCTGGCGAGCAGCTTCAGAAAGTTCCCGGTCTGTAAACCGTGCTGTATACCCCTGCTTGGAAATGCTATCGAAGATAGGACTGAGAAACCGATAATCGAGTCTTTCGGCAGTAGTAAGTTCCTGCAAGTCATGGCACGAACGCCCTACATATCCGGTATACCCCTCAGGGGGATACGGATGGCGTCGGTTGAGATGTATCCCTTTCAGATGAAAGTCTCCCAGCAAGTCAAAGTGGTCATGTAATATGATTTTAGAATGCAGATACGAAGGAATCCTCTCGAGCAAAGAACGTATACTGTCGGACAATACATTCGGCTTGCGTATATGCAACGCATCCATCCCCTCCTCCAGAAGCAAAGTTATGTACTCTTCCTCCCTTTCGAACACATGTTCCCGTGTAATCCCAATCAACTTCATATTCCTTTTATTCTTTTGTGTTTGCGGTGTCTGAAAAACATATATTTATCATTAGAAGAGTTGCTATAAATATATTACCTATATTATTTCTCAAACACCGCTTTCCAAATAATCAGTCCCAGACAAGAGTAATGTTATTTGATTCCTACAGATTTGATTACTGTTACTTTGTCCCCATTGGCAAGGAAAGTCTCTCTCCATTCTTCCTTGTCAACGATCCGGTTGTTCACTGCTACGGAGGTTCCGTCTCCTGTCATGCTTCTTCCGGCCAACAAATCTCTCAATGTCACTCTACTCCCAACACAGATTTCTTGGTGGTTTAAAAATACTTTCATACAATCTCAAATTTTTGAATATTTCAAAGTTCAGGTAATGGTTATATCTGTTATTAAAGGTTTTCCTGTTAGAGGTTTCGGATTGAAAAAGTGATTCAATGGTCCATGGCCTTTTCCTGTGCAGATACCGACCCCGGCTTGCAATGCCGATGTAATATAATCCTTGGCCAGTGTTACTGCCTGATAAAGCTCATGTCCCAATGCCAAATAAGAGGCTATGGCAGAAGATAAAGTGCAGCCGGTACCATGAGTGTTGTCTGTTACTATTTGATCGGCAGATAGTATGAGAGGTTCATTTTCCTGACTAAACAAAATATCGGTCATTTTATGGCCTTTTAGATGCCCACCTTTCATCAGTACATTCCGACAGCCGTTTTTCAAAAATATTTCAGCCGCCTTGTACATGTCCTTTAGGTCGATAATATCAATTTTACTCAACAATATTGCTTCATCGATATTCGGGGTTATTACAGTCACCCGACCGAACATTTCCGAGCGGATAAGCTCTATCGTCTCATCTTCGATAAGCTTATGCCCGCTGGTCGATATCATTACCGGGTCGAGTACCGTATAACGAGGGGTGTATTGATCCAACATGTCAATGACCGTCTCCACAATACGGGGAGAGTGCAACATACCTATCTTTACAGCGTCGGTTCCGATATCTGACAATACAGCTTCTATCTGCGCTCTTACGACAGGTGCCTCGATAGGTTGTATGGCCGACACCCCGCATGTATTCTGCGCTGTAATGGCCGTAATGACCGACATGCCGTACACACCTAATGCCGACATGGTCTTCAGGTCCGCCTGTATACCGGCCCCTCCTCCGCTGTCCGACCCTGCAATGGTCAGACATTTTACATATTCCGTCATTCCTTGAGCAACTTTATATATTATTATTGTGTGACCCAAAGGGATGGAGGATATCTGATTTTAATATCAGCACATAAATAAAATATGTCTACTATGAACAAATTCCTACGCCGGCATTATCCGTACAGGTTCATAGGGTATAATCTCAGCCTATCGGGCACCCCTTTGTCTTTCTTTGCAAAAGTAGGAAAAAAGTTTGCTTTTGCACTCAAAATAGATAAAAAATATAAAGTAAATAAAAATAATAAATCCGCCTGAAATTTTCTCTAGAGTCAAATACACCCCAAAAACCTGTTCCCTCATCCCAAGTCACCCTCCTCATCGTTACACACCCCTTAATCCCCTTTTGAGAGGGGAAACATTATACTCAAACCTTTTATTACCAAGAAGGAAACAGCATCCAAAGCTCCCCTCTGGAGAGGGGCCGGGGGTGTGTGACGTCTGCGTACAGCCACCTAAAATCAAAAGCAACCTCTCAAAACCAATAGATACCTCCTCACCAAACAGCAGCAAAAATTATCTCAACTCAACCCGCGCAATCTCTCCGTAACACACCTCTTAATCCCCACTCGAGAGGGAAAACATCATACCCAAACCTTTTATTTTCAAAAAGAAAAGCTGTATTTAGAGCTCCCTTCTGGAGAGGGGCGGGGGTGTGTGACGCCCGAGCATAGCCTCCTAAACCCAAAGCAACTTCTCAAAGCCGACAGATACAACCTCACCAAACAGCAGCAAAATAATCTCTGCCCACACTGCACTCTTCACCGTACCCCCCCTTTATCCCCTCTCCGAAAATGGAAATCCTCCATCACAGAAAACTCCAAAACAAGCTCTGAAAAAGTATCACATACAGCAGTCTACACAACAAAAAAATCATTCGTACCAGACAGCCTCTTATAAAATTATTCCTATCTTCGCCCCATAAACAATAGCCTGGTTACATTTTCAGGGTTTATGAAAAATCCTTTCAAATATATTTTCAGGATTTTGTCTATCGGTAGCCCCCTACCTTCCTCACAAAATCAGGAAAAACAAAAAGGATATCAAAAAACCCAGCAAAAAATTCTATCAGGAGATTTAAACCGGTACTAACAAACCAAAACCATTATATGAAAAATAAACACATTTTATCTGGGCTGATAGCCTTATCCACCTTGTTTACCACATCAGCCGATGAAGGCATGTGGGTATTACCGTTAATCAATCAACAAAACATATCACAAATGAAAGGGCTCGGCCTCGAACTCTCCGCTGAAGACATATACCACCCAGACTCCATATCCCTTAAAGACGCTGTAGTCATTTTCGGTGGAGGATGCACCGGCGAAGTCATATCCCCCGAAGGTCTTGTACTCACCAACCATCATTGCGGATACAACTATATACAACAACACAGCTCGGTCGACAATGACCTGCTCACCAATGGATTTTGGGCAAAAAGTAAAAAAGAAGAACTTCCGAACCCCGGACTTACAGTGACCTTTATCGACAAAATAGAAGACGTCACCGGATACGTAAAACACGAACTCCAAAAAGATACATCCGACTACATCCTCAAATTTCTATCCGCAAAATACCTTAACAAACTGGCCGAGAAACGGGCAGGAAAAGACTTTCTCGACAACAATCCCGGCACGAAAGTAGAAATAAAACCCTTCTACGGAGGTAACAAATACTACATGTTTACCCAAAAAATATACTCCGATATACGTATGGTAGGAGCACCACCCTCTTCTATCGGAAAATTCGGAGCCGACACCGACAACTGGATGTGGCCCCGCCATACCGGTGACTTCTCCATATTCCGCATCTATACCGACTCCTTGGGCAATCCGGCACCTTATTCCGAAAACAACGTTCCACTGCGTCCCAAAAAGTATTTCAGCCTCTCTACCGGAGGGATAGAACAAAACGACTATGTCATGCTCATGGGTTTCCCCGGACGCACCAATCATTTCTACACCCCTTCCGAAGTCAGAGAACGCCGTGATATCGAAAACAGCATACGTGTCCAAGTACGCGACTTGCGGCAAAAACTCATGCTTGAAGAAATGCTCGCCGACCCCAAAATCAGAATTCAATACGCCGGGAAGTATGCCTCATCGACCAACAGCTACAAAAGCTCCAAAGGCATGAACAAAATGATAGACCGGCAACAACTCATAGAACAGAAGGACCGGGAAAAAGAGAATCTCGTCACGTGGGCAAAAGCAAACCAGCTCCCCCAATACTTACAGGCAATACAGACCATAGACAGTGTCATTGAAAAACGAGCCGGCCTGAAAAAGCGTCAGTTCTACCTCACCGAAGCCCTGTCTACCGGAATAGAATTCAGTAAAGTAGCCACACACCGGGCACTCATCGACTCCCTGCGGAAAAACGGAATCAAAACCGTACCTGCTGCCGAAATAGAAAAAAGCATCCGAAAATTCAGAAACAAAGACTATGCCCCCGAAGTAGACAAAAAAATCGCCAAAGCTATGTTGAAACTCTATGCCGACAACATAGCCCCTGACGAACGCCCTGACTTCTTCCGTACCATTGAGAAAAAATACAAAGGAAATACAGACCTCTATGTCGACGACCTTTTCGCAAAGTCCATTTATGGCAACCCACAAAAAGCTGAACGTTTCATAAAACATCCTACACTCAAAAACCTTGAAAACGACGGAATGATACTTTTTGCCCAATCCGTAGCCAATGAACGCAAAAACATCGCAGCCCGATTGCAAGAATTCGACAACCGGTTAGAAACCGCTCACCGCACTTATATCGACGGCATTATGAAAATAAACGAAGGTAAACCCACCTATCCCGACGCAAACTTCACAATCCGGCTCACTTATGGACAGATAGCACCTTTCAGTCCCTCCGACGGTATCGATTACCTCTACTATACTACACTCGACGGTGTAATGCAAAAAGAAGACTCCACCAACTGGGAATTCGTTGTAGCTCCTAAACTGAAAGAACTCTACCACAACAAAGACTTCGGTATATACGCCCGACCCGACGGGAAAATGCCCGTAAACCTTATTGCCAATACCCACACTACCGGTGGCAACTCCGGCAGTCCTGTCATGAACGCCAAAGGACAATTGGTCGGTATCGGATTTGACCGCAACTGGGAAGGCATCACAGGGGACATCCAATATCAAAAACAGTACCAACGTACTATCATTACCGACATACGTTACATACTGTTTATTATCGACAAATTTGCCGGAGCGACACATTTGATAGAAGAGCTCAACATCGAAAAATAAAAGCCAAAGGGTATTTTAGTATCTGTATGTTGTCCTTCTGACAATCGCTCTGAATATCTATCGGATAACTTTTAGAAGCCAAGCAAATATCGCTATTTTAGAAATAAAGTTCCGAATTGTTTGGGAGTTCAGGATAACTTTACTATCCCTGCAACATTAGGACCTGCCAAGCCTCTTAGCAATGCTCAAATCGGCAGGTCTTTTCTTATTACTCCTGTATGAAAGCACGTTTTACCAAACCATATTCATCCCCTAAACAAATCGTGCAAATATTAAAAACAACACGGTATGTTTACAAACGACAGCAGAGTTATTTTCCCATTTATGACCCATTGCTCGACCAATGGAAGCCGTTCTGCAAAATTCAGCCCGCTTTTCTTTCAATTCCATCAAAGAAAAGTTCTGCTCCCCTTCGACTGCATTCCACATAACCTGTTCCGTATCATCTTTTGGTATTTCCTTGAATCGACAATAGTTTACACTCTCTTCCTGTATGTCATGGCCGCCACGAGACTGAACAGGATAGCAAAGCCTGACAACGCCGCATATTGTCCCCAAAGGTCTGCCACGGTAGCACCTTTCAAATAGACGGAACGCATGATTTCAATGAAATAACGCGGTGGAATGGCATAAGTGATATACTGTGCCCACCGAGGCATAGAAGCAATGGGGGTAAACAGTCCGCTCATCAACTGGAAGATGATGATGAAAGCAAACATCATAAATATGCTTTGCAGGATAGTAGCAGACTTATTGGCAATGAACACCCCCAACCCCGACATGACGAGGCTGAACAAAATAGCCGCAAGATAGATATTTACAATATTCCCTTCCGGTACCAGTCCATAGACCAGCCAGCCGATAAGCATCCCGACCGTTACGACCAATATGCCAACAACCCAATAGGGTATCAACTTCGACAGCACAAACTCAAATCTTCCTACCGGAGTGACGTTCATCGCCTCAATGGTTCCGGACTCCTTTTCGCTGACTAAGTTGAGGGTCGGAAGAAAACCGCAAATGATGATGAGCAGTACCACCATGAGAGCCGGTATCATGTAGTTCTGGAAGTCGAGAGTCGGGTTATACAAATTCACTGTAGCTGATGCCGACAAAGGCAGACTGGTACCTTGTTCCGTCTGCCATCGCAAAACAGTCTTCGCCACGGACATGGTGGCATATTGCGCACCCAATGTTCCTTTCGTCGCATTCACACCGTTCGCCTTCAAGTCCAGTTCGGGCCTCTTTCCGTTGGTCAAATTCTTCTGGTAATCTTTCGGAATAGTGACAATGGCATCCGCTTTCCCGTTCTCTATTTGCCGGAAAGCTTCGTCGTAATTGAAATAACAACCTGTCACAGACAGGTACTCCGATGCATCCATGTCCGCTATCATCCGTCGCGACAGCTCTGTCCGGTCATTATCCACCACAGCCACCCCCACGTTCTTCACGTCGAGTGTCACTACAAGGGGGACTATCAGCATTACCAGAATCGGCATGGCTATTATAAGACGTGGTATAATCGGATTCCGCCTTATCAGCGACACTTCTTTCTTGAGTAATATCTTCAATATACTTGCATTCATACATCCTTTATTTTTTAGCGTTAAACTTCTTGACGGCCAAGACCAGCACGGCCAATGCCATTCCCGACAAGACCAGAACCTCTGTCAGCACATATCCGATGGGAAGCTGCTGAATCATCAGCACACGCATAGCCGAAATATACCAACGTGCCGGGATGATACACGAGAACCATTGCAAGGCCAACGGCATATTTTCTACCGGGAAAATCATGCCGGACAACAAAACAACGGGAATCATAAACATTACTCCTGAAACAAGTAAGGCAGATACCTGTGTGGAAGCGATGGTGGAAATAAGCAATCCCAATGCAAGGGCAAGAACCACATACAGGATAGTTACCCATATCACATGGATGACACTGAAAGAGAAAGGTATGCCCAACACGGTATAGCTCAACAACAGCATCAATATCAATATGATGCACGACAACAGGAAGTAAGGCACCAGCTTGCCCAGGATAATCGTCCGAGGACGTACCGGCGACACCAGCAACAAGTTCATGGTCCCCGTTTCCTTTTCGCTGACAATCGACACGGAAGTCATCATTGCACAAATCATGATGAATATCATACCCATAATGCCCGGAACAAAATTGTATGCACTTCTCAGTTGTGGATTATAGAGCGTATCGGTCACGACCGGAATGCTCGCCCCGGAACGGATGACACTCTCCAAATAAGCCGTGGATGTCTGTGCCATATTGGTATTGGAAGCATCCACGACAATCTGATGCTTCAGTTTCCCGTCCTCTGTGCGGAACACGACGGCAGCATCCGCCCGCCCTTTCCGTAAAAGACTTTCCACTTCATTGTAAGTAACAATACCTGCAAACGTAAAGTAGGAATTGGTGCGGAAGCGGTCTATAATCTGTTTGGTCTCGTCCGTATGTTGTTCCACCACAGCGACAACTCTTACATCGTTGACCTCGGTAGATATGGCAAACCCGAACAGCAACAGCAGTATGACGGGCATGACCAGCACCACCGTTACCGTACGGAAGTCGCGCAAGAGATGCAGTACCTCTTTCTTTATGAGTGATTGAAATATCGACATAACATTCGCTTTTTAGTTTACTTAATCCGACCTTTTCGCATCTTTGGCCACTATGCGGAACACTTCGTCCATTGTACCGGCACGGTATTGCTGTTTCAATCCTGCCGGACTGTCCAGTGCCTTGATACGCCCATCTACCATAATGGAGATACGGTTGCAATACTCAGCTTCATCCAAGTAATGGGTAGTCACAAAGACCGTCATGCCTTCTGACGAAGCCCGATAAATCATCTCCCAAAACTTACGCCGGGTGAAAGGGTCGACACCTCCGGTCGGCTCATCCAGAAAGACGACATCCGGCGAATGCAGGGTGGCAGTTGTAAACGCCAGTTTCTGCTTCCAGCCGAGAGGGATTTCCTTTACCAGAACATCCCGCATGTTTTCCATGCCCAATGTCTTGAACACGGCATCTGTCTTGTCCTTGATACTCTTTGCAGACATACCATAGATAGTGGCAAAAAGATTCAGGTTCTCCCACACGGTCAGCCCCTCATAGAGCGAAAACTTCTGGCTCATGTAGCCGATGTGCCGTTTGATTTCCTCTGCCTGGCGGACGATGTCATAGCCGGCCACCGTTCCGGTGCCGGATGTAGGCAAACTAAGCCCGCACAACATACGCATGGCAGTGGTCTTGCCTGCACCGTTCGCCCCCAAGAATCCGAATATTTCACCCCGACGGACTTGCAGGGTGATATGGTCTACCGCAGTAAAATTTCCGAACTTCTTTGTGAGGTCTTTGACCGATATTACCGTCTCCCTATCCATCATTATCAGCCAATTTAATGAATAAATCTTCTATATTTCCTTTTGCCGGCCATATCCGAGCATCCTCCAGCCCCTTTTGCCGAAGTTTGCAGACAGCATCGTCCGGGTCGAATCCGCCATCTGTTACGATATGCAACGTGGCCCCGAAAGTATAGCAGTCCTTCACGTACGGCAACGTGTGCAACGCTTCCAAAAGCGGATACATATCCTTTGACGATGCATTATAAAGATTCTTATCCATGCCTTCAATCAGTCTGCCGGGGGTATTCACATCAAGAATCTTTCCCTTATTTATTAAGGCGATACGTTCGCAACGCTCGGCTTCGTCCATATAAGAAGTAGAGACAAGAATCGTGATACCCTTTTCTTTCAGCGTGGCCAGCATATCCCAGAATTCACTTCTCGACACAGCATCCACTCCGGTAGTAGGTTCATCCAAAAGCAGCACTTTCGGGCGGTGTATCAACGCACACCCCAAGGCGAGCTTCTGCTTCATGCCTCCGGACAAAGCTCCGGCCATGCGGTTCGGAAACTTCTTCAACTGGTCGAATATAGGAGCTATCAAGTCGAAATTGTCCTTTACGTCCACTCCGAACAACGAGGCGAAGAAATGCAGATTCTCGTCTACAGTAAGGTCAGGATAAAGGGAAAACTTCTCCGGCATGTAACCTATTTCGGTACGCAGTTTCTTGTAATCCTTTACCACATCCAAGCCGGTCACAGTAGCAGAACCCTCATCGGGACTGAGCAAAGTAGTCAGAATCTGGTATAGCGTGGTCTTTCCCGCACCGTCCGGACCGATAAGACCGAACATGGACCCTTCAGAAACAGAAAGGCTCACATGATCGAGAGCTACAAGTGTCCCGTATCTTTTCGTCAGATCTTGAATCTCAATCGCATTTTTCATAAGCGCACCTCTCCATACTGCCCGAGTTTCAGCCTGCCATCATTCTTCACCGCAATTTTTACGGCATATACAAGGTTTGCCCTTGAGTCTTGCGTCTGGATGGACTTTGGAGTAAACTCGCTTTCTTGTGCTATCCACGTGATTTTACCGGGATACTCATATTGTTCATCTCCACCAAAGTCAGCGATGACAGTTACTTCCTGCCCAATCTTGATGTAAGCCAGTTGGGAAGCCGTGAAGTAGCTGCGGAGATAAATGTCGTCGAGGTTTGCCATCTTGAAGAGTGGTCGCCCGGGAGTGGCATACTCGCCCTGCTCGGCATACTTCTGCAAGACAGTGCCGGTTATCGGTGCAGCAATACAACTCTTGCGTATCTGCTCCTCTATCTGCTCCTTTTGATATTGCAGGGCAGAAGCACTTTCCGTGATGGAACTGCGGTTCTTGTCAAGCGTAGAAAGCAAGCCCTCCAATTGCCCGCGCAACGTTCTCAATTGCGCATTTGCGTCATCACTCTGTTTCTGTGTAGCTGCTCCACTGGTAAGCAGGCGGTCTATGCGGTTGCACTCATTCTGTTGGTGGGCTATTTGTGACCTTAATGCCGCAGCTTGTGCCGCAATGTCAGGCGATGATTTCTCAGTAGACAACTGCTGGCTATGAAGCTGTTTCTGTTGCAACGCCAACAAAGTGGTATCCACAAGTCCGACTTGTTGTCCGGCTACAAGGCTGTCTCCCTCGTCGATGTCAAACGATATAAGTTTTCCGCTGGTTTCAGAAGACACGGTCACAGTATTGGCCTCGAAAATGCCGGTGGCATCATACTTTTCTTTATGCTGGCAAGAAGCCAGTATCATAACGAACACGGAGAATAATGCTATCTTTTTCATTTGTTCAATGTATATTTAAGTTGATAAATGCTTTGGAGAAGCTGGATTTCATGATAAGATGCGGTGAGACGGGCTTGCTTCTCGTCCGTCAGCTTGGTCAGCAAAGATGTAGCGTCGATCACCCCGTTGTCAAGTTGGGATTCGGCCGCTTTCCGTACATTAGCGCGCAATTCCACTATCCGGTCGTTCTCTTTCATGACAGCCTTCAGTTCGTCGATATGGTCTAGTTGCGACCGGGTCTGCATATTCGTGTTGAACAGGAACACATCTCGTTCTACAGCTATATTGTCCGACGAAAGGCGCAGTTTCTGATTGTTGTTTTTCTTTGTATATAATGCTCCTATGTTCCATGAGACTTTCACCCCTGCAAGAATGTTGAAGGAGAGGTCACGGTTCATCATGCTCTCAAAATAATCGAATCCCGGATAGCCATAATAAGCTTGGGCAAACAGTCCGATTTTAGGCATCATACTCGCAGTGATGCTTGCACTTCTTGCCTCATTAGCTTGCAATTGTGCTTCAAAATGCCTTAATTCGGGACGGTTGGGCATCAAATCTTGAGGAACGGATGCCTCCGGCTTCATCAGCTCTTGCTTGACAAAACTTTTTCCCGTGAATATCTCAAGCAACATCCGATAACTCCTCGATGCACTTTTCGCCTGAGTGAGCTGTTGGGCAGTGCTGAGGTATTGCGCTTCCACCATATCTACGTCGCTTTGCATGGCTGTGCCGTTTTCATGCATGGTCCGCAGCTTGGCAAGGTTGCTTTGCAACAATGCCTGCATATTCCGTATCTGCTCGACCTGTTCCTCAATGAGCAATATCCCGAAATACAAATCTTCCACCCGTTCACGGATAGCATAAAGCTGGACATCCAAGGCAGTCTGCCGTTCCGCGTCCTCAGCACGTTCTATTTGTCGACCGGTCTTCGATACGCCGCCGTCCCAGATGTTCTGGCTGATGTCCGCACCTATTTTATATTGCCATTCATTCAATCCGGAAATGGAGGTGCCGGTCTGGCTGATAATCCCTGCCAATGACTCAGGGAAGGAAGGCGTCTCATTCTGCACGGTTCCCTGTCCGTACACATTGATTTGTGGCAACCAGCTCTTGTTAATATTCGACAAGTTCACCTCTTTCGTCCGGTTCAGCAAATCATACTTCCGGATAAGCGGATAATTGTCCTGCGCAAGCGCAACACACTCTTCCAATGTCACTTGAGCAGATAGATGGATACCCGTAGACAATGACAATGCCAGGAACAAATACAGTTTCAACATAATCAATAAATTTTAAGTTTTCTCAAAACGGTTTCTACATTCTCTTTTTTGCGCATGGCCAGAAATTCGTCATAACTTTCATAAAAAGACCCAATTGCCCCTTCAACAATCGGAGCTGCCATAAACGGAAAAACATTGAGCGACACGATATCAATCAGCAGCATGCGTGCATCAATCTGTCTGCATTGCCCTTGTGCTGCGCATTCGTCAATCTCGTGCTGGAGATTGTCTAACAGAGCGCTTGCTACACTTTGCATACCTGACACCATCGCCCCGATACGTTCCGGGCGTACATAGACTTCGTTCACGAGAAATCTTGGCAGTTCCCGGTTGGCCGCAATGAAATCGAAATGATGTTCCACCCCCTGACGGATTCTTTCTGCCAAGGGCAAATTGCTGTCTCCGATGGCACTTAGCACAATATCCCCGAGCTTATTTATTTTTTCCGATACAATCTGTTCAAAAAGCTTGTCTTTTGTTCGGAAATAGTAATGGAGCATAGCATGGGTCACACCGGCTGCCTCTGCGATAGAAGCTGTCCTTGCTCCGGCATACCCTTTCTCAAAGAATTCCTTTTCAGCAGCCTGAAGGATTCTCGTCTCTGTGTCCTGTAAGTGATTATCTTCCTTATCCATACTACAAACTATTTTGTTTAACTAATCAAACTAACAATTTTGTTAATACAAAAATATGGCCTTTCTTTGAAAAGACGAAACAAATAATTGGAAAATGCAAGAATTTAGTAAGTATTTACAGAATATTAACAGAACAAAACGTTGTCATAGTCTATATCAACATCTTGGCTTTCAATATATTCACCCAATACAAGCACCGAAAATAAAAACTCCCATTAAAACCTGACAGAGATTTCCCAGCTACACCAAACTCGATAAACTACGCCTCAAACAATATCCCAACCTAAATAGCACTCTTCGCTGTCACACCTATACACAATCACGTCAATATAAGATAAAAAAAACGTTACCATCTATTCCGATGACAACGCCATTCCTATAAGTCAAGTTTCAAATTTCCTTATTTCCTCAACAATTGCTCTATCTCAGCCACATTGGCACGCAAAGTCTTATCTGTCTCTATCTGGTCTGTAATAGTCTTACAAGCATGCAAAACCGTGGCATGGTCTTTCTTTCCGATAGCACTGCCTATAAATGACAACGAACTGTCGGTATATTTTTTGGCCAAGTACATGGATATCTGACGAGCCTGTACGATTTCACGTTTGCGAGTCTTGGCCTGCAACAACTTCGGATCCATATCATAAAACTCACATACCGTCTGTTTGATAGAATCTATCGTAATCTGTTTTTTCTCAATACGCACGCACGTACTCAAAACCCGTTCCGCCAATTCGATAGTTATATCCCGGTTGAAGATAGTAGAATGAGCCATCAACGACACAATCACACCTTCCAAATCACGCACATTATCCGTAATATTTCGAGAAATATACTCAATGACCTCATCCGATATAGCCAAGCCGTCATGATGCACCTTATTGAGCAATATATTTTTGCGCAACTCATAATCAGGACGCTCTACTTTAGCGGTCAATCCCCACTTGAAACGTGTAAGCAAACGCGGAACCATGCCTTCCAAGGATACGGGCGGACGGTCCGAAGTAAGCACCAACTGCTTATTGTTCTGGTGCAAATGGTTGAATATATGGAAGAATGTATTTTGCGTCTGTATCTTCGATGCCAACTCCTGTATATCATCTATCAATAAAACATCGATACTCTGATAGAAGTTGATAAAATCATTGACTGTGTTGCTACGCACGGCATTCGTATACTGCACCTGGAACAAATGAGAAGATATATATAGAACCCGAGCTTGCGGATTCTGCTCCTTGATACGTACACCGATGGCCTGTACCAGATGAGTCTTTCCTACCCCCGACTCCCCGAACAGGAAGAAAGGATTAAAAGCATTTTTCCCCGGTTTGTCGGCAATAGTCATACCGGCAGTACGGGCCAATTGATTACTTGGGCTTTGGCAATAATTATCAAAATTATAATTCGGATTTAACTGAGAATCTAATTCCTCATATACATGACGCTTGAATGGGTCTGGTATCTGCACAGCTGGAGCTGTCTTCTTCACTTCCACACTTACCGGCTTGGTAACAGTCTCTATGTCGACCTCAGTCTTGGGGTCGCTTACCATCATGATTTTATATTTCAGCTGTATACCCTTTCCAAACACTCGGAAAAGAGCCAATTGCAGTATCTTACGGAAATTCAATTCCAGATACTCATAGAAAAAGTGTGTAGGAACCTGAATGATCAACACATTATTTTCGAAGCTATAAGGCACAATCGGTGCAAACCAATTTGTGTATATCGCCTCCGGCACATTGTCCTTAATAATGGTCAAACAGCGGTCCCATAGTGAGACGTGATCAGAACTCATTTCTAATAAATCAAATTTTTTCAGTCAAAATTATACTTCCCGCAAATCTTTTTACGGGTTCTTTTTATACCCAAAGCGACTACAAAATTTCAAAACTTTTTTTTGAAAAACAAATCGCTTTTTACTTGTTTTTTATGGAAAGAAAATAAAATACTGTATTTCAGCA
>NZ_LN877940.1:1546625-1604611 GCF_001403595.1 Gabonia massiliensis | reverse complement strand
ATTTTTTATTTCTTCACGGCTTTTATAGCTATACTTTCAATCTAAAAGTCTACTGTATACCAACAAATTACAGAGACACCTAAAATTCCCCTTCATTTACGGAAACAGACATATCCATTTCCTTTCAGCCTGAATATAGCCACTTACAAAGATTTTACAATATATGTTCCAAAAATATTACTATTTAGAACCAATCTAAATAATAAATTTTATTATTTTTTCCTCCCGAAGAGTGAGAAATGCACATAACGTTTCGGATTTTCTCGCAAATCTATCAAGAGAGAATCTGCACTTCCCACCGTATTCACCAGCCCATCATATAATGCACCGTCGTTCAATAACAATCCCAAAGTGCTATTCGGATTTTTCAGCTTGGCCGACACTTCCTGTAAGTTCGTCACAGTAGAATCTACCGATGCCAAAGTTTTCTCCAACTCCAGCCGGTTAAGTTTCCCTGTAAATGTATCTACATGGTTCGTCACCTCCGTCACATTCCTTACAATAACCGGCATATCTTGTCCCAATAAGCGGTTCAGATGCTCGGTAGAAGTTTCAAGATTAGCAGTAATATGGTCGATACGCTGTAATGAAGACCGGAGAGCCGGGTCGCTTACCAATGCCTGTACACCGGTCAGTATGCTATCGAGTTTTGGCAACATAGACGTTATTTGAGGCAACATTTCACTCTGTATATTACCCAGCATATCCGGAGCATTCTCCCCGATAATTACATCTCCTGCCGTATGGTGAGTGCTCACATATTTGTTCAACTGCAAATCGATTGTAGCTGTCCCCAGAAAGTCCACCTTCAATAGAGCCTTGCTTCCGGTAGGGACCTTTAGTTTATTATCCAGACTTATCTCTACTGTCACACTCCCCGGCTTATCATAATTATAC
This sequence comes from Gabonia massiliensis, assembly GCF_001403595.1. Classification (NCBI taxonomy): domain Bacteria; kingdom Pseudomonadati; phylum Bacteroidota; class Bacteroidia; order Bacteroidales; family Porphyromonadaceae; genus Gabonia; species Gabonia massiliensis. Next base: position 1,603,714 of record NZ_LN877940.1, on the reverse strand, counting down.
TCTATCGACCGCACCAGTCCTACTTTAAATCCATCGATAAGAACCGGAGTAGAAACCGTAAGACCATTGACATTCTTATATTCTACATAATAATAATTAGCCGGCTTCATCAGATTTATACCCTTCAGGAAATTGATTACCATCACTAATATTACCACACTCACTATTACAGAGAGGCCTATCACTACTTCTTTAGAAAATATCTTCTTCATATTTTGTTCTCTTTCTATTTTAATTTCATTTCAATAAACGCGGTGGCTCGGCATAGTCTTCAAATAAGTCTGAGCCTCTGCTCTCGCCTTGCTGTTTATTTTACTTTCTTTCCATTCCTAAACGTCACAATAAAAGCATCCTTAAACAGTTTTCTTACACCGGGCAACTTCTTCTGAATCTCAGCTTTCGACGTGCTTTCTCCATACGTATATTTATATAAACCTCCCTCTTTATAACATGAAACAGGATGCAAGCCCTTATAATAAGAAGAATTCGCTCCATATTTTGAAGGAGATGTCATAAATTGTATCTTATAAACCAATTGCCCCTCATCACTAGAAACAACATTTTCTATTTTCTGTTCAGGAGCTGCCGATTCCACTTGCACATCCTGTATACTCGGCTTATCAGCCTTAGCTATAACCTTGGATGTTCCCTTTCCTCCCGGTAAGATATTCCGCGTTACGACAGCACGCCCCATTTTACGATCAAAGTCTGACTTATAATTGCAAAACGCATTGAATATAGACTTTGCCATTTTCCGCTGGCCGTCTTCCGAACCCAGAAATCTCTCCTCCGCAGCATTCGAAATATACCCGACCTCAATCAGGACACTCGGCATTCCCGTATTACGCAACACCAGAAAACCGGCCTGTCTTACTCCTCTGTCGATACGCCCGGCCGAACGCTTAAACTGAGTTTGTATCAACGAAGCAAAATTTATACTCTGCTCCATATGCTTATCCTGCAAAAATTCAAACATGATATACGATTCTGTAGAACGGGGGTCAAAACCTTCATAACGAGTAGAAAAATCATCTTCAAGCAAAATCACTGAATTCTCCCTTTTGGCAACCCGGAGATTCTCCTCCGTACGCGCCAGACCTAAAGTGTAAGTCTCAGTCCCATAAGCCGATTTGCTCCCGGCAGAATTCGTGTGGATTGAAATAAACAAATCAGCCTTTACCCGATTGGCTATAGCCGCCCTCTCCTGTAACTCCACAAAGACATCCTTCTTACGAGTATATACAACTTTGACATCCGGATGATTGGCCTGTATCAAAGCCCCCAATTTCAAGGCGATACCCAGATTTATATTCTTCTCCTTGATACGAGCCCCGATAGCCCCCGGGTCTTTACCTCCATGACCGGCATCGATAACAAGCACAAACTTATTATCTTTAGCCTGAAGGCCAAACGAAAATAAAGAAACTATTATCAGAATAATAACAAATGCATATTTATTAGCTATATCTCTCATTATCTTCAAAATAGAATATAATATATCGCTTTCTATCCTATGCGGAGCATTCCACTTAAATATAGTCTAAAGCTATACAACCATTATGTTTAAAGCTACAAAGGTAACCAAATATAGCAAAAAACTTATCCCCAAAGTGTTTAAAATTGTGGAAAAATGGTGTGATACATAAAATCATAAACAATACATAACTGTATCAAAACCCATTCTACATCTTACCCCAAACAAAATATACATGATTTTCAAGAAACCTCAAACTGTTAAAAAGTAAAAAAACAAAACCTTTTCGACACCTCTACCGGAAAATAAAAAATGACCGACATTATTAAATGATACATATAATACCATTATTACGAAAATATTCTTATTTTTGTAATTCTGGATTTTACTTACAAAAATCCCATCACCAAAAAGGGGAAAGCTATGAACATTAAAAGCTGCTCAACATACCTCCTTTTATTTCTGATTTTATTCTGTATCGGCTGTCGGCACAACGGCTCCGGCTCAATAAAACCGGTAGACATCATACGCTTCGACAAAGAACTGACAGATGCTTTCGAAACCCAATCAGACACAGCCTTACAAGAAGCTTTCCTAAAAAAATATTCCGGATTCTTAGACATATATTGCCAAGGAGTCCTGAATCTGTCCCCGGCAGACTCATCCTATCCCGTATCCGGACTGAAAAGATTCCTGTCAAACCAAAACATACGGCAGATATATGCCGATACCGAAACAAAATTTGCCGATACAAAACCCATAGAAAAAGAACTAGGCACACTGTCAAAACAGATTGTACAAGCATTTCCCGACAAATCTCTGCCCCACATCTACACTCATGTCTCAGGGTTCAATCAATCTTATATCGTCACCGACAGCATCATATCTATCGCATTAGACAACTTTTTGGGAAAAGATTATCCGCCATACACAAATACATTCTACGAATACCAGCTCGCAACCAAATCTCCCGAATACATCATCCCGGGGTTGGCGCAAGTATGGCTATACAGCGAGTTTCCCCATCACCATGCCCCGGTAGAAACACTGCTCGACAATATGATATATGAAGGCAAGATACTATATGCCGCTCAGCAACTCCTTCCCGATACTCCGGTAGAACAAATATTAGGATACACTCCGCAACAAGCCGAATGGCTAACCCAGAACGAACCCGTTATTTGGGACCGGATACTCACGCAACAAGACCTCTATTCGACAAACACCATCACCAAAAGCAAATACATCAACCCTGCCCCATTTACCTCAACCCTCATACAGGAAGCTCCGGGAAGAGCCGGCAGGTGGGTAGGCTGGCGCATCGTCTCTGCCTACATGGACGAAAACAGACATATTTCCCTATCCCAATTGCTCAATGATAACGACACCGATAGCCAAACGATACTGAAACTATCGAAATACAAAGGGAAATAAACAAAATACAAGAAAGAATATAATACGAAACAACATGGAAGTAGAACAGATTTACGGATTGATTGGATATCCACTCATACATTCTTTTTCAAAAACCTTTTTCAATGAAAAATTCGAATCCGAAAAGATTAGTGCCGAATATATCAACTTCGAAATCTCCGATATATCCTTACTCAAAGAAATTATCGCTGAAGAAACGCGCCTGAGAGGGCTCAATGTCACCATTCCCTACAAAGAAGCCGTCATACCCTATCTCAATGAGATGGACGAGACAGCCAGACTCATTGGAGCCGTCAACGTAATCAAGTTTATCCAAAACAAAGGAAAACTGATACTCAAAGGATACAATTCCGACATCATCGGTTTTACCGATTCCATAAAACCCCTTTTGACCCGGCAACACAAATATGCACTCATATTAGGTACGGGCGGGGCATCCAAAGCCGTATGGCACGGACTCGAATCCTTGGACATTACCCCGACTCTGGTATCACGTACTCCCAAAGAAGGAGTCCTCACATACAAAGACCTCACACCCGAAATAATAGATAAATACAAAGTCATAGTAAATACCACTCCGGTAGGTATGTATCCTCATGTAGACGAATGTCCCGATATCCCCTACACATACCTTACCGAAGACCATTTAATCTACGATTTATTATACAACCCGGACGAAACCCTTTTCATGAAAAAAGCCAAAGAAAGAGGAGCTACCGTAAAAAACGGGCTCGAAATGCTCCTGCTACAAGCCTTTGCCGCCTGGGATATATGGCAAAAATAACACCCCCCTCTCCCGACATCGGGAGAGCTTGGCATTGCGGGCAGAACCCTTGTATCTCTGCCCAACATATCAATTATATAGCAACTGTTCTTTCCTCAGTAACCATGCTCGAACATAAAAATACTCCCTATTCTTTCCCGGAAGAAAAACCCACACTATAAATACTCATTTCCAGATAAAAAAACGAGCAAACAAGCCTCTCCTATCAAGAGCAGAACCGGTATGCGACGGTGAAATACACAACTTAAGACAAGACATCTTGATACTATGGAGAAAGGCAACATCCCACTCTCCGGCTCAAAGTACTTTATACGTGCCCTTCGGCCAATGTTCCCTGATATAATCCACCTTGCTATCCTCCGTAACGATATAGTCTATTTCCGCAAGTGAAGCCACATGATAACTGCGTGCAGTACCCAGTTTTTCGCTCCCGGCAAGTACCGCACACCTACCGCCCTGCTTTATCATGCTGCGTTTGATTATCGCCTCCTCCCGGTCAGAAGTCGTCAGTCCCTTTTGAGGATGAAGGTCACTTATTCCGACAACCACCCAGTCGGGATAGACCGATTGCAACATGCGGAAAACAGAAATACCGACCGTCACCTGAGAAGGAGCAAATACCTCTCCACCCAACATTACCAATTCAATATTAGGACGCACAGACAATTCACTCGCTATAGGCAAACAATTAGTATAGACGGTGAAATGCTTGTCTGCAGGCAACCGCCGTGCTACTTCAAGATTAGAAGTCCCGCCATCTATCAAAATCACATCCCCCTCTTCAAACAACAATACCAGTTTTGCCGCCATCTGTTGCTTGATAAGCGTAGCCGTATTCAGTCTTTCTGTAAACTGTAAAGATATATTCGATTTAAGCACAGCACCTCCATGCACTTTGGTCAGCAGGCCCAGCCTTTCCAGTTCCACAAGATCTCTGCGCAACGTATCGTCCGACACATTCAGTTCCTCACTCAATCCGGTCACATAGACGCGATTGTCCCGGCCTATCCGTTCGATAATATATCGATGCCTTTCTTCTTTCAGCATAACCCCGCATTTAAAGGTATATATTTCCGCAAATATATGTATATTTGATAAAAATAGCCTAATAAACATGCGGTTTTTAGGCAATTAATGCGGTTTTATTCGGATTTAAGGAACACAATATACTCAAAAGAAAAAAACTTAGAGAAAACCGCATCAACAGCAAAAGAGCATTCTATGCAATAAGAAGCCAACAAAGTGTTAATTTAAACTAAAAATACAATTATGCTCACAAGGAATCAAGCCCTCAAACAATTCCGCATAGCGGTAAGCCTGTTCTTTTTCGTACAAGGCATCGTTTTTGCTACATGGGCCAATCGCATACCGGACATTAAAAAAGCCCTGCACCTGAACGATGCAGAGCTGGGAAACGTCCTGTTCGCCATTCCCGTGGGACAAGTAGCTGCTATGGTACTTTCGGCATGGCTCGTCAGCCGCTACGGAAGCCGGAAAATGCTTATACTGGCCTCCGTACTTTATCCCTTTTTCCTAATCCCCTTGGGTATTGCCGACAATCCGTACCTGCTGATGGGAGGACTCTTTTTTTTCGGTATGAGTACCAACCTGTACAACACCGCCTCCAACACACAAGGAGTAAATGCAGAAAACCTGTACGGAAAGACCATTATGGCCTCCTTTCATGGACTGTGGAGTTTGGGAGGATTCTTGGGCGGACTCATCAGCATGGGATTTGTCGGCATGGACATTCCACCCCTTCCTCATTTTATCTTTATTTTTATTAGTTCCATCCTGCTGATGAATTTCATACGTTGTCAGCTGGTGAGAAATGACCGAAAAGCTCCACACCATGCAACAGCAGAGAGTAACAGGGTACAGAATCCTTTTTACAAAAAATTCGACCCTTATGTCATTGGGCTCGGAATAATGGCTTGGGCTGCTATGGTGTGCGAAGGCTGTATGTACGATTGGAGCGGAGTCTACTTCATGCAAGTCGTTTCTGCTCCGGAAAAGCTGGTACAATTAGGATACGTTGTCTGTATGTGCACCATGACCACAGGACGCTTTCTGGCCGACTGGTTCGTGACACGCTTCGGTGCAAAGAGAGTCATCTGTGCCAGCGGATTGCTCATCTTTTTCGGTATGATGCTGGCAGTTGTACTTCCCGACCTGATATTTGCCACCATCGGTTTCTTTTTTGTAGGCTTTGGCATATCCTCCACAGTACCGATATGTTACAGCATGGCAGGGCACTCCGATAAGATGGACTCCGGCCTGGCAGTAGCAACCGTATCTTCTGTCGGATATCTGGGTTTCCTCATCGGTCCCCCCGTTATAGGACATGTCTCACACGCCATCTCACTACATTACACATTTGGAGCAGTAGCCTGTGTCGGACTACTCGTAGCGATAGGAGCATCCAGGTTGCCAATACATCAAAAATAAGAATACTTTATAAATAAAAAATATCCGATAATGAATACAAAAGCAATATTTTTCGATATCGACGGGACATTAGTAAGCTTCGATACCCACCATGTACCGCAATCGGCCATCGAAGCAGTATGGCAAGTCCACGAGTCTGGCATCAAAGTCATTATAGCGACAGGAAGAGCATCTACCGACCTGCATGAAATTCAGGACATACCTTACGATGCCGTGATAGCCCTCAACGGCTCCGATTGTGTATTAAGAGACGGCACATCCATATATCGGGAACAAATCTCCAAAGAAGATTTCTATAAAGTGCAGGCTCTTGCACGGCGTTATGGATTCCCTCTGGCAGTCGAGACCGACAGAGGTATCTTTGTGAATGAAATCAACCCTACCGTCATCGAATTGGCCAGAATGGTCAACCATCCCGTTCCACCTGTAGCCGACATCGAAAAAGAATTCATCGAAAACAATTGCTGCCAGTTATGCATCTATTGCGACGAAGAGACAGAGAAAGAAGTCATGGCACAGCTTCCCGGACTCTCTGTTTCCAGATGGAATCCGTACTTTACAGACGTCAACGTAGCAGGAGTCAATAAAGCTGTCGGTATCAATAAATTTGCCGCCTATTACGGATTCGAGATGGCACAAACCATCGCCTTCGGGGACGGAGGGAACGACATCCCCATGCTCCGTGCTGTCGGTACGGGAATAGCAATGGGCGGAGCCTCAGAAACAGTGAAAGCCGCAGCCGATTATATAACGGGAACAGTAGATGAAAACGGCATACAAAACGCCTTAATCCATTTCGGCATTATCCAGAAATAAAAAATTATTCCGGAATTATTCAACCCATCATTTACAACATCCAAACCTCCTCACAAAAAGTGAAAAATAAATTCAATATCCGGTAAATTCTGTCAATCTTCCTTTCGTAAGGAAAAACAAATCTTCCGTTCTGAAATTAAAAAAGCCGGCTAACTACACATTAGCCGGCTTATGTTACAATCCCTGCAAAAAAGCAAACCTATCGGGACATGGAATATGGGAAATCAGTCCCCTGCGTCCCCCTCGCCTTATTCGGGCTACTACCCATATCGAAACGCAATTTCCGGCCTTTTACCAAATCCGAATGCAGGAAATAATTATGCTCATAATTCTTTCCGTTCACGATAAGACGTTGTATATAATAATTATCAGCCGCATTATTCGACGTTTCTATATCGATTTTCTTCCCGTTTTCCAAAGTTATCGTAGCTCTTTGTACCAGCGGTGCACCTACGACATATTGTCCCGAACCCGGACACACCGGATAGAATCCCAATGCCGAAAATACGTACCAAGCCGAAGTTTGCCCATTATCTTCATCACCACAATACCCGTCAGGAATAGGCTTATACATACGGTTCATCGTCTCACGCACCCAGTATTGAGTTTTCCAAGGCTCCCCGGCATAATCATACAAATATATCATATGCTGTATAGGTTGGTTGCCATGAGCGTAATTGCCCATATTCATAATCTGCATCTCACGTATCTCATGAATGACAAAACCATAATAACTGTCATCAAAAACCGGAGGCAATGAAAAGACTGAATCCAACATGCCGGTAAACACTTTCGGCCCGTTCATCAAACCTATCAGGCCCTCCACATCATGGAATACCGACCACGAGTAATGCCAACTGTTCCCCTCGGTAAAAGCATCTCCCCACTTAAACGGATTGAATGGACTCTGAAAACTCCCGTCAGCATTCTTTCCCCGCATCAGTTTATGCGTAGCATCAAACAGGTTCTTGTAATTTTCGCTGCGGCTACGGTACAAATCCTGCTCTTCCTGAGGACGATTCAGTAACTTGGCCACCTGCCATATACACCAGTCATCATAAGCATATTCCAAAGTACGGGCGGCATTCTCCTTTATGCCCACATTATATGGCACATAACCGAGTTTATTGTAATACTCATACCCCAGTCGCCCCGTAGCCGGACACTCAGGATGCACACTGTTTGCCGTCTTCACCATTGCCTCATACAAGTCTGCCCACAATGCTTTCGGAGTGACCCCCTTCAATATAGCATCCGAGATAACCGAAGCCGAGTTATTGCCGACCATACAGTCCCGATGGCCCGGAGACGCCCATTCGGGCATAAACCCGCTCTCCTTATACACATTCAGCAATCCCTCCTGTATCCGGGCATTTACCGACGGATACACCAAATTCAACAACGGGAACAAGCAACGGAAGGTATCCCAAAAACCCGTATCAGTATAGAGATAACCGGGAAGTACCTGCCCGTTATACGGACTGTAATGTACCGGTCTGCCCTTAGCATCTATTTCATAAAACATCCGAGGAAACAAAACTGACCGATACAGACAAGAATAAAACGTACGCATCTGCTCTTCCGAAGCTTCTATGTCGATACGCCCCAAAATATCGTTCCACTGCTTCCGTCCGTCCGATTTCAACTGTTCCAGCGAACGGCCATTCAATTCTTTCAAGTTTCGCTCGGCCTGTTCAAAGCTGATAAACGATGATGCGACAACGGCATTCACCGTTTCTCCCCTCTTCGTCAAAAAACCCACTACCGCCCCTGCATGGTCAGCAGCCATCTCCATACCGGCAGCCAGCTTGCCGTTTTTCCAGACAGAAGAAAAATGAGGTTTCTTGTCAAACTGAATGACAAAATAATTCTTAAAATTACCCGGTACCCCACCGCTGTTCTTCGTCGTATAACCGATTACTTTATTCTCCTCCGGGACGATACGTATATACGAACCTTTGTCAAAAGCATCGATAACGATACGGGCCGAGTCCGATTCAGGAAAAGTAAACCGGAAACAAGCTGCCCGCTCCGTAGGGACAAGCTCCGTTGTTATATCATAATCAGCCAAATATACACTGTAATAATAAGGAGTCACGGTCTCGGCCTTATGAGAAAACCAACTGGCCCGCTCATCCTCATTGATTCTATTCCCGATTACCGGCATCAGGGAAAATTGCCCGTAATCATTTATCCACGGACTCGGTTGATGCGTCTGCTTAAACCCTCGTATCCGGTACTGGTCATAACGATAAGCCCATCCGTCGCCCATCTTTCCGGTCTGAGGAACCCAAAAATTCATGCCCCAAGGCATTGCAATTGCAGGATATGTATTACCGGTAGACAACTCGAATGTAGACAGAGAACCCATCAAAGGGTTCACATAATCGACAGGAGAAGGCCCCGATGCCGACAAGACAGCCACATTACTGCAAACCAGAAGCCCTCCAAAAAATCTTTTCAACTTATTTATCATATTCATATTTACACATTATTACTTAGAAGCATCAAACAATCCGTATCCCTCCAACTCCGACTGCAATTTACGAACATCTATATTTCGCACACTCGTCTTATTCAAAGATGCCATTGCCGCTGCCGTTCCCGCAGCCTCACCTATACTCGAACATATCGGCTGCACCCGGTAAGAGCTGTGAGCCAACCGTGTACCACTGATAATACGGCCGGCAGTCAGCAGGCCTTCCGTATCCAATGGGACCAAAGCACGGTAAGGAATACCGTAAGGCTTCACCTTACGTTTCACCTCCTCCGGAATATTCCACCCCCAGGCATCGATGGCATAACGTGCATCGGCAACCTTGTCATCAGGCTGCGTCCCATTAAAGAGGTCATCCACCGTAATTACCGTTTCACCCTTTATCCGGCGACATTCCCTGATTCCGATTTTCGGAGCCAAATGTACACAAAATCCGGCATCCTGCAGGTCTTGCATCATTTTCGACTGACCGGCAAGGGCTTTGGCCTGAGCCTCCGCCACCTGTACCGGGTCGGTCGTATCCTTACAAAACACACTTACGCCCCAATGTAGAAAAATACCGGTATTATTCCTATAAAACTCTTCCCGGTTCTGCTCCTGAGCCCACCGACGATGGTCATTTTCCAAAACACCCGATTTGAAACTGTCTATGGGGAAGCGGGCACCATTCCGTACCCTCTGGCTGATATACATTTGAGTACACGGTTGCACTTTCCCGTCACTCACTTCAAGACCATATGATTCACCGAAGTCACTCTTCGCCTCACTGCCATACATGACTTGGCAACCCGCCGTAGCAGCCACCAAGCCTGTGCCGGTCGCATCTATCGTTACCGGAGCCTCTATTTCTTGAAAGACCCCGTTTCGCATAACTCGTACACCCTTTACCCTGTTACGACTTCCCGAAGCCTCCACCAAAGTATCCACAACAGGAGCACCGCACATCAGAGTAATATTTTTCTGCTCAGCTATCATTCTCTGGTACGCCTGCTGAAAAGAAGACGGCATCCACCAATGATTCTTTCCATCACCGCCCGCCTCGCCGAATGTATCGGACGGACGTCCTCCCAACGGATAAGAACGGTTCAAGTCCTGCACCAGACGCCGAAACAATCCTACCCGAGGGCCACCACACATAAAGGTAACAAACATATCTACCGGAGCACCGCCCGGAGCCATATCCTCCTCTATCAGCACCACCCGCGCACCACTCCGCGCAGCAGCAATAGCTGCAGGAATACCTGCCGGGCCGGCCCCTACCACAATAACATCATATCTCAATCGGGGAAAAACGAGCCTGCCTCCCGAAAACAGCTTCCGGTTTTCAGCAAACACCATTGACGACGGCAACACACTGCACGCCACCCCAGCCCCTATACCTTTTATAAAATTACGTCTGTTTATAGCCATACCCTTTACTTTTTCAATGCGTCGAACAATCCCTTACTGTCCAAGTCAGCAACCAAAGCCTTCACGTCGATATCACGGACTCCCGTCTTATTCAATGCCGCCATAGCCGCTGCCGTACCTGCCGCCTCACCGATATTACTGCATATACGCTGCACCCGGTACGAGCTGTGTGCCAAGCGAGTACCGCTAATCACACGTCCGGCAGTCAACAACCCTTCGGTATTCAACGGAATCAAAGACCGATACGGGATACCATACATTTTCGTCTTCATATTTTTAGGCAATTTCATGCCCCAACAATCCATATAATAATGGGCATGAGCTACCGTGTCATCAGGCATAGAACCCTCCAACACATTATTTGCCGTCAATACATACTCCCCTTTTACCCTACGGCATTCCCGCACACCCAGCTTGGGAGCGATATGTACGGCAAATCCAGCTTCATGCAATTGGTCGAAACGCTCTTCATATTTTTCAAGACAATCTCTCTGTGCTTCCGCTATCTGTACCGGGTCGGTCGTATCCTCCACAGCGACAGACTGCCCCCAATGGAAAAAGATACCTGTCGCCCGTCTCTCCAGCTCCTCTTTTGTCAACCGGTTAGCACCGATATAACCATCCTCCGCTGCACTGCCTTTAAATCCGGCAGGAAATATGGCATCTTTACGAATACGTTCACTGATAAACATTTGAGTACACAGCTGTACTGCCCGGCTCGCCTTTTCCAATCCCACCGGCTCGCCAAAATCGCTCATCGCCTCAGAACCGTACATACATATGCATCCCGACATGGCAGCCACCACACCCGTACCCGTAGCATCTATCGTTACCGGAGCATACAATTCCTGAATATGCCCGTTACGGTAAATCCTGACACCCGTTACCCGATTGCGGTTGCCCTTACCTACCACCATCGTCCCGATAACGGGAGTCCCGCTCAACAAAGTTATATTCTTTTCTTTTCGGATATTCCGGCTCAGCAAGCGCACATATGCCGAAGGCAGAAAAAAACGCCAACCCTTAGGTTTTGTGCCCGACTCATAATTATATAAGCCATGGTCCCTAAGCAACTCCTGCTCCAGAGCTTTGGACATCCCGACCGACGGTTGCCCGAAAAGTGTCGTGACATACATATCTACCGGAGCACCACCGACTGCAAGGTCTTCCTCGACCAAAGCGACCTTGGCTCCCGCCTGAGCGGCCCGAATCGCTGCCGGAATACCACCGGGCCCCGCACCTACGACAATCACGTCAAAATTCAATACCGGATAAAAAGACACCGACTTGCGTCTCTCGGCAGGCGGAGTGGCCGCCATCAAATTCATACCGGGTGCCAAGGCACCGGCCAGAATGCCCGAACTCACCCCTTTTATAAAACTTCTCCTATCTAATGCACACATGACAAATCCTTTTTATTCCATTTCCAAAACCCGTATTACATTCGGTGCGATAATCTCCAAACCGCCTCTTTTCGTCGGATGCACGCCATCTCCTGCGAATTTGCGCAATTCAGGTACACCCTGCTCTTCAGCAATACGTACAAATGTCTCCGCCTCATCGATATACCGCAACTTTTGCTCCTTGGCTATCGACTCATACACTCCATTATATGCTTTCATCTCCGGACGATTCACCGCATTCTTGCCCAGCGGATATCCGCAAGGAGTATGCAGAAATATTTCACATGTTGGGTACCTTTCTTTTATACGAGTTATCAATAATTCGGTATTACGACGGCAATCCTCCTGCGATATATTGAAACGGGTTACGGCATCGTTGGTCGCAAACTCTATAATCACAGCATCCGGACGTTTCATAAGGACACTGTCTTCCAGATTTTTCAATGCCCAGTTCGAGTTTTGCCCGCTCCTACCCGTATTCAACACCGTCAAGCGATTACCATACTTCTTGTTCAACTCATCTTCGACTTTCTTCACCCACAAAGGCCCGTTCGGGCGCATGCTCGATATACTCGTGCCATAAACAACCAGCGTTTGAGTCCTGCCCGATTGCAAGTTCTTCACCAAATGCGACTGGGCAGACAGTAAAGAAACACTGAGTAGCATCACCACAATAAACACATACTTGCTTTTCATAATATCCGACACTTTTTACCCATTATTTCTTTCCGAATATAGCCTCCCACAACATAGGAACAAGCACCTCATTCGCAGCCTTCTTAGTAGGCAAGATGCCGTCCCTCTGATACTGTTTCAAACCCTCCTCTCCGAATTTTTCATATATCTCATTAAATATAACGGAAAAATCGGTCAAAATAATATCTTTCTTCTTGGCTATTTCACGACAAGAAGCATTAAACGCCGCTATCTCGGGCCGAGTTTCGGCAGCTTTGCCCAAAGGTCGCTCGGAGATTATATACAAAATAATCGTAGCATCCTGGTTCTGTTCCCGCAAATGGTCTATCATATACTCGGCGCAACGTCCCGAATACCAAGGCCAGTTATTGAACCGTAACACCGCATCATTCTCCGAAAAACCAAAAATCAGAAGGTCGGGATTACGCGTCAGCACCGAATCCTTAAAATTCTCGGTCGCCCAGAACGAACCTATCCCCGACTTGGAACAATTATAAAAATCCACTTTCCCGGGAAATCGCTTATCTAGTTTTCCCTGTAACTGCTCTACCCAAAAACGGTTAGACGGATTAATCGCCGCACTGGTTCCATAGAAAACGACTGTCTGCTTTTTTCCTGCCTTCAGGTTCTTTGAAAAAGTCGTCTGGGCATCCACCGAAAAAACAGACCACACTGCAACCAATATCAAAACAAAAAAACGGTTCATATCTTATTTATTTTTCCAGGGTTTATTATTAACATTCATATTCACATGACGATACCAGTCGAACAGACCTTTCTGGTCCAGCCGTTCCTGCAACTGGCGTACATCCAGATTACGCACTCCGGTCTTCTGCAAAGATGCCATAGCGGCAGCCGTACCCGCTGCTTCACCTATGGTAGAACAAATCGGCTGTACCCGGTACGAACTCATAGCCAGACGTGTACCGCTGATGATACGGCCGGCAGTCAGCAAACCTTCCGTTTGGGCAGGAATAAGACTGCGGTAAGGAATACCGTAAGGGCCCACGCTGTTCTTTATCTTGGCATCGACCTTCATCCCCCAAGGGTCTAACGAATACCAGGCATCAGCTACCTTATCATCATGCATTACCCCCTTGAGTACATCATCCACCGTAATCACATATTCACCTTTGATACGGCGGCATTCCCTGATTCCCAGCTTCGGAGCTACATGAGTTACATATCCCGCACTACGCAGTATTTCGAACTGAGGTTCCAGTTTCTTTATTGCTTGCCGGTGAGCTTCGGCTACCAACACGGAATCGGTCGTATCCTTACACTCTACAGTTGCCCCCCAGTGTAGATAAATGCCCGAGTCTATCTCGGCAAATTCCTGGGGAGTCTGCTGGGATGCCCATTTCACATTATCATGATCCAACACCCCCGTTTTGAACGCTTCGAGCGGGAACTCCGCATCACTGCGTGTCCGTTGGCTGATATACATCATCGTACACGGCTGTACCCGTCCATCACTCTTTTCCAGACCGATACTCTCATTAAAATCTTTTCGGGCATCACTTCCGTAAAAGTATTCGCAGCCGGCCTTTGCAGCTACCAGCCCCGTACCCGTCGCATCTATCGTTACAGGAGCCTCGATTTTCTGCAACATGCCTTGACGCATCACACAAACACCGTAAACCTGATTGCGATTTCCCTTGGCTGCAACCAATGTATCCACCACAGGAGAAGCACACATCAAAGTAATGTTCTTTTCCGACTCGATAAATCCGTCCAGTACCTGAACAAATGCCGACGGTAACCACCAGTGTTGCTTTCCGTCCCAGGCCCAATCTTTTATCGTACTGCTGGGCGTTATGCTCAACGAATGTTTCCGGTTCAGCTCCTTAATCATATCAAGAAAAACACCGATTCTCGGAGCACCGCACATATAAGTCACATACATATCCACCGGAGCACCACCCGGCAGCATATCTTCTTCCAACAATATTACTTTCGCACCTTCACGGGCAGCAGCAATGGCAGCAGGAATACCGGCAGGGCCGGCACCTACGACAATGACATCACACTTCAGCGTCGGCAACTTGAACAACCTCTCGTCCTTCGTATTCAATGACTTATCCGAAGCCCAAAGAGACGTCCCGGGAATTGCCGTACATGCAGCTCCTAAACCCAAACTCCGGATAAATTGTCTTCTATTTATAGCCATACTCTTCTTTTATTACTTTATACCCTCAAAAAGTCCCATACGTATAAGTCTTCCCTGCAAATCTTTTATGTCGATAGAACGAAGCCCCGTTTTCTGCAATGCCGACATAGCCGCCGCTGTTCCCGCTGCCATTCCGATATTGGAACAAATCGGCTGTACCCTAAGAGAACTATGGGCCACCCGCGTAGCACTGACGATACGCCCGGCAGTCAGAAGCCCTTCGGTATTCAACGGTACCAGACAACGGTACGGAATACCATACGGCCCTATATGTTTCATCTCTTCCGGAATCTTCATTCCCCAAACGTCAAATGAATAATGAGCATTCGCTATCTTGTCATCAGGCATGACCCCTTGAATCAAATCATTAGCCGTCAACACATACTCGCCTTTGATGCGGCGTACCTCCCTTACCCCGATTTTCGGAGCCAAATGTACCGCATATCCGGCCTCATGCCAAATAGCCAGATTCTCACGCAACTTATCCAGAGCTTCCATCTGGGCTTGGGCCAATAACAACGGGTCGCGGGTATCCTTACAATAAACCGTCTTTCCCCAATGCAGATAAATACCGGCATCACGACGTATCATATCCTCCTTATCCGGAGCCGTTACCCAACGGTTCAGATTATCCTCCACGGCACTGCTGCCTTTTAACTTATCGATAGGCAGAACAGCATTCCGTTTTATCCGCTCACTAATGAGCATCCAAGTACAAGGTTGTACCTTCCCGTCGGCAACTTCAATACCTACAGGCTCGTTATAGTCACTTTTGGCCTCGCTACCGTACATGTATTCGCATCCGGCAAGGTCGGCGACCAGCCCGTTACCCGTCGCATCGATAGTCACTGCCGCCTCTATATCCTGATACTCTCCATTACGCATTATCCTGACACCTGTCACCCGATTCCTGTTTCCGTCAGCCTTTACACTGACCCCGACGACCGGAGCACCGCACATCAAGGTAAGATTAGGCTCCTTATCTATCATATTATAAATGACCTCGGCAAACGAACCGGGCATCCACCAATGATTCTTCCCGTCACTGCCGGTCTTCCCGAATGTAGAACAAGGC
Organism: Gabonia massiliensis; assembly: GCF_001403595.1. Lineage (NCBI taxonomy): Bacteria > Pseudomonadati > Bacteroidota > Bacteroidia > Bacteroidales > Porphyromonadaceae > Gabonia > Gabonia massiliensis. The sequence continues at coordinate 1,587,507 of NZ_LN877940.1, read as the reverse complement.
TTTCCTCCTATAGTATGATGAGTATTCAGTTCCTGAATCATTTCCCGAAATACTCCTACTCGGGGAGAACCGCATATAAAAGGCACATACATGTCCACCGGAGCACCACCCGGCATATTATCTTCCTCCAGCAAAATAACCTTTGCCCCCTGGCGGGCCGCTGCAATAGCGGCAGGTACTCCACCGGGACCCGCACCTACAACGGCTACATCACATTTCAACTTCGGATATTTGGCCTTTGCCTTCTCTCCCCTTTTTTCCCCGGCAGCCCATACCGAAGACGGAGCCACGATACCCAAAGCCATCCCCGCAGCCATCTTGGCTAAGAAATCTCTCCTGTCATTTCTCATAATCAATTCTTTAAATTCTTTCGGTACACCAAAAACATCCCAAAAGGATAAACACTTTATCTTCCTTGCATACTTCCTCCGGTATATACACCTCTGGAGAAACATCAGACTTCTACAAGACGGTCTTTACTACCTGTATCGAATTTACATAAATCAACCCTGCCTGCTCGTCCCGAGAATGCTCAAACGAAATGACCGATTCCGACCGACCGTTTTTGATTTCAAACTCGAAAAGTTCATACCCTCGGCCGAATGGTTTTCCGTTCTTTCCTGTCCGGGCCACAATCTCTCCTATCTCCTTCCCGTCTACCGATATTTTCAAAATCCCCGTTTTGTTCGAGCCGGAAGTTGCAGAAACTTTCAATACGACTTTCTCGTTTTTATCCGATTTCAGATTCATTGCCGGCAAAGCCAAATAACCACAATTTTCATCCCCTTCGGCCGACTTTCCGAAACGGACGGATTTGCCTAAATACGACATATTCCCCGTCATGAAAACCTGAGCAAATACATTTCTCGACACACAGTCCTCTCCCGCTGCCGACACCCAATTATGAGGGGCGTTTCCTACTGACATTTCTTTCGAAGCCGAAACTTTAAAATCATCGCATTTCAAATCAAACAATGTCGAAGTTCCGGTCTGCCCCGAAACAGATAAAACAGAAGCACAAAACAAAACAATAAATAAGAAGTGCGTTTTCATACGTATATATACTTTTTTGAAATATTATTTTACTGCAATTTTAATCCTCAATAGCCAATAACCGGGTTAACATACGGATTAATACCCCCTTTTTTCATTAACCCCGAATGATTTTTGACCTTTTTGTAAAAAATGGCAGGACTCGGCCCGCCATTTTCCAAACACTACTACATCTTCATAATTTTATGACTGCTTATATGGCCCGAACTGTCTTTCTTTATCAAAATATAAGAACCGGCAGCCAATCCCGACACATCGATACGAGACGACGGTTGCGACATCCCGTACACCAATCCGCCATTCAGATTATATATCTCTACCGAACGGTTATTCTCACCGATATAAATTTCAGAAACAAACGGATTGGGATATACAGCATTCCCCTTATCGGCAGATGACTCTTCCATACCCGACACAATATCATCCTCACGATATACACGGATAGAATTCACATATATAAAATCTCCATTTACCGTTCTGGTATGTGTAAAGTTGATTTTAGAAGCTTCCGTCCCGTTCTTCACGTCAAACTTGAATGTATAATAAGTCGCACCGAAAGGCTCTCCATTATTTCCCGTAGCCGCCTCTATCTTGCCTACCTCATTTCCATCGACATCCACAGTCAACGTTCCGTTCTTCTCTCCTCCGCATGTTGCCGATACTTCTATCACTACTTTCTTTCCCTCCGGAGCCGTCAAGTCCAGTTCCGGCGTAGTAGCACTTCCGTTATACGGAACAAAATCTGTCGACCCAGAAGGAACATTCCGGCCAAAACGAACACTTTTACCCAGATAAGCATTTGCCCCACTCATCACCTGGGCAAATACATTTGCCGATGTCCACTCCATACCCGATGCAGAAAGCCAGTTATGGGGAGCCTTTGCCACCGACATTTCTGTCGATGCCGATGTCGTAAAGACATTACAATCCAAAGTAAGAATATCAGGTTCCACAACATCTTCCACAGACACTTTTATCGAATTTACATAAATATATCCCGCAGCTTCGGTACGAGAGTGGACAAACGAAATCTTCGACAATTCAGTCCCGTCGGTAAGTTCATACTCAAAAAGATAGTAGGCTGCGCCAAACGCTGCACCATTATTTCCATCGGTAGCCGCCTCAATCTTGCCTATTTCTTTACCGTCCAGTTTGACTGTCAAAGTCCCAGTCTTGTTACTGCCGGCAGTCGCGGAGACTCTCAACATAATTTTCTTCCCCTGTACAGGTCTCAAATCCATTCCAGGCAATGTCAACGAGCCGGTACTGGCCAAAGCAGAAGCACCGAATCGGATACTTTTACCCACAAAAGTAAGATTGGCATTTGTCACATTCTGCGCATACACATATTCAGATTCACACACTTTATCACATGCCGACAACCAATTATACGGAGCACTTGCTACAGACATCTCCGTAGAAGAATTCTGCTCGAAGTAGTCGCATTTCAATTCAAACAGAGGTTTGCTCTCCGCAGGAATATCCACGGTAGAAAGTCCCGTCAGAAGAGAATTCAGCACATTCGGATAAATAACCTCCATAGCTCCTTTCAATGTAGGATGCACACCATCGGCCGTATAAGTCTTGAGCAAATCAAGATTCTCTGTACCCATTGTATAGAAAAACGCTGACTCATCTACCCATATATACCCGTTAGACTCTGCCAGCTCCTCATACACGGCATTATACTTTTGCATATCCGGACGCGGAGTAGCACCTCCTGTACCTCCTTCAGAAGCAACAATAGGATAACCGCATGGCGTATGCAAGATAATTTCACAATCAGGATTCACCTCCAGAATACGGGCAATCAACTCTTCCGTATTCGTCTTGCATTGCTCTACCGATACCCCTTTGCTCTCGACAGCATCATTCGTTGTAAACTCGATAAGTACTGCATCCGGGTTATAGACCAACACGCTGTCTGCCAGATTGGCCAATGCCCAAGTAGAACATTCACCGCTCCGTCCCTTATTCAACAAAGTAAGATGATTATTATACAGACCGTTCAATTTATCACCGACAGCTCCGACCCAAACCGGGCCATTGCCCATTCTCGTTATACTGGTACCATAAACAACCAAAGTCTGGTCTTTACCTTCCGACAGACTCTTTACCAATCGGGACTGTCCGAAACTCATTGCCGTACATCCCATCAAGGCAAACAACAGAAATACAATTTTTTTCATAAGCATCTTTTTATATTTACGATATATTATATAAGCGGGAATACGGACAATCCCGAATCCCGAGACTAACACTTTATTTTCAATGCCTCACATACTTAAATGTACGGACACCCTTTTCCATACTTACACGAACCACATAAATCCCGGTATCCAAACCGGACAAATCGCAATAAGAAGAATTTATAGACCGGTCATATACCCTCATCCCCGATAATGTCATGACCGATACTTGCTTGCCACCCTCGCCATTTATATATAATCCGGCCGGCAATATCGTCACACCATTCCCGTCAGCATCCGGACTCTCGAAAGAGAGACTCCCGTCATAATCTTCGATTACCTTTTCTGTTTCCTCCGGATAATTTTTCATTCGGATACGCCACAACAACTCTTCAATAGATACGATTTTGATATTGGGTGACAGGCGTTCTTTGGTCCACATAACCGGTGTAACACCTCTCAACGCTCCCACATCCCCGGACGAAGCATCCGAAACAGAACCATCCGGATTCTGCTTGAAATATGACCAGGCATGTACGACTGTCCAAGCAATAGTTCTCTCCTCAGACAAAGCCCCTTCATTAATCAAGGCCGCTATCTCTTGGGGATTGCCCGACCCTTTCCTGTCCAGATTTGCCCACAACTGGTACTTGGCCGTGACGACGGGAATGTGTATCCCCTCCCTGTTTTCTACCCAGTAAACAGCACCGTCACCTCCATTATAAGGCACATACTGCACGACAACAATACCCACCAAATCATCTATCATTTCAGCATACATCCGATAAGCTTCCAAAGCCTCATCACTATCGGTATTACCCCGGGTGATAAATCCCAAGACCTTTACACCCGACCTCTTCATCCGCTCTCCCACTTCGGCAATAAAAGTTCGGCATACACTCTCCTGCTTATCCCCCTGTAACGAAGCAAAACGATCAGGATACTGGTATCCTCCCCCATACTCTATCAGGCTGCCCGGTACATGATTGGCTTTCTGTACATAATAACTCCAAGCATCAGGGCACATCTGTGACAAATTTACCGGACAGGAAGTCCAGCTCATCGGTATCTCTCCGATAGCAGGATTGCACCAGTACTCATCCAGCATAGGCACACTCGTAGCCTGTATCATCATATTATCACCGTCACTCAAAACAAAAGAATGAAAATGCGAATCGTCTGCCCAGTCGATATGGCGCGGATCCATATTCTTGTGAACAGCCACCGGCCGCACAGATGCCCCCGCAGATAAAACAGGCATATTGCATATCGTGGCACCCGTCGTAAAATGCCCGTACTTCGTAGCCAGTTCCACATGTGCCCCCTCGTCTCCCTCGTTCCATCCCACTATCGGTGCAGGAGCCTGTATCCAGGACAATATCTCTGTATAAAAAGCATCTGTCCCCCAATATACCATACAACTATGAGCGATTGCCATATCGCGCTGCTTATAATCATCTGGAGCAATAGTCACAATCATACGGTTGTTCAACCGGTCCTTCAAAGACAACCACTCCGAACGAAAAGAAGAACCGGTCGTGTAAGGTCGTGCATCCTTCAAGCAAAATAACCCGTGGGCAACAGCCTCATCCTCCATCGATTCCTCGATAAGGACGGCATCGTGCAAAGCCGCATACACCGTCGCAGCATTCACCGAATAGTCACCCTCCTTATACAAAATATAACCATCTATCAAATCCTGCGATTTCATGCGGTCTACCACCGACCACACATTCATATACCCCAAGTCTTTGACCTCCGGATTTCTGGTAAACAAAGAATCAAGCCAAGCCAAGTACCCTTTACCGGTGACATGAATCCAAATCAATTCATCCCCAAGTTCCTCATTGACTGCCCTGGCTGCCAGCCCGGACAAAGATTCCGTCAGATTACGCTCTTTCAAAGTAGAACATCTCACCTTGATAATCTTAGACGGCATCCGCTGCTCAGGCCACCAGCCGTTACTTGACGATAACCCGTCAGTCACATGACAGGATATCATCAAAAACAGCAATATGACTTTGAAACGTATGTCTTTCATATAAAGCCCCATTAATAACCGGGATTCTGGTACATACCCGCTTTATTTTCCGAATTATCTATCTCATATTGAGGAACAGGTAACAAATAATTCTTTTTCGGGTCAAAATTCGTTTTGATATTGTTTGCCTCATTACGGGCTTTCAAGAAATGCTCGAACATTCCTGTACGGGCAAGGTCATGACGGCGCCAAAATTCAAAACAAAGTTCCCGCGAACGCTCCTTCATCAGCTCTTCAAAAGTCAGGGACTCTATCGTATAATTCTCAAATCCCGGAGTCTCAGCTTCCGTAATAGGAACACCTGACTCGTTCAACCCCCTGGCCCTCTGCACAATACGATTCACAGCATTCAATCCGGTCGATTTCACTTTACCCCCATTCAGAGCCATTTCAGCCTCAGCATACATCAACAGTACATCAGCAAAGCGCAAGGCTATGATATTATTCGGACAGTTCGAATAGATATACTGCATCGGATAGTCCCTCCAGCTATCTCCCCATCTGTACTTTGTCGCCGAGCTGTAATTTACCAGCTTCGTATTATTATTCAATGTATAATCCGTTTCCGCCGGAGTCCCCTTAATGCCCGAAAGCGCACTAATAGGTTCTATCTTGGTCGGTTCTCCCGTCTTGGCATTATAGCGCAATAGAGAATCCATCACATTCCAGTTCTTGCGCTTATCATATGTCCAGTGCTTATAATAACCGCGGAACGAAGGAATGGAATTGATAGCGTACTGGCCGCCCAAGCAGCAATAACGCCAACCGCCTGCCGTCTGCGAATATCCGGCATTGGCCAAGCCCATTTCCTTAGACCACTGCGTCCCATAAGGCTCTGTCGCACTAAACTGGATTTCCCAAATCGACTCCTTATTTGTATTCTTATTCTCGATTTTGAACACATCCTCATATTCAGGCAGCAAATCACGACCACTATTGTCGATAATCTCACCCAGCAAACGATACGCTTTGCCATATAAATCCTCCGACGACTCGGCAATACGGGCATACCCCTCGACTTTGGCAGCCTCCTTTGCCGAAGCCATCGTCAAATATACCTTTGCCAATAAAGTCTTGGCCGCCCAGTGATTGGCATGACCATCGGAAATTTCCGTCGGTAAGACCCCATCGGCAGAAGCAAATTCCAAATCTTCGATAATCTGTTTATACACATCGGCCAGAGGAGAACGAGGTACCGTATAGTCAAACTCAACTGTCTTATTGACTATCAACGGCAAGTCACCGAACATCTGTACCAGTTGGAAATAAGACCATGCCCGTAAAAAACGGACCTCACCCATACATTGGTTTCTGTCCTTTTCGGTAATATCAGTTATCTTGGGAGCTGCATCCAGTATTACATTGGCCTGCCCTATCACATAATAATAACGAGCCCAGAATTCTCCGATACAACCTTCTGACGATGTATAAGTATAACGGTCCACTGCACTCCGTACATTCGTATTGGCCGTCCGGTAGCACAACTCATCTGTACCAAGCATAGTCAAGAATATAGGAGTATCGGTATTGATCACATACAGATTGATAATCTTGGAATAAACCCCGACGACCCCGGCCTTCAAAGTCTTCGTATCTACATAATAATTCTTATCCGTATATACCGAATCCGGATTTTCTTGCAAAAAATCGCATGAGCTCAGAAATACCCCCGCAAACAATGGTACAATAGCCCATTTATATATCTTATTCATAGATTTCATAACACATCCCTTTCTTGATTAAAAACTAACATTTACACCGAACGAGAAAGCCCTCGCACGAGGATAAGAACCATAATCGAGACTCGGCATAATATCGCCGATACCGTTCTGGCGAGTATTCACTTCCGGGTCAAACCCGTAATACTTCGTCCATACAAACAGATTCCTTCCGGTAAGGAACAACCGTAGACCTCCCAAGTGAAGTTTTGCAAGAGTCTTTCTATTGAAATCATAGGCCAACGTGATATCACTCAGCCGCAGGAAAGACCCATCTTCAATAAACTCCGACAAACAGTAATTCTCTGCTACCCCACCCGGCAAGCGGTATTTGCCATTCGGATTGCCTTGATACACCAGATTCCCATTCAAATCATACAAAGTCGGAGTATATGAATCCAGAAGATGGCGGGTTTGGTTATAATTTTCCCGGCCCGCATCCAACGTCGCCAGATTGGCATTAAACACATCTACCCCATAACTGTACTGGAAAATAGCACTCAGGCTAAAACCTTTATACCCGGCCGATAAAGAAAAACCTCCCGAAAAATCAGGCTCTCCTTTTCCGATAATCGTTTTATCATCCGACGTTATTTTGCCGTCATTATTCACGTCGATAAACCGATGGTCTCCCGGTCGTAAATCCGCCTTCTTAATCGACAACGCTTCATAATTGTCGGGCAAAGCATCTATCTCGGCCTGAGAAGTATAGACTCCGTCTACTTTGTAGCCGTACCATTGGCCTAACGGTTGTCCTTCCCGAATAACGACCACATTACCCGAACCGGAAATCACTTTCGGGTCAAAAAACATTTCTCCGCCCGGGATGCTCAATACCTTCGAACGATTGAAAGCAATATTGAAGTCAGCGTTGAAATAAAAATCACGTGTATTTACAATCTGGCCGCCGATAGTAACTTCTAACCCTTTGTTCTGGATATTACCGATATTGGCCCAGGCTTTCTTATATCCCGAATAATAAGGAGCATTACGCTCAAGCAACAAATCTTTTGTCCGCTTCAAGTAAGCATCCACCGTAACCGTCAGACGATTATCGAAAAATCCCATATCAAGTCCTACATCGTACTGAGCTGTGGTTTCCCATTTCAAATCTTTATTCTCCGGCCTGTCGAGAACTACACCATAAGTCGGTTTATCTCCCGACATCGGTGCAAAAGAGGTAGAAAGTGTAGACAAGGTTCGAAAAGCAGGAATTGCCGTATTTCCGCTCCTTCCGGCACTTAACCTCAACTTCAGATTACTGAAAATATCCAGTTCCTTGATAAACTCTTCTTCATTGATACGCCAGCCGAAAGCTGCCGAAGGGAAATATCCCCACTTATTGTTGTCACCGAAACGGGAAGAACCGTCGGCACGCATAGTCGCTGTCAACAGATAACGGTCTTTGAAGTTATACTCTGCACGACCCAAAAACGAAAGCATCTGATACGGATTTTTTGAAGAATAAGATTCCGGAACGAGAGGAGACGTTCCCTGTCCCATGGCATTGGCACCCAAATTTTCAACAGTAAAATTTTGATTCTCAGCCCACAAATAATTATCGACATATTTTTCTACCGTCATACCGGCCATTATCTTCAACTTATGTACCTTCTTTATCGTAGTATTATAATATACCAAGTCCTCATTCATCAATTTGGTAATAGCCGTACGGTCCTGTATAGCCCTGCCATTCTGTTTTACCCCCTGAGAAACAGTCTTCGGATAATACGTCTTATTGTCATTGTTATTATACACATACGTACCCGTCACCCGTACCATCCAGTGTTTGTTGATATTATAATCCAGCCCGAGCCGGGTAATCAAACTATGTCTGAACCGGTCTTTCGTTATATGCTTGGCCTGGTAATAAGGATTGCTGCTCACATCGGCCATCGCCTCATCCTCATTATTGTTTACGTCGTTTTCCTCCAAACCTTTAGTAGGTATTTGCCGTAGCATACTGGTCGTAACTCCGTCGGAAGAGCCGGTTGCCAAACCATCATAACTGGTACGTGTCACGGAAACATTCGCATTCAACTTAAACTTCGAGCTCAATTTTTGCTCCAAATTCACACGCCCGGCAAACTTCTCAAATCCGCTGTACACAACGATACCTTGCTGGTTCAGATAATTACCCATCACAGAAAACTTCGTATTCTTGCTTCCCCCGCTTACCGTCAGGCGATACTCCTGTACCAAAGCATTTCTGAACATGGCATCTTGCCAATCGGTATTCGTAGAATCCGCATAAGACTCATAATTCTTGTACGGAATGTCATTCTTTGCCACCCAGTAATTGCCCTCTCCCGCAACAGGAGAATCCACAAACACATCGTTAAGCGGGTCGTTCAGTATATCGTCAGTCATCTCGTCCCGCTTATAATACTGCCAGCTCGACTGATATTTCATACGAGCATATTCCCGGCTATTCATCATATCATATTTACGAGTAGCCTGCTGAAAACCAAAAGAAGCATATAAGTCAACTTTGGTCTTTCCCTCATGCCCTCCTTTGGTGGTGATAATAATAACTCCATTAGCCCCACGAGAACCGTAGATTGCAGTACTGGAAGCATCTTTCAGAATCTCTATCGACTCCACATCTCCGGGACTCAAATCCAGCGCATCCTCACATATAATACCATCTATTACATAAATAGGCGTACTGCTGGCATTTACCGAACTCGCCCCACGAATGCGAATCGTATATTCCGACCCCGGTGTTCCGTCATTCTGCGTAATCTGCAAACCGGCAGCCTTCCCTTTGATAGCATCTTCTATCGATGTAATGACACGGTCCGATACCACATCTTTCGAAATAGAAGAAACCGAACCGGTCAAATCGGACTTTTTCACTTGACCGTAACCGATAACGACAACTTCATCCAGGTCATTCCGGTCTTCAGTCATCGTCACATCAACCTGAGTTCTATTATTCACACGAACTTCAGAAGGCATCATTCCCACATAGGTAAATACCAATACTGCATTAGCAGTATTGGCCTTTATCGAATACACACCGTCTACATTGGTTATAGTACCTGTTTTGGTACCCTTCACCAATATAGATACACCCGGGAGTCCTTCCCCGTCTTTATCGGTCACTTTACCCGTTATTTGCTTCACACTGCTTTGAGCAGTAGCACTCATGAGAGCGACGCAAAATAAAAACAGAAATAAAAAATATTTTCTGAACGGAATCCCCATCTTTTCCCTCCATACAGAGAAAAAACAAATTTCATGTTGTTCACTCATAACTTATTAGGATATTAGATTTTACATTACATAAACAAAAAATAAATAATATTATACTATTTATCTATACCATTAATACTTACAAAAACTACCTCCATGAATAATAATTTAACATTTTATTACAAAAAGATTCACTTATCAAAACTACATATTTATTCATTTATTAATAACGCAAACTGCGATGAATAATAGACCGTATCTTTCATGATTTTCATAATCAAATATAAATATCGATTCATAAAAGTCGGGTTAAAACAAGGGTTAAACGCATCATTATTTCATTAACCCGAGTCTATTTCGAGAATACCATTTCCCGCTCCGAGACCGGTTTTTCATCATTCTTCATTCTCAGCCTCCAGAGCAATTCTTCTACCGGTACCACCTTCACTTTCTTATTCAGTAACTGTTTGCACCAGTACACCGGAGTAACCCCTCGTACACCTTTTTTCCCATTAGCCGCAACATCAATAACTTTATCACCGTTTTTACCGAACCTCGACCAGGCATGCACAATAGTCCAACCGAGCACCGGCCCTTCCGTCTCACATACCTCCACATCCCGGTTTATCGCCTCAGCGACTCTCGAAGGATTGCCCGAACCCTCCGTATTCAGATTTGCCCATATCTGGGTCTTCGCCGACAATACGGGAATATCATTATTCTTTCGGTCTTTTACCCAGAAAACTCTGCCATGTCCCCCATTATAAGGAACATATTGTACAGCAATCATCCCTGCCACATCCTCCAGCTCTTCCGCAAAAATACGATAAGCACGAAGAGCATCGTCCGAGTCTACTTTATGGCATATAAAACCAAATGTTTTGACCCCCGTTTTCTTCATATGCACATTGACCATACGGGCAAACTCTCGTAATAACTCGTCTGCATTCTGTCGTTTCGAAGCAAACAGGTCCGGATAATAATATCCCCCGCCATATTCCACCACCGAAACATTTTTAGGCTGGCTCTCGACCAAGACATTCAAGACATCCGGAGCCGCCATCGACAGATTGACTACACACGAAGTAAAAGACATCGGAATATCCCCGTTATACATATTATTCCAGTAATCCGGGCTGTTGACAAACCCGCCGAAAGTCCATTGCATATTATCCCCGTCGCTCATTACGAAAGAATGATACACCGCATTTTCATTGGCATCTATTTTCTTAGGATTCACAGACTTCAGTTTCACCACTTTCTCATTTCCCCGAATCGACAGCATAGGTAAATTCATGCACCAGTCCGATGCCGTATTTATCAATCCCCATCTGGAACAAGGCTCTATATGCTGAAATTCAGGTCCCGAGTTCCACCCTATTACAGGCGAAAGCGGACGTACCCATTCCAAAATAGAATGTAACAGTGGGCTTACTCCATAATATACCATTGCTTTATGAGCAATGGCATAATCCCGGTTATTTCCGGCAACCGGATTTGCCAAAACAATGAGTCGGTTATTCAGTTCCGACTTATATTGATTAAACCACCCCTCGTCCAGATTCACGTTGCACGCATCATACAACTTTACCAATCCCAGCCGGAGTGCATCCTCTTCTTGAGTCTTATCTATCAAAACACCCTTCAAAATACCGGCCTGTACTGTAGCTGCATTTATAGAATTATCCTTTCGAGTACAATCATACAATACATAGCCCCTTACATACCCGGTATCTTTGAACCGTTTTACGAGAGACCATACGTCGAAACTACCGGATTCTCTCACCTTCAGCCTCTTTCTCCAAGCCTTGTAATACAACCCGTAATCCTCGACCCGGGTCTCTATCCACACCCCTTCCTCTCCGATGCCCTCATTCACCGCTTGGGCAGCAAGGCCACACAAAGATTGGGCAAGATTCATCTCCCGTATATCATTATAACGGGATAAAGTGCATTTTAATATGTAATCCGGCTTTTTTTGTTCGGGCCACCAACTTTCGACGGTAGAGGCAACAGCCCGAAACGAGCATACCGACAACCATCCTACAAGAAAAATACTTCCAATAATTTTAATCTTCATATGATATAAATTTGTGAGACGAATTTACTCGGCAACCAAGAAAAACAGGGTTAATTTACGGATTACACGAAGATTTTTTCATTAACCCCTGCACTGAATTTCCTAAACACAAGATGACAAAAACCAGATAATTGTATTGTAAATTCAAAAAAGTTTACGAAATTTGTCTACAATGAGTTTTACAAACAATCTGAAAAACTATTTCAGTAAAACCTGATAGCTTATTTAATGACAAAAAATAGTATGCAAATCCACTATCGGTTTCTATTCATATTAAATATATTCCTTTCCATCTTTTCCATGACAGAAGGAGCCGGTCTCCAATTTTCCAAAGAAGTGCCACAAACCTGCCTGAATCTCTTCGATGGGGAAAAAGTGACCTTTTCCAACTCCGTTACCCTCTCTTTCGATATCTCCTTGCCCACAAATGAGGCATTCGGACAAATATGGGTATACGAAGACAGTTCTCAACCGTTCAGCTTTGCCTACATAGGACGAGATAAGAACAGTTCTTCTTTTGTTATCAACGGATTGTCCGACAAAAAAAATTTTATAGAAATTCCTATACTACCGGAAGAAATCGGTAACGGTAAATGGATACACGTAGAAACAAAACTCGATTTCCAAAAGAAAACAGCTGAAGTTTTGATAAATAACAAATCATATATATTAAATAATATACATATTCCAAATCCTTCTAAAGCAAATATCGTATTCGGACCTAACCGAAAATCGATACTGGAAGTCCCGAACATGATTCTCAAAAATATAGAAATCAAAAACAACGATAATCCGATGTTCTTTTTCCCTCTCTCCGAATCAAAAGGGAACAAAATACACGAAAAAAACAATAAAATATTCGGTTCTGTCGAAAACCCCATATGGGCCATCAACAAACAATATTATTGGGAAAAAATAGGTTCATTTGAATCCTCCCCGGCAGCCGGAATAAACTTTGACTCAATTCGCCAGCAAATTATTATCATAGGAGATAACCGGGTACAGAATTTCAACCCCGATACCCGTCAGTTATCCGATACAACACAAAATACCTGCGATACACAAACCGGGTATTCAGGAGAAGCCATATATAATCCGGTAAAGGACGAAACCTATTTTTATAACCTCGCCGACCTCGCCGGACAAACCCGGCCATTCTTCTCCATTATCCATAATGACGGTAACACCGAACTATATTATCCCGACTTTACCAATCCGCTGCACCATCACGCATATTTTTTCAATCCGCAAGACCAGTCACTCTATATCTTCGGCGGATATGGAAATTATAAATATTCCAACAAAATATTCAAATACGATTTTAAAGAAAACCAGTGGCGACAAGAAATATTTTCAGGTGATACACTCTTTCCCAGAATGCACACCGTTGCCGGGCAAGGGCCTGCCCCGGACGAATTTTTCATCTTCGGAGGCGTCGGGAATGAGACCGGGAAACAGGAACTGGGAAAAGACTTCTTTTACGACCTCTATTTGGTGAACACAACACACAAAACCATTCGTAAATTATGGAGTACCGACTTCGGAAATCATTTTTTCATTCCCTCCCGAAGAATTGTCTTCGACTATAACAACGGCTGCATATACATACTGTGTATCGACCGCAATACAACAAACCTTTCCTTACACCGCTTCAATATAAAAAACAGAGAGCATGCCGTTGTATCCAACGAGATTCCCCTTCAGGCAAATTGCATACTCTCTTCGGCATACCTGTTCGAAGACAAAAAGAACAATCAACTTTACGCCGTTGTAAGACAAAGTGAAGACAATAAGCCGGAATCATTGATAAGCATCTACAGTCTCAATACACCACCGGTCACCTTGGAAGAATTGCAGGCGGAAATATCCGAAAGCAATATTCAGCTCCACTGGATACTCCCGGCTACCGTAATTATTCTTATTCTGTTATCCGTCATATTTTTTCGATATAGAGCCAGAAACAAAGAAAAAATTTCTACCGGGAAAGAAGAACATTCCGAAAACGAACCCGAACCCGCCCCAGAAGTTTTTCCTACCGGAGTACCCGAACTCAAAAACGAAGCAAAAACAAACGCCGTATATCTCCTGGGAGACTTTAGGGCTTTCGATCGCAAAGGGATGGAAATAACCCACCGTTTCGGGCCCAAAATAAAACAAATGTTTGTCCTGTTCCTCCTATACTCAAAAGAACAAACAGAAGGTATCAGTACAGACAGGTTGTCCACTTTCCTTTGGCCTGATAAGACCGTTACATCAGCCAAAAATATACGAGGCGTGACAATCAACCATCTCAGAAATATCCTTACCGATTTCAAAAATGTAGAACTCATATACGAAGAAGGAAAATGGAGTATAAAATACCCAGAAGACTTCTACTGCGACTACTTCGAAGCTCGAAAAATAACCCGACAAATTTCATCGACTGAAGTCCCGGACTCCGACTCGGTACAGAAACTGGCGCAACTTTTGCAAAAAGGTTCGCTTTTACCCTCTTTCGTAAGCTACGACTGGTTCGATAAAATCAAAATCAACCATGACGAACACTTCGTCAAAATTATCGAAAAGATTCTGCCGGTACTGGCAGAACGGAACAACGCCCGTTTTACCATTATCCTGTCCGATATTCTATTCTCTTTTGACAGGTTCAATGAGACCGCTCTGGAATACAAAATTTCTTCTTTGAAAAAATTGGGCAAGGCAGAATACGCCAAAGCCGTATACGAACGCTTTCAGGAAGAATACAAACAACTGTACGGAGAAACTTACAAAAAGAATACGGAGCAACTTTAAAAATAAGGACAAAATACGGGCAACCAATTCCCCAATAAATTATCCTTTATAACTATTCTGTATTTTAATCTATATAAGATTTAAAACATGTCCAACTTTCACCCGAGGCAGGTTTGAGAGTTTCTTTCGAGGATATTTTTCTGTTTTTTATGAGAAAGATAGCAAGCTATCTGACGAGGAAAAACGGGAAATAACATTATAAGCTATTCACCCGAATTCCTTTAAGCTCGCAACCGATATCACGAAAGTTCAAATTACGAACCGAAGTGTTCAATGCTGCAGCTTTCGCCGCCGCAAGGCCTGCAGCCTCTCCGATAGCTGCACAAATAGGTTGTACCCGATACGAACTCGCAGCCAGATGTGTGCCGCTGATGATACGCCCCGCCAGCAACAATCCCTCTACTCCGACCGGAATAAGGCACCTGAAAGGTATACCGTAGGGCTTCACAGCCTTTTGCTCTTTGGTCAGAGACATACTCCAGTCATCCATATAATAACTGCAATCGGCAATCTTATCCTCAGGCTGTAAACCCGATTTCAAGTCGGTAGCCGTAAGAATATATTCCCCCTTTATCCGTCTGCACTCACGAACCCCGATTTTAGGAGCCATTACAGCCGAAAAACCAGCCTTTCGCAACGTATTCAAATCCTTTTGTATCTTCTCCAAGCAATACCACTGAGCTTCTGCCAACGCTTGAGGATCTCGGGTATCGACAAAGTGCTTCCCCCAACCCCAATGCAAATACATACCGGCATCCCGGCCTTCCCATCCCGGATGCTCCTTCAAGAACCCATACTTATCCTCGGATATACTGACACGCTCCAAATCATTATATGGCAAAACAGCACCGGCCTTCACCCGATTCGTTATCATCATCCATGTGCAAGGCTGTACCCTGTCGCTCGCAGCCTCAACGCCAAAAGGTTCATTATAATCCGATTGAGCATCGGTACCATACATCACCTCACAACCCGCCATTTCAGCCACCAAGCCGGTACCCGTAGCATCTATCGTCATTTTTCCCGATATTTCCTGCATACCCCCGTTTCTGAATACCTGTACTCCCAAAACACGTCCTGAAGTTACTATCACATCCACTACCGGAGCTCCGCATATCAGCGTAAGCGACTTCTCTTTCACAATCATCTCATACAGAATCTGGGAAAACGCTGAGGGATGCCACCAGTGACTGCGACCGTCCCCACCATCACCGAAATCGGGAAGCGCAACACCATCATTCGAATAACGGCTGTTCAGCCCTTGTATCATTTCTAGATAAATACCCACTCGCGGGCCACCGCACAAATACGTCACAAACTGGTCTACCGGTGCACCTCCCGGCAACAAGTCCTCCTCCACCAATGCCACTTTCGCCCCTTGACGAGCAGCGGCAATAGCCGCCGGAATACCCGACGCACCGGCACCTACTACAACAACATCATATTGCACCGAATCATATACTGAAGAACGGGCAGAAACTCCCTTTTTAACCGTCGTAGCCGTTGCCAGAGAAGGTATCATACACCCGGCCAATCCGACCGTCGTCATTTTAAGAAAATCGCGGCGTGTATTTTTCATAGAGCAAGAACATTTTAATTGCAATTATATGCAAATATAGAATATTTATTTCATATCCATTGACAAAATAAAGTCATATTTAATGTTAAATACAATGTTCAATTCTAAATTAATACTATATTTGGAACAAAATAAATAGGAATATCAAAATAGTTAATTAATTATAATATTAACATTTACATGAGAGAAACAAAATGGTATATATTTCTCTTGAGCATGATACCTATACTCCTGTATGCCGAAAACAATTCCTCAGACAGGCCATACCTCTTACAGTCCAGTCCTTGCGCCCCGAATATCTGTTCGATAAACTACGACAAAATGAATCGGGAAGAACGGTTGCTGGCTGTCTCCCTGCAAGGACTGATAAATCGTAAACAGCCCCGTATCTATCTGAGAGAAAGACTGTCAAACTATCTATTGAATTTATACAAAGAAAAAGGAATTATAAAAAAAGAAACAGAATATTCCGCTCTGTTGCCACTATTGAAACAGTACAAGGAAGAAATCACCGGAGCCATCATCTACGACCCGGAAAAAACATGGACCATAAACCTGGTATCGAACATCGCATCGGTCGAAGACAGAATCATCATTTCTCCCCATCAACTTCCGCAAGTCGAGCAAGCAGGAATATCGGATATCAAAGACGTAAAAGACTTCGGCTTCAAAAACGAATGCGAAGCATTCGACTGGTATATGGCAAATATTTTTCCAAAACAATACCACTCTATCCTATCGGTATGCGGTTACGAAAAAATGCACGACATATACCGGGACTATCTTATATGTTTCAGAATACCGACCTTTTGGCTACCCGGAAAAAAAGACCCGGACTATAACCCCGAAATGGAAAACCGCATCATCCGCCTATGGCAAAAAACTCCGGTAAATATACCGGTCATTGGCTTTTGGCCGGCAACAAAAAGCGGATATGAAGAATACGAAGGAGTACAATTAGCCGGAAAATACGGAAAATTTACAATCGTAAATACATGGGCTGGAAATTACAGCTTCCATTCAGGTACAGGAAATTCCGAAATAAAAATGCTACAACGCAGACGTAACGAAAAAAAACAATTCGACCCGACTCGCAAATATGTAGCACTCACCATGATAGAAAGCGGTGACGCTATCGGATATATCCAATACGGATTAGGGGCACGGCAATGGGATGAGCCGGAACGGGGACAAGTACCCATAAGCATCGGAGTCACTCCTGCCATACAATATCTTATGCCCTGCTACCTCGAACACCTCTTTCGGTCGGCCACAGCAAACGAATATTTCTTTTGCTCCATATCCGGAGCCGGTTACTGTTATCCATTGGAACAATACGCCTCGGAAACCCAAGACAGAAGCAAAACCCTATCCGAGTACTTCGAAAAAACGGCAACCCTGATGCAAAAACTGGACTTAAGCATATTGGGATTGTACTCTCACCCCAACCGGATGTGGGACGAAAGAGACCTGCATACGGTTCAAAATTACATATTGCCCCAAAAACAGATAAAATCCATCTTATCAGATATGGGACGCTGCGACGGATATACAGGAAAAAATGCAAATGACATGCTGAATGCAAATACCAGCGTACATCACATACTGACACGTTGGTCAACTGAAGCTTGGCCTTATGACGACTGTCGATACGACAAACCGGCAGCCGACTGGTTGATACGCAAAATCCGGGAACAAGGAAAAGAGGGAAACTTCCTTCCCGTTATGTTTTACAGCTGGCACTACGGGCCAAGACGATTGAAGATAGTCAAAGATACCCTCGAAAAAGAAGGATACACCTTTGTTACCTTAGACGAATTTGACAGACTTTTCAGAGAAGCAACAAATCGATATAATTAAGAAAAAAACTATGAAAAAAATCGTTTTATTTTTTATTTTGATATACACCTTTATTCCTATACAGTCACAAATCATATACTATGTACGGGAAAACGGAGTAGACGATCTGGCCCGTTGCGGAGTCACCGAAGACGATGCATTCCGAACCGTCCATTTCGCCATAAAACAATGTTCGGCTCTAAGTATGATTATCGATGTCGCCGGAACTTTGGCACACAGGAATGATACCATTCCCCCCGACAAAACCGTCACTATACAATGCAGCCAACCCGAAAAAGCCATACTCGACGTACCGCTCAACGAGACCGGCAGACATTTTTATCTGACAGGAAATTGCGAATTGAGATTGAATAACATCATTCTCCAAAACGGGAATATGGACAATACCGAATATGGCGGAGCTATCTTTGCACAATACGCAATCGATGATTCAGGAATAGGTATCCCAGTCTTAAAATGCGAAAATGTAGATTTCATAGCCAACTCCTGTGGTACAGCCGGAGCCTGCTACTTGAATGGGGCAACAGCCGATTTTGAAAAATGCACATTCAGCGACAACAAAGCAGAATACAATGCCACAGGAAGAGGAAACTCCGGAGCTATATTGGCCATGTCAAAGGAACAACCGTTGACAATGGACATAAAACAATGTCTGTTTCTCAACAACTCGGCCGTAAATACCGGAGGAGCCATACGCATCTATGCCTCATCCCAAACGGACGTCATCATAGAAAACAACACTTTCTACCAAAACCAGACCTACCAACAAGGTAATATTTGTCTGGAAGGAACTGAAGCACCGTTATCACCCAAAGACGAAAGAAACATTACATTCACCAACAATACCATTAGCCAAAATACGGCACAAAAGGGTAATCAGACCGGCGGCATATACCTCAAAACCCTAAACGACGTCGTCATTCTGCGCAACAACCTGATATTCGACAATACATATGCATCTGTACAATGCAATACGATAAGTGCCAAGCTGAAAATAGCCAAAAACAACATTACGGACAATACCGTTGCCGGGACTTCAGACAAAGGTCTTATCATGAATATAACCGGTAATTACGACAGCCGTACCGGGAACTTGCTTGTAAACGAAGAAGAAAAAGTCATACAACCTGCATCGGTAGCCGGCAAATACATTCTGGCAGATAATGATTTGCAAAACAACGGTGGTGCTACGCTCACCCTTGCAATAAATGAAGGCAGTTGTGCCATCGATGCAGGCACAACGGAACAAGCCCCTCAATCAGACCAGAGAGGATATCCCCGCAGAGGAAAACCGGATGTCGGAGCCTACGAAAATGATGGAGAGTTTCTGCCCATATTGAAAAATGAAATATCACCCACAGCCGACATATACCCCAATCCCTTCCAAAACAGCATCCGCTTCAACCCCGGCATACAGGCAAAAGCAGTATATATTTATAATCTCTTGGGACAATTCATCCTGCAAAAAAGCGTATGGGACAACCAAGCCGACCTCTCGCAACTACCTCCAGGACAATATATAATTCTTATACAATCAGACATCACCCCCGGGAAAAAGAACATACTTATAAAAAGCCCCGCAGATATTTTGCAATAATACAAATATCCTGCCTTCTAAAGGATGATGTCCAATCGTCCAATCCCTTCTTGAGAGAAAAAAACACAACCATAAAGCGTCATTTTCAAATAAAAAACAACATTCCCCTCTTGCCTCTTTCGAGAGGCAAGAGGGGTGTGATATTCGCACATAGCTGCCTAAATCAAAAAAACTTTCACCAAAGTCCAACAGGCAACAACAACCCAAGCAGCACCCCTTACCGCAACATACACCTTTCTCCTATCCCAAAGAAGGTCTGGAAATATGTAATAACAAAACGCACACTACAACAAAAAAAGTTTTCATTAAAAAATTCAGACTGACTTCAAACAAGCTCTTGAAAATATTCTGTAATTCTGCAAAAGAATATACCTATCTGAAATCAAGAGAGTAAAAAAATTACCTCATTTTCGAGTAATGAGAGTGGGTAACCGTTCCAATTGCCGTGGTCTGCATCGCTTTACTTGTTCGGGTAACTCTTACAGATGTAAGAATACAAAACTAAATTGAGAATATCCCCTTTGCACATGATTTTATTAAATTGAATAAACATCAGGCGGATATTTTGTCTTTATTGCTGTTCCCATTTTGTACCTTTGCAAAAAGGATAAGTTTATGGAAAACATTATCAGAAAGATAAGAATGTATTATCCGGTTTCAGATGAAGCGCTGGAGGCATTGGTATGCCTTTTCGAGAGATTTGTATTTCCATCCAAAACAATCATTATCCATGCCGGGAAACTAGACAGGAAGGTTTATTTCATCGAAAAAGGCATCACTCGTTCTTATGTCTTACACAATGGGAAACAAATAACGACATGNGAAACGTTGGAAGAAACCATAACCTATTCTATTTCAATAGGGCAACTAAATGAATTGTATCGATCTTACATCGACCTCGCAAACTGGATGCGGGTGTTGCAGCAAGAAAACTTCCTCCGTTTACAAGACATACATATCCGCCGATTAAACTGGTCTGCCCAAAAACGCTATGAACATCTGACTAAAGAATGTCCCGAACTTTTCCAAAGGGTAAACTTGGGATATATAGCTTCTTTTCTAGGCATCACACAACAGTCATTGAGCCGGATAAGGGCTAATGGCCATTTTTTAACATAGGGTAAATTCAGAATCAAATCTTGCCGCTATCTTTGCAAACGGATTAAATTGCATATAGGATGAAAACAGAATACGAGAAATGTTTGGCGGGCGAACCTTTTATTGGAAGCAAAGACCCGAAGATAGTGGAGACAATTTTGCGTACAAGGCGGCTGTTGGCACAGTTCAATGCCATAGATTATGCCGACACAGAGCACAAGCAAGCCTTGTTGCGCGAGATGTTCGGCAGCATGGGAAAGGGAGTGCATGTGGACATTGACTTCCATTGCGAATACGGGAAGCATATTTTTATCGGGGACAAAGTGATTATCAACATGAACTGCACTTTCGTGGACAACAACCGCATTGATATCGGCAGCAATGTGTTGATTGCTTCCAATGTGCAGATATATACAGCCACTCATTCTACCAAAGTAAATGAACGCATGGTGCAAGACTGGTCGGAAGGCGAGGAAATATGCCGCACATACGCCTTGCCCGTCAAGATAGAAGACGGCGTATGGATTGGCGGAGGTGCTATCTTATTGCCAGGGGTCACTATCGGCAGGAACAGCGTCATCGGGGCAGGCAGCGTGGTGACTCGCAGTATTCCTGAAAATTGTGTGGCAGTGGGCAATCCTTGCCGTGTAATTAAGCAGATTGACAACGAAACCTGACAGATGACAGCGATGAGAAAATATAAGCATATCATATTTGATATTGACGGTACGTTAATTGATACGGAAGAAGCCATACTTCAAAGCCTGAAAGACACTGTATGGGAAATACTGCATAAAGATATTGAAACGTGTGAACTAAAATTTGCACTTGGGATACCGGGAAGCGTAACCTTGCGCAAATTAGGCATAACGGACACTGAACGTGCCAATGTCAGATGGAATGAACATCTGCTGAAATATAAATCCCGTATCCGACTTTTTGACAACATCCCGCAATTATTGGACAACTTGAAAATGAATGGCTATGGATTGGGCATAGTTACGTCCAAGACCCGAAATGAATACATGGCTGATTTCGCTGTCCCTTTTGAATTATCTGATTATTTTGGCACTGTAATATGCGTAGAAAATGCCGCTCGCCCAAAACCTTTCCCAGACCCTTTGCTGACATATCTTAATGCATCCGACATGAATGCCGAGGATGTTATTTATATAGGAGATACCATTTACGACAGCCTGTGTGCACAAAACGCAAGGGTGGATTTCGGATTTGCCGCATGGGGAAATGCGGAAACTCAAGAAATACCGGCAGATTATATCTTCAAAAGACCTGTGGATGTACTGCTTTCGCTGTTAGAAAATAACAGTAGGATTTCCAAGAACGACATATATGATTTACTCAATTCATACAATATCTGTTATGAAGTGACAGAACACAAAGCTGTTTACAATATGGCTGAACTCTCTAATATATCGTTTCCTTATCCTGAATCCATTGCTAAAAATCTATTTGTATGCGATGACAAGAAATGCAATTATTATCTAATAACGATAAAAGGTGACAAGCGAGTGGATTTAAAGGCATTTAGACACACATACGGCACACGTCCATTAAGTTTGGCAAAAAAGAAAGATTTGAAAAAAGTTTTAGGACTTACACCTGGATCTGTCACACCTTTGGGCATACTGAATGACAAGGAACACAAGACGCATTTTTTCCTTGATAAGGATTTCTTGATTCCACCATCCATCATCGGTGTACATCCAAATGAGAATACTGCCACTATATGGTTAAAAGCTGAAGACTTGCTGCGTATAATAACAGAACACATGAATCCAGTAAAGATAGTTCCTTTTAATTGATGAGATAACCAACAGAAGGATAGCAAGCGATTTTGGTCTGCTGAAAACACAAACTTGCTATCCTCCTGTTGACATTGTTTATAATCCCAAACCCTTACCCTTTTTAAGCGGTGCCCTTGATAAGCGTTACACATCATTTCCACCGTGACATACGCCTCACGGTCGGATATGCGTTGGTAGTGCTTGATGATTTGTACCTCGATATCGTCAGGCGTAAGGTTCGTTTCCCTTGCTTCTCGGCTCTTGCCCTTGACACAGTTGCTCTTTGCGTCCCAAAGCTCCTTTGCGATGCTCCGCTTGCAATTGAACTGCGCCACCGTACCATTGATTGTAACCCGTCCCATAATGGGGACAATTCCGCTCTTCTCCTTGCTGCCGTTCGCATAAAACAGCACGCGAAATACGCTCTTTGTCATACTCATCCTTTTTTGAGTGCAAAATTATAAATCAGCGAGTTAAACCTCGACAAGCGAATCAATGCAGAACGGCGTAAATAAAACGGAGACTGTTAAATCTATACTTTCAACGGGTAACGATTAAGAATTTGTTCTTTTGCCGTAATCCGCTTTGAAACGCTTTTCAGCCCTCTGCCCAACTTTCATGATTTTCTCCTAACTGCTTAAATCTCAAATTCCATTGCGTTAATCTGCTGGTTTTGTTCGATTATTCCAGCGATATTATTTATTTTTGCATTCTACAGATTTATCCTCATTCCAAATCTCTATGTACTCTTTACATACATAGAGACTCGAAATGACACTGTGAAATAATTACAGAACAAAATCACATACAATTATGAAAACAAAAGAAGTACCTGTATTGCTCCTGACCGGTTATCTGGGCAGTGGGAAAACAACTCTGGTCAACCATATCCTTTCCAACGAACGCGGTATCAAATTCGCCGTTATAGTCAACGATATAGGAGAAGTCAATATCGATGCCGACCTCATACAGAAAGGCGGCATCGTTGGCAAAAAAGACGACAGCCTTGTGGCTCTCCAAAACGGCTGTATCTGCTGTACCCTGAAGATGGACTTGATAGAACAAATCAATGACATCCTGAAAATGAACCGTTTCGACTATATCGTTATTGAAGCCAGCGGT
The DNA here is from genome assembly GCF_001403595.1 of Gabonia massiliensis. NCBI lineage: Bacteria > Pseudomonadati > Bacteroidota > Bacteroidia > Bacteroidales > Porphyromonadaceae > Gabonia > Gabonia massiliensis. The sequence goes on along the minus strand of NZ_LN877940.1, from coordinate 1,563,377 downwards.
ATTTGCGAACCGGCACCCATAGCACAAACCATCTGTTCCATCCCCCGTATGGGAAAAGAATACACCCAATTCGGTACCTGCCGTTTAGACTGTATCGTTACTGTGGTAGATGCTCTTCGGTTGCAAAGCGAATTCGCCTGTGGCAAAGAACTGACCCGTAAGAATATTGACGAAGAAGACATCGAGAATCTCATCATACAGCAAATCGAATTTTGTAACATTATCCTGTTGAACAAAGCCTCCGAAGTGCAACCTGAAGAATTGGAACGCATCAAACAAATTATCCATACACTACAACCCGGAGCCGAAATTATCGAATGCGATTATGCCAATGTTGACCTCGATAAAATTATACATACGGAAATGTTCAATTTTGAACGCGTAGCAACTTCAGCAGGATGGATTCGAGAAATAGAGCGTCAAGCTACCGAAGAGGAAGAAAAGGAAACCAAAGCTCATGAGCACCACCATCATGAACATAAACACGAACATGAACAAGAAGAGCACGAGCACGAGCACCATCATCATCACCATCATCACCCCGAAGGTGGTGAAGTAGAAGAATATGGTATCGGGACTTTTGTCTATTACCGCCGCCCGGCATTCGATATACACAAGTTCGACCGTTTCATTGCCACAAAATGGCCACGCAACATCATCCGGGCTAAAGGAGTTTGTTACTTCAGCCACAACCGGGATATGTCATTTCTTTTCGAGCAAGCCGGAATACAAAAAAAATTGACCGAAGCAGGACTTTGGTATGCCACAGCTTCTGAAGAAGATCTTATCCAACTTCTGAGCCAAGAACCGGGATTGTTTCGCGACTGGGACGAAAAATACGGCGACCGTATGCAAAAAATCGTTTTTATCGGTCAGCATCTGGACAAAGAACAATTGACGCGAGACCTCGACGAATGCCTTGAATAAGAAATTTTAAAACAAACCGCAAAGCGAGAGCAAAGGTTCAAACTTGTTTGAAGAAGTATGCCGAGCCGCCGCGTTCGTTGAAATGAAATTAAAACAATACATAAATAATGAAGTTGCTTCAAAATGGAAGCTGAAAGTTTAGAATCTTATCGGCTGAAGCACTAAAGAGAACATCCCCCTGTTTTACCCTAATTCATTAAAATACAAGGTAAAAACAGAGGGATTTTTATACAGTAACTTATATATCTACGTAAGAGCCCGCTTTTTCTATTTTTAATCACTTATTACAAACACATCTTGAAAATCTCCTCGATATCACTTTGCGCAAGAGGCTTAAAGCCCTGTAATACATCTCCACCACAAGCTTTTCTTGCCATTACAGGAAAATCTTCGACCCGGATACCCACCTCGGTAAATGTCCGCTTCAACCCCAATACATCGAACAAGAATTCCGACAACTTTTCAATACTTTGCTTGGCTATAGCCATAGGCTCCTGATTAGCATCGATACCGAAGACATTCACTCCAAACTGCACATATTTCGAAACCGTTGTCTCATCCAAACAATACTCCAACCAACGCGGAGTAAGAATGGCAAGTCCCAGACCATGTGTAATATCATAGATAGCCGACAACTCATGCTCCATAGGATGGCAACTCCACGCCTGCTGTTTACCACCATTGACAAACCCGTTAATTGCCCATGAAGAAGTCCACATCAGATTGGCACGAGCCTCATAATTCGTCGGGTCCTTCATAGCTATCGGTGTGTATCGGATAATAGTTCTCATCATTCCCTCCATAAAACAATCCAGCATAAAAAGGTCCTGGCTCATATTGAAATAAACCTCCATAATATGCGACATCATATCAGCAGCCCCGCAAGCCGTCTGATAGGGACTTACCGTATACGTGTTTGACGGATCGAGAAAAGAAACTTTGGGAAGCAATGGACTGGCCATACGTCCTATCTTGTCCTTAGTCTCCGGATTACTGATAACACCGCCTGCATCCATTTCAGATCCCGTTGCCGACAAGGTCAAAACCGTAACAATCGGTAACGCCTTCTCTACCGGAGCCCAGCGACTGAAAAACTCCCACGGATCAAAGTCCACGCAGGCACCGGCAGCCATCCATTTCGTAGCATCTATCGTCGAACCCCCACCGACTGCCAATAAAACATCTATCTTCTCGTCCTTACAAATCTGGGCACCCTGTCTTACACTATCAATACGGGGATTCGGTTCTATACCGGACAACTCAAACACCTCCAAGCCTGCCTTCTTCACTTCATCCATAACCGCATCATAAAGCCCAATCTTTTTTATAGAACCACCACCATAAGTCAGCAACACTCGTTTCCCGTATCTGCTCAACTCTGCACCCAAATGGCACAATTGATTCTCTCCAAAATAAACCTTGACCGGAATATCATATACAAAACTATTCATATTACACATTATTTTTATAGTTAGTAAATCTCAATATATCACTTCTGCAATTATATCGTTATTGATACATGCAAATATCAACAATTTTTCTCAAATAAATAGTAGATAAATTACAGCTTATATTACCCAAATTACAGTTTATACCATGCCCTACAACCTGGCTCCTAAACGGGATAAAAATAAACAAATAAAGAATCAAGTATTTATTAAGAATCTACCCGAATTTTGCTCGGGTCAGGAGTGAGAGTTTTTCTTTCGAGGATATTTTTCTGTTTCTAAAAGGGGGATAATAACTATCTGATGAGTGAAAACCGGAAAAAGGCCAAAAGAAAACGCAAAAATAACTGGATGATATTTTCTTATTGGAAAATGTAGACTCTAAAAATGTTTAAAATAAATAACAAAAAAAGAAAAGCAAACACAAAACTGTTATATTTATATAGAACATTCAAAAACCGGATTGGAATCTTGTCCAAAACAAAGAACTATAAATGCTTCTATAGAAATTAATTAAACAAATTTTTAAAATTACAAATATGAACATTACCGATTTAAATACATCTGAATTTGTAACAAAAGTAGGAAATTATAAAATATATCCCGATAATTGGAAATACATAGGGCATAAACCCTGTATAGTGACATTTCATGCTCCCTGGTGCGGCTACTGCAAAGCTCTATATCCTATCTTGGAAGAAGTATCCGAAGAATACAGCGACAAAGTAGATTTCTATCGAATAAACGTAGACGAAGAAGAGGCACTGGAAACAGCTTTCGACATAGAAAAGATTCCCACATTACTACTCTGTCCGGTAAAAGGAAAAGAAACAATGACTTTAGGTGTTATGGGAAAAAAAGAATTGAAAAAATTGATAGAAGATACATTACTCAAATAATTTCCATTAAATATATAAATAAATATAGATAAATTAAATATTATACTGATAGTTTACAATAATATACCATATTTATATTTATTTTTTTAGATATATATACCTGATATAATTAAAAATAATTTGTTTATATTTGTCCGAAAATAGTAAAATAAAACAATATTTTTTATAAATAATAGACGGTTTTTGGATATAGAATTTTTCTATTCTTCGGATTATCCTTATCGTCTCAACAGGTATATATTACATATGAAATGCACAAAAAAGAAAAAGAAAAATAACAATAAATACAAAAATTCGCAATATGACAAGTTGAATAGAAGAATGGGTATAATCGTGTTTATTTTGATACTTATTCTTTTTTTCCTGTTAGCATATTTTTCTTTCTCGGAAACAAAATAAACTGGAGCAACATATCTGTTCCCCTATGAACCTTCCCAATAATTCAGAAACTGGTATAACAAAGGCCGAGGTATCCCAATCATGGAAATCTGCCTCAGCCACAACACCCTACTTGTCACCAAGTACAGATAAATAACGTTGTAACGAGGCAACTCCCACTATAACAAATTTAGTAAAATACAAAATAACATACTATATTACACAAATTAAAGTAATATACTATTTTATACACAATTATCACTCTTCAGAGTAGAGCCGTATCTAAAAAAATAAAAAACACCCATAATAACATACTATGAGTGCTATACAGTAGCGGATTCGGGAATCGAACCCGAGTCTCATCCGTGAGAGAGATGCGTGCTAGGCCACTACACTAAACCGCCATAAATAATATCTTGCCTTAAAGACGACACAAAATTACAGTTTATTTTTTATATTGCAATAAATTTTTCTTATTTTCTTATCTAAATTTTACACCCGAAAAAGTAATATTACCTTCTCTAAAAAGAGATATGAAGGACGTATGATATACACCTCTCCCTTTATCTGCTGTCCCCGAAAAAACAATCAAGAAAATAAACCGCACATAGACAATAACCCCCGGCACCTATTATAAAGACACCGGGGATTATCATATCTTAAAACTTGCTATGCGGTAACTATCTTTATTTATCGACGGAGAACTTAAAGATACACTGACTCTTATAAGTCTCACCCGGTCTCAACACAGCAGTAGGCCAGTCAGCCTTATTAGGCGTATCCGGGTATTTCTGAGTCTCAAGACATACCGAAGCCCTTTGATTGTACACGATACCTTTCTTTCCGGTCAATGTCCCATCCAGGAAATTACCACAATAAACCTGAACACCGGGTTCATTAGTATATACATCAAGTACAATCCCCGTCTTCGGAGACTTCAATGACGCAGCCTTTTTCGAAATATCACCCTTGGTATTCAATACCCAGTTATGATCATATCCTTTACCATTTTTTATCTGCACAAAAGCAGTATCGTTGATACGTTCACCGATAGCAGTAGGAGTACGGAAGTCCATATCAGTACCCTCTACGGGCAATATTTCTCCTGTCGTCATAAAAGTACTGTCAACCGGAGTATAAGAATCAGCATCTATTGTCAACAAATAATCCGAATTATCCCCTGTCGGGTCACCGTCGAGATTAAAGTACGAATGATTAGTCATATTTACAACCGTCGGCTTATCGGTCGTAGCCTCATACTGTATATCGATAGCATTATCATCGGTCAATGTAAATTTCACATTACATGTCAAATTTCCCGGAAAACCTTCTTCCCCATCCTTAGAAACATAAGTCAACTGCAATTCCTGGTCATTCAATTTTTGGGCATCGAATATCTGGTACTGAAAACCCTTAGGTCCGCCATGCAAACAATGTCCGTAATTATTCTGAGGCAATTGATACTCAACACCATCAAGAGTAAATTTACCTTGATTGATACGATTGGCATAACGACCTATAGTAGCACCGAAATCGCTTGGATATTTTATATAATCCTGTATCGAATCAAAACCCAGCACCACATCTCTCATGTTACCGTCCTTATCCGGGACCATAACAGATACGATACGGCCTCCGAAATTAGTAATACAAACTTCCATATTGTTCTTATTTTTAAGAACAAACAAATCGGTCTTCTTACCCTCTACCTCCGTTTGGAAATCGCTTTCTTTCAGACCGGAAGCTGTCAGTGATTCTGTGGTATTCTTACCACCTGAGCAGGCACATAACAAAGCCAGGCCCACTACCCACATTAAATTTTTCATTGGTTTCTATTTTAAAGTTTTACACTCTATCTCTTCCTTACTTATCTAAAGAACGACAAATACTGTCATTTATTTTCTTCAGCTTCTGCTCATCTACCTTAATCACCTTACGATCATAAGTCATCAGGCCATTTACTTCGACTTCGACATCCGTCGTCTGGGTATATACTGCAGCCGAGAATCCGTTTTTAATCAATTGCTTCAACTGTTCGGCAAATTTTGCATATTCCTTCAACACCTCATCAGAACTGTTAAACTGTACATACCCCCAATTGCGATCAGGTTCCCAGATATGGCCTTTGACAACCATTCCTATCCCTCCGTATTCACCCAATACATTAGCACGTTGTGCATCATAAAGATACATTTCAGGTCCGGGATAATTATGCAGGTCGAGTATATCCCCGCAAGTATAGTGATTTCCTCCACTCGCCGGGTTTACCAAACGAGTTGGGTCATAAGCCTTGGTCCATTCTGCTATCTCAGGAGTTTTAAACTGTCCCCACGCTTCATTGAACGGAACCCAAGTCCCTATACAAGGATATGAATAAAGGCAATCGATAATTTCTTTCCACTCTTTTTTATAATTGGCTTCCGACTCGGCAGAACGTTTCACCTCCGTTCCGGTGAAATATTGGCGGTTTTGCCATTCAGGATTCCTGTCCCCACTCGGCATATCCTGCCATACGATAATACCCAACTTATCACACCACGTATACCAACGGGCAGGTTCCACTTTGATATGTTTTCTTATCATATTGAACCCGAAGTCCTTCGTTTTCTGGATATCATATACCAAAGCTTCGTCCGTAGGTGCCGTATATAAGCCATCAGGCCACCAACCTTGGTCTAACGGTCCGAATTGGAATAAATCCTTATTATTCAATTGCAAACGGACTATGCCGTTAGAATCCCGATGAGTCGAATACTTACGCATAGCCGCATAACTCTTCACTTTATCTACAGCCTTACCATTCGAAATCAGTGATACTTGCATGTCATATAAGAAAGGAGAATCCGGCGACCACAATTTCACGTCTTTAGGCATGAATATCTCTACCGGCAATCCGTTTATAGATACCCCCTTAGCCACTTGTTTACCATCCTCCGATACCACAACCTCAATACGGTCTGCATCCGAAAGATTCTTTGCCGCAACTGACAAAGTCAACATATTGCGGTCTATATCCGGAGTAGTTTTTATCAACTGGATATACTTCTCCGCAACCGGTTCCAACCATACAGTCTGCCATATTCCACTTACCGGAGTATACCATATTCCCCCCGGATTATTTACCTGTTTGCCTCGTGGCTGGTATCCCTTATCCGTAGGGTCCCATACCTTCACCGTCAACGTGTTATTCCCCTTCTGCAAAGCCGGAGTTATATCAAAACTAAACGGAGTGAAACCTCCCGTATGAGAACCCACCTTCACATCATTTACCCAGACATCGGTCTTCCAGTCTACAGCACCGAAATGCAAGATAATATTTTTATTTTTCCAGGAAGAAGGTACGGTAAACTCCCGTTCATACCAGATTTCATTTTCAGCACCTACACTCTTTCCTACTCCCGATAAACTCGACTCAACAGCAAAAGGAACCAATATTTTACCGTCAAACTGCTGCGGCTTCTGTTGATTGGCGGTGACTATCGAATAGTTCCAAAGACCATTCAGATTCTGCCACTCACTCCTTTCCATAATAGGACGAGGATACTCGGGTAACACATTATTGACATCTATTTTTTCAGCCCAATCTGTCTTTATCCGGTCCCCTGCCGGTTTCCACTGAGCAAACATAGGGATAGTAAATGTGGCTATAACAGCCGATAATAATACCTTTCTCATGATACACTGGTTATTTTGACAAATATAAAAAAATAAATGTACAAAATACAATTAACAAATCTTAATTAATGATTAACAATAAATAAAATCTTATTTTCTCAGACTGGGAATTCCTTCATGCCACCAAACTCTTTTATTCGACAACAGCCAACTCTTTCCATAATCATCATTTCCCTGAAAAAACAGAAAGGTCTTGCCTCCCGGAGCCCTGAAAATATGCGGATGCCCCGATTCGCAATAATTCCATGTATCCCGGTCTCCATGGCTCAAAAAAGGTTTATTACTCATCTTCTCCCAATGGATACCGTCTTTACTTTTGGCAACACCGATTTGCTGAGGGTTATTATTATATGCCCCGGCATAAAACATATACATCCACTCTCCGAATTGCACCACAGAAGGAGCTTCAACACATTTTCCCTCCCAAGGATATTCCGGTACCAAAACAGGCTTATCTGCAGCCTCCGTCCAGCAATTACGAGCAAAAGATGCCCCTGCCGGAGCCGTGGCCACTCCAATAATCTGTGTACTGAAATCAGGGGTACGCGTAGCATAATAAAGGTAATACTTATCATTGCAAAAGACCACCTCCGCATCTATAGCTCGCCCGCAATTCCAATCACCTGAAGGGGCAAATATAGGATTGGAACTATCACGCGTAAAGTTTATCCCGTCTACCGACCAAGCATGACAAATAGCATCGCAATTCCCATTGCCATAACTTTGATAAAAAAGATGTATCGTATCGTTCCTTACCAGTCCACCGGGAGCACAAAATCCCCGAGCTTCATACGTTTCCTCCGGCTCTATCTCTCCTATCCGTTTCCACTCTCTCAAATTTTTACTTTCCGCTATACCGATACCCCACCCTTGCATACCTGAAGCATTCTCTCGAGGCGGAATGGAATAATACATTAAATAACGACCTTGAAAAAACAGGACATGAGGGTCTTTGGAAAAAGGTCTCCCCACTCGAGTCGTATCACCGAAATACATTTCATGCTTTCCCGGATGCACAATATTTCCGGATTTCCCCGGCCGAGCCAGGGAAAATCCGGAAACACCAACTAAAAAAGCACACACTATAATCAACTTTTTACTCTTCATATTTTTCATTTAAGAGTTTTCTGCACTCGCAGACCGAATATACCGCCAGCAGTCATACCCGGAAGAGCTTTTAATTTAACAACCACTTTTTTCTTACCCCGAGTTAAATGATTCGGTATCGGATATACCTTTTCTATCAATGCACTATAAGTCTCAGCACGAAGTTTTTGGTCTGCAATCTTCCGATTATCTACCAGTATATCGAATTCCCGGTTACCTCCATCTGTACTGTTATAAGTCAGTACCAACTCCATAGGAGACGTCCCGTCTACTTTCACAACATAAGAAAACCAACCTCCATTCGAAGCATCGCGCCAAGAGTCAGCTCCACCTCCCGAATGAGTATTTTCGCCCTTCAATTGATGTTTTTTCTCCGAAACTTCATTACCGATGATTACTTTATCCACGATACGTCCCTGATCTATCAACTGACGACGAATAATATTCTCTTCATACGGGAACCATACTGTCATTTCTCCTGTCCCCCGGTGTGAACGAGCATAATAAGGAATCAGCGTCAATGTATCCTCTTTTTCCTTTATAGTCGTATAGTTATTTTCCGAAACAATCCGTCGGGCATCTGTATCCTTCAGCAATACGACACCATCAAACATTTCGGAAGCCGGTTGTACATCGAATTTTTGATTTTCATTCATAAGGAAATTCATAACCTCACCCTTATTATCGGCAAATTCCGCACAATATACAATAGGCCCTCTTTCTATAGACAGATAGCCCCTGTCCGCTTCGACCTGCTCATTTGCCAAAACTTTATGAACATCCATCGGCAAAGCAAACTCTACAATATCGCCTTTTTGCCAGATGCGTGATAATACAGCATATCCTTTCTGCATGTCATAATCAACCTTCTCTCCGTTGACATATATATCAATTACAGAAATATTCTTATCGGTATAAGCATATAAATCCGAACCTACAGGCATATCGCGAACCCAACCCGGAATACGGAGCATAAGATCAAATGCCTCTATCTTGTCAGGCTCAACAGCCAGTTTTATCTTACCATCCCAAGGATATTCGGTAGACTGCGCTACCCTTAGATGCGTACCGGTCTTCAAGACAACATCAGCAGTATTCGCCCCATACAGATTTACATACATGCCTTTGTCCGAAACTGAATACACATATCCCGGAACCGACGGTATAAAACGTGCCAAATTGGACGGACAGCAAGAACAATCGAACCACGGGCTCCGCAACGAACCTCCTTTATCGCAAGACAACACATTAGGATAGAAAAACTTAGAGCCATCCAACTCCAGTCCGCTCAACACACCATTATACAACGAACGTTCCAGAATATCTATATACTTCGAATCTCCATGCAACATAAACATACGCAAATTCCACATACAATTGGCTATAGCAGCACAAGTTTCGCAATACGCAGTACTGTTCGGTAATTCATAATCCCGACCGAACGCCTCTCCATGACGTGTAGCACCTCCCCCGCCTGTAATATACAATTTCTTGCCTACAACATTATTCCACAACTTATCCACCGCCTTCAAATAATCACTATCATCCTTCAAGGCCGCAATATCCGTCATAGCTGCATACATATAACCGGCCCGTACAGCATGTCCTACCGCTTCGTCTTGCTGAGTGACCGGCAGATGGTCCTGCCAATAAGCTCCGCAACGAAACTGGTCCTTACTGTTCCTGTCATATCCTTCATATTTGCCTCTGGCATCCAGAAAAAATTTAGACAGATTCAGATAGCGTGTATCCCCTGTAGCTCTGTACAGTTTGACCAAAGCCAGTTCCACCTCCTGATGTCCGGGAGCCACAGTTATTTTCCCTGGTTCCGGACCAAAAGTTTCACACAACAAATTAGCATTTTTAATGGCAATATCAAGAAACGTACGTTTTCCCGTAGCTTTATAATGAGCTACAGCAGCCTCATACATATGACCCACATTATACAACTCATGACTGTTATCACGCTCATTCTCCCAACGGTGTTTCGCAGCCCAAGGATGCAACGGATTACTAATCGTACGGTTAGTATACAGATAACCGTCCGGCTCTTGAGCTTTCCCTATCAAGTAAATCAGGCTATCCATATAAGCATCCAATTCGGGATCTTTCTCCACAGCCAACAGATAAGCCGCTCCTTCCATAATCTTATACACATCCGAATCGTCAAACGGATACGGAGAATTAAAACGTCCCTCTTTCAGTTTCCCGGCAATAGCAAAATTATCTATACGGCCGGTTTCCTCACATTTGTCAAAAGCAAAAGGCACAGTTACATTTCTTACGGTCTCGATACGTCCCGCCCAAAATTTATCAGTAAAATGTACATTGGTAAAAGGCACATCCTGATACGTATAATCTTCCAGACGCTTTACAGTGCCGTTTTTCAATGATACCTTTTTAAAGTAAACCGGACATTTCCTATCCCCCTTTGCAACTAAACCGATACGGAAACCCATTCCCCAAGGAACATAGGGAGATGCATCGATTTCATTACCGGCTTTTATCCACTTTCCGTCACTCGATTTATAAGAAAAAACAAGCTTATAACCATCCGATACCATCATCCGTATATCCGACTGCTCTCCATTCAGATTCTCTACTTCCGACAAAACCGTTGTCTCGCCGTTTATCGTTTTCCAAACATTTATTTTCTCTTTCGTTGCAGAAATACCTATACCGGCCAATGGTGCACCAAAGCCATTATTCGCACCACCGATAATCGCGATACCGGCTGCAGCCGGTTCCTTTTGTAATCCTACTGTTGCCTCCAATGTAAAATTCAAAGCCTTTATAGGCTGCACCAACAAGCTCCCCAAATCTTTATTCTCATGCGAAGCATACAGACACAATCCTTTCTCCCCCGTAGAAAACTTTATCTTCTGTGTCACTCTCCATTGCCACAACGGATTTAACGTTTTACCTGTAAAAGTATCGGTAAAGTCGAGCGACTCGTTTTTACGATTATAAGATGCATCATTTTTGAAATAAGGCCACCCGTCAGCCGTCCAGTATATTTTCTCAAGTACACCCTCACGGCCTACATATACCGAGCCATTCCGGTTATAAGCGTGATAAAGATAATACAGGTCGCCTCCATTTTCTACAACCGTACCATGCCCGGGACATTTCCAGTCGGCATTATCAACCAATATCGGATTTTTCTGATATTTTTCCCACTTGCCCAACAAGGTTTTGGACCGTGCCACTCCCGTCTTATAATTACAATTTTTATCACAACAGCCCGCAGCAGAATATATAGCATAAAAATACCCGTCTTTTCGGAACACACATACTCCCTCTACCAATCCTTCTTCCCAAGGAGTATCGTTCACAATCAAAGCATGCATTTCTCCGACCAGCTTTTTGCGGTCTTCCGTCATTTCCTGAGCCCAGATGGTTGTCGGACGCCCCATACTGTTTCCGTCTTCTTTCCACAACAAATACAGCTTCCCGTTTTCATCACGTACCGCAAACGCATCTATCGAACCCAGTTCTTGTGCAACCAACGGACCCAAATCCTTATAAGGACCTTCCGGAGAACTTGCCACAGCTACGGCACACGACAATCGATTCGACGATTTGTCCCGGGCAGTATAATATACATACACCTTGTTCTGAGTCTCATCATAAGACAACTCCGGAGCCCAAAAATTATTCAATGCCCACTTAGGTGCCCCTTTGGGAAATACATAACTTACCAATTCCCAGTTATTCAAGTCCTTCGATTTAAAAATCGGAAATAAGGGACTCCACTCATTCGACGTAACTATAGCCCAATACTCATCCCCGATTTTTATTACCGACGGGTCAGGACGATCACCGGGTAGTACAGGATTAATAGGATTCAGTGCAGCCGATACATCAAAATGTCCGCTGAAAAACAATACTATAAAGAAAAAGCATAATGTTACTGTCTTTTTCATGATAAACTTTTATTTTATAGAGATTTACACTAAAGAAAGAGGACACTCTGGCACATCCTCTTCCTCACATTTACTTCTAACTTCTGAATCGATTTTATTTTTGATGAGCTACCGGGAAAGCAGAAATTCTCAATCGTGCAGCCCCCATAGGTACCAACGTTATATCCTCTATGGAATCGCTTTGCTTGCAATTTTCATCGGGCAATACTCCACATAACCCATATTTATCTATTTTCCATGAAGGCACTCTGCACCCCTTTGCTTTAATTATAATTGGAACAGAATTCGCAGAAAACGGAAAATCATCAGAAGGCCATTCCCTCTTTTCGACAACCATTTGTCTCAAATCATCAGACGATGCACACAACGCATAATTCCACGGACTTCCCGGATATATTTCATAAGTAGGCCATGCATCTACATCCGCATCTTTTTGCCATTTCGAGTCCCAAATGGCATTCTCATTACTCTTCACTTTCTTGTAATCTTCTTTTATCAACAGCGAAAAGGTCAACGGGCCGTAATTCACACTTACACTCTCTTTATTTGTCGGCCAAGACACAGTTTCTATCTTCATCGGGAAATGAAGTGTAACTTCATCTCCGTTATTCCATTTCCCTGACAAGCGGACATATTTGCCTCTCTTAGCCTTTACCCCAGCATTGCGGCCATTTACTTTTACCTCAGCATTTTCACACCAGGAAGGAATACGGAGATAAAGTGGGAATTTCACCGACTCCGGCATCTCCATTTTCAAACGTATCGTTTCCTCAAACGGATATATTGTCTCTTCCGTAATTTTTACAGGCACACCCTTTTCTCCCACCTTTATCGTTGCATAACATGGTCCATAGATAGCCGTTGCAACTCCATTATCGGGAGTTGCCAAGACAAGATGTTCTATATAATAAGGCCATCCCTGAGCATGGTTATGCTGACAACAACGGCTGCTGAACGGATTCATGGCCAAAAATGGCCCCCCGTTATCAATACCGGGCTTATGGTCTTTCGAGTCACTGACTACTTGATTAGGGCAAGTAATATAACGCAACGCTTTAAAATCCGGCATCACTGCTGCCGGATAAGAATTAAAAGCTACTTCCTCGCAATGCTCTGCCCACATAGGGTCTCCGGTCATACATAATAACAGCTCATCAGAAGCCATTTGCTCTACAAATCCGCAAGTCTCTGTTCCCTGACGTGGGTCTATGTACCCCATACGGGCGTTCTCATCAGCACCGAACATTCCACCCGGTACTTGTCCGAAAATACGACGCACCAGATTATGCACATTATAAGTGGCAGCCAAATCGGCAGAGTCGCCCGAAAGCATATAATAAGTCGCCGGTTCTCTGAAACATTGGGCAATATTCACATTATGCCAATTCGGTAACGAAGAATCGTTAGTCCAGTCTGCTGTATTACGGTGTATTTTTTTAGCCAAATCAAGCAAGAACTTATCTCCCGTCTTATTATATAACCAATATACACTCAACAAATTATCTCCTCCCCGGCTATTCTCCCAATAATCTTTCAAGAATTGCTCGTCAGGAACAGTCATTTGCCATTTAAAATAATTAGTCATCAAGTCTATTACTCGGGAATCTTGTGAATATTCATAATAAGATTGTAAGCACCAAAGCATAATCATATTGGCCCACAATTCTTTTTTCCCGTCCTTTTCATTTACCGGGCCGAAATATCCGTTTGGTTGCTGACTACGTATAGCCCCTTCAATCCAAACCTTCGCTTCAGATATCATTGCTGTATCACCCAATATATAAGCCAAATCGCCATACCCCTTCAGCCAATACGGAACTTCTTCCCAGCCATGGTCTCCTCCCGACATCAGCCAGGCATTATTATCTTTCTCCAACCAAGCACTGATTTCACCCAACTTCCCGGTAAGGCCATCCCTTTGCAAAAGAAGATATTTTTTCAACCACCCCGTCGGCTGTACCTGGCCGACAGGCAATTTCATAAAATTTTGAGGTTGTAAAGGGGCCTTATTTCCGGCATAGCTCACATTCACTGCCGACACATTAGGCCTCTCTACTACCTCAGCTACTACATGGGACGACTGATTTGAACACGAAGACATAAAAGACACACAAAAAAATGTCCCCATTATCGTCCCAGCCAAATATTTCAATTTTTCAAACATATTAGATAGATATTGTATTATTACCTGATTCAACGAAAATTACAAAGACAAAAATAATCTTCTTCATTTTCTATCTATAAAACTATTCTGTCATAAAAAGATACAATTTTCTCAAAACTGCAATATGCTCCAATTATATCATTCTAAAGCAATTTTTTTATACTCAATCCACTGATTACAGGCTTTCCTTTCACAGGAACAAGCTCTACTTCCAGTCCATTATTCGTATCCACTATTATCGTTTTGGAAACAGCCCTCTGTTCTCCATATTCCCGAGCCAGATTCAAGTTCGAGATACACACTGTTCCATTCACCGAAACATCGAAAACCCTGTCTCCATTTCCATCTGTTCCACTACGCTTACCATCTTTCCGCTCATTTCCATTAAACGGTTCAGTAAAATGCAATACAACTTCATACTTCCCTTCGGGAACATCCAGCCTATAACGTGCCGTACCTAACAAAAATGTCTGATACAAAGGCTCCAAATCCGTATCCTTTATGTTAGCACCTACACCTTTTCTAACCCCGTCATGTGTAGGATTTCCAGGCCATGAATCAAAAGGCTTTCCGTCCACATACCCCCATCCGCCTTGTCGGTAGGGCTGATCTGGAATCCAGATTTTAGAAATCAGAGGGTCAGTAAAATAACAATGTTCTTGCCCCAAATTGATATACAATCCTTCCGAAAGCAACTTTACATTCTCTTTCATTACTGGAGATACGAACGTCATATCGATATCCAAAACATCTTTCTCAATACCGGCAACCGCCTCCAGTTGGTTTTTTCCGGAAATAAAAGGTACATCAAACGTGACCTCTCCTGCCGAAACCTTTTTCTTTCCCAAAGACCTCCGGTTATGGAACAATTCTACCTCTTCCTGATTACTGTATACCGTTACAGGACGAGTATTCACTTCCGTATTGCACACCTCCATACGTTCAGTCCAGTCAGCTCCCGAAATATGAATCATCGGCTTAGAACTCCAACGAGCCTGATAGTAATAATATATATCCTTTTTCCGACGTTCAGATGTCAACATTCCCTTCTGATTCAGATTAGGTTTGCTATCACCCCGTCCGTCAACCTGAAAATCGATAAAATTCCAGATAGAGTAACCGATAAAATAATCTCTCTTCTCCATCTCATTTATATACTCACGATTAAAAGCAAGCTGATATTCAGTACTGAAATCAAAACATTGAGGCGAATAAGAATGGACACGTTCATCACTTCCAGCACCAAATTCCGACAAAAACATCGGACGATCCGGCGAATAACTTCTCAGCTTATCGAAAGTAGGAACTATGGTCGAAAAATCTCCATGATACCATGCCTCATACACATTCACGCCATTTACATCGGAAATTTGAAACATTTCTTTCGTATCCTGTTTATAAGGCTTCTCCCACATAAAAGCATGAAAAGCTACACACGATAATCGATATGGATCTATGGATTTTTTTATCTGTTCCAATTCATGAGCCAAAGCCAGAGCTTCAGGATGATAATCCCACAACTCATTCATAGCCCCCCACATAACCACCGACGGATGATTATAATTCTGATATATCATCTCCTTCAACATCTCCTTACAATTACGGGCAAACTCCCGGTTCTTTTTTACCTCATTCACAATCGATATCTCAGACCAAGCAATCAATCCCAATTCATCGCATGCTCTGTAAATCTCCTTATCCTGAGGATAATGGCTGATACGAACAAAATTGGCTCCCATATCCTTGAGCGCCTCCATATCATTCCGGTTTATTTCCGAAGGAATGGCAATACCCAAACCGGCGTAATCTTGGTGACGGGCTGCACCCCGCAACTTTATTTTCTTACCATTCAAGTAAAAACCGGTATTATCAACGCTAAACCATCGAAAACCAAATACCGACTCCGTTTGCTGCAATACCTTTCCCGAAGAAATATCTTCTATGACAGAACACAACGTATATAAATAAGGATTCTCTGGCGACCACAAACAAGGATTCGTCACTTCAGGTAAATCTCTTTTTATGGACAAAGCAGCATCAGGTTTTATTTTATAAGTATCCAGTTTCTCAGATACCTTATTTCTGTTCTTGTCATATATTATATGCCTGACCCTTATTTTATAAGTATGCATCGACTCATTCTTAACAGTACCCAAAATTCGGACAGATGCCGACGACTCTGACACATTGGGCGTCTGTACAAGCAAATCCTCCGAAGCATAAGGTTC
>NZ_LN877940.1:1524171-1546313 GCF_001403595.1 Gabonia massiliensis | reverse complement strand
TCCTCCGAAGCATAAGGTTCAAAATCAAAATGCACAGGATTCAATGTCTGTAAAAATACCCGCCGATAAATGCCTCCCCCAAAAGAAAAATCTCCCGATACCGGAGGAACAATTTCAGCCAAAGAACTGCTATTATCCACTTTTACTGCCAAAATATTATCGAGGCCAAAACGATATTTATCCGTAATATCCACCGTAAATGCAGTATAGGCCCCCACATGAGTTTTCAATAACTCACCATTTAGATAAACTTCAGCTTTAATAGCCACACCATCAAAACGTAAAATCAACTTTTTACCCTTTTCAGCCTCTGGTATCTGTAAAGTTTTCCGATACCACGACACTGCCCGTCGATATCCCCGGCTTTCATCTATAAGGTCAGCTGCATTCCACGTATGCGGCAAGGTAATCTTATCCCACTTCTTGTCACAGTATCCATTTTCTGAATACTGAATACTGTCACCGGTAAAATATCTCCAATTATCTGTAATAGAAACCTCTAATGCCGACAGATTGAGTACACAAAAGACCATAACAATGGCTGACGCCATGATACTTTTTATCATCCCGTATATTTTTTATAATTATTTTGGTTGAATTTAAATACTGAAAAACGAATACCGGATACAGAACTTTCCCGGTTATCTGAGCAAGCATTTTTTCACGGCAATCCCCTGCTCTGTCATTATACGAACAATATAAAACTGCCCAGACACTGGTATTTGAAGTGAAGTTTGGTCATTTCCCGATATATCCTGAACCTTCTGGCCCGACAATAAAAACAATTCTATATGACGAATGCCACTCATCGAAGATACATACAGAATCCCGTTTTTGCCCACGACATTCACACTCTTATCATCCCGTACCGAATAAATACCTGTCTCATCCGTAACCTCTTCAAAAATAAACCGCTGATTATCACCCTTATTCGATTCGTAAGTATGTATTCTTTGGTCATAATTGAAAAGGTCCATCGCAAACTCCGGGTATTTATAATTCAACAACGCAAACCCCTCGTTATTTTGAATCAAAGACCAACGATAAAGATAATCCGTTGCTTTAAATTTAGTATATATAACCGACGAATCCCGAGCTACAGCTGCACCACGATACACATACACCGACATACAAGAATCTGTCTGTTGAGGATTGACAATCTTAAAAACTCCACTATCATCCAGATACTCTATTTGCCAAACCTGTACATCTTTACTATCCGCAGAAGTCAATTCTTCTGCGGAAATATACTTTTTTTCGTTATCGGTTCTTTTCAATGTCATATACAAAGGAGAATCGTCCGAAGAACCGGCCCACCGAATACGATACTTTTTACCGCTCTCTGGAGCAATCCCCATATCTGTAGAAACAGTCCAATATACAGAATAGCGCTCATTCATAATATTATACAATGGGACAAACTCGATACCATTCTGCGGAGCTGTTGCCAATGACTTGAATGTCAATGTAGAAGCGTCTGTCAATTCAAGACATTTATCAGCAGCCAGATTCGAAGTAAAAACTGGCAATGTACCCTTATAGTCATAAGTCGTCGTTTTGGTATAATCATTCTCTCCGCCCGCCAATACCGATTCAGGCATATTGGCTGTACCTAATTTACCAGCCAGAAGCACCGGACCATAAAATATAGCAAAACGCTTCGAATATCCTGGAACAGCCTCTTTCCACAATGTCAAAGGCAACACAATTTCTATCTTATCATTGACTGCCCAGTTTCTCTCAATTTTTATATAAGAACCTCTCTGGACGTTCGATGTCTCAATAGGCTGACCATTTACTGTTACAGTCATACCCTTTTCAGCCCAATCGGGATAACGAAGATAAATAGCACGCGATGTACCGTCACTTTCTTTTATCTGATAAGTAATATTTTCAGAATAAGGGAATTTCGTTTCTGTTGTCATCTTGAAAGACTTATCTTTCCAATTAAGTTCAGAAGCTACATACAGATTCACATATATGTCTTTATCGGTATGGAAATATATAAACTCTCCATATTTAGCGTGGTTCTCCATACCGGTTCCCACACAGCACCAATGAGCATCATAAGGTCGTGAAAAAGTTTTAAAATACCCCGGTTCAAGAGAAAGGAAATACGTAAAAGCTCCCAATTCATTCGTATTGATAGATGCTAATATGTGGTTATACAAAGCCCTTTCGCAATAGTCTGCATAAATTTCGTCCCCGGTATATTCAAACAAGCCCTTTGCGATTTTCAACATATTATATGTATTACATGATTCCCCCGAACGTCGTGTAATCTGTGCATTAATGCTATTTGCCGTACGGAATTGCTCCCATTCGCTATTTCCACCGGTTGCAAAAGACTGCTGTTCTGTCACATACTTGAAGAAATTTTTCGAAGCATTCAGAAAATCGGTTTCTCCGGTATATTCATATTCCTTCAATGTCCCGTAAAATTGAGGTATCTGGGCATTTGCATGAGTATTCGATATTGCAGTAGCAATACGGGTCATATTTCCATCGATACAAGGAGAGATAGTTTCCGATTCATTAAATTTCTTGGCATATGTAAGATACTTTGTATCCCCCGTCATTGCATATGCTTCTGTCAACATCTCGTTCATACCACCGTGCTCCGAATAGAGCATTTTACCGAATTGTTCATCTGTAAGATTTTCCGTCACCCAACAAGCCCAGTCACAAAAATAAAGAAACACATCCTTGGCCTTTTCATTCCCTGTATAACGGTATGCATCCCGGATTCCCGCATATATCTTATGATTTGTATACCATGATAACCCACCGCTCAGCCAATAAAACGTCTTATAATACGGGTTCGTCGCCGTCGCATTCCGGTCGTCCGACCTTGTAGTAAGATTCACAATACCGTTTCTCAACTCATCAAATGTACGTAGAAAATTAGGTTCTTTAACTTTATCTTGGTCATCCCGGTCAAAAGCGACCAATACCCCCTTATTCAAACTCTCGTCCGAATACACCGGATTATGCTGGATGTAGTCCAACTCATCGATGATATAATTTATTTTCTCTAACAACGCTACATCACCGGTCACCTTATACATCATGGATATAGCCGATAAATAATGGCCGAATGTACTGCTGCCACCGTATTCCCATCCATGATAATGATTCTTATTATTTATGGCTTCCCCCTTACTGTTTGTCGTTATTCCGGCATTCCTGCGGAAATGTGCCAGATACATATCCGGGTCAAGCGTCTCCAAATATTTCAGGTCATGATCCTGTCTCAATTTAAATTCACTATCCAACAGAGAGACCTCGTCCAGCTCAAACGCCGGATACATTTTATCTTTTACCGGATTTATTGACTGCACCTGCAAATGAGACATCATCAGCACTACCGCACAACCAAACACTTTAAAACTTCTACTTGCTTGCATAATAAATAGATTCAGATTAAATTATGATAAATGCAAAATAAATAGAATTCAAACAAGAAATCGGACATTATTTAAGCAATAAACAAAAAAATTCTGTCAAAAGCAAGATTACACACCTCTCAAAAGAAAAATAAAAACAATTTTACCCCTATAACAAATGAACCTCTTGCTTAAACCTAAATTTTACTCGGGTCAAGTTTGTGAATTTCTTTAGAGGATGTTTTCCCGTTTTTATGAGGATGATAGCAGGCTATCGACAAGTGAAAACGAAAAAAGGCCGAAAGGAAACGCAAAAATGTCCTGACAACATTTTCTTATCGGAACACCTTTATCTCAATAGCTCTCCAACCGACCGGCATCAATACGCAAAAGTATAAAAAGCAATATAGTAAAGCCCCATAAAGACGAACCTCCATAGCTGAAAAATGGCAATGGAATGCCAATAACCGGACACAACCCGATAACCATACCTATATTGATGGCCAGATGAAAAAACAATATACTCGCCACACAATAACCGTAAACCCGGCCAAAAGCCGTTCGTTGCCGCTCGGCAATATACATAATACGAAAGATAAGCGCAATAAATACAATCACGACCAATGACGTTCCCCAAAAACCTTCCTCCTCACCAATTGTACAAAAAATAAAATCGGTATCCTGCTCCGGCACATACTTCAGTTTCGTCTGGGTACCATTGAGAAATCCTTTACCCCACAAGCCTCCCGAACCTATCGCTATCTTCGACTGGTTCACATTATAACCTGCCCCGCGCAAATCCTCCTCCATGCCCAAAGCTACCTTTATCCTTATCTGTTGATGTGGTTCGAGAATCTCCGTAAACACATAATTTACCGAAAACAGAAACACCATGGAAGCTACGGCAAAACCGATAATCATCCATATTATCTTCACACGCATCTGCAAATATACAACTACAAGATAGAGACATGACACCAAAATTACCCCCACGGCAACATATACCCAGTCAAATATTACTCCCAAAAGAGACAATACATAACATATTGCCCCCGCGACAGCCACAAAAAGCGCAATATTTCGTGCCACAATCAAGTCCCGATAATTCACCAGAAGCATTCCGATAATCACCAGCATTATTAGTACCAGCACCGAAAGTTCACCCACTGACGTTATCCCCCACAAGACATCAGCATACTTCACCCCCACTACAAAATAAATAATCGCACACAAGCCGCCAAACAACACGAAGCCCGACATGCCCTCCCGATAAAGCACAAAAGCCAAAGACCCGTATACCAAAGCCGATCCGGTCTCCTTCTGCATCATAATCAGCAGCATAGGCAGCAATATCAATGAACAAGCCCGCACAAAATTAGCAGGTTTCACCAATACAAAATTATAGGAACTTATCAGTCTCGCCAATGCCAGAGCCGTTGCAAACTTGGCAAACTCCGCCGGCTGCAAATTTACCGGTCCCAGTACCAACCACGAACGCGACCCTTTTATATCCGGAGCCAGGAATATAGTCGCTACCAATAACAGCATCAGCACAATATATATAAAATAAGCCAGTGCCTCATACATCCGGGCTTCAAGCATAAGCAGTATAAAACCGATACCGAATGATAACCCTATCCACAATAACTGCTTGCCCGAACGTTCATTAAAGTCAAATATGCTTGCATTATCAAAATCATAGCTCGCCGCATAGATACTGACCCATCCGGCAAAAACCAGTATGGTATACAAGACTACTGTAATCCAGTCTATCGACTTCCATATATTAATTTCCCTTGATACCACTATATATCATTGTATTAGAATTCAACATATGCTCCTCCAGATACTGACGTTCGGGCGAAATAGCCCCCTTCAAGTACTTCTCCACCATAAGACTGCCGATAGGAACCCCGTAAGTAGCCCCGAAACCCGCATTTTCCACATAAACGGCAATAGCAATCTTCGGATTATCTTTCGGAGCAAATCCCATAAACACCGAATGGTCCTTACCATGAGGGTTCTGCGCTGTTCCGGTCTTTCCGCAAAGCTCTATTCCCGGAATAGCACCTACACGGCAAGTTCCCCCCAATACGGCCATACGCATACCCTCAACTATATAATTATATTTATCAGACGATACTTTTGTATAACGCTTGGTCCTGTAATCAGCCGACAATACCGTATCCTGAATCTCTTTCACCACATGCGGAGTATAGAAATACCCCCTATTAGCTATAGTCGCCGCTAGATTGGCAATCTGTAACGGGGTCGCCAGAACCTCTCCTTGACCGATAGCAATAGAAATAATCGTCAATGCACGCCAACGTTTCTCACCATAAATCTTGCTATAATAATTACTGTTCGGAATAAATCCCCGGCTCTCACTCGGCAAGTCCACGCCCAGTCTGTATCCGTACCCCATCGACACCATGTAATCTTTCCACGTATCAAAGGCCTCGGCCGTACTCTTATATTTACTACGGCTATCTACCATCGACTTCAATCCATAACAGAAATAAGCATTACAAGATGTACTTATAGCAGGCATCAATGATAAAGGCGAGCCATGAGCATGACAACCTACCCGTAAACGCCCCGATACAAAACCATGATAACAGGGATACATCGTATGAGGAGTTATCACTCCCTCCTGCAAAAAAGTAAGTCCCTGAGTAGGTTTAAATGTCGAACCCGGAGGATAAGCCGCCATGATAGCCCTATCATACAATGGTTTGTACGGATTCCGGTTCAATGCCGCATAATTCTTTCCCCGGCTTCGTCCTACCAAAGTAGAAGGATCATAAGATGGGCTCGATACCAATGCCAATATTTCACCGGTAGACGGTTCTATTGCAACAATAGCACCTATTTTATTAGCCATTAGCCGTTCACCATATTCCTGTAAATCTATATCTATCGACAACTTCAGATTCTTTCCCGACTGTGGAGGTATATCAAAAATCCCATCCTCATAACGCCCCTTTATGCGGCCGTGAGCATCACGCAACAATATCTCCACGCCCTTCTCTCCACGCAAAAACTTTTCGTACGACTTCTCCACACCTAAGTCCCCCGTATAGTCTCCTCGTATATAGTAACTGTCGTTCTCTATATCCCGAGGAGAGGCCTCACGAATATTTCCCAATACATTAGCTCCATATGGATAAGCATACTGTCTCAACATACGATTTTGAATAAAAAATCCGGGAAATTTATACAATTTCTCCTGTAACCGGCCGTAATCTTCGGCCGACAATTGGGAAATAAACGTCTGAGGAGTATAAGCCGAATATCCCGGATTGAGACGACGGTCTTTCATCATCTGCAAACGACGGTCAAACTG
Source organism: Gabonia massiliensis (assembly GCF_001403595.1). Classification (NCBI taxonomy): domain Bacteria; kingdom Pseudomonadati; phylum Bacteroidota; class Bacteroidia; order Bacteroidales; family Porphyromonadaceae; genus Gabonia; species Gabonia massiliensis. The sequence continues at coordinate 1,539,581 of NZ_LN877940.1, read as the reverse complement.
GTCACGAGTTATCCCTATCGTACGACAAAAGTCCAGTGTATCGAACGGCTGCACTTCCCGCATAATCATCATCACATCATATGCCGGTTGATTATATACCAGCAATTTACCATTACGGTCATAAATCAACCCCCGAGACGGATATTGTATTTTTTTCAAAAAAGCATTACTATCGGCAAACGTTTTATAATCATTATCCGGTACCTGCAATACAAATAGTCGCACCAGATAAATAAGACCGATAATCAATATCGTACCCCCGATTACAAATTTACGCTTCTCCAGATTATAATCCTTTATCACTTCTTTCCCGGTTTTAAACAATCCGCAGCCAATACCAGCAAAAATGTAAACACGGCACTGGAACTAAATCTTAAAATCAACGTCAATGGACTGAAGAATGTAAAAGCCTCAATGACAAATATCAACACACAAAACAATATAACCATCAAAAAACTGTAGCCGATAAAATGGCTCAATCCCAATGACGAAATAGACGGCACTATCGATACAGCCTCGTCGCTGCGTGGCAATACCAGAGCCAACACAGGTTTCCTCATGAAAGCTATTGTCGTTGCCGCTAATGCATTCATACCCGGTGTATTACTGAATATATCCACAATCAGCCCCATAAGGAAAGCTATCGACATCACCCAGTTTGCAGACATCAAAGACGGCAATCTCAAAATAAAGTAAATATACAAAAACGGTGTTGCATAACCGAATAAAGATATATCATTGAGTACAGTCACTTGCAACAATACCAGTAAAACAAACAAAAGTATGTAAGTCAACACCATCCTATTCATTGCCCATAGCCTCCCTCTCCAATGCATTTTTCTCTCGTTGCCCTTTTGACTCTATAATCCGGACATCATTCAATCGATTAAAATCGGTCGACAGCTGTACCCGCAAGGCATAAAAATTATCATTTCTCTGTTTCGAAAAGTCTGAAATCACACCCACCATGATTCCCTCCGGAAAAACAGCCGAATAGCCACTGGTTATAATCGTATCCCCCTTGGCAAACTTCACATGCCGGGGCATCTCCTCTAAAACAGCATACCGGGCATCTTTCCCATCCCAAACCAACGAACCGAAATAACTGCTGCCTTTTACTTTACAGCTCAGCCTCAACTTGGGATTCAACAAGGAAATCACCACGGCAAAGTTATCTGATACGGCATTGACAATACCCACAATACCATTTTGATCCACCACACCCATTTCCGAATGCAATCCGTCCCGGCTTCCTTTGTTCAATGTTATATAATTATGGGAATTAGAAACACTGTTATTTATTACCTGCGCTACAATAAAATTATAATTGGAAAATATCGAGTCTCTCTCATGTCTTTCCAGTAGACTGTCCCCCTCAAGCCTTCTCACTCGTTCGCGCAAGTTAGCCACTTCCACCTCCAATGCTCCATTACGTTTCTGCAAATCCCGATTGATTTCCCGCAAACCGAAATATCCCGTAATACCACCCTTTACAGCATATACCTGTCCGGCCACTTCATTGGCCGAACTGAAAAACACACTTTGCTGATAAGGATTATACTTGACCAAAAGCACAAAACTCAACACCGCATATATCATATAAAGCAGCCAAGAGCTATGTCTGATCAAAAAATAAATCAGTTTACGCATCTATCTACACCTGTATAATTAACCCAATTTTATAATATCTATCGTTACCACAACGAGTCATAAAGTGTAAAACGCCTTTTTCATATACATTTTACACCTTACAACTCGCAACATTTACTATAAATATACCCTCTTTTCTAACTCACTATCAACCGGAAATGCAAGTACACCTTCCACTTCCCTAAAAATGAGCACGATAACTTTCCGCTAATCAAGGGAAAATAAATTACCTTATCAAGAATGAGAACTTATCGATATTTTTCAAAGCGATACCCGTACCCTTGGCCACAGCATGCAACGGATCCTCTGCAATATGGAACGGAATACCGATTTTATCAGTCAATCGCTTATCCAAGCCACGCAATAGTGCGCCGCCACCTGCCAGATAAATACCATTACGCACCACATCGGCATATAACTCCGGTGGCGTTTGTTCCAGAGCACTCAACACAGCAGCCTCGATTTTAGAGATAGACTTCTCAATACAATGCGAAATCTCCTGATACGAAACCGGAACCTCCATAGGAAGAGCGGTCATCTGATTAGGCCCATGCACAATATAATCTTCAGGAGGGTCAGCCAGTTCTGTGAGAGCCGAACCTACATTTATCTTTATCAGCTCAGCTGTGCGCTCACCCACTTTAACATTATGTTGTCGGCGCATATACTCCTGAATATCAGCTGTAAGGTCATCACCTGCAATACGAATAGAATTGTTCGAGACAATCCCTCCCAAAGAGATAACTGCAATTTCAGTAGACCCGCCGCCAATATCCACAATCATATTTCCTTCCGGTGCTTCCACATCAAGACCGATACCGATAGCTGCTGCCATAGGCTCATAAATCATATACACATCGCGACCTCCTGCATGCTCCGACGAGTCACGTACAGCACGTATCTCTACCTCTGTACTTCCCGACGGTATGCCTACCACCATTCTCAGAGACGGAGCAAACCAACGGCCTTTAGAACTCACCATTTTCACCATGCCCCGTATCATTTGCTCAGCAGCATAGAAGTCGGCAATCACGCCATCCCGCAAAGGACGTATAGTACGAATATTCTCATGCGTCTTGCCATGCATTTGGCGGGCTTTCTCACCCACGGCCAGCAATTTGTCGGTACGCTTGTCAAGAGCCACTACCGAAGGCTCATCCACCACCATCTTGCCATTATGCATGATAATAGTGTTGGCAGTACCCAAATCGATAGCGATCTCCTGTGTAAAAGAAAATAGTCCCATCTTATATTCTTTTCAATATTAGTTTATGCATTGTGGGCATTCCACAATACGCTTAGTGTTTAAAATGACGTATCCCGGTCATCACCATAGCCACACCGTTCTCGTTACAATAATCGATAGACAGATTATCCTTCACCGAACCACCCGGCTGTATCACAGTATCAATACCTTCCTTGTGTGCAATCTCTACACAATCGGGGAAAGGGAAGAATGCATCCGACGCCATCACTGCCCCGTTCAAGTCAAAACCGAACGACTTAGCTTTCTCGATAGCTTGCTTCAAAGCATCTACTCGCGAAGTCTGACCCACGCCACTGGCATACAATTGCTTGTTCTTAGCCAACACGATAGCGTTAGACTTACTATGTTTTACAATTTTATTTGCAAATAACAAATCTTCTATTTCTTCAGCAGCAACAGCCTTTTCCGTCACCTGCTGCAACTCTTCCGGTTTCTCGATATGAGTATCACGCTCCTGCATCAACACTCCGTTGAGCAATGAACGGAATTGTCTTTTTGAAGCTGGCATCTCTTTCTGTACCAATATTATACGGTTTTTCTTCTGAGTCAGTACCTCAAGAGCACCCATATCATAATCGGGAGCAATAATTACTTCAAAGAAAAGCTTATTTATCTCTTCAGCTGTTTCCTTGTCCACAGCACCATTCGTTATCAATACACCGCCGAAAGCAGAAACAGGATCACCTGCCAAGGCTGCCTTCCAAGCCTCTATCAAAGTGGGACGCGATGCTATACCACATGCATTATTATGCTTCAATATGGCAAACGTCAACTCATCGAAATCTCCAATCAACGATACGGCAGCATCGATATCGAGCAAATTATTGTACGAAATCTCCTTACCTTGCAACTGGTCAAACATTTCGTCAAAACGGCCGTAAAAGACTCCCTTCTGATGAGGATTCTCCCCATAACGTAAAATCTTAGCATTATTTTTGGCCTGCCGGAAAGCACTGCCCTGACCATTATCAAAATAGTTGAAAATAGCCGTATCATAGCCCGAAGACACAGCAAAAGCCTCCTTAGCAAACCATTTACGATCTTCCAATGATGACTCGGCACCCTTCTCGCGTAATAAATCCATCAACGGACCATATTGGGCTTTAGACGCAACGATAATCACGTCTTTAAAATTTTTGGCAGCCGCACGAATCAGCGAAATACCACCTATATCTATTTTCTCTATAATAGCACTCTCGCCTGCACCCGAAGCCACAGTCTCCTCAAACGGGTACAAATCCACAATCACTAAATCTATTTCGGGAATCTCATATTGCTTTATCTGTTCCAAATCACCTTCTAACTCACGACGGCACAAAATACCACCGAAAACTTTAGGATGCAATGTCTTCACACGCCCGCCCAAAATTGACGGATAGCCCGTAAGACTTTCTACCGACTGGCAAGGAAGCCCCAACGACTCGATAAACGATTGTGTACCACCTGTAGAAACAAAGCTCACACCTTCAGCGTGCAGTTTTTTCAAAATTTCATCCAAACCATCCTTGTGATATACCGATACTAATGCGGTCTTAATTCTCTTGTTCTCAGACATATATACAAATTTAGCATTATCAAATTACAAAAGTACTAAATACTTGTGATTCACACACACAGAAACAGCAAAAGTTTTACAAAAAAATATAGCATGTCTGACAAGCATTCTGTCTTCACACACAGCCCAAAGGAAAATCCGCATTTTCTTTCTCAAGCAACAGTCGGAATATAAACCTATCTACACTATCAAAACAGGCATTCTATTATCACACAATAAAAAACAATATCCGGAGACTACTCCTTATAGATTCTCATCTCACACAGACGACAATCAAACTCCAGTCTGAACCTCGAATCCTTATAACTCAAGAACAAAGGTTCTTTCGGAACATCACCTCGCCGGACGAGCTTAGGACACCAGCCCTGCATATATTTGATACAGTGGCGGGTAAACATTAGTGGAACATTTCCCTGCGACGATACTTCAAAAGCCGGTTGTACCGACCGTACACCACATTGTGCGTAAAACTCCGACGCCTTACCATTAGCTACATTTCCCAAATAAGACAACTCCTTTACAGGAAAAACCGGTCGTTGTTTATCGACATCCTTACGAACATCACGCCTGAAAGCAATTCTACGGGCCAGCATCAATCGTTCCACCACACACCTGCGCATATCGGCCAAAACAGACGAAGGAATAAACCAATTTTCTTCAAGTCTTACCTCTATATTTCGAACCCGAAATACCGTATCTCCCAGTTTAGACAATAACCTCTGTTGATTTTCCAATTGCAGCGTTCGTGCTACCTCCTTAGTACACTCCCACGACATCGTAGCCTGTACCCCGGTCTCATCTGTCATCTCCAAAGCAAAGCCGAAGGCCGTATCATAAAGTGTTATATCCACATACAAGAATCTTTCAGCAGACTTCCGGCTCAGAGCCTTCTCAAACTCATGATTATAATTCCTATATAACCGAGTCTTTGGAGATATATCTGGCATTTGCCCCGGGAACAAACGATTCCCTTCCACCCTATTTACTCGGAAACCTTCAAAGACACCCTTTCTATTGATAAAACCGATACCGTCACCATTACTGAAAGAATGTACACCCGACACAGTAATAAAACGGTCGGCGACACTCTTGACCACCCCTACAAACTCACCCACCGATTTCGGCGTATCCGGCGAAATGATAGCTTCCGAAGTCCGTCCATCCAAAAAATAATGGGTAAAACTCCTGTTGAAACTCTTCGATACATCCGGTGTAAAAAATAACTCCGTATGACCATCCGAAGACCGGGCAAACTCCCTCCGTCGCTTAAAAATCTCATCCAACCGAAGACGATAATAAGCCGTAACATTTTTCACATACGACAACTCTTTAAGTCGCCCCTCAATCTTCAATGACGAAACTCCCGCATCCAGCAAGTCCTCCAGCCGGTCACTTTGGTTCAAGTCCTTCAAGGATAGCAAATGCTTATCCCGCACCAATACCCGGCCATCGGCATCAGTCAATGTATAAGGCAGACGGCAATATTGTGCACACTCCCCTCGGTTGGCACTCCGCCCACAAGCAGCAGCACTCATATAGCACTGTCCACTGTAACTTACACACAACGCACCATGTACAAATACCTCCAAAGGCACATCCACAGCCCGATGTATATCCCTTATCTGCTGCAAAGAAAGTTCCCGAGCCAAAACTACCTGGGAAAAACCCGCATCAGCCAGAAAACGGACTTTCTCCACCGTACGATTATCGGTCTGTGTACTCGCATGTAAAGCAATAGGTGGCAAATCCAACTGCAAAAGACCCATATCCTGCACAATCAAAGCATCCGCCCCCGCATTATACAACTCATACACAATCGTCCTTGCCTCCTCCAGCTCATCATCACGCAATATCGTATTCAATGCCACATATACACGAGTTCCGAAGCTATGAGCATAAGCTGCCAAACGCTCGATATCTTCCACACTATTCCCCGCAGAAGCCCGGGCACCAAATCTCGGAGCCCCGATATACACCGCATCCGCACCGTGGTTTATAGCCTCTATCCCGATATCCACATTTTTCGCGGGAGACAACAACTCTATCTTACGTCGTACCGTCATTTTATCTCCCTGATATCGTAAGGTGTCTGTTGATATACAAAATAGTTGAGCCAGTTCGAGAACAGCAAGTTCGCATGTCCCCTCCAACGCACAACAGGTTCCTTTTCCGGATTATTATCTCTATAATAATTTTTCGGTAAATCTATATCGAGACCTTTCGATACGTCCCGTCGGTATTCCCCGTCCAAAGTATAAGGAGAATATTCGGAATGACCTGTAATAAAAAACTCCCGGCCACCGCGAGCCATCACCATATACACCCCCGACTCTTCCGATTCGGATACTATGGACAACTCCTGAATACGGCGTATATCCTCTGCCCGTACCTCTGTATGTCGGCTGTGCGGCACATAAAACTCATCATCAAACCCTCGAAAAATAGGATTCTGCACATCATTCACCTTATGTTTGAATACTCCGAACATCTTTTTCCCCAGTTTATACTTCGGAACACCGTAAAAATGGTATAAGCCTGCCTGAGCCGCCCAGCAAATATATAAAGTAGAAGTAACATGCGTACGAGCCCAATCAAAAATTTCCGTTACCTCATCCCAATAATCCACCTCTTCGAAATCCATCAATTCTACCGGTGCACCCGTTATTATCATACCATCATAAGTCTCGTTACGAACCCTGTCAAACTCCTTATAGAACATCTGCATATGTTCCACCGGTGTATTTTTAGAAGTATGACATGCCGTTTTCAGAAAATCAATTTCTACCTGCAATGGCGTATTCGACAACAACCGTATCAAGTCCGTCTCGGTCGTTATTTTCAACGGCATCAAATTAAGAATAACAATACGCAACGGACGTATATCCTGAGAAGACGCCCGTAAGTCATCCATCACAAAAATATTTTCATTCTTCAGCAGCTCGACTGCAGGCAAATTGACCGGAATATTTAATGGCATACAAAATTGATTTTATACTTCTACGTCGGCAAAGTTATAAAAAAACGACAAAAGGCAGATATTTATCCGCCTTTTGTCTTCAAATACCGTGTTTGCAATACAACAAATTCCTCATTTCAGATTAAACTGCTTCAATATAAAATCGTTCCCGGCACGATACTGCTCAGGATAAGCCCAATGCGCCGTTTCTTGCATAAGCATCAAGTGCTTAGGAGCCGTCACTACATTATATACCGAATAGGTAGAAGTAGGAGGACACACCTGGTCATTATATCCCCAAGAAAAAAACACCGGTACTTTGAGCTGGCGGGCAAAGTTGACAACATCATAATAACTGATTGTCTCCAGCTTCTCTTTGGTATTATTCGCCCGATTCACAGTCTCCGCATTACGAAGCATATGAGGCCATCCACCTGCACGATTATGCAAATATCCCGTCATATCGCTCAATGCAGGATAAAAAGCCGACAAGCATTTGATACGAGAGTCAAGGGCAGCAACAACAACCGATAACGCTCCCCCTTGGCTGCCTCCTGTAACGGCCACCCGCTCACCGTCGAACTGAGGCAACGAGAAAATAACATCCACCCCCCTTTTACAACCAATATAAACCCGATTATAATAATAATTATCTCTCTGGTCTAAATTATAGGTATTATAACTCTGCAATATTCCTGTTCTCAAATCCCGATACAACCGGTCGGGATATGTCACCGGAATACCGTGGATACCGACTTGCAACGTAATAATACCCTTCTCTGCCATATCTATCACACCATTATACGGGCGCACCCCTGCTCCCGGAACATGCAATACTGCCGGATATTTACCTTCAGCCTTAGGTATACACAAAATCCCGTAAAATCGAGCACCGCTCTTATTTACAGCATAACTAACCTCATACACATTCACCTTCGCAGTACAACGGTCAGGCAATAATTGCATTTCCACATCCAAAGGGACCCTATCGGCAATTTCTTTCTGCCCTTCCCAATATTCGACAAAATCTTTCGGATAAGGCACAGTAGGCTGTATCTTCTCCGGCTCAAAACCGACCGTAACCCAGTTCGAATAAGTCGTTCCATCGACAACCACCGTAGCTCTGCAGGTCAAAAATCCCGGTTCTTTCACAGTCCCCATGTCTATCGTACCCGTACCATCTTTCAAAGTTACCTTCTTCGTCAATGTCGGAGCCATCATCTCCGGGCCTATAGCATAAGTCAGCATGACACTGCCCACAGGAGTAGTACTTTTCTCCACAGACACCTTCAACCGAGGTTTCTCACCCACTTTATACGTCCAGTCCTGATGGTCAGGAACCATACGTATATTTACAAAATCTTTATTCATGTTTCTTTGTGCCGATAACAACAACGTGCACAAAAAGAAACCCACAAAAAGCATAACGTTTTTTCTCATGATATATAATTAAATAGTAGAAAATTACATCTCATTTATATGATGGCCCGAAAAATACTTGTAAATAGAAAACATTATCATGGCACCAATCCCTTTTCACATCCAAAAGTAATAATAAATGTCCAATAACGACTCTTGTCAACCAAAAAAGTAAAAAAATTACTAACTTTGCATACTCTCTGTACCATTCAAACCCGTACAGGATTTTTATAAATTTGCATTTTGTCAGTTTCATACCATGAAAATATGAAAAGATTTATATTCTGCACATTATTGCTGTATTTTTATATAGGACAGACATATAGTCAACAATACTGGTTCAATCACATTACGACAAACGATGGATTGTCCCATATTTCCGCCAACGACATATATCAGGATGAAATCGGTCGTATGTGGTTTGCAACCCGTGCCGGCCTCAATTGTTATGACGGCAATAAAATAAAAACATATCGTTCCAATACTCAAAAAGATAAGCAACTGAACATCTCGCTAATCAATAACATTACTGGGGATAAAAACGGGCATCTTTATTTACGGACCCATCAATCTTTCATAAAATTCGATATGCAGACCGAGACATTCACTACAATCATAAAAAACAATGTCTCGGCTATATATCAGGGGAAAAACCAAACTTGGCTTTGCGTAGGAGATACCATATACCAATATCATCCCGGTACATCACCCACCCTTACACGCACCGCTATTCTTGACAATCCCCATAACCAAATATATTACAATATATTTGAAGACTCAGACCAAAACTGTTGGATATGTACCAACAAAGGTCTTTACCTACTTGATAGGAACAACAATATACACCATTACATCCCCGAATACTCCATCAAACACATTTTCCAAGATACACAAAATTATTTATGGGTATCAACGTTAGGTAAAGGATTGCTAAAACTCAACCGTTCAGGACAGATTTTGAAAAATTATCGCAAAGGTCAAAGTGCCCATACCCTCATCAGCGATTCTGTAAGATGCGTCTGCGAAGACAACACCGGGAAAATATGGGTTGGTTCCCAATTCGGATTATGCAGACTCGACACGGCACAGCACACCTTCGAACACTTCCATTCCAATATAGATTCCCCGTCAGCCCTTACATCCGAATCTATCACTGCTCTTTACAAAGACATTCAAGGCACGATATGGATCAGCACCTATTTCGGAGGTATCAATTATATCAATTTCCGGTCTCAGCCATTCACATACTACCCTCCCGGCAAATACGGGCTCGACTTCCCCGTCATCACCAAATTCGTGGAAGACAAGCGCGGCACTATATGGATAGGGACAGAAGGAGGTGGACTATACTCATACTCTCCCCGCACTTCCCGATTCAAAAATTACAGAAAAGGCCTGTCCAGACTCAATCTCAAAGAAATATATTACGATTCCGAAAGAGACTGCCTTTGGATTGGATTTTCAGAAAACGGACTCAACCGTTTCGATATAAAAACCGGGCAAATTACGGCATATTCTGCCAAAATGAAAAATCTTAAAATTACTTCTTGGGAAAACAAGCTCCTTATCGGAGCAAGCCAAAGGCTCGGAATATTCGACCCCGAACGTCCCTACAATTCTATCATTGCATTTCCTGACAAAAATAAATATGGATTGGAACCCAGCATACTGAGCCTGCTCAGCGACAATCAAGGAAACATTTGGTTCGGAACGTATAACGGGTTATACACCTATAACCCCCATCTCGATAAACTCTCTTTTTACAATTATAACCGGACAGATACATCAAGCTTAAGCGGAACTATTATTACATCGCTCTACCAAGACAGTAAAAACAGAATATGGGCCGTAGCTATGGACCGGGGACTCAACCTCTTCCACCCCGTCAATAAAACCTTCGCACACTACTCTCATTCAGCGGACGGGCTATTGGACAACAATATTACAGCCATAACTGAGTTACCTTCCGGACGCCTGCTTTTAGGTACAAGTGCCGGACTATCCATACTCGACCCTGAAAAAGGGCAATTTACCAACTACGATTACAAAAGAGGTTTTCCTCTGACTATGGTCAACGACGGTTCGCTCCTCGTATCACAAAATCAGGATATATACGTAGGAGGAGTCACCGGATTAGTCATATTCAAAGAAAAGGACCTGTTACAGACTCCGATAAAACCATCGAAAATCTGGTTTAATAATCTGTATGTAAATAACATTGAAGTAAATACATCTGACCCGGATAACATCCTCAATAAAAATATTTCGTTTACCAATAATATAAAACTCAAACATGACTACAATGTATTTTCGATACAAATTGCTACCGATAATTACATAAAATCAAACATCCTCAACATCCAATATCGCTTGATAGGGTACAATGACAAGTGGCTTACTCTGAACGACCATCAGATGCCCACCTATACCAGTCTCCCCCCCGGAGACTATACTCTCGAAACCCGTATCAAAGAATATCCAAGCATCTGCAAATCAATCAACATCAGCATACTGCCACCACTTTACAAAACTTGGTATGCCTACCTCTCTTATATTATCTTGATTGCCGGTTTTAGCTATTGGTTTTACAGACAAATACATACCCGGTTATATCTGAAACAATCTCTCGAATTCGAGAAAAAAGAAAAGCTTATGACCGAAAAAGCCACGCAATCAAAGCTTCGCTTTTTTACCAATATATCACACGAATTCAATACTCCTCTGACTTTAATATTAGGACAAACCGACTCTCTGTTGAAATCATACAATCTATCACCTACAGCCACACATAAAGTCCTGAACATATACAAAAATGCCGATAATCTCAAAAAGCTCGTAGAAGAACTTATCGAATTCCGAAAACAGGAGCAAGGGTACATGAAACTGAAAATATCACATACCGACATTTCTGTTTTCATCGAAGAGATATCGGCACTTTTCAAAGAATACGCTGCTAATAAAAAAATCAAATTTACCACCCAATGCCCCGACAAAGAAATAAAAATATGGATAGACACACGTCAGATGCAAAAAGTCTTCAACAATCTACTCTCCAACGCTTTTAAATTCACTCCTTCGAACGGAGAAATAAAAATAGTCGTATCCAACACCGATAGTTCTGTAGACATTGCCATTTCCGACACAGGCACTGGAATAAAGCCCAACGAACTAAACCACATTTTCGAGCCTTTCTACCAGTGTGAAGAAACAGAAACACAACACAAAGGCACCGGTATCGGACTTACATTCTCAAAAAGCATCGTCGACGCCCACGGCGGACATATATCTGTAAACAGCCAATTCGGGAACGGTACGACCTTTACTATAAAACTCAAAAAAGGAGACGCTCATTTCAAAACCTCCGTTACCCGTATACAAGAAGAAAATATACAAAATTTACAAGAGTCCATACAACCCGACAGCACCTTTTCCGAAAATATCATTGAGTTACCCACCCAAAAATTAGGGAAAATGCTCATCGTCGAAGACAATAAAGAACTCGTACAACTGCTTGTCGAAACATTCACTCCTTTCTACGACACTGACGTAGCCTGCGATGGCATAGAAGGTTTACAAAAAGTACGACGAAACAGCCCCGATATCATCATATCCGATATCATGATGCCTCGCATGTCCGGAATAGAATTATGTACAACCATCAAAAAGAACCTCGACACATGCCACATTCCAGTCGTATTGCTTACCGCAAAATCGGCTATTGAGCACAAAATAGAAGGTTTGAAGATAGGTGCCGACGATTATATTACCAAACCTTTCGATATCAATCTGCTGGTTATCCGATGCAACAACCTTATCAACAATCGTAAAATCATGCAACAAAGATACCGGGAAGACCCCGATTTCAGTATTCCCCAAATGGCAACCAACCCGTTAGACCACGAACTGCTCAATCGGGCAACCGAAATCGTCCGGAAAAATCTCTTCAACGAACAATTTAGTGTCGATACATTTGCCACCGAAATAGGTCTCGGGCGCACGACCCTCTTCACCAAACTAAAAAGTATTACAGGGCTCACTCCGAACAACTTCATCATGGACATACGACTCAAAAAAGCGGCCGAAATGCTGACTACCCGTACCGAAATGAACATAAGCGAAATCGCCTACGACTTAGGATTCTCAACCCCGAAATACTTCAAAAAATGTTTTAAAGACCGTTTCGCATACACCCCTACCGAATATAGGCAAAAAAATCAAAAAACAAGATCCACACAGCCATATAAGGATACATAATAATATCTCACATAACTGCACTATACTTTATCATACCATTTTTTATAACGTAAAAGAGCCTCTACATAATAATAATCGGCATAAGATAAAGGAACATCCACCTCCGTATCTATCGGCATATTACCGACTGAATGCTTCAGAACAAAATGAGCATTTGTTCCCGGTGCAGCCAGATACGCATCCGACGACAATGTCCGCAATTGTTTTTCTGCCATTTTCAAACAAGACTCCGAAAGTTTCTTGTCTTTCGTTACAGTACTCAGCTCTATAAAAGCAGAAGCCATAATAGCCGCTGCCGAAGCATCACGTTTGGCATTCGGAATCTCTGGTGCATCAAAGTCCCAATAAGGAATTCCATCTGCAGGCATGTTCCGATGATGTAACAAATAATTCGCAATATTTTCAGCCATAGTAAGATAACGACCAATACCTGTCTCACGATACATCATCGTATATCCATAAAGTCCCCAAGCCTGTCCCCTTGCCCACGAACTCTCATCTGCATATCCCTGGTTCGTATTCTTTTTCTCTACTTCTCCGGTAATCGTATCATACGACACTACATGGTAACTACTGTAGTCCGGACGATAATGATTTTTTATGGTTTTATCTGCATGTTTCAGGGCAATATCTCTATATTTCGTACTGTCCGAATTCTTACTTGCCCACAACAATAATTCAAGATTCATCATATTATCAATAATTACCGGATATTGCCATTTATCTTCATGAGAATCCCACGAACGTATCAGTCCGGCTCCGGCATGATAACGCGTCGAGAGAGACTCAGCTCCTTGCAACAATACCGACTTATAAAACTGATTTCCCGTTATTCGCAATCCGTTTCCAAAACTGCAATAAAGCATAAAGCCCACATCATGATTATCTGTCGTATTCTTCTCCCTCTCGACACGTTGAGTATATATTTCTGCATACTTTTTCAGTTCAGAATCGCCCGTAGCTTCATACAAATACCACAATGTTCCCGGGAAAAAACCACTCGTCCACCATCTCGAATCCGAAGTCGTCAACCGGCCCTCTTTATCCATACTTCTGGGCAATAAATCCGGCTTCCCCGACAGCTCTTCAGCCATGCCCTTCGACAGTATCACAGCCCGTTCCAAACCTCTCTCGATTACATTCTCCATAGGTTCCTGTGTCGTACACGCACTCCATACAGTCACCACACACATCATACTAAAAATCAAATTTCTCATCACATTAAAAATATCTATTATATTTACAAATAACTGGTTACTTTCCACTCCGACAGCGCAGGCACATCCTGCCCCGAAGTAGGAGAACACTCCGGTATCAGTCTTACCTGTAACGTACGTGATACATTACCTGGAATCCACGTATCAAATCCTATCAAACTGCATCCTTCATTCGAAGCATCATACTCATACTTTCCGATGGCAGGCCATACTTTCAAAACCACATCCCTCGGTTGTACGACTTCCACTAACAAACGCCTTTCACCCTGGGAAAGACAAAATGTATTCCGGTCTACAACTTCCACAGCCGCTTGGGTAGCCATTGACCAACGTACACCCGTCGACATCCGGTTCAATGTCTTTATCTCATCTTGCACCACGACAAAGCCATTATCTATAATAGCAACACCACGCCTTACCTCCTGCAACAGGCCTTCGTACACCGGGGTAAGGTCCAACACGGCATTCATAAATAGCGGATTATCCGAATAAGAAATAAAAGAAGCATCCCCGTCGACACGCTGTAACTGTCCATCAACAGCCAATGTATTATGCGAAAAGTTATTCATACGAAATACCTTCCAACGTTCCGAATCCTGTTCCGTCCCGAAAATCGAAAGACCATAAGACTCCAGCGAATTATAATCCTGCATACCCAGGTCTATTCCCCAACGTACCCCTTGAGCCTCCAAAACAAACGACCCTACGTCCATATGTCCATGACTCTCCGCCGGAGAGCCTCCCTTCACACCGACATAAATAGCATCCCGATTACTCCATGATGTACGCATCACAGCCACAGCATTTGCATTACGAGCCACCCATACATTTTTACGGGGGGCAACCACATCTATCGAACCGACTTCAGAAGCCCATAATAATAAAAAAGGAAGTAAACGGTACGAAAATGACGTAGCCCGTTCTATCTGCTGCCGCTCTATCCATAAAAGCGAAGAATCATGTTCCCGCTGGGCAAACCAAAATAATGTAGGATTCATCGACGTACCGCTGTGAGGAAACGAAAAAGTGAAAGAGAACAATGAGGGAGCTATGATCGGAAAAGAAGAGTGCCAGGAATTATCAAATCACGGT
>NZ_LN877940.1:1339138-1524157 GCF_001403595.1 Gabonia massiliensis | reverse complement strand
GATTCATCGACGTACCGCTGTCAGTATCCGAATAATTGAAAGACAACAATGACGGAGCTATCATCTGCAAAGCATACTGCCCTGAATTATCAAATCCCGGTACATCAATCAACAACCCGAAGTCCGTCTGTAACGCCTTCTGCAATGCTGAGAAAAATATAGCTTGATAAGAAGTGCCGTATCCCCAATAACCATATCCCTCCGGATAATTTCCATCTATTCCATAACCGGACAGAGCCAGTTTTATTGAAGCTACAGACCGAGTTATTATCTCCTTCGCAAATTCCTCATCATCCTCATAAAGAGCCAGAGCACCTATAACCATAGCCGCATTACATACTTGATTCCAATTATTGGCCTTCCAAAGAAAATCATTATTTTCTGAATCCATAGAAGGCTCCAACCCTTTCTTCAAAATAGCGTCCTTTATCAAAGCCCTTTCTGTATCCGGCAAGTCGTCATATAACCAATCATACCCTATAGACATGGCTACTGTCATCTCCGCAACATCCAGAAAGTGAGAAGGATTCCAGTCACTGAAACTTGCAACAGCCAACATCTCCTGCCGGGCTCTTTTCAAAAAACGGGAATCAGCAGTCATCCGGTATGCATAAGACCAGTAAAATATACGCTTAATGCACTCACGCGATACATCCAGCAACCTCTTACCGGTCAATACCCGTTCAGAAAGAGGCTTAGACAACAAATTTTCCGCAGTAGACAATATCCCGTTATGTACCTTTGCATACTGCACATCAGCCAATATCGCTTTGATATTCTCCTCTTCTCCTTTCAATAAGAACAAACGAGGATGACCGGGCACATCGGCAGACGACCGCCACACAGCCTCCATTCCGTTCATATCCTTGCCGGCCAAAACATCCGACTGGCACGATAATACTAACGGTACCATGAGAATAAAAATAACAACTAAATTCACATATCTACACATCACCCTAACACTCATGGTAAAACTTCAATTTCTACACTTTTCACCACCTCCGAACGATGTCCGGCAGTTACGTTACTACCGACAAAAACTGCCGTATACCTACCCGGAGTCATATACGTATGTACATATTGCTTTATATCAGCATCAGCCACACCCTTCACCGGAACGGCAACATCAGGCAAGAGCGGCAAGACTCCCGTATCTATACCTTTCGAAATCGCCCATACCTCATTCCCCTGTTCCGTAGGTCCGTCCTTTCCTTGTAACCTCACCAACGAAGCCGATACAATACTGATACTTTCCATATTTGTCCCTTTTCCGAAATCAACAATATTAAATCCTGCAGTATAAGCCGTAGTAGAGATATCGGCAACCTTCATATCTCCCTCCTTCGTTTTCGCATTCAGTAAAAGACGGTTGATACGCCAACTCGGAGCACCCGACTCTGATGCTATTGGAAAACACAAATATCGAAACGCAATATACAACGGTTTCCCCGGAATTACAAAATCATCCAGGTTTAAAGTTCCCGATTCTGTTTCATTATTCGACCCGGCCAGAGTAAAATGACTCGTGACATCCTGCCATGTCGCCTTCTGTATTGCCCCTATATCTTTATAATTACCATTAAAATCTGTCGACAAAAGCACATATCGCTCACTTTTCTGTTTAGCATTACTAAGCAATGACCCGAAATTAAGCTCCAAAGATTCTATCGGTAATTGTCGCCCCGCATCTTTGTACCGATAATCATTACCCCACTCACCCGAATAGAATGAAATCAATTTCGCATTACCCGAAATATTGAAAACTACACTCTTTCCTGCCGGTACAACTACCTCATCAGCCCACACTTCCAGTTCCGCATTATCTACTTCCATAGGGTCGTTACACGCAAACATGCTTGTCAACAACAATACGCCCCCTCCTATTATATTACTAAAAGTCCTCATACTATATACTACTTTTTATTACCACGACGGATTTTGTTTCAACAATCTGTTCAAAGACAATTCCTTGGCAGGAATAGGCTGCAAAATATGCTTTTCCGAAACATTACGGAACCCCGTTACACAATACGACGCAGGCTTATAATTCACCTCTTTCACATCAGCCATATCCTGTTCTATATCATCAGCTACCTCATGCATACGCTCCACGAATATCCCCCAACGTATCAAATCACCCTTGCGCAACGACTCAAAGCAGAGCTCTCTCGACCGCTCCTCACGTACAATTTTCTGGAAAGACCGATAGTCCAATCCCCTTACATCATATTTATCCACATCTACAGCACCCTCCATCAACTTGCCAAAAGCTCTTCTTCTCACCTGGTTTATAGCATTATAAGCAGCCCCGGTAGGCATTTTGAACAATTCATTCTCAGCCTCGGCATACATCAACAACACATCCGAATAACGCAACAGCGGATAATTGATAGGAGTATTATGCGCTGCCTTAGGAACCAACGTCTCCATCTCCCGACGGTACTTACCCAAATAACGACGCCAGTAACTCTCCGGAGCATGATACACCTTGACTGTATGATACTTACTGTTATCTTTCTCATCCGGAGTAGAAGAGTACGTAAACGGAGCAATGTTCCAATCCCGTCTCAACGTGTCATCCTCCTCATATATCTTATAAAACGTTCCCGTCGCTGCATACATTCCTCGGGCTATCCCTATTTCCGAATCATAATCATTATTAATGCCGTTCATACCGCCGATTATCCCAGTCTCGCCATACGCATCAGACAGATTGCCCCAAAACTCGACCTCCCAAATACTCTCTTTCGTATCATACTTATCCTGTGCAAGATTGATAAACACTTGCCGATAATCAGGATTCAGTTCGTGCTTAAACTCTGTATCTTCCATTACTTTTTTACACCAATAGCGGGCATCCTTGTATTTAGTAATATCATTGACCGGCTCGCCTGCCATATACAGGCAAACCCTCGCCAATATACCTCTCACGGCCGATTGTGTCACTCGTCCGGCATGATTAACATCATTCAACGTAAACACCAGGCCCTCCGCCATTTCCATATCTTTCAAAATTTGAGCATAAACATCTGCCGGAGAAGACTGAGGCACACTCATATTCTCAGGTACCAGTGTAGGTTCCAGTACCAACGGTACACTGCCAAACGTCTGTACCAACAAAAAATAGAAATATCCACGTAAAAATAAAGCCTCACCTTTGATACGCTCTTTCACCTTTTCCTCCACTTCCGCTTGAGGAAGTTTATAAAGTAACAAGTTCGCTCGGCCTATCCCTTTATACAAAATCGTCCACAAATTAGAAACACCGGCATCACTTGCCGTATGATTATAAATAACAGGCCCATAAGTATATGTACTCCTGAAATAATAGGACTCATCGGCATCATTACCCAGCCCCACCACATAATTATTGCCATAAAGATAAGTATCTCCCAGTGTTGAATACACTCCCGTAAGAGCCGCCTCCAGATTCTTCTCCGAATTATAATACGTATCCGGATATAACATATTCTTAGGCTCTCGCTCCAGAAAATCACTACACCCCAAACCGGCCAATCCTATTACCGAAGCTAAACTAATAATCCATATCAATTTCATAATATGACTCCTTATATATATCATTATTATAATCTTATACGAAAACCAAACGTTACAGTCTTTGCCCTTGGATAAGCACAAAAATCAAAACCCGAAGTCAAGACACTGTTCAAAATAGAAACTTCCGGATCCAATCCCGAATAACGAGTCCAAGTAAACAGATTTTGTGCGGCAATATTCAAATTTATGCTGCGCACCTTTATCTTTTTCATCCACCTCTGCGGCAAATCATACCCCAACTCCAATGTTTTCAACCTCAAATACGAGCCGTCCTCAAGCGTACGGTCAGATATAAAACCCTGAGGCCCTGCCCCTTTCGTCTTAAACAACGTATTAGACGGATGGTCGGGAGTCCAGCGCTCCTCATAAGACTTATACTGGTTTATTCCTACCTGAGCCGTACCATTTCCTTCAAATATCAACCGATTAGCATTAAATACCTTATTGCCATAAGACCACTGCAACAATACATTCAATGTAAAAGTCCCTATCCTGCGGGTCGAATAACTAAAATCATTTGTAAAACCTCCCGTATGTTTAGGATGAGGAGACCCCAGTATTACCCGATCATAATCATTTATCGTACCGTCTCCGTTTATGTCCTTGTATTTAATTACCCCGGGACTCACATCCGAACTCCCGTTATCTGCTACTCCCGGATTCAATACATAAATCCCCTCCGTCAAATTCCTGAAATCACTCGTCTGATATATCCCGTCAAAAATAAAGCCATAAAACAATCCCATCGGTTTGCCCACTTCCGTAATGTACATAGGCGTATTGTTGTAAGTCGTTTGGAAACGGGCAAAATCCAGACGGTTGTTCTGATCATTGTTCAATTTCAACACTTTATTCCGATTAAAACTGATATTAAATCCTGACTTCCAAGCAAAAACAGGAGTCTTGATGTTCGTACTCTCAAACGAAAACTCCCAACCCGAGTTTCTCACCTTTCCAATATTCTGCATGGCATACGTATATCCCGTACTGGCGGGAATCTGAGAGTTCAGCAACAAATTATCCGTATATTTATTGTAATAATCGACTGTAAAGGAAATTCGGTTATTCAATATCGAGAAATCGATACCCGCATCGAATTGTTTTGTCTCTTCCCATTTCAATTTAGGATTGGCCAATCTCGAAGTTCCCACGCCCAACGACGGAGTCTGGTTACCAAAAGAATAATAATTTTTTATTCCGGAGTCCAGCGAAGCCATATAATCATAATTGCCTATACGATTATTTCCTGTCACACCATAACTCGTTCTCAGTTTCAACGACGAAATCTGAGGTACATACCTTAAAAACTCCTCCTCTGCGACATTCCACGATGCTGCTACCGAAGGAAAATATCCCCATTTATGCCCTGGAGCAAATTTAGAAGAACCATCGGCACGCATCGTTACTGTAAAGAGATATCGCGAGTCATAAACATAATTGGCGCGTCCATAAAAAGAAGCCATTGTATAATCACCGTAAGAATAGGAAACCCCGTTTGCTACCCCCATACCCAAACCATAAATACCCAACTCATCATAAGGGACATTAATGGCCGTCATACCATCCGATTTGGTAACACCCAACTCAAACGACGCTCCACCTACCACGTTCAAATGATGCACATCTCGTATCTTCCTATCGAAAGTTATCGTATTCTCATTAGTATATATCGTACGTTGATAATGCGACACACTGCCCCATTGTCCTTTTGTATTGCGATTATTATACGGACTTCCATTTATTGTATTGCTGTTATTAAAATTCTCCGTAGACTCTTTTCTGTTATTTACTGCCCCCCGCACATTTATCGTCAGATAACCGGTCGGTTTGTACTCCATATATGCTGTTACCCTCAAATCGTCTCTGATTTGTTCTCGAAACTCGTTCGAATTGGAAAGTACCGGATTGATACGAAAATCATTATTCGAATACATGTCATCGTCCACCAATAACTCCTCCAAATCTGAATTAGGACTATACGGACGATACGCCCATACCCGGTATAGCAAATTAGTAATTGTCGTTGAACTTATTCCCTCCGATGAAATCAGCTGTCCGTAATTTTTATTATGGCTACCCGTCACATCGACACCTACTTTGAATTTGGAACGAATCATCTGGTCTATACTCGCCCGCCCCCGGAAAGATGAATTTCCCGAATTACTGATAATCCCATCTTGTCCATAATACGAACCAGAAATCGAATAGCGGGTTTGTGGTGTACCGCCTCTTACCGACAAATCATAAATCATCGTCATCGGATTAGAAGCCGAAATCTGTTTCTGCCAATTGATACCCGGCGCATTCCTATAATCTTCCAACGTCTTGCCATCCTGAAAATAAAGCAACCTTGCCCGACTTTCATCATATTCTTCCAAATACTTCACATACTCATAAGCATCCATCATCTCTATCCAGTTTGTCATACGGGGAAAACCTACTTTGGCACTAAACGATACAATAGGTTTACCGACCATACCTTTCTGGGTCGTAATCACAATTACACCATTTGCCGCACGTGAACCATAGATAGCGATTGCCGATGCATCTTTCAACACACTCATCGATTTTATATCCTCGGCACTAAGCGAAGCCGGATCAAAATCTTCCATCGGTATGCCGTCTACGACAAACAACGGGGAATTATTCTGCGTCAATGAATTGGCACCACGAATAATAATACTATTCTCTGCTCCGGGCTGCCCGTCGACCGACGACACTTGTACACCCGATACTCTCCCCGCCAGAGCCTCGGCAAAAGACCCCACCGGAGCTTTCGCCAAATCTTCCACATTCACTTGTCCCACAGCTCCGGTAAGGTCTTTTTTCGAAACGGCACCATAACCGATAACCACCACCTCGGACAACCGTTTATCCTGCTCGGTCATCTTAACATTGACAACTGTCTTATCGCCTAAAGATTTCACAATCTTAGTATAGCCCAACATTGAAAATTCCAGCCTCTTCACTCCATCCGCAATCTTCAACGAATACCGGCCATCCTTGTCGGTCATAGTTCCGGCATTATCCTCCAAAGCCCTCACGACAACCCCGGCAAGAGGTTGCTCATTCTCATCAGAAACCTTTCCCGAAACCCTCCGCTCCTGAGCCATAGCCGCCATTTGGCAAAACACAAATGCACCCAGTAAAAATATAAATTTGAAATATTTCATCTTCCCAACCTTAAAATTTAACTCTCTCATCTCAATCATCTCCCGACACTATCAGTCCAAAACCATCTTTTTTACATAACGACCGTCAGCAGAGGTAATGACAACGACATAGACACCTTTGCCATTCATATCGACCCATATCTCATTCTGCATGGAAACTACCGTCTTCAATAGCACTCCTTTCAAATTATAAATCGATACACCGACAGGGCCGGAAAAGTCTGAGACAACACATATTCCTCCCTTGGTAGCCCACACACGACAATCGTCCCGATGTTCCATCCCCACAGAAAGTTCTGGTCCCGGGACGAACGACAGACACTCCATTTTGTCCCCTTTTGCCAAAGCCAAGTACAAATAATACTTTATCGATGCATCCAGATTCTCCAACAATATCCCCTCAGCCACAAAAGGAAACTCCAAATATTTACACTTTTTATCAGGACTTTTCCTTATCAAATCTGCCGTCATTTTTCCATCCGGCTCAGTTTTTAATACATAATAAACCGTAGTTATACTATCCGATGCCACCCGAACGGCAACATAATCATATCCTCCCGATGCTATCGCTGCCTCCGTAAAAACCGGTGCAGGAGCCATTTTCCCCGTAAGTCGCAACGAAGCCGTTATCTCATCTCCTGTACCCGACAATGATGTCATCTCTACCGTAGCTTCCGCATTGGCCTTCCCGTCAAAAGTCACCGTAACCGGAATTCCCGCATTTACCTCATCCGCAGCAATACGATTTTTATCAAGTGTAAAATAAGCAGCATCACCCCTTACCGACAACAGCACATCATTCGCAAGATTAGCTCCCGAAAACATAAATTGTAAAGACATTCCCTCTCCTTCGCATACATTGAACTCCAGTTCGTCTGTCGACAACAATATTGCAGCATTCTCAAATACAGAACCCCGCAATGGTATTTTAAGCTCGGCTCCCTGAGAAGAAAAACGTACCCTCAACATATCAGAAAATTCACCCGTAATCTCACTGTCGAGTACAACCGTAATCTGTACACGATTACCGCTGAGTTCACTCTTTCCCGCTACCGAAAAAGGAGAAGAATCACCAAGCTCGCAGACAATATTATCGAGACTACAAACAAACCCCAATGTACAGATAAGCTCCATACTCTTAGGCTTATCGACAAGAGTAGCAATCACTATCTCATTCATGTTCAACTCGATAGACAAAGGTTCCCGCCAGTTATGAATCGGCAGCCCTCCATTCAATACAGGGTTCTCAAAATCTGCTTTCCAAGGCAATGACTCCCGATGATTATTCAGCAACTCCACAAACTCCTTCGACCTCATTTCTTCTGCCGTTTTCCTCAACGCCGAGTTAGCATTACTTTCATCCCCGTTTATATAATAGCAATTCGAGACAATAGCCCGAATGCTGCTTACTTTCGTCAATATTCCACCCGTACGGGGACTTTCAGAAACAGACGAAATCATTCCTGACGAATAACAATTACTGATACTGAAATCTGTATTCTGATCCAATTGTCCCAATATTCCACCCGTATAATTATAGCTGGTTACATTCCCGGCAGAATAACAGTCCTCCACCGAAAAAGCCTTTGTAGAACGAAATATTCCTATCAGCCCTCCAGCACTATTATTCGAAGCTGCAACGTCAGCATCGCTGAAACACCCGCTTATCACATGCCCCTCTGTATTGATATAACAACGCCCCACCAAGCCTCCGACACGTTCTTTGCCCATGACGGAACTGTTGCCGGTAATACCCAGATTCAGAATCGTTGCGTTGTAAACGTATCCGAAAAGCCCTACTCCCGATGTGGTCGGCCGGTTTACATAGAGATTGGAAATAAGGTGCGAGTTGCCGTCGAATGTGCCTCTGAAGCTGATATCATCGGATGTCCCTATCGGAGACCACTCCTTCCCCCCGAGGTCTATATCGTTCATAAGTACGAAGTACTGTCCGGTGAAGGTTTCCCCCCCGTTTACCTGCCGGCTCAATAGTGCCAGGTCCTGGGGCGAATGTATCTGCCATGGATTTCTTTCACTGCCATCTCCTCCGGAAAATTCTTCAGAAACTGATATCCCGTCCCAGACAGGAACAGCATACAATGCAGAACAGCACACACTAAAAATAAAAAATAAAAATGTTTTCATAGAACTAAATTTTAAACTCACCAGTTAACCAATTCCTTATTATACAAAAGTCCATTATCCTTCTTCCCCGGCAAAAGACTTACCTGTAATACGACCTTCTCACCCGCAGGCACCTTATACTCAAACCCGACAAAAACGGTATTCTTATTCCCGGCATCCCAGCTATTAGGAGACTTTG
Source organism: Gabonia massiliensis (assembly GCF_001403595.1). Lineage (NCBI taxonomy): Bacteria > Pseudomonadati > Bacteroidota > Bacteroidia > Bacteroidales > Porphyromonadaceae > Gabonia > Gabonia massiliensis. Next base: position 1,515,103 of record NZ_LN877940.1, on the reverse strand, counting down.
TAGACCAGGTACACACTTTCACCCCTTTCGGGTAATCCACCCGCAATACCAGTCTTTTCCCATTCTTTGCTACCAATACAGCCTTACCGTCCCCTATCATCTCAGCCCGACACTCGGTCAGCATGTTCCACCGTACTGTTGAAAGTTCTTTACCACCCTCTATCTCATCACGAACTACCACATACTGATTTTTTTCACCTACAATTGCTACCCCCCTTTTTACTTCCGACACCCGGTCACGATACATATCCGTCAAGTCCGATACGGCAAACATCAATTTATCAGACTCTCCCCAGCGGTCTACCTTAGCGTACCCTTTGACTCTTTGCAATTGATTGTCAAATGTCAGCGTGTTATGAGCCATATTATTATACCTGAATACCTGCCATCTTTGAGAATTCTGTTCTCTGTTCCATATATCCAACCCTTTTGACTCCAAAGACTCATATTGCTGCATCCCAAAATCACAAGCCCAACGTACTCCATCGGCCACCATAACAAAAGAACCGATATCCATATGCGCATGGCTGACCGAAGGCGAGCCTAACTTAAAACCTAAAAAAATAGCTTTCTTATCTGTCCATGACGTCCTCATAAAACAGACCGGAGATTTACCCTGAGCCGTAAACATCTTTTTTTTCGGAGGTAATATCGTACGCTGTTTTATACCATTGGCCCATACCATCAAAGCCGGCAAAAGACGATATCCTCCTAATTTGTTCAATCTCTCCAATTCCCTCTTCTGCATCCACAACAATGTCCCGTCATCATACTTCCGGGCAAACCAAAATAACGTTGTATTCAACCCAGTACGTCCATACTCGTCACTGTCACTATAATTAAAAATATGGTAATCATTCGCAATTACATGTTGCGCATATTCGGCCGTTTGTTTAAATCCCGGAGTTTCGGACAATCCGAAATCCGTACCAAAAGCCTTATCCAAAGCACTGATAAACATTACATTATAAGAAGTTCCATAACTCCAGTACCCCGCACCTTCAGGATAAGCCCCATCCGGAGCATAATCAGCCATATAAATATTATTGACAGACCTGTGCAACATTTCCTCAGCCAAAGCAGGCTCATCCTCCGCTATTGCCAAAGCACCATAAGCAATACCCGTATTACATACCTGGCTCCAATTGTTATGGGCCGTTATAAAATCATTATATCTATCGTCCATGGATGGCTTGATACCTTTTTCAATAATAGCATTCCGCACAATTGATTTAGATTCCTCTGAAAGCCAGTCATATAACCAGTCATAGCCGATAGCTACTCCCATAGTCATCTCACCCACATCCAGGAAATGTGACGGATTCCAGTCTTTAAAAGCAGCAACAGCCAGAAGTTCTTTCTCAGCCCGTTCGGCATACGCTTTATCATTCGTAAGACGATAGGAATAAGATAAGAAAAAAATATTACGCAAAGCCTTTCGTGACACATCGAGCAACCGCCGGCCGACCATAACCCGTTCTATAGGAGGTACGGACAACAACTTCTCACTCTCGGTAAGTATTGTCTCATGTATCTTCTCCCAACAGACATCCGAAGAAATAAAACGTCTGATACTCTGTTCTTCGTTTTTCAATAGCAATATTCTTGGATGCTGGGGCAATCCCCCCAACTTGATACGCCTTATTTCACCAGACACGGGCACCTGTAAAATAGTAAGAAAAGATATTACAATTACAATAAACTTTTTCATAATGCGAATTGAATTTCAAAAATTGTGGACAAATAAACTTTTTACAAAAGTATCCCCCTGATACCATCTTTACGGGATAAGATAATACGATTCGGAGGACAAAAAAATACAAATAGCCCACAATCCTTATTGTCTGAAAAATGAAAATTTCCATAATATTTTCCGAAAATATTTATTGAAAAAATAAAAAAGCATCCTTTGCAAATAATAAAACAAGGAACGAATTTTCCCCAATATAGATAAGGTATAACACAAATATAGAAAGAAACTAATTTGCTTTTTGTACAAATATATCCCCTAATTCGAACACCATTTCCCCCGAATACTTACACCGACCGAATACATTTGCCAATACAAAATACAAACAAACATTTGTCAAATTACTAAAACCAACAATCATGAAAAAATTATTTACTTTTACATTCTTGTTATTGTATGCATTTAGTGTTACAACATTCGCCGCCAGTACTTGGGACGGGATATCAGTTTCTGAAGAATTTTCCGGAGGAGATGGCAGTGAAAGAAATCCATGGCAGATACATTCGCCCCAGGACCTGGCACTATTGAGCCGGCAGGTAAACGGGGGGGAAACCTTCACCGGACAGTACTTCGTACTTATGAACGATATAGACCTCGGGGGGAAGGAGTGGTCTCCGATAGGGACATCCGATGATATCAGCTTCAGAGGCACATTCGACGGCAACTCGCACCTTATTTCCAATCTCTATGTAAACCGGCCGACCACATCGGGAGTAGGGCTTTTCGGATACGTTTACAACGCAACGATTCTGAATCTGGGTATTACCGGCAACAGTTCCGTCATGGGCAAAGAACGTGTCGGAGGCTTGGTGGGGCGTTGTTATATCAATACAGAGGGGCATACGATAAGCGGGTGTTTCAGCGATGCTGACGTTACAGCTTCAGGAGATAACACCGGAGGCCTCATCGGTATGTTCCGTTCGACCAAAGCTTTTTCAGTTGCCAACTGTTACTCTACAGGAAACATCTCCGGAAAAAACTACACAGGCGGCATAATCGGACGACTCGATGACAACACCGGTTTCAGTATCAGTAATTGCTATTCGGCAGGGAATATTGCCTCCACAGGAAACGACTCTCGCACAGGAGGGATATTGACCAAAGCCAGTAGTGTAAAAGCTACCGTCTCAAACTGTTATTATATAAACGGGGACGAAAATAATGCCAACACTGCTATCAAAAAAACAATAGAAGAAATGAAAACCGCCGAATTTGTAACCGAGCTCAATGCTGAACAAGAATTTCCGGCATGGAAAACAGACCTCGAGTCTGGAAACATAAATGGAGGACTGCCCATACATATCTGGCGAAACGATATTACTACCGATATAAAGAAAAGCCAAACCGCTAATCCGATATACATCTACACACAAGGAAAAGACATCATAATAACCTCGGCATCCGACATACAAACCATACACCTATATAACATCACAGGACAATTGATAAATACTATAGACAAAAACCTGGCAAATACGACCCGGATAAATATACATACCTCCGGAATCTATATGGTTGTAGTGACCGCTAACAACACGAATACAGCACAAAAAATTATCATAAAATAATACATTTGCGACCCCCTCTCTGTTTCGAAAATAGGTGTAATTATAGATAGCAAAACACTGCACCTTTTTTTCGAAACAGGATTAAGCTCGTAATATCCTTATTGCACTCCCCACAGTACGCCACTGACAACAACAACAAAATTTTACGCAAACACACAACTTTTGCCAGTATATTTCATCAAATATTTAAAGGATTGTTCGCTAAAATCTTCACACACTAACAAATAGACAAAAATTACATCAAATTAAATTCAAATTGTAGCTTATTTCTTTGTCGTACACAAAAAAAATATTAATTTCGCATCATTATTACAATATCTGAGAAACAGACAAAAAACAATATAATTAACTATAAAAACGATCAAATGAAGAAGCACAATTTTTATGCAGGGCCTTCTATCTTAAGTGAGTACACCATTAAAAATACAGCTGATGCTGTATTGGACTTTGCAGGAACCGGACTATCACTATTGGAAATCTCCCACAGAAGTAAAGAATTTGTTGCCGTTATGGACGAAGCCAGAGCTCTCGTAAAAGAGTTGTTGGAAGTACCTGAAGGTTATGATGTTGTTTTTGTAGGAGGCGGTGCCAGCATGCAATTCTGTATGGTGCCCTTTAATTTATTGAAAAAGAAAGCTGCCTATCTGGAAACAGGTACGTGGGCTGTAAATGCCATAAAAGAAGCCAAGCTCTTCGGTGAAGTCGATGTCGTTGCTTCTTCCAAAGAAGATAACTTCACATACATCCCTAAAAACTATACCGTACCCGAAGACGCTGACTATTTCCATATCACGACCAACAATACGATTTTTGGTACGGAAATGCGCTATGACCCGGACGTTAAAGTTCCGTTAGTAGCCGACATGTCGTCCGACATATTCTCCCGTCCTATCGACGTTGCCAAGTACGATATAATCTATGCCGGAGCTCAAAAAAATCTGGCTCCCGCCGGAGTAACCATTGCCATTGTCAGAGAAGGTGCTCTCGGACATGTAGAGCGGGCTATACCTACTATGCTTGATTATCGTACCCACATCAAGAAAGGTTCTATGTTCAATACACCGCCTTGCTTGCCGGTATTCTCTGCATTGCAGACACTCAAATATTACAAACAACTCGGAGGTGTAAAGGTACTCGAAAAGATGAACCTTGAAAAAGCAGCCATCTTATACGATGAAATAGATAGGAACAAGCTCTTTAGAGGTACTGCCAAAGAAGAAGACCGGTCTATCATGAATGTATGCTTTGTTATGAACGACGAATACAAAGACCTCGAAACCGAATTTGCCGAATTTGCAACCAGCAAAGGAATGATAGGTATCAAAGGTCACCGCTCAGTAGGCGGATTCCGGGCATCTATATACAATGCGATGCCGAAATCAAGTGTAGAAGCTCTTATCGAGACAATGAAAGAATTCGAAAAGAATCACTAATTTTCTAATACAGTACAATACAATTAGAGAGTTGTCTCATAAACCAACGCCATTATACGTTGTTTTGAGACAACTCTCCGCTTTTAAAAAAAACATCACATCTGCCACTGTTTAGCCGAGTGGCACGTAGCAGTGACAGATATAAAAAAATAAAAACATGAAAATATTAGTAGCTACAGACAAACCTTTTGCTGCCATTGCCGTAGAAGGAATCAAAAAAGAACTGGACAAAGCCGGTATCGAAATGATTCTCCTGGAAAAATATGGAGAAAAAAGTAAACTTATCGAAGCCATTGCCGATGTAGACGGTGTAATTGTAAGAAGCGACATTCTCGATGCCGAAGTATTGAACGCAGCAAAAAAACTAAAAATTGCTGTACGTGCAGGTGCAGGATATGACAATATAGATTTGGCAACAGCAACAGCAAACGGAGTATGTGTGATGAACACCCCCGGACAAAACTCAAATGCCGTTGCCGAACTTGTATTTGGCATGGCCGTAATGCTGGTTCGTAACTTTTATAATGGAACATCCGGCACCGAGCTGAAAGGGAAAAAATTAGGTATACACGCTTTCGGACAAGTCGGCCGTAACGTTGCTCGTATTGCCAAAGGATTTGGCATGGAAGTATACGCCTTTGACCCCTATTGCCCTGCTGAAGCTATAGAAGCCGAGGGGGTAAAACCGATTACAGATATTAACGAAATGTACTCAACCTGCCAATACATCTCATTACACATCCCAGCCACTCCGGAAACGAAAAAATCAATCAATTACAATCTGCTTAAGCAAATGCCCAAAGGGGCAGTACTTATCAATACAGCCCGCAAAGAAGTAATTGACGAAGAAGAACTCGTAAAACTGATGGAAGACCGTGCCGACTTCAAATACATATCCGATATTAAGCCGGACAACGCATCTGTATTTGCCGAAAAATTTGAAGGCCGCTATTTCTTCACTCCGAAAAAGATGGGAGCTCAAACAGCCGAAGCCAACATCAACGCCGGTATCGCAGCAGCCAAGCAATCAGTAGGCTTCCTCAAAGAAGGCATCGACAAATTCAAAGTAAACAAATAAGAACCCGTTAAGGACACTACAAAGAGTAAACAATTGATAACGGATTGTTTACTCTTTCTGTATTAATAGACGATTATTGTCATAAGCTTTCCTGGAACTTCGCCGAAATCGAAATATAAAATAAAAATTCCCGGAGAGATTTGCAGGCAATCCGGAATTCAAAATATCCGTCTATTACAAATCCCGAACAGTTCTAAAATCCGGTATCGGTTGCCCGAAACACTGCGATAAAGTCCCAGCCGATTCCAAAAACTCCACAAAATATAGAGTAAAAGAAAATAAAAAAAATTTCAGCTCTTGACGCTCTTTCCTTTTTAAATATTATTTTCGCAAAAAATTTACTTATAGTTAACTTATGAATATCGGCAATCTCAATGACACCAAATTCGGGAAAAACGATATTCCCCATAATTCGACATACTCATGGCACGGATAAAACCTTTCAAAGGAGTAAGACCTCCAAAAGAACTTGTAGAGCAAGTAGCATCGCGTCCTTACGACGTTCTCAACTCGGAAGAAGCGAGGAACGAAGCCGCCGGAAACGAAAAGTCGCTTTACCATATCATTAAACCCGAAATAGACTTTGCTCCGGGAACCGACGAACACGATCCCAAAGTATATCAAAAAGCCATAGAAAACTTCAAGAAGTTTCAAGAAAAAGGATGGCTGCAACAAGACCCGACCGAAAGATATTACGTATACGCCCAGACCATGAACGGACGTACACAATACGGACTCGTCGTAGGCGCTAATGTCGATGATTACCTCAACGGTGTTATCAAAAAACACGAACTTACCCGCCGCGACAAAGAAGAAGACCGGATGAAACATGTCCGGATAAACGATGCCAATATAGAACCTGTATTTTTCGCCTATCCCGACAACAAGGAAATAGACCAAATCGTTGCAGAGACAACATCCCATCCTGCAGAATACGATTTCATTGCACCCGATGGGTTCGGACATCATTTCTGGATAATAGATAATCCGGAAACCATAGACCGCATCACCCGGTTATTTGCCCAGATACCTTACCTCTATATCGCCGATGGTCACCACAGGACAGCAGCAGCAGCTCTCGTAGGAGCCGAAAAAGCAAAAGCAAACCCCAATCATAACGGAGACGAAGAATATAACTTCTTCCTGGCAGTATGTTTCCCCGCTTCACAACTCAACATTATCGACTATAATCGAGTAGTAAAAGACCTTAACGGACTCACTGACGAACAATTTCTCGAAAAAATATCAGAGCACTTCTTTATCGAAAAAAAAGGCTCCGAAATATACAAGCCCGCTGCTCTGCACAATTTCGCTTTGTACCTCAATCACAACTGGTATTCGCTCACGGCCAAACCGGGAACCTATAAAGAAAATGACCCTATCGGAGTACTCGACGTCACCATATCATCAGACCTTATCTTACGTGACATATTGGGTATCACTGACCTGCGTTCCGACAAAAGAATCGATTTCGTCGGAGGCATACGTGGACTGGGTGAACTTCAAAAACGTGTCGACAGTGGAGAGATGCGTGTAGCTCTCGCATTATACCCTGTATCAATGAAGCAACTCATGGACATTGCCGATACCGGAAACATCATGCCCCCCAAAACAACATGGTTTGAACCTAAACTTCGTTCCGGACTTGTAATACACAAGCTTAGTTAAAAAACATAAAAGCCGTGCAGCTATCAGTAAACTATTTGCATCTTACTAATAGCGCACGGTAAAAAAGAAACATTACCGAATGGATGAAATACAACTTATAAAAGGTTGTAAAGAAAATAAACCGAAAGCGCAAAAAGAGCTTTACGAAACCTATGCTCGCAAAATGATGGCCGTTTGCCTGCGTTATACCAACGATAGGGAAAGTGCGCAAGATTTGTTGCAAGATGGGTTCATTAAAGTTTTTACAGCTATAGGTACATACAGCGGTAATGGATCGTTCGAAGGTTGGATGCGTAAAATTTTTGTAAATACCGCGCTTGAATATTTGCGAAAAAATGACATCCTCCGTGAGACTGTCGATATAGACAGTCCCGATACTTTAAAAGAGCCCGATTATTCGGCACTCGAAAAAATATCGGCAGATGAACTGATGGAATTAGTACGGGAATTGCCGACAGGATTCAGAACCGTGTTCAACATGTTTGCCATTGAGGGCTATTCGCATAAAGAAATAGGCGAAGCATTAGGCATAAATGAAAGTACATCAAGGTCTCAATTTACAAGAGCAAAAAAATTGCTCCAAAAAAAATTAGAACCTTTCAGGTGAACGATTATAAGAAATACAGGTTAATTAAAGAAATAAGGTATTAATAATAACAATGGACGACAAGCGATTTGAACATATCATTCAATCGAAACTGAAAGATTACGAAGCCGACGTTCCTCAGGATCTTTGGTCCAAAATAGAGAACGAGCTGCCTCGTAAAAAGACAGTTTGGATGAAGCCCGTCTATCGCTATGCGGCAGCTTGTGCTGCTTTGCTGATAGGAGGGTTTACTGCGTTCATGTTCCTATACCGGCCGGAATCAGGCAACCATCTGGCAGTCAATAATGAGCCTATATCCATTACGTTACCCGAAAAACAGGAGATACCGACGCCACACCAAAACATCGACAAATCCTCAGAAGAAATTCTTTGGGTCGACAATACTCAAGGCCTAATATCTCCCCAAAAACAGAAAATAAGAAGTACTGACCACCGTACAGATGTCCAAGTAAAAACGACTCCGGAACAAGAAAACAAAGTTGAGGCAGAGTCGCATGCCATTGCCTTCCCTGTCGAAAACAAGGAGAATCGACCTTTATTGGCTGAAACACCGGTAACAAACCGGCCTCAATCCATTTCACAAGAAGAATACGAGCGCAAACTGAAAGAATTCGAATCGGCAGGGCAACAACTGCAAGAGTCTGATTACGAACAGATACTCAATTCCAAGCATGATGAGCACGGATTCTCCATAGGACTTATGGCATCTAACTCATTGCCCGGAAATAAAAATATGGAAAACAGGCCTCTCACTCGTAGTGCTATGGAAATAGATGATGAGCTCAATCTCTATTCGGCAGAAGAGCCTCTCAAGTTTATGCATAAGGTACCTATTTCATTTGGTATTACAGTAGAGAAAAAACTACCTCGAAATTGGGGATTAGAAAGCGGAATAATATATACTTTACTACGGTCTGACTATAAAACTGCCAGTAACAACAGAAAAGGGAAACAAGAACTTCACTACATAGGCATCCCATTAAACGCGATATATCGTTTTGCTCACATACAAAATGCATCGTTCTATGCGGCAGTAGGAGCAAAAGCCGACTTCAATGTAAGCGGCCGGCGCACTGAAAATGCACAAAATGACAACAAAGATGCCAAACTGTCTGAAGATATAAGAGACCATAGAGTACAATGGTCATTCCACGCCAAAGCGGGAGCTGCCTATGCATTCCACAAGATGGCAGAACTTTATGTTGAGCCCGGAGTTTCTTATTACGTGGACAACAGTAACATCCCCAACTTGTGGCACGACCGTCCTGTAAACTTTACAGTACAAATAGGGCTAAGAACAAACTTTTAATCACATTAGCAAAATAATATATTAATTAATAAAAAGCAATTAAAAACAAGACCAACTGTATGAAAATGATGAAAAAAATCAGCTTTGCCTTGATGGCTGTCGCTTCAGTAATGCTGACGGGATGTTTGAAAGACAACGGTAATATCCTCACCTCCTATGGTGTAGGTACGATAAAACAGACAGCAATGGGGACCAAGTATATACAATTCGATGATAGCAGACTTTGTATTCAAAGTGAACAGATAAATCCTGACAGCCATGTAAACCAGCGCGTTTTTACAGGATTCACTATCAATTGGGACGAACAGCCTGCCTCTGCCAACCAAGACGGAATATACGCTGCCACTCTTAACGGGGAAGCCGACTATTTCACAGTAGGAGAATGCAATGCTTTCTCAGAGCAGAATAACGCAGCTTTCAGTACCAGTGACTCGTTGTTAGACATGTCTACGCCCTATATTACATACCTCTATGACAAGGTGAATAACATTATCACGTTCCAAACAGCTATGTACGAAACCGAAACCGGGCAACCCACATTACAATTAATGAAAGGAATATCAGGCCTTCACGAAGAAGGTTCGATAAAAACCGATACACTCTTGTTGGTATTCGACCAAGGCGATATAAAAAAAACATCAAAAAAATATCCTTGGAAATCGTTCCATTTACCATATTATCACGAAAACGTAACTATTGTGTTTAAAATAAAAGCACACAACCTGTCATTCAACGCCACTAATCCCAAAGGGACCGATTACTATACATTCAATGTACAATATACGAAACCCGAAGAAAACTAATAAACAAGGCTTTTATTTATTGATGTGATATTTCCAGTGAAAGGCGGGCTGCATATTCTTAATGTAGTCCGCTTATTTTATTAACCCTTTCACAAAAAAGCAACCCGTGACATCTCCAATAACACACATCCCATTGACAACCACAACCTCTATTCCCACCAAATTATATCAGAACAGAGTATGCCGTACCTTCATTTAAGCAATATAGAAACAGACGACAAAAATAAACTCCAAAAACCGTTTAAATACCCAAATAAAAAAATTGAAAATATTGATAATTTGCTATACGATACCTATTTTTCATCCTTACTATTTTATTCTGAATACGAAATGTCGATATTCCTAACTTTATCATAGAACGATACCCACTCTTTCAATCCGTACATTCAAAAAAGAAAAAACATAATAATTTATCATCACATACATCATTTTCTTAAAAAATCAATAAAAACATTCCTCTCCACACACCATTATTATATAAATAAAAATATATCCAAATAACTCTGTATGCACAAAAACACCTGCTTTCGAAACATTTTTACCCTTCGTTAAAAAGCCCGTATTCTATATTTGCAATACATTTTTTAAACAATAAAAAACATAAATTCTGATATCACAAAGAACACAATATAAAATTATGAAAAAAACTCTTTTATCATTATTACTTTTATCTTCTGCAATTTTTGCAAGTGCCAATTCAGAGATTCCACGCCCCGAATATCCGAGACCACAATTCGAAAGAACCGAGTGGATCAACCTCAATGGTACATGGAGTTATGAATTCGATTTTTCCCAAAGCGGTTTAGAGCGCTCACTATTCAAATCCAAAGGATTTGATCGTCCTATTACCGTACCATTCTGTCCCGAAAGCCCATTATCTGGCGTAAATCATAAAGACTTCATCAATGCCATGTGGTATCATCGCAAAATCTCCATTCCTCAAAATTGGGACGGCAAACGCATCCTGCTCAATTTCGGAGGAGTAGATTACAAATCTACCATATATTTAAATGGTGAAGAGATTTTTGTTCATTACGGAGGCTCTTCCTCTTTTGCCATAGATATTACGGCATATGTAAAAGCCGGTAGTGAAAATGACCTTATTGTATATGTACAAGATGACTTACGGTCACAGCTTCAAACCGCAGGTAAACAATCGCGCCGATTATATTCCTACAGTTGCCTGTATACTCGTGTAACGGGTATTTGGCAGACCGTATGGCTCGAAGCCGTTTCAAAAGGCGGGCTGAAACTCTGCCGCATCACCCCCGATTTGGACAACAAGCAATTCGTTTTCGAACCTGTATTTTACGATTTAGACCTAAACGCAACATTCAAGGTCCGTGTACTGGACAACGGGAAAGAAGTTTATTCTCAGAAAGTACCGGCAAGTGACAATGCCTTCATAAGTGCTAAAATCAAAAACATAAAAACATGGTCACCCGAATCACCTTTCTTGTACGACATAGAATTTTCTGTATTAGATGCCGAAGGCAATACGATAGACAAAGTAAAGTCCTACGCCGGAATGAGAAAAGTGGAACTGCGCGGAAAGACATTCTATCTCAACAATGAACCATACTATCAACGACTTGTTCTTGACCAAGGATACTACCCCGACGGACAGTGGACTGCACCCGATGACGAACAACTCAAAAAAGACATTATCCTTGCCAAAGAAGCCGGATTCAACGGAGCAAGACTGCACCAGAAAGTTTTCGAACAAAGATATTTCTATTGGGCAGACAAATTAGGATATCTCACTTGGGGCGAATCGGCAAGTTGGGGAATGGATTGGACAAGTCCGCTCGCTGCACGTAACATGATTACCGAATGGGAAGAATGCGTGGCCCGTGACTATAATGCTACATCATTAGTCGCTTGGTCTCCACTCAACGAGACATGGAAAGAAGACATCGACGGACAACGCGCTCGATTGACCAACGACCTCTATTTTATCACAAAAAGGCTCGACCGTACACGCCCGGTTGTATCTGCCAGTGGAGGTTATCACGCAGGATTTACCGACATATATGCCGAACATACATACGTTCAGGACCCGATAGAGCTTTACAAACAACTCTCTCTCGACGAAAACGGATATCCCTACATACATCATCCTAATTTCAGCGCTCCCTATAAAGGCGAAGCCTATATGATAGACGAATTCGGAGGAATACAGTGGATTAAGGAAATGAAAACTGCCGAAGTTGCCGGAACCGACGAATTCTGGGGATATGGAAAACCTCCGAGAACCATAGAAGAATTCTACAAACGGTTAGAAGAGCAAGTAAATGTCGTATTGAGTATGGACCACATTACGGGATTCTGCTACACTCAAATTGTAGACGTCGAGCTCGAAAAGAACGGTATCTACACATACGACCGCAATTTGAAATTCGATATGGAACGTATTCGTAAAATATTTTCCAAATCACGAGAACAGGCAAAACTCGAAGTCGCGAAGATGCTTTCCGAACGAAATGCCCGTTGAATGACAAAGAAGCTAATAAATAGCAATATAAACAAACACTATCATTAACTAATTTATTCACACTATGAAAAAAAGAAACATTTTACTCGCTACGGCTCTCCTATCTGTAGGAAGTGTATTTGCTCAGACTTTGCCTGACGGTATGACCGCGTTGCTACCTTCCGGAGTAACGCCTAATATTACGCAAGATAAAAAGTTTATCATGCAAAAAAATCTGACAGTTGCCGGCTCTCCGGAAAAAGGCTATTATGCTTTTTTCTCCGCCTCAGACAGCGATCACGGTGAAGAACTTTGGGTAACTGATGGTACCCCCGAAGGAACGCGTATGGTCAAAGACATCAATCCGGGTGTTGCCACTTCAGATGTCAATTATCTTACCCGTTTCAATGACAAAGTCGTGTTTTCTGCCGATAATGGCGAAGACGGTTATCAATTATGGATTTCCGACGGTACCGAAGAAGGGACTCGCATGGTCAAGAAGATTCATGAATTCGACTCTTCCAATCCCATTGGCTTTTGCCAAATGAACGAAACACAATTCATCTTTTTTGCTTCCGATTACGAAAGCGAAAATTTCAGCAGTGAAGGTGCTCAGAAATGGCTTTATGTCAGCGATGGGACAGAGGAAGGAACCAAACTCGTCGCTCAAGTCGATTGTCAATTCCCCGGCGAGGACATTGACCATCGTTATGGAGCTGTTATCCGCGTAGGTCGCAAAGTCTTCTTCAAAGGAGATGTTGCAGACAAAACAGGTACCACTTATGGGTTAGAATTATGGGTAACCGACGGAACTACCGAAGGCACCTATATGGTAAAAGACATCAATCTTGAAAAAAATGTAAACAAGGAAGGTAGTACATTAAGTTCTGCTATCAACTCGATGCAAAATTTCTATAATGAAGGTTTATTCTTCAAAGCCTGGGACGAAGACCATGGCAATGAACCCTGGTTTACCGACGGCACTGAAGAAGGTACCTACCTGATTTACGATACCGACCCCACTGTCGGAGCTAACGGAATCGGAGTCGGTGGAGGCGTTACTATGGTGGGAGAAGTATACAACGGGGAAATTTGTTTCCGAGGAAAAGACCCGAAACTTGGATGCGAATTCGGTGTTACAAATTGTGAAAAAGGAAACTTCAAATGTTTTGACATCTTCACTGTAGAACCTACCCAAGACCACCAGTCATTTGCCGACAACGGCGTTGTATTCGATGACAAATACATGTTCTGTGCAAATACCGGAACAGATGCAAACATTGAATCTTGCAAAGGAGGAGAACTTCACTGGTATGACGGAGAGAAAGTACAAATGCAATATGATTTCGCCCCCGGTGTAGGTTGCGATTGGGTCAAAGAACTGACGGTAGCCGGTGGTAGCCTTTACTGGTGGAACGAAGGCAATATGGATGGAACCACAGCTACCGATACCAAACTCATCCGCCTTGACAAATGGGATGGCGTGCCTCAAATCGTTTCGAATATCGATGCCAACGGTGATAAAATATACTGCTTGCGCAACTTGAACGGAGAATTGCTTTTCACTTCAAAAGCAAGCAATCAATTATATTGCTACCACTATCGTCAAGACGGATATGACCCTGCAAAAAATCCCGATAAAATGGAACCGGAATATCGTACACGCGAAGAAATCGAAACAGGGATTGAAAACGTAACGGATAACAAAACCAACAGTTTCGAAATCTATCCCAATCCGGCAACTGAAACATTCCGTATCAAAGGTATCGACACAATGAAAAGCAATCTGAAAATTTATGACATATCGGGCCGCCTCGTAAAGAGTATCGATAATGTATCTGTTTGCGATGCTATCAGCGTATCCGACTTAGCTGCCGGTATGTACGAAGTTATTGCTTCCTCCGCTACCGGAACTAAATCTACTCGATTAATTGTTAAATAAATAAACCATATCCATGAAGGTGTTTCATTGATAATCATTACAAAATTGTCGATGGAACACCTTTCTACTCTTTATCATTGTATTCATTCTTCTTCAGCAATTATGCTTACACTTTTACATTTAGAAAGAATGAAATCTAAAATCTAATAAAGAACCAACAATGAATGATTTCAAATATCTGAGAACGGCAATATGTATCATTGCCTCATTTTTCACATTTGCCTCGTATGGACAGAAAATAGACATAACGGGAGCAGTGTTGGATAGTATCAACAAAGAGCCGCTCATTGGGGTCACTGTGATGGAAAAAGGTACGACAAACGGTGTCTCTGCCGACTTCGACGGAAAATTCAAAATTCAGGCAGCGCCCAAAGCAACCCTTATATTCTCCTGCGTCGGTTATACTTCAAAAGAAGTAAAACTTTCCGGACAAAGAAATATAACCGTCCTTATGCAACAGGCAAGTAAGACATTAGATGAGTTTGTAGTAATCGGGTATGGTATCCAACGCAAAAGTGATATCACCGGTTCTATCTCCTCCATTTCCGGCAAGGATGTAAACGACGTTCCTGTCGCCTCAGCACTGCAAGCCCTTCAAGGAAAAGCTTCCGGTGTAAACATCATACAGAATACCGGAGCTCCGGGTAGTAATACCACTATCAAAATTCGCGGTACCGGTACTGTCAACGATGCCGACCCTCTCTATGTGGTAGACGGGTTCATCGTCGATGACATAAACCATATCAATCCAAATGATATTGCAAATATCGAGATATTCAAAGATGCCGCCTCAAGTGCCGTATACGGTGCCCGAGCAGCAAACGGTGTAGTTTCCATTACCACAAAAAGCGGAGAATCGGGAAAAACAAAAATTACATTTGACGGCTACGTCGGCATTTCCAACCCTTGGAAAAAAATCGACGTCATGGGAGTAGACGATTATGCCCTGATGCAGGATTATATAAACGGGACAAGTATATACTCTTCCGACGGACGTTTATACTATTCCAAAAATAGTGACAATTCATATCAATTTGATGACCACAAATATTTCTTAGTCGACACGATACGCCGCAATTCTCCATCCAATTGGTGGGATGCTATTACCCGTACCGGCTTCAAACAACAATATAACATCTCTGTTTCAGGCGGAAATGAAAAAACCAAATTTATGGTCAGTGCCAGCTACTACGACGAAAAAGGTATCGTAAACACATCTGACTACAAACGTTTCAATACCCGCATCAATATAAACCAAAAATTAGCCTCATGGTTGAACATGACAGCCAATCTGTCATACGCAAACGAAGACCGCAACATAGTGCCAGAAGGTTCAAACAGTGTCCTCAAACGAGCTCTATATCAAAATCCGCTCATATATACATATGACACCCGCGGATACTGGAGCGAAGACCACCCCTTGGCTATGATAGACCGTAACCATAACAAAATAAATCGTGACCGTTTCGACATGAATCTGAATCTCTCTGCCGATATAACGAAATATTTGGTATACCAGTTCAAAGCATCTTACTATCTGGTTCCGGAAACAACCAATAAATTCACGGAAGTAAACAATCTGGAAACAGACTTTGCCATGACCGACTTGACCACTGTCTATAAGATGAAAACAAGCACGAACAAATGGGAAATAAACAACCTCCTGACATTCAACTGGTACAACGATATTCACAACATTACCGTACTGGCCGGTCAGACTGCCGAAGGTTACAAATACGGTTACCAGGAATCTACTCGCAAAGGGACTCCGAGCAACGCCAAAGACCAATGGTATCTGTCAAGCGCATTCACCGGAGATAAAACATACGGGCTCGACCGTGAATGGACTGCAGTAGGTGTTATAGGACGTATCAACTACAATGTGCTCGACCGTTATTTGCTCCAAGCCAATATACGTGCAGACGGTTCCTCCAAGTTCTCGAAAAACAATCGTTGGGGATATTTCCCTTCAGTATCCGTCGGATGGAAATTTTCTTCCGAACCGTTTATGCAAAGAGCCAGTTGGATGGATCTCGGTAAATTGCGTGTAGGTTGGGGTATTTTGGGTAACAACCGTATCGATGAACTCGCCCGTTATACCTACCTTACCAATCAATACAACTATCCATACGGTCAAGGTAATCACATACTGCAACCCGGTATTACCGCCACAACGCTCGGAAATCCGGATATCAAATGGGAAAAAACAGAAACATTCAACGTAGGTCTCGACTTTGCATTCCTGCGCAATAGCATCACTTTCGGTATCGAATACTTCAACAAACATACGACCGACATGTTGCTGGCCGTACCTACCGTTTCCTCAGCCGGACTTGACACCGACCCGATGACCAATGCCGGAGCTGTCCGCAATTACGGTATCGAAACGAGCTTGAGTTATAAAAAACAAATCAACAAATTCGGATTCGAAGTAGGATTCAACCTATCTTGGATTAAGAACAAGGTTACAAGCCTCGGAACCGGTAACGAACCTATCTACGGCTCCTATCTGAGTGAAGGCAGTATTGTCGATTACGTAACAAAAACAGCAGTAGGTATGCCTATCGGAAGTTTCTACGGATATGTAACTGATGGTATATTCAACACATACGAAGAAGTAAAAGCCAGCGCACAATACGAGCCGGGGAAACTCGACCACGAGCAAACGACCCGTCCCGGGGATTTCCGTTTCAAAGACCTCAATGGTGACGGAAAAATTACCGCTGAAGACCGCACATACCTCGGCTCTCCACTACCCGACTTCGTATTCGGTATCCCCTTGCAATTCAGTTATGGCGATTTCGACCTCAACATCTTCTTCCAAGGACAAACCGGAAACAAAATATTCAATGTAATGGACTATTATTTGTATAACGCTGCCGAAGGAAACGTGTATGCCGACATCCGTAGCAAACACTGGTCCGGACAACTCGCCGAGAACCGGGCATTCTTCCCGTTGAACACCGATGCCGAAGTTCCCGACCTCGACAGTAGCGACAGTCCACGTAACTTCCGTTCGTCTGATTTTTTTGTAAAAGACGGCTCTTATTTGCGTCTCAAAGAATTACGTCTCAGTTATAATGTTCCCAAAAAACTCATTTCAAAATGGAAAATCGATAACCTCTCGTTTTCTTTGACAGCTTACAACCTGCTTACCTTTACCGGTTATGATGGATTCGACCCGGAAGTCGGAAAAGTTTCAGGCACGGAAAGTAACAACTTAAGTATGGGTGTTGACCACGGTAACTATCCGCAAGCACGTTCATTCACCCTTGGTTTCAAGATTGGTTTATAATTATAAAATACTATCCAACTATGACTAAATATATTTTCAAGATACAAATACTATGTCTCGCGCTTCTTGTATTATCAGGGTGCAACGATTTTCTTGATAAGGAAGTCTTAGGGAATTCGACCGACAAAAATTTCTACGACACCCGATACAAATTACAAGCTGCCCTCAATGCCACCTATGACATTTTACAAAGCGACGAATTCACCGATAGCGACTGGCGATTCGGCGAAGCCACTGCTGACGATGTAATCGGGTCGGACGAAGGGCTCAGCAGCCAAATGGGACAACTGGTACATTTCAGGTTCAATACCTCCAATACATACATCAAAAAACGTTGGGACATCAACTATAAAGGCGTCCACCGCGCTAATCAGGTCATTGCCAATGTCGACAGAGTGCAGCTCTCAAACAACGATTACAGCAAATACCGTGAAATACGTGAGATTTTAGGACAAGCCAAATTCCTACGTGCATTGTTTTACTTTAACCTTGTCAAAACATTCGGAGGCGTTCCCATTCGTCCCGAAATCGAGACCGTAGACAATCTGGTAATTCCAAGAAGCTCCCGCGAAGAAACATTTGCATATATCGAAAAAGACCTGCGTGAAGCCGCCTGTATGCTCTCCAACCGATACACATCAAGTAATTCGGGCAAAGCCAGTGCCGGTGCTGCCGTAGGATTGCTGATGAAAGTCCTTATGTATCAGGCTACTCCGGGAACACCATCTGAAAAATGGGAACAAGTGGTAGAATTGGGCAAATACTTCGTACAAGGAGCCTCAATGACTATGAGCCAAATGCTTCGTTACGACGAACGGTATAACGAAGATTGGGAAACCCTTCGCAAACGTCTATGGTTCAAACCCAAAGAACTCAACGGAGAAACAGACCCCTACGAAGGTCCCGACTTCGAAATCGCAAAACTGGTAAATGCATACACTTTCAAATATACCGATGCCACAGGTTCACCCATTACGTATCTCGACCAGTTCTATTCCGCCGGAGAATTTTGTAGTGGCTCTATATTTGAAATTGTATTCAAAGAATCCGGAGACGGAACGACTGGCGACACCAATGAGGGTAGTTCGATATACTCCACTCTATTTGCATCAGGAAGTCCCATGTATGCCGACGACCAAATCATTGCCAATATCTTCGGCAACGATTACCGACGCAACTTTACCATCGGACACCATCAATACACTCCCGACCATGAAAACACCGAAATTGGTGCAGGTCGTATATTATCCTTGAAATGGTACACCCCTATCAAAGACCGGCCTACATATACAGGAGACAGTGGTAAAAACCGTCGCTATTTGCGTTACGTAGATGTAGTACTGATGTTTGCCGAAGCTCTTAATGAATGCGGAAACGGTGCAGAAGCTTTAGAGCAACTCAACAGTTATAAAGCCGTCGTCAACGAGTTAAACAACAGTTCATCCCTCTATATCGGAGGCGGCTATGGTTACCTCCGCGACCAAATTTGGAAAGAACGCCGTATCGAATTCTCTTACGAATGGGAACGATTCTGGGATATCGTGCGACAAGGCCGTGCCGCAAGTGCATTAAAGACATTCAGTACGATGCGTCCTAACAAACGGGGGCTCTATTTCCGCGAAGGGGTTAACGAAATATTCCCGATTCCCCAGACTGAAGTAGACATCTCGAACGGAGTAGTTACTCAAAATCCCGGTTATTAATATTAATCTGAAATTTATCTGCAATGAAAATAGCATTAAAAACAATATTAGGATTTTTGGTCATTGCGGCTTTCACTGCGTGTGAAGACGATGAAGCCACTCAGCCCCATGCCGCAATGTCAGTCGGAAAATACATCTACGACACAAACGAAACGATGAAAATACACTTTACGGGTTCCGCCGAAAACGTAGTCATATACACCGGTGATACCGACCACGACTATGAACTGCGCGAAGCCAGCAATTACGGATTGGTTGTCAATAAAGGTTTGTTTACATATTCATACCAGCAACCGGGCACTTACAAAGTAGTATGCGTCGCAACCAACCACACCGACGCAGGAAATTCCATCAAACGCGATACCTGCTCCTTCATGGTAAAAGTTATCGATGACGTTACCGAAATAGAAAGGCTATCCGCTCCCCAGGTTATCTACGATGAAGTATTTGCCAATCCAGTCAATGAAACCGACTGGTTGCTGCGCCTGCCACGAAAAATCAAATTCAAAACATCCAATGCGACAGTTTCGCTTTCTCAAAAGCTGAAATTCTACATCGGATCCGATTCCACAAAAGTCTATATCGATGATAAAGAATTCTCTTCTACGGCCAAATATAATCTGGCAAACGTTCTCAACATCAAACTGAAATCTCATGAAGGAACCGAACGTCCGTACAAACTCTATACGGTAAACTACGGAGAATTCAAAACATTCGAATTACTTGGAGTACAAGGCACGATAACCCGTTCGGAATTTGATTACAGTTATTACGAAATCAATATGACTGTTCCGTCGGGAAGTGATTTGAGCAACCTCGCTCCCACTTTCACCTTATACTCAGACAATGACAAAGTATATATCGATGACGTTGAGCAAATTTCAGGTACCACGACAGCAGACTTTACCAAACCGATATGTTACCGGTTTGTAGCGTCATATCCCAATCGGCCCGATATCACTGCCGAGTCTACGGTTATAGTAACGGTAACACCTCAATAAATTCTTTCCGGGGAATCTGAATTCCCCGGAAAGCAATCAATAACTATTATAAAATCAAAGGCACCATGATAAAATCCAAACTACTGACGATAACATTTATATTTCCTGTCTTATATCTACTGAAGGAAAAAATGTGTATATCTACAACGAGAAATCCAACAAACCTATTAACACATTCACAAACGTACGTAAAATTACATTTACGGAAAATACTATGAATATAACCGAAAGCAATGATAAAACCTCTGAAATTCCTCTCTCTGACTTCAACTTTTTCACCTTTATAGAAAAAGTAATCTCCTCCGTAGAAATGCCATCAAAATCAAATACCATTGTCTATATTGACACCAACGACATCCTTTCTATAAAAACAGATAATACCATAGACAATGTCGAAATATTCTCTGTAAACGGAAACAAAATACTTAGTTCTATACCTGTATCCAGCACGTTCTCACATTCTCTCGCTTCTTACCCTGCCGGAATGTATATAGTAAAAACAAGAATAGGAGAAAATCAAGAATTTCATAAAATCATCAAGAAATAAAACTATGAACATAAAAAATAACATTCTGATAAAATTATCATTGGTAAGCTGCCTGATTTTCTGTGGTTTCTGGTTAATCGCACAAAACGATTTATTCATTTACAAAAATGGATCCATAATTTTCCAAGGTTCTACAGAAAACATAGACCAAGTAAAAATAGAAGACAATAAAACTAAAATTTCTATATACGACACATCCGGTAAGACCCTGTACAGCGAAGCTCTTACCCAAATCGACAGTATTACTCTTATCGAAAAACCTATAGCCGATGTCTTGGATGTCGTTTTCAATGAAGACGGCTCGGCCACAGATATCTCCCCCATGAAAAATAACATTGAGGCTGTAGGTACAAAAACATATTACAATGATATATACAATAGATATGTATCTACATTTGATAATACCTGGGCCGGTAAAACATCTTCATATTACAAAATAAACTATGCCAATAACCAGGCATTCAAGGATGCTCTTGCCGACGGACATACCTTAGAAGCTGTCGTCATGGCAAACTATGAATCACCTATCGCAAACGGAGAAGCTAAATTTTTTGCATCTCACGAACGTGGAGGTACGGGTCTTATGGTGTGTAAAACAAACAACGGCATGAATGAGACAAATGAACTCACATTTCTTCCTAATGTCTCATCAGGAAACAGTACATGGCGTTGGGGAACCAGTGGTATAGTACCCCAACCGCGAGAATATTATCACATAATAGGCGTATGGAATAAAGAAGAGGCAAAAGTCTATATATACATAAACGGAGAATTAAAAAATACAGTTGATACTGAAGGTAATTTTATATTCCCAGTAAACGGTTCCGACTGGTTTGCCATCGGCTGTGATGCAGGACCTACTGCCCAATTAGGATGGAGTGGAGACGTGGTAATCGCCCGTATATATGACAAACCTCTGAAGGATACTGAAGTAAAACTACTATGGAACGATATTGAAAAGCTACAGAAAAAACCGGTAGCAGATATACTCGATGTCGTATTCAAAACCGATGGTACCGCCGAAGATATTTCCCCTATGAAAAATGTCATTACAACAAACAACAGTGGAGCGTTATCTACATATTATAGCAATACTTACAAACGATTTGTCGCTAAATTCGGGAATACGTGGGCCGGTGCTACTTCAGGATTCTACCGCATTGATTATGCCAATAATGATGCTTTCAAAGAAGCTTTGAAAGATGGTCATACTTTAGAAGCTGTCGTTATGGCTGACTTCGAACCGCCTATCTCCAATGGAGAAGCTAAATTCTTCAGTTCACACGAAACCGGAGGTACCGGATTGATGGTTTGTAAAGCATTCAGAGGTTTAAACGGGAAAAACGAACTCTCATTCTTGCCTCACGTCGGGGGAGACTGGAAATTTGTCACAAGCGGTATAGCACCTCAACCTCAGATATACTACCACATCATTGGAACTTGGAATAAAGAAGAAGGAAAAGCCAGGATATATATAAACGGTGAACTGAAAAATACGATAGAAGCTGTCGGGGAATTCAAATTCCCAAAAGATAATTCAAACTGGTTCGCCATCGGTTGCGATGCCGGGCCTACGGCCCAGTTGGGATGGAGCGGGGATGTGGTATTAGCTCGTGTCTATGACAACCCGCTTACCCCTCACGATGTTGCCGTGCTATGGGACGAAGTGAAGAAGCTACAGGAAAATGCCGTAGTCGATATGGTAAGTGACATTGACTTCATCTCAGGTATCGCCGTCAAAATTGGAGCTACTTATAATATCTCCGGTACCGGATTTACCGAAGACGATAAAGTCATTTTCACTTCCGTAACCGATGCATCGAATATACAGACCCTAAACTGTACACTCAACGGAGAAAACGGTATATATATCACTATCCCGGAAGGATTCCAATCCGGGCAATACCGTATGATGCTTTTACGAGGTGAAAACAGACAAGACCTCGGACTGACAAAACTCCAAATCGTAACAAAAATGCCCCAACCGGCTCAAATCATAGCCCACAGAGGATATTGGGATACAGAAGGGTCTGCTCAAAATTCTCTGACAGCAATACGAAAAGCCCAAGAACTCAATCTTTATGGGTCGGAACTCGACATCTGGCTTACTACCGACGGACATCTCGTTCTCAACCACGATGCAACTTTGAATGGAGTAACTATTCAAAATTCGACATACGAACAAGTAAAAGACCTTACGCTAAGTAACGGTGAAAAAATAGCACAATTGAGCGATTGTTTAACACTTATCAAAGAGAGTGAAAGCCCTACAAAACTAATTATTGAAATCAAGACTCACTCAACGGCTGAACGAAATATGGCCGCAGCAAAAGCTGCAGTCGAGGCCGTTGCCGAATCCAGAATGCAAAACAAAGTAGAATACATAGCTTTCGATTTAGATATCTGTAAAAAAATCGTTTCCCTCGATGCCTCAGCCAAAGTCTCGTATCTGGCAGGAGGAATTGCCCCGGAAACACTCCATACCTATGGCATCAGTGGATTAGACTATCATATTCAAGAATTCCGAGACAATCCACAGTGGATAAAACAAGCAAAAGACCGGGGAATGTCGGTAAATGTATGGACTGTCAATTCAATCGGAGATATTGCCGAAATGACTAATGAAGGAGTACAATTTGTAACTACCGACAAACCTTTAGATGCCCTGAAA
The DNA here is from genome assembly GCF_001403595.1 of Gabonia massiliensis. Classification (NCBI taxonomy): domain Bacteria; kingdom Pseudomonadati; phylum Bacteroidota; class Bacteroidia; order Bacteroidales; family Porphyromonadaceae; genus Gabonia; species Gabonia massiliensis. Next base: position 1,491,255 of record NZ_LN877940.1, on the reverse strand, counting down.
GTCAAACAATATTACGAAAATAATCAATGAACAAAAAAATGAATGTACATATAAATTTCAAAACCTCAATACTCATTATGTTTTTACTTGCAGCATACAATATATATGCCGTCAGTAAAGACCCATATTCCGGTTCTCGGATTTTTTGGGATACCGATAGTGAACTGACCCTATTCCCTTCCGGCAACTATGCCCGTATCATACAGCTTCAAGACGGTCGTATCATGGCCGCAGCCGAGTCCGGAGGCGGAATATCGGTATGTTACAGTTCCAACTACGGAAAAACCTGGACCTCCCCTGAGTTGATTGTCAGGCAACAAAGTCTGATACCATACGCTGTACCCGACCTGATACAATTGACCGACGGTACCATACTTGTCGGATTCAATCCTCGGCCATCATCCCCATATAGCGAAAACCGAAAATTCGGTATACGTACCATGATAAGTCATGACAACGGAAAAAACTGGGAAGGACCTATCTTTATCTTCGATGCCCAATATATTTCTGATAATGGATGCTGGGAACCTTCATTCCTTGAATTGCCTTCAGGAGAATTACACTGCTATTTTGCCAACGAAAACGACTTTACATTAAGCAACGAACAGTGCATATCGATGTGCCGCTCATTCGACAAAGGGAAAACATGGAGCGATCCTGTACGCATATCCTTCCGGCCCGGTTCCCGGGACGGTATGCCGGTGCCTATCATAACCGACAATGGAGAAATTGCAGTAATCATTGAAGACAACGGTTGGCCGGGATACTCAGGGTTCAGAGCAACGACAGTACGATGTCCGCTTTCAGACAATTGGAACAGCGTCATAGGAGCCGACAGCCCAAACCGAAATATCATATTTGCCAATACAAATGACAAAAAATATAAATCTGCAGCTCCCTATCTGCGCAAATTACAATCGGGTGAAACCATAGCTTCCTGGCAAGGCGACTATGGCGACCGCAAAGGAGTCGGAGAATCTCAATATGATATGTTTGTTGCCGTCGGGGACAAAGATGCCAAAAATTTCAAAGCCATAAGTGCTCCCTTCAATCTCTCCCTGTCCCAACATTCATTATGGAACTCAATAGCCGTTGTAGGAGACGGCAGTGTAATTGCCCTTGGCTCCATAGGAGACCCGAATACCGGAAATGCCATAAAAATGATAAAAGGATATCCCAAAACATATTTTGAGGCCGACTTCGGCACCCCCGTTCTCGATGGGTCGGCTTCAGGCGACACATGGACATACAAAAATGCCCAACAGGTATTTATGGGTAACGTTACCAAAAACAAAACAACAGCCGATTTTTTGTATGACAACAAATATCTCTACTTCACAGCAAGAGTAATAGATCGGGACATCTACACCGACAAAGTAGACAACGACGGTATTTTCCTGTCTCTCGACTTGGAAAATGCCTGCGATACATACCCACAAAAAGGGATGTTCCAGTTTTTCCTCGATGTCAATGGGAACGTTACCATGAAATATGGAGATAATAATAACTGGCATGATGCCGACAATACCGAAGATATAACCTATATCGTCAATACAAAATCTTTTTATTACGATATGGAAATAGCCATTCCCTGGAAACTGCTTGGTTACGAAACAGCTCCTGTACAAAACCAAATGAGAGTAAATCTGGAAATTCGAAACCGTAAAGACGGAGCTGTCGAAAAAGAAATAATACCCGAAACACTGGCTAAGCAATCTTGGAGCTGGATGGAGTTCAGACTGAATAAAACTGAAAGTGGTATCCAAACACCACTTTCAGACAACCAGAACATAATAGCATACACCGAACATGGAACACTGAATATAAAAAGCAATACCGATATCTCCGGTATCTCTGTATACGCTTCCAATGGAGCTCTGCTACATCAAACTCAAAGTTACGGTAATTCGTACCAGATTCCTCTATCCTATTCCGGAAACGGAATTCTTAAAATCAAACTCGCAAACGGAAATACCGTATCCAAAAAGATTTTATTTCCTTGAAGAGTTTTATTATTTTTTAATTTATATTTATCACAAAAAAAATCAATTCTCCACTTTATGAAAATACGATTAGTTACTTTAGCAATCATCCTCACCGCTATTACATCTGTGGCTCATGCCAAGCGGGTAGACCCATATAAAGGTTCTCGGATATTCTGGGATACAAGTAGCCAGACAACAATCTTCCCCACAGGAAATTACGCCAGATTGATAGAATTGCAAGATGGTCGTCTGCTCGCAGCTGCCGAAAGCGGAGGCATTGCCATATCTTTCAGTGAAAATAAAGGAAAAACATGGAGTGCTCCAACCAAAATAGTCAGCCCTTCAAGCAAAATGTTCCTTGCTGTACCCGACCTTATTCAACTTTCTGACGGAACAATTCTGGTAGGATATAATCCGAGACCCGAAGCACCCTATTCCGAAGAACGCCGCTTCGGAATACGTGTAGTACGCAGTACCGATAATGGAGCTACCTGGAGCGAACCCATTTTTATATTCGACGCTAAACATAATTTCGACGACGGATGTTGGGAACCCTCATTTCTGGAACTGCCCTCAGGAGAAATTCAATGCTACTTTGCCAACGAGAACGAATACACGTCAAGCAACGAGCAATGCATTTCCATGTGCCGCTCTTTTGACAAAGGCCTTACCTGGAGCGAACCCGTAAAAATAAGCTTTCGAGCCAATTCTCGTGACGGTATGCCGGTACCGGTACTTTTAAAAGACAAAAGCGAAATTGTTGTTATCATCGAAGATAACGGTTGGCCGGGACGAGGCAATTTTGCCGCTACTACGGTACGTACCACACTCGAAGATAACTGGACGAGCGGCTATGTAGATGCCGGAAGTTCCAATCGCAACATGATTTTCGAAACCACTCCTGCTGTTGGAATCATATCGGCAGCACCTTATTTGCGGGTACTACCCTCCGGAGAAACTATCGCATCATATCAGGGAAATGAAAATAGGAACGTTACCGATTTGCAATACTTTGACATGTTTGTAGAAGTGGGTGACGAACACGCCCGAAATTTCAAAGCACGAAGCACACCTTTTGCTTTAGGAGCGGACAAGCATTCCATTTGGAATTCCGTTGCCGTAATCGATACCGGAATTGTCGTTGCCGTCGGTTCTATAGGAGAACCCAACAAAAACAACTCCGTACAAATTATCAAAGGCTACCCCAAAAAATGTTTCGAAGCAAAATTCGGCACTCCTGTAATTGACGGAGCAGCATCAGGAGACACATGGACATATAAGAATGCCCAACAGATATTTATGGGTAACGTTACCAAAAACAAAACAACGGCAGACTTCCTGTACGACAGCAAATACCTCTATTTCACAGCAAGAGTAGTAGACCGGGACATATATACCGACAAAGTAGACAACGACGGTATTTTCCTATCACTCGACTTAGAAAATGCCTGCGATACATATCCGCAAAAAGGGATGTTCCAGTTTTTCCTCGACGTCAATGGGAGTGTTACCATGAAATACGGGGAAAACAATAAATGGAATGATACCGACAATACAGAAGGCATAAAATATTCTGTAAACATAAAATCCATATATTACGAGATGGAAGTAGCCATACCTTGGGAACTACTCGGCTACGAAACAGCTCCTGTACAAAACCAAATGAGAGTAAATCTGGAAATTCGGAACCGCAAAGACGGAACTGTCGAAAAAGAAATAATACCTGAAACTCAGTCAAAACAATCATGGAGCTGGATGGAATTCAGACTGATTGATAACGCGACCGGTATATCACCCGTCACGACAGACAATAATAAAATAAAAACTATCATCCAAAATAAAGTCCTTAATATTTACGGAAACAACGACATGACCACTGTTTCCCTATATTCCTTCAACGGAATGATTTTGCACCAGGCAAGAAACTGTGGCTCAGTCTACCGGATTCCCCTTCCCTACTCTGGGGGAGGAATCCTGAAAATACAACTCGAAGACGGAAGTGTCGTGAACAAAAAAATATTGTTCCATTGAATCGAACCCTCCATTCCAATTCACAAACAAATCAATTTTTCGCCAAATGCCTAAACATCTGTCATCACTTATCTTATTGATTATCCTTACGACGGTTTTTCCACAATCACCGGCAGCCAAAACCAACTTCAGATTCATGCATATCACCGGCAAAGACGGACTGCCGTATCAGCAAGTTGAAGAGCTCCTCCAAGATGATAAAGGACGACTATGGATAGGAACGCGCAACGGTCTGTCCCGGTACGACGGATATAACATCGTGTCATACTTCAATCAGGAAGATAACCAAAACTCACTGACACATAATACGATAGAATGTATCTTTCAAGACAGTAAAAAACGTATATGGATAGGTACCCACGACGGGACATGTCTCTATCGTCCGGAAACCGACGACTTCAAACGATACGAACCGATAGCATCATCTATCATAGAGACCCACGATGGCAAAATTGTTTGCGGAGGGAAACAACTATATTATTATGACGAAAAAAGTGACAACTTCATTTTAGTACAACGTAAAGACTCTGAATATATCATATCCTTAGCCGTCGACGAACAAAACAGAATATTTGTCGCTACAAACAATTCTATCTTCTATTATGACTCCTCCTTTACGAAAACAACACAAATAAATCCGTCCTATTTTTCAGATTTTCTCACCGGATTCGACGGAATCATACCCTTATATTTTGACTCCAAAGGATTATTATGGATTGGACGCAACGGAAAAGGGGTTATGAATATAAATCTCACTACCGGCGAATCAAAAATATACCATCCGGAACAAATCTCTGACGGAACAGTACGATGCATTACAGAAGACGATATGCACCGTATATGGCTCGGAACAGAAAAAGGTGTTACGATAATCCATCCTGACGAAAATATTGAAATCCTGCAACAAAATTTCGTAGATAAAAACAAGTTAAATGACAACGCTATCTATACAATACTCTGTGACCGCGACGGTAATATCTGGATAGGAACATATTTTGGAGGTATCAATATATTGCTCCGAAAAAACGAACAATTCGACTGGATAGAACCAGGATACAACTCTACTAACCTCAAAGGAAAAGCTGTAAGAAAAATCATAGAACCGCAAAAGAATATTCTGTGGATAGCTACCGAAGACGGAGGACTGAACATTTTCAATACAGAGACCAATGATATTACGGTATTCGACCACATTCCTATTTTAGGGCACAATATACACGACATACTCTACGACGAACAAAAAAATTCCATGTGGATAGGAACATTCCGCAATGGACTATTTTTATACAATCTATCCACCCGACAATGGCAACAATACTTGCCTGAAAATGCGGAAGGACTGCCTTCCGATGCCATTTTTTCTATCAAAAAACAACGCAACGGAACTATATGGATTGCCACCACGCAAGGATTGCGATATTACGATGTCGAAAAAAATACATTCTGTACCGTAAACCACAACAAACTGGATATAGACTTCATCTATTGCTTATACATAGACTCTGACGACAATGTATGGGCCGGAACACGTAACAATGGGCTTTTTCGCATCGATAACAAAAGCAAAGAAATAGTTGGATGGTCGACCCCTACCCTAAAAGACTATTACATTACCTATCTATATCAGGACTCAAATCAAAACATCTGGATAGGAACCAATAACAACGGGCTCCAATACATCGAACCTACAGGAATGCAAGTACGCTCTCTGAGTCCGGAATTGTCTCTATCGAAAAACACAATTTGCAGCATTATCGAAGACCAATCCAAACAACTCTGGATAGGTACAGGACAAGGGCTGTATCGGCTCAACAAAACCAGAAACGATATCATCCGATATACAGAAGAAGACGGTCTCCCGACCAATCAATTCAATTTTTCCTCAGCCATTCATGCCCAAAACGGATTATATTACTTCGGCAGCGTCAACGGATTGATATCATTCGATCCTACTCATATGAAGAACGAACGGAAAACATTCGAAGTGCACCTTACACAACTGATTATAGATAATCAGATACTGACAGCTAACTCTCCCGACTCACCTCTTACGACTGAAATCGATAACATGGAAAGTATCACCCTATCGTATGACCAGTCTCGTTCGTTCAGCATCGAATACGCAGCCATCTCGTTAGGAAATACAAGCTCTATCAGTTACCAGATAAGACTACTGGGGATAGACGACACTTGGCACAACGTCGGACAAGAACGCAAATTCGTCGGGTCAAACCTATCATCAGGCACATACACGTTGCAGATAAGAGCCAACAATTCTAATATGGGATGGGAAAAAGAAGCTATCAAAGAAATTAAATTAATCATTCAACCCCCATTCTATCTGTCATACCCGGCATATATCATCTACTTCATACTCTTCGCTTTAGCCATCTACTTTACACACCATATATTCTCCATCAGGCTGAAAGAAAAAAATGAAGTACGGATTGCAAACATGGAAAAAGAGAAACTCGAAGAACTGAACAAAATAAAACTAGACTTTTTCACTTCGGTTTCACACGAATTGAAAACCCCATTATCTCTTATCATGGCACCATTAAAATATATATCACAGCACTATCCGTTAGCAACCGAAGCCTCAGAGAAACTGGATGTAGCTATCAAAAATACCGATAAGATGGTAGGGCTCATTGATGAGCTGGTAACATTCAATAAAGTAGAAAGCGGTAATTTCCAATTTTATATACAACAAGGCAATCCTCTCGAATTTATAGAAAGTATCACCCGGACATTTAAGGAAAGCGCTGCAGAAAAACAAATACAACTGTTTACTCACTGTGAAAATAATGGTGAAACTGTCTGGTTCTCTCCCTCTTATGTAGAACGAATAATGAACAATCTGCTTTCCAATGCACTCAAATTTACCTCTGCCGGAGGCAAAATCTTTGTAAATGCATCCATTATAGACAATGCAGACAAATGTACATATCTCCATATTGAAGTCAGGGACACCGGCATAGGGATAGCTAAAGAAGAGCTCGAAAACATCTTCAACAAATATTATCAGACCAAACGGGGACACAACAAGAACAACAAAGGCTGGGGGCTCGGGCTTGCACTGGTAAAAAAACTGGCCGAAGTACACAAAGGAAATGTTTCTGTAGAAAGCTCTATCGGACAAGGTAGTACCTTTACGGTAAATTTGAACGTTTCAGAAAAAGCATTTGATGCCAAAGACAGAATCAATGCCGACAAAGCTGAAGTATCCCTCAACCAATACGAGTTCACGACTCCGATGCTGGTCAACGCAAATGTCACATCCCATGTCCCTAACGAAAAAACAGAACTTCAGTTTTCAATTCTCCTTGTCGAAGATAATACGGAACTGCTTTGTTTCCTCTCCGAAATATTTGCTCCAAAATACAATATATTCACTGCAGAAAACGGTAAAGATGCCCTAAACGTCGTAACGGATAATCCTATCGACCTGGTTATTTCAGACATTATGATGCCCGTTATGGACGGTAATACACTATGCCAAAAACTTAAAAACAACATCTCATCATCCCATATTCCCGTCATACTGCTCACTGCAAAAAACGATGCCAAAGATATAGCGGAAGGCTATGAAAGCGGAGCCGACGCGTACGTACAAAAACCCTTTGACCCGCAAATTCTCGAACTACAAGTCAATAATATCCTCAAAAACAGGCAAATTTTACGTGAAAAAATGGTCGATAATCAGAATTCTGACAACATCGAATCAGTATCGTTAAGTAAATTTGATAAAGAATTTATAAATAAAATAAACGACCTTATTGAAAAAAATATGGACAACGACGAATTCTCGATAGCTGACATTACCTCCAGCCTGAGTATCAGCCGTAGTCTGTTACATATCAAGATGAAAAGTCTGCTCAACATCTCTACCGGTGACTACATACGCAAAAGACGCCTGAACAAAGCCTGTTCACTATTGAAAGAAGGATATAACGTATCGGAAACAGCATATCATACAGGATTTGCCGACCCGAATTACTTTTCAAAAGCTTTCAAAAAAGAATTCGGAGTAAGCCCGACAGAATATCTGAATAACAACCATAAACAATGACCCGAATACCTGTCCGTTATGTACCTTACATCAAAAAAAAGTCTGTTGTTTACAGCCATGCTGGCCATATTTGCAGTCATCACATACGCAAAAGAATCTTGCTTTACCTCAGTGACAGGATTACAAGTCGAATACTTGCACAATCCCATCGGAATCGACGTTAAAAAGCCCAGATTCAGCTGGAGAATAGAATCTAACAGACCCCGCATCATGCAATCCCATTATAGGATCACGGTTACCTCTGGCAAAGACAACTCGGATATCATCTGGGATTCAGGCAAAGTAGAATCAGGACTATCCGTACACATCCCTTATGACGGTCCGCAACTCCAACCCTTCACCCGCTATCATTGGAAAGTAGCCGTATGGGACAATCATGGAAACCAAATAACGACAGCAAGCCGTACCGGCTCATACTTTGAAACCGGCCTGCTAAATACCGGATGGTCAGGAGCACAGTGGATAAAGCCGGCAGGTAACAAACTCCGTAAAGATGCCGTTCTGCTCTTCAGGTCCGAATTCAATATAAAAAAAGAAATCGAATCGGCCCGTATATACTCGACAGCATTAGGAATATACGACGTGTTTATCAATAGTAAACGCGTAGGCAACATTTCAGATAACGGAAAGACGACTTATGATGAACTCAAACCCGGTTGGACCAATTATTCGAAAACTCTATTCTACAACACCTATGACATTACCCCCTTCTTAAATAAAGGAGGCAATGCTATTGGAGCCGTAGTCTCCTCAGGCTGGTGGGCCGGAGATATCGCTCACGGTGAATACGGCAACCCGGATTTAGGTTTTCTCGCATTACTTCGCATAAAATATACCGACGGCACGATAGAATGTATCACAACCCATCCCGACACATGGAAATCTAACGACAACGGAGCAATAACAAGTGCCGATATCTATGCAGGTGAATGTTACGATGCCCGACTGGAATCCAGTTGGAATTCGTTCGGTTATGACGATACAAATTGGAAAAGGACAGAAATAAATCACGGCTTTCACGGAAAGATAACATCATTCATTGGCCCCAGAGTACAAGTACGTCCGGAGTTAGAACGTTTTCCGGTAAGTTGTATAAAATATAACGGTAGTACCCCCGATGCCTATGGATTCGGTACAATAGACACTGTAGAAATCTGTGATGCAAAAAAAACTGTAAATCTCACAAAAGGAGATACAGCCGTTTACGACATGGGGCAAAACATGGTAGGATGGATAAAGTTTAAAGTAAAAGGTAAACGAGGTACCCGCGTTACATTCCGATTTTCAGAAATGCTGAATGACAACGGCAGTATCTCCAGAGGCAATGATGGCCCCGGTGGAAGCCTGTATCGTACTATCCTCCGCACAGCAAAAGCCACTCTCCAATACACTTTGAAGGGAACGCCGGAAGGAGAAATATTCCGACCGTCCATGACGTTTTTCGGATTTCGCTATTGTGACGTGTCCGTTACCGATGACCTATCGATAGAATCACTCAAAGGTGAAGTTGTCGGTACCGTAAACGAAGAAGGTTCTCACTTTATTACCAACAACGATTTATTACCAACAACGATGCTGTAAACAAACTGTATCGGAATATCTTATGGGGACAACGTGGAAACTTCTTAAGCGTCCCTACCGATTGTCCGCAACGTGATGAAAGGCTGGGATGGACCGGAGATATTCTCGCTTTCTGCCGTGCTGCTACCTATAATGCCGACGTCAATGGCTTTTTCTGTAAATGGCTGGGGGACGTAAGAGACGGTCAACGGGAAGACGGTGCATTCTATGACCTTGCCCCTCGCGTATGGGGAAATGAAGTAGGCAATGCTGCTTGGGCCGAAGCTGCACTGGTCGTTACATGGAATACTTATCTGATGTACGGAGACCTGAGAATTATCGAAGAAAACTACGATGCTATGGAAAGATTTATGCAACAACGAGCAACTCAAGTATTCGACGGTTATAAATACAATGGTGGAGGCATCACCCACGGAGACTGGCTGGCTCCTGAAGGAAACGAGCCTGGAAAAAAACGATGTATTGCCGTATGCTTCTACGCTTATTCTGCCCGGTTGATGCAAAAAATATCCGAAGTCATGGCAAAATATCATGGGAAAAAATACGAACAGAAAGCTTTGGAATATAAAACTTTGTACACCAATATCAAAAAAGAATTCCAAACTCGTTATATAAACTCCGACGGTACCTTGGCACAAGATGGACAGACAACATATTTACTCGCTCTGAAACTGGACCTCTTCCCCGATACTCAATCGGCAAATAAAGCAATAGTCCATCTCGACAGTCTCATCAAATCGAATGATAACCGTCTCGGTACAGGATTCGTTGGTACGGCAATCATCAATCAGACCCTGAGTGAATGCGGACTATCAGAAACGGCTTACAATCTGCTGTTACAACGTAAAAACCCATCTTGGCTATATAGCGTAGACCAAGGCGCTACGACTATTTGGGAACGGTGGAACGGGTATACATACGAATCGGGATTCCATCCGCAAATATCTATGAACTCATTTAACCACTATGCCTATGGAGCCGTTTTAGAATGGATGTTCCGATATATGGCTGGAATCAACCCCGATATTGACAATCCGGGATTCAAACACATTACCCTGTCCCCGCATATAGATTCACGTAATGCAATCCCGACAGGGCAAGAACGCATAACATACGTCGATGCCTCTTATGAATCCCACTACGGCAAAATATCAAGTTCCTGGAAAATAAATAAAAAAAACGGCAACATAAAATATGATTTTACAATCCCGACAAATACTACGGCTACTGTAATTCTTCACCTACAGGACAAATGCAACAAAATAAAATGTAACCAACGTTCTCTGGACAAAGTCGCCGGTATCGTATCTCATAAAACCGACAATACCAAATCCATAATAAATTTATTACCGGGAAAATATAGTTTTACTGTTAGCAAATAATACTGATACTTTCGTCTCAAAAGACTATAATTAGACAAAAAAACACTTTTTCAGAACATGGTTACCCATATTTAGGCGTAATATTGATTTCCTTTGTAACGCATATAATCTAAAAATTTCAACAGACCATGAAAAGTGGTATTTTCTTTTTACTCACAATGACATTAGGTTTATTCTCCTGCATAGACAATCAACAGGAAATAAAATTGGTCGATGCCGATAATTTTACATCATCGATCAATGGAAAAAATGTAAATCTATACACCCTTAAGTCAAAAAATGGAATGACAATGCAAGTTACCAATTACGGCGGTCATGTCGTTTCACTATGGGTCCCCGACAAAAACGGGCATTTCGACGACATCGTTCTCGGACACAATACACTGAAAGAATATATCGACTATGAAGGTGAACGCTTTATCGGTTGTGTCGTAGGCCGCTATGCCAACCGCATTGCCAATGGACAATTTTACATTGATAGTATCCGGTATAACATCCCTCAAAACAACAACGGTCAAAGTCTTCACGGCGGACTGAAAGGTCTTGACCAGGTAATTTGGGACGTGGACTCTGTCACTCCAAACAAAATATATCTCTCCTATACCTCTCCCGATGGGGAAGAAGGATATCCCGGAACTCTCAAACTAAATATGGACTATTCACTTACAGATGATAATGAATTCATAATACAATATCATGCTACAACAGATAAGCCTACAGTTATCAACCTATCTCACCACGGATTTTTCAATCTGAAAGGTGAAGGAAGAGGCTCAATCAATGACCATCTACTGACGATCTATGCCGATTCGATAACCCCGGTAAATAACGTACTGATTCCGACAGGGCAACTTATGGCCGTCGAGGGTACCCCTTTCGACTTCCGCAAAGCAACGGCAATAGGCAAACGAGTCGATACAGATAACGAACAATTGAAAAACGCAAACGGGTATGACCATAACTGGGTACTTGACCGAAAGTCTGCATACGATATCGAACTCGCAGCATCAGTATACGAACCAAGCAGCGGTAGATACCTCGAAGTTTTCACCGACCAGCCTGGTCTCCAGTTTTATGGAGGTAACTTTTTCAATGGCAGTGGAAAAGGCAAATACAGTCCAACCATCGACTATCGTGAAGCACTGGCACTCGAAACCCAGAAATTTCCCGATAGTCCTAATCAACCCAATTTCCCGTCTGCCCGTTTAAATCCGGATGAAACATACAGACACACTTGTATATACAAATTCTCCGTAAAATAAAAACAATACGAAGAAACAATATAGACACTTATTTGTGCACATGTCTCTGCTGCTTCCGGCAATTCATTCGCTCTTTACATCAAAACACACAATACATATGAAAAAAATACTGTTACCTTTTATCTGTGCCTGTGTCGGCTTTGTTTCGCCACACGCACAAAACATACCAAACCCCGTAATTCCTCGCGTTGCCGATGCCGGAGTGATGAAATACAATGGCAAATATTACATTGGCGGAGTAGGTACAAACGGAGACTTCTATATATCGCAAGACCTGATTCACTGGAGTGAACCTGTACATGCCATAACAATGGACAACGAATGGACTCAAGGTACAGGAGCCAAAAACAATCAAATACATGCAAACGATATGCTCTACCTCAATGGTAAATTTCATCTTTACTGGTCAGTAAATTATTGGGGCAAAGACCGTCATGCCGTACACATCGTACATGCAGAAAGCGATAAGCCTCTCGGTCCGTATACCGAACCTGACAAAACCACGTGGCTCGACAACCGTATCGACCCCAAAGTCTTCAAAGATGATGACGGACAACTCTACATGTATATGGTACGATTTACCGAAGGCAATACTATCTGGGGTCGAAAAATGAAAAATCCGGCAGAGTTCTCAAGCGAACCCGTCTGCCTGTTTGCCTCCCTTCCCGATACATGGGAAACAATGGATAACCGCGTTGCCGAAGGCCCTTGGGTTATCAAATACAGAGGTCAATATTACATGATGTATAACGCAAACCACACAGGACATACATGGGGTAACTATCAATTAGGAGTAGCACAAGCCAATTCCCCTCTCGGATTCAATAACGGTAACAAATATAGCTATCCTGTAGTGGGCAGCAATCAAACCCCTCTGGAAGAAAAATATGTAGATATTCTACGATACACCGGTAAAAATTATACTCCCCTGTTTTCTTATTCCGAAAATAAACCGGCGAACAATTGGTATGATATAACCTTTGACGATTCTGGTTGGAAAAAAGGGGAAGGAGGATTCGCATCGAAAGAGATAGACGGTTCCACGGCAAGACATTGCGGTACAATATGGCAATCTCCTGCACTATGGCTTCGTAAAAAATTCATTGCCGATAAAAATCTGGGAAATTTGGCACTGAGAATAACTCATTACGGTGATACTAAAATTATGTTAAACGGCACGGTAATATATGACAAAAAAGGGTCGGACTATTGTATGGTCAATCTTACTCCCCAACAACGTAAAGCATTGAAAACTGGAGAAAATATACTGGCCATAGAAACTTCTGCCAAACGCTCGAACTACTTTGACATATCACTCTTCGACCTAAAGAATGACACAGCCGACGATATACTATTCACACCGGGACAGCCCAACATCCTTAGAGGGCCCAACGGATTTGAATGGTGGCTTGTCTATATGGCAAACAGAAATGACAAATCTCGCGACCAGTACATCGACCGGGTTCAGTTTTTCGACAAGACCATGTATGTCGACGGTATTACCGGTCCCAATACCCCTGGGTATCATCCAGTACCGGCATTACCCACATTCTCTGTCGACAGTACAGCCCCGGCTTCCGGAGTATTTTCTCAAGTTCGGCCTTCTGCAACATATTTATTCGAAACCGGAATTAAGACCTCGGGTAATGCCGGAGCAATCGCTTGGTGGAAAGATGAGAACAATTATGCTCGGGTCGGTCTCGATGCCTCTGACAACACATGGTATCTTTCCGTAAAATTGAATGGTAAAGAGACAAAAGAAAATTTCGAACTTCCGTACAATTTCAATTGGAATGTCTATCATCATTTCAGGATTGAGCGGAATGGACATAATCTGAAAATAAACTTAGACGAGATACCGGCACCTACCAAAAATACATTTGACAATATCATTCCAGCAACACCCGGATATCCCGGCACATTCGATATAACTGGTAACTCCCTGTTCGACGGTACGATATATACTATCGGATTTGATGAAGAAGCCATTCAATTGTCTGAAAATGAAGAGATACTGAAAGGTGATCTTTCTAATAAATACGAATTAAGTTTCCAGATTTACGGATTGGACAAAAGCAAATTCACAGGATGCTATCCGGCATATACCGATAAGGATAATTACGTAAAAGCTATATTTAACGGAACATCAGGCAATCTCGAAGTAACAGTAGTAAACAAAGGAAAAATAAAACTCCAAAAAGAATACTCTCTGGAAAATCTGCGTACAGCCTACCCCGATGTCAAATATACCGATACATACGAAAAAAACTATCGTTTCACGACTCCTACAGTAATTGATGCACTATATTTGAATAGGCACGATATCGACAATAAATCAGACTTCACCGCTAACATGTTCGACAAATTTTCTGTCGAATATCTGGCCAATGGTAAATGGTATCCTATCGACAAAAGCAATGCCGAAATAGACGATAACCCGATGTATAATCGACTCACTTTTGCCCCGGTTAAAGCCGAAGGAGTACGATTTATCAACAGCACAGCAACAGACTTGCAACGACATATATACAAAATAAGAGTCAATGAAAAACTAAAAGAATCATACAATTTCCGGACAGTCAGAGATAACGAGAAATTATATATATTTGTTGATGGTCGGGAGCTGGATACGCTGGATATTCCTTTACCGGCTTCGAAAGTAGGATTCTGTAACAGTAACTACTACTCTACATATCAGGGTATTTTATATTACCATATCGGGGAAAAATAACAAGTTATCAAAACATCATCTGAAAAATAATGATTAAGAGCCTATTTAAATTTTACTCGAGTTAGCCTTGAAAATTTCTTCATGGATTTTTTTATTTGCATGAGGATAATAGCAAGCTATCTAACCAATGAAAACGGGAAAACAGGCCGAAAGAAAGCCTGACAGAATTACTTTTATCAGAAAATTTAAACAAGCTTTATTTTAAAAATAACATATATGAACAACAAATTCTTATCAAAAACAACTATTGCCTCCCTGGCGATTATTACTGCTGTGCTGTGTGCATGCACATCTGAAAAACCGGTATCCGAAAGTGAAATTTTATTTGCAGACCCCACCATATTTGTCGAAAACGGCAAATATTACCTCACTGGAACTCGAGAAAATGGAGGAGGAGGTTTTCAAATCCTCGAATCAGACAATTTGGAAAACTGGCATTATTACAATGAAGACTCTACATACTTCATACTCAAATCAGGGGAACAAACATTCGGAGATAAAGGATTCTGGGCTCCCCAGATTTACAAAGAAAATGGAATTTACCATTTTTTCTATACAGCAAACGAACAAGTTGTTGCAGCAAAAGCAGATTCTCTTACAGGACCTTATCGCCAAAATATCATCCGACCTATCGACGGTAGTGAGAAAAATATAGACCCGTTCCTTTTCAAAGATGAAGACGGTAAATATTACTTATATCACGTACGATTCGACAACGGAAATTATCTCTGGTCAGCAGAATATGACTTCGACAATGATTCTATTTATAAAAACACTTTGACAAAATGTTTTGAAATGACCGATGCCTGGGAAAAAACCGACAATAACATTTGGCCTCCCATTATGGAAGGGCCTACTGTCATTAAGCTCGACAGCGTATATTATCTGTTCTATTCGGCCAATCATTATCAAAACCCTGACTATGCAGTAGGCTACGCTACGGCAACATCTCCCTCCGGCCCTTGGACTAAACACCCCGATAATCCCATCATACATCGTGACATCGTAGGAGAAAACGGCTCGGGACATGGAGATTTGTTCATGGGACTCGACAATACACCTTATTATGTATATCACATTCACAATAATGACTCTACGGCTAATCCCCGTCGCACACGCATTATTCCTCTAAAATTTAGTAAAAACGACAGTACAGGGATATACGACATAACAGTCGACAAAGAACATATTATCATTCCCCATATTAATCAGGTTAAATAAAAAGCATAAGATAACCGATATAGGAAACCGGACAAACTAAAATAAACAAAAAGGCTGTATCGTAACATACACGATGCAGCCTTATAAAAACTACACAGTAGTTTCTAAAATCAACCATTCAATTTATAAAAGCCACTATCTCAATCTGCATCTTCTTCCAACGTCTCTAACAAGAAACTAACCGGACGAAAACCATCATTACATGAAATCATTGCCGACTTTTCATTTTTCATCCATCCACTATAAAAATTACCTCCTCCATGAGTTAAAGTCATAACAAACGGTGACATACTTTCCCAGGCACTATCGCACATCCCTTCAGGCTTTTTCCAACCGTTGGCAATAAATACTTGTCCCTCTTCCATATCACAAGCATGCTCGATAGGATTCTCATACTTCGCTATCAAATCCCGGTAACAAGCGATTCTCATAACTGTAATCTTACATTTTTTCATAATATCACACTTTCAAACCATTAAGAAAATCCTTAATACTGACCAGCCTTCTGGCGCCATGTATCAATCTCTGTTTAAAAACAACAGCTTCAATATTCTCCTTAACATTACGAAATACATTCTCACTACGTTTATATTCCGGTAAAATCAACTCCTCTGTAGAAGATATTATTTTTACCACTCTCCTTATAGAGTCAAAAGCCTCTTGGGTATTCGTATTTTTCAATCTCCAGATTATTTGTTCTATTTCATCATTATCTTTCCATATGAAAATGATAAAACACGGCAAATCGGAAGACTCTTCAAGAGAAAAGAAATCCAGAAATTTCCGGTTACTATTCGGCTCTTTCCATATAGGTACCATCATTTGGCACATTTCCTCTGAACACCTCGGACGTGTATAATATCCATCATCTAAAGGCTTAATTGAAAAAATAGGCCAATTTGCTCCGGATATCTCATCCAATTCATTCCAGAAATCATTATCACGCAAGACTTTTACTATGTAAGAATGCTTTCTGGTATACATGATGAAACCATATATTCTGGAGGTTGCATTATCACACACACCCCTCAGTTTTTCAATACCGAATTCTTCGTTCAGTGCAATCATAATATTTTCAATTTAACGGTCACCGGTTATAACAGACATACAGCAATAATTATCGACGCAACATTTTTCACTCCTGCCCTATTAAACAAACAGAGCGTAACAAATGCCCTTTCATCCATTCGCTACGCTCTGTTTCGATTTATTTAATTCTTTTTACAAAATATGATTTCACAGACACAAATCAGTCTACTTTTATAACAAGATATTTAGACAAACTCCAAAATTCCGTAGGGTTAGTGATTACCAAAGTCAACAAATCTTTGTCATTTTTCTCAAAAGTATACGAACCTTCGGGATGTGTAGTAAGCAATTTTGCTTTTTTACTTTCCAAAGAAACCTGTTTGAACGTACGTAAATCTTCTTTTGTGAAATAATTCTTATTGAAGTCTCCCTTCATCACTTCGCTGGCTTTAAATAATCCACCACCTGAAATGATTTTTTGTTCCTTCAGTTCCTTTGTCGTACCGAATACATAATAAACCGTATTTATCTCTTTTTCCTGAGACGAAATAGTGCTTTTCTGTTTCTCAGTCTCCTCAGAAAGAGTATTTACCTGACCGGCCAACTCCGACACGGCGTTATCAAGCTCTTGTATACGCACATCACGTTTTGCCAACTCTTCCTGCAAGGAAACAATCATGGCTGTTTTGCTCTCGATCTCAGCATTCAATCGTTCCACTGTTTTCTGGAACTGGGACGACTGATACTTACTATTCTTCAACTGGCTTTGCAATTTTGCCAGCTTTTCCTTATTATCTTTCAATGTCTGGGCCACCAGTTGCATATCAGATTTCAAACGCTCCCGAGTAGTCATATCTACCTCGCCGGTTGCCGAACTCTGCACGACCAGATAATTTTCAGCCTCTTTAATTTGCCTAAAACCATCTTCCACATCATTCATCAACTGCAACATCTCATCAAAATCAGCTTTGGTCTGAGCATTAAGCTGTACCAAAGAATCATTCTCTTGCCGGAGTTTTTCCACATCGCCCGACTTGGAATTACAAGCCGTGAACATCATCGACGCCATCACGGCAACTGATAAAAGAATCTTTTTCATAATCTTTCGTGTTTAAAATTCAGAGAACTTATTTGGGTTGTCTTTTTCTTTATTTTTTTCCTTGCCTGGAACCCCAGCCACTACAATAACAATCTCTCCTTTAGGTTCGTGTATAGTAAAGTGAGCCGCAAGCTCCGACAAAGTATCTCTTACCGTCTCCTCATGTACCTTTGATATCTCACGACTGACCGAAGCTTCCCGGTCACCCCCGAAAACTTCAACTAACTGAAGGAGAGTTTTTACCAGACGAAAAGGAGACTCGTAAAATATCATGGTCCTCTTTTCTTCCGCCAACTCGGCCAACCGCGTAGCCCGCCCCTTCTTCTGTGGGAGAAAACCTTCAAAACAAAATCTGTCATTAGGCAATCCCGATGCTACCAATGCCGGAACAAAAGCTGTAGCCCCCGGCAGACATTCTACTTCTACCCCGGCTCTGCGACACTCACGCACCAGCAAAAAACCCGGGTCCGAAATAGCCGGCGTACCTGCATCCGAGATAAGGGCTATGTTTTCACCTCCTTTGATACGCTCCACCACACCTTCCACAGTCTTATGTTCATTAAACTTATGATGTGACTGCATACGAGTTTTAATATCGAAATGCTTCATCAATATACCACTGGTTCGGGTATCTTCGGCTAAGACGCAATCGACTTCCTGCAATATACGTATAGCTCTCATCGTCATATCCTCAAGATTCCCTACCGGAGTGGGTACTATATATAACTTTGCCATAATGTTTCTTCTATAAATAACGTTTCTCTACCAGTGACATGAAGTCGATAACCGTTGCATTTTCAGGATCCCATCCAAACTGGCCCTGCAAAAAAGTTTCAGCATCGGCAAATGTACCTATCTCCCCAAGTGCATCTATAGCAGAATTCATCACCTCATCGCTATTCAAAAACAGTTCCCGACGAAACCGAAAACGGTCATTCAACGTCATTGCCTTACGTATGTCCTTGGCTCTTTTTCTCTGTAAAGCCTCATCTACCGAAATTTCCGCATCAACATTTTTCGGAAAAACTGTTTTATCAACTACGGCGTCGACAGCATTAACGTCTTTCCCAATGTCTCCAGATTCTGTAAACTTCGGTACTGCAACACTCTCCGGCTCCTGTATCTGACATACACTTTCCCGTTCTGCTATATTTTTAGAAACAATATTCTGTCCGTTTTGTTCCTCATTCAAAGTCCTTTCAGTATCATCTGAAATTTCCTCCACCACCTCTTCCTCTTGCTCTTCATCAACAGAGGGCGTACATTCTACCACAAATGGCACTTCTTCATCATCGATAACAGGTCCTTCTGGATAACCCAAGTCCGGTATNTCTTTCACACCATTGTCTTTCTGCTCAGACACTTTTTGCTTGACGTCGTGATGCAATAAAAATATAGCATCCGTCAAAGCCTGAGCCTTTTCTCCTGCCAGTTTATATAAAATTTCAGGGGTTGAGGGAGTCTGGTCGATCACCAATAATAACTCTTTCAATTCGGCCAGATCGTCCAAAATCGGTTGTATTCGGATATCCCGGGACATATCTTATTCTTTTTGTTACACAAACATAATATAAAAAAGCGGTTTTAACAATCCATCGGCTTATTTTTTCATACCGGTAAACTAATCTATATCATCTTCCGGACAATTCAGAAAGGAACAATCGCTCAATATCCCTCCTCAATATACTTCGAGGACCGGTAAAATTATTTACCATAAGTACTATAATATATGGCTTCTGCCCTATATAATATCCGGCAAAACACTGTACCCCCATAATACTGCCACTTTTCAGATACAAACTACCATTGAGTCGGCTTCCTTTCAATAAATTTCTTACCGTACCTTCCTCTCCCGCTTTAGGCAAAGTACGAAGAAAAGAATCTCCATTCTTCCCATTCTTGATAGAAAACAATATGCGGGCTACCGCACCCGCCGAAATACGATTTACAGGGGACAGACCGCTGCCATCTGCAAGCATAAGAGACGAAACATCTATACCCTTCTCTCTCCAATACCCGGATACAACCTCTATTCCGCGCGATGCCGACGCTATCGGATAACGAGTAAGGGCTATCTGTTTCAATAATGTCTCTGCAAACAGATTGTTACTACGCTTATTGGTGACGGTAATAATATCTATAAGCTTATCGGACGAAAAACTCAATAACTGATGCATGCCAAAATACGAAAACGTCTCCCCTCGTTCCCGCAACAGTCTTACCGTAATCGGTTTACCTTGCACTTTTATACCTTTCGATACAAACATCCCCGAAACCACTTGTCCCAAATACAATGCCGGGTCTGGAATATCTCCCTTTACTGTAAAAGTAGAGCGGTTAGCCGGTAACGTCCCATACAAATACCTCTGACCGGAAAACGGAGCACCATAGATATAAACACTATCGATAGCATTAGCTGCCGCCCGCAAATAATTGGAAAACATAAGATCGGGAATCTCCGGTTTCGTCCCCAAAATTTGCGGAGCAGTACCCACAGTGCCCGACCGGAGTATGAGCCTGTACATATTATCAGAATAATTCAACCCATAACTTCCTGCCGCAAAATAATTACCCATATCCTCCCACAACCATTTATGAGATACACCTTCTGTATCAAACAACGAATCGTCACACACAACACGTCCTTTGATTCCTTTAATACCGGCAGCTTGAACAGCAACAAACAATTTATTCAAAAAATGGTCTTGCGGATACCGGCTGAATTCCGACCCCAACATAGGGTCACCACCTCCTCGGATAATAAGATTCCCCTGCAATATTCCGTCTTTATCTACTGTCCCTGTATATCCGACCTTTGTAGCAAAACGGTAATCTGGTCCAAGCAAATCAAGAGCCGTAGCAGTCGTCACTACCTTCAACACAGAAGCAGGTAACAAAGCCCTTTCCTCATCATAAGAATGTATCATTCTTCCGGTCGTTGCATCCAGCAAGCAATAACCTACCGAAGCAACCGACAACTCAGGAGACTTTATAAAATGCAAGATTCCTTCGTTTGCATACAATGCAAACTTTGTCATGCTCATATAACACAACAATACTATACCAATCGATTTACCCCAAACTTTTCGTAACATAAATATATTCAATATCTTATATCCTGTCTAAATTCCACATAGTCATTTTTTTTACAAGCCCTTTTCCGAGATATTTTTTGTTCCGATAAGAACTACGTAACGTATAGAGGAACAAGAAAACAGACTGAAAAAACGATAAAATCCGGATATATTAATCTTCTCACTGGAAAATTCAGACTGGCTCTCAATCATAAATACAAATATATAACGTTTTCTTAGAGTCCGCTCAAAATTTGCACAGACATTTTTTGTTTTGGTATTATTTATCGTTTTCTCCTTAAATCCCCTCTCAAGAGGGGAAACTTCCCCACTCAAACAGCCCATTACCAAAAAGAAAGCACCATCCAAAACCTCCCCTCTCGAGAGGGACCAGGGGTGTGTGACGCCTGTACATAGCCACCTAAAATCAAAAACAACACCTCACCAAACAGTAGCAAAATCATCTCATCCCAAACCGTGCATCTTATCCCAACACACTTCCCGAGAAGAAAGATTATTGTTTCTAAAAATAACCCAGTTATGTTTTCTTCCAAGAATATTTTCCCACTTTCATTCGTCAAACAGCCTGTTATCACCCTCATAAAAACCAAAAACAATATCAAAACAAACCCTTTCAAATTTTTATAGCAGCCAATGAAACTATAAATAAAAAATCTGCGTACATTTGTACATATTAACGATATTCGAATCCTTTACACATGATATTTTCTGAAGAAAATTATGAAACTCACCGCAGAGGACGTATCGAAGTCATTTGCGGCTCTATGTTTTCGGGAAAAACCGAAGAGCTCATCCGTCGGTTGAAACGAGCCAAAATAGCTCGTCAACAGGTAGAAATTTTCAAACCCGCTATCGATGTAAGATACTCAGAAGAAGACATTGTCTCCCATGATAGTAATTCCATAGCTTCCACTCCGGTAGACAGCTCCGGTAGCATTCTTCTATTATCAAGCGGAGTAGATGTCGTAGGTATAGACGAAGCTCAATTTTTCGACGACGGCATAATAGATATTTGTAACCAATTAGCCGACCAGGGTACACGAGTTATCGTAGCAGGATTAGATATGGACTTTAAAAAAGAACCGTTCGGACCTATGCCAAAGCTGCTTTCCATTGCCGATGAGGTAACCAAGGTACATGCCATTTGTGTAGAATGCGGACATCTGGCCAACTATTCCCACCGCCTGGTCGACAATGACAAACGGGTATTATTAGGTGAAAAAGGAGAATATCAACCACTGTGCCGCAGTTGTTATAATAAAAAGCACGAAGCCCATAAATCATAAAAAGACCGCCACGTATGTACATTTCTCGACGACCTTATACTTTCGACCGCGTTATACGCATACTCTTTACTATAGCTATCGTTGTAGGGATATTTTATCTTATCGATTTACTGAAAGGAGCTCTATTGCCATTTCTTGTTGCCTGGCTTCTCGCTTATCTCATCCATCCTTTAGTCGACTTTTTCAAAAAGAAATGCCACATACATAACAATTTTTTAGCCATCGTAACGGCCCTTATTTCCATTATTTTATTTTTCTCTTTACTGGGTTGGATATTCATCCCTTCGATTCTCGATGAAATAGACAAAATAAAAATAATGATACAAGATTATTCAGACAACGAATACAACATTCCTTTCCTGCCTGAAAGCTGGAAACTTTTTATACAGGAGAATATCGATTTTGAACGTATTGCCGGAATGATGAATAAAGAAGACTGGTCAAATTTGGTAAAAAAAGCCTTGTCTGAAACTTGGATTATCATCTCTGGGTCAGTAAGTCAAATAATTACGATTGTAAGCTGGTTTATCGTTCTTATATACCTTATTTTTATTTTACTTGACTACGATAAAATCATTTGCGGATTCCGAAACATGATTCCCCGCCAATATCGTCGTCCGGTATTATCTATCCTCAGCGACGTGCAAGTAAGTATGAACCGCTATTTCAGAGGTCAGGCATTGGTCGCCTTCATCGTAGGAATACTGTTCAGTATCGGCTTCCTAATCGTAGGGATGCCATTAGCTATCGTCCTCGGATTATTTATCGGACTATTGAATATGGTCCCTTATTTGCAAATCATAGGATTCATTCCCACAATACTTCTCTGTCTGTTAAAATCTGCCGAAACAAATGAAAACTTCTGGGTACTGTTCGCTGCCTGCTTGGTTGTATTCATCGTAGTACAACTTATCCAGGATCTTTTTCTGGTTCCTCGTATTATGGGTCACGTTACAGGGCTTAATCCGGCAATTATTCTACTCTCACTCTCTATATGGGGAAGCCTATTAGGCATCATAGGCATGATTATAGCCCTGCCTTTAACAACTCTCTTGCTGGCCTATTACCAAAAATATATTTTACATACAGAACCGGATGAAAAAAAGAAATCGCAACTGCCAAGTAGGAACAAACGCGAAAAGAAAATACCCGAAAAATAATATCCTGTTCAAATTTTGCTCATACCAACTTCGAGAATTTCCTTTTATCGGAAAATTCAAACTGGCTCTACATACATCCATTTATCTGTCCTGATTACGACTGAAAAGTAACAAGACATAAGACATCATTTCTCCCAACAAATCTTTGCTGACAACTCCATTCACCCGATAATCGATTCTATCTATATTACGAATTACCTCTCGTAACAGAGCCTCATCAGAGAATATTACATTATCGAAATATGACAACGATTCCTTTAAATTGGCAAAAAAACATTTCATATTCTCTATCGTCTCCAAAAGAGAATCCGTCAATGAAATACTCTTATCAGCCTGAATATAATATGACCATCGCGACTGCTCATACATCATATAAAAAGTAAAAATGTCAAACTGTTCGGCTGTTGTCTTATAAAACAAATCCTGAGGAGGATTTCCACCCCGGACAATACCTACCGGCGAATTAAACACCTGATAAAAATAACGGAGTATCAGTAATACAATGATGAAATACGGATAGTCCGCATCCCCGCCTCTTCTTTTATTCACCCGGTTAACGACCCGGCTCAATACCTTATACGAATATTTATCTGTTATCTTCATATCTGTATAACAAACAAGTAGAAAAAAAGATAACAGTAAATTTCATAAAAGAATAAAAATCCGATAAGGAAATATCCCCTACCTAAGAGAAGCCTCTCTCTCGAATTTATAACTCGATAAAAATGAATTATATCAATCTATAACGATTACAAATATGTCCTATAAATTTATGTTACTCCGATACCATAGCATCAAGAGCCTTGCACAACTGGTCAGGGCACGACGTTTGCTTATTGCCGCAACGTATCCCGCTCAAACGATGCTTCACTTCTTCCACCGACATACCCTCTACCAACCGGCAAATACCTTGAAGATTACCGCTACACCCGCCTCGAAAACAAACATTCTTTACAACTCCGTCACACACCTCGACTTCAATCTGAGTACTGCATGTACCCTTTGCCTTATATATAGATTTCATAATATAATCAATTCGATAATTTATCAATATAAAGTATTCCCGATAAATGATCTATCTCATGCTGGAAAATCACAGCAGTAAATCCGCTTACTGTATCTTGCTTTTCTTGCAGAGTGCTCTCATCGACATATCTTACCACAATATCTGTAGAACGGGCGACCATTCCCATACGGTCAGGTATAGAAAGACAGCCTTCTTTCCCTACTTTTTTTCGTTCCGACATGTAAACCAAACGAGGATTAATATAAAATTCGAAAGGTTCCCCAGGTTTATCAAAACGCTGTACAGCAATCAGACAACGGCTTATCCCCACCTGTGGTGCTGCAATCCCCACCCCCGGTTGCACCGTATCATTAACGGTATATAACATTCTTTTTTTCAACGTTTCGAAACAAGACGAGCGTATTTCTTTCTCCGATAGAAGTTTTGCTTTCCGACGTAGAAATAAAGAATCTTCATAGTTGGTTGTCAACCAGACTCGCATAATACTGTCTTTATCGGTTCCAATAATCATCTTCTCTTCCTTACTGAAAGAAGACTCGTGCCTTTGGGCTACACACAAAAAAATAAAAATAAATACAGCAAATAATATATAATGTAATGTTCTCATATATTTAATTCTCCGCTATCCCTTTTATACATCAAGCAAGTATATAGCAAATAAAAAACAACTTCAATTATCAGAGAATTCTACTCTCTCGATTTTGTCAGTATCAATTATCGGTCAACTATATACCCAATTACTCCCAAAAATCCTCTTTTAGCAGGAGGCAATCGACCCACCGAGAGCAGATGATTGAGAATACTGACAATTATAATCAATATCCTCTATTCAGACAAGCTTTCAACCTCAAATTTTTTGCGGTGCTTGACGATAGTCTTCATATGGGTTTGTGCCCATTCGGTAAGCTGGATAATAAACGGAACCAAAGACTGTCCAACATCGGTCAATCGGTATTCCACTTTGGGTGGTACGACCGGATAAACCTTGCGAGAAACCAATCCATCAGCCTCCAGTGTTCTTAGCGTAGCCGATAATACACGTGACGAAACATCCGGTATCAACCTGCACAATTCATTGAAACGCACTATCTCCTGTTCGCTCAAAACCAGAACGACCAACAATGCCCACTTATTGCCGAAACGTGCAACGACATTCCTTATAGGGCAAATCTCGATAATTGAATTTTTCTCTTCTTTCTTCAACATATTCTGCAATTTTTATATATCGGCAATATCATCTATATTGCATAAATAGTTACTTACTTTTATTTGCAAAGTTAGCAAATTTGGATTCAGACAAAAACAATTCCCTTTGCTAACCCAACTTTTTCCGCTCCACAAATAGTTGTTTCTTTGCAAAATCGAAAAAAGGCTAGTATTAATTACAACCATAACTCACTGATAAACAAAACTTAGTAGTTCGATTTTTCTCTATAAAGCAGAAATTTATTCGTAACAAAGAAAAAAAACTTATCCAAAATTCCATGAATAAACACTAACTTAGTACCATGAAACAAAAAATTCAATTCTACTATTTTATTATAAAATATGAATGTTGAAGAATTCAGAGAATACTGTCTTTCATTTAAAGGCGTACATGAAAAAATGCCTTTCCCGAATGTTACCGACCCTTACAGCCGTAACGTACTTTGTTTTTATATCGGAGATAAATGGTTCTGTTTTGTAAATATCGAGGTTTTTGATTTTTGTTGTATCAAATGCCAACCCGATAAAATAGGAGAATTACAAACCGATTATATAGGTATAAAGCCAGGATGGCATATGAATAAGAAACACTGGATCAGTGTATACTTCAATCAAGATGTACCCGACAAAAAA
Organism: Gabonia massiliensis; assembly: GCF_001403595.1. Lineage (NCBI taxonomy): Bacteria > Pseudomonadati > Bacteroidota > Bacteroidia > Bacteroidales > Porphyromonadaceae > Gabonia > Gabonia massiliensis. The sequence goes on along the minus strand of NZ_LN877940.1, from coordinate 1,464,455 downwards.
ATTAAGGAGCTTGTAGAAAACTCCTATAATATCGTAATCAAAAGTCTCACACAAAAAGACCGGGAAACCTTATTGTAAATATTTTTCAAGAAACAATCATTTACAATCATTTTCGATAAATTTCTGCATCTGTTCTATCTCTTTTTTCTGGTCAGACACAATACCTTGAGCAAAAGTAACAAGCTGTGATTGAGGCTCAAGTTTCAAAAATACCATTGCCATATCTACTGCAGCCTGGTGGTGTGGCAACATGACCATAGCAAAGGAACAATCGACATTCTTACCTTTCAGCTCCTCATCCGTTGGCGTCTGATGCATCATATCCATCATTATTTTATTCATAGCATCAACATATTTTATCGGCACAGTCTCTCCTTCTTTATACGGATAGTTTTTCAACATCGTCTCCATCTCGGCAATTTCCTGTTGTTGAGCTGTCACTATCTTTCGAGCAAGCCGTATCATCTCCGGACTCTTACCATATTTGATTTCATACTCAGCCATTTCTACTGCTCCCTGATGATGCGGAATCATCTGTCGTAAAAAATCACCGGAAACAGATGCGTCCAAAGAGACCGAGTCCATCTCTGTCATCATAGAATCCATCATCTTTAGTAACATACTTTTTCTTTCGGCACAATGTTCCGTATGCTGCTCACCATTGGCAGCCAATAAAGTTATACACAAAAATACCGACAAAAGACACAAACTGGCAATCATTGAAAACCGGTTCAGATTTATAGCTTTTTTACCCATACTATCAATTTTTTATTGGTTATATAACAAAAATACCGGTAATACAGTTCTTCAAAACTCATACAATAAAATGCATCCCATCACGTTTTGAATGAAGATAAAACACTGAATCAATAGACCTGTTACTACGAATCGAAAAATTTAACTCACAAACCTCCGATTTATTTTCAAACGATAAAAACATTGCGATTATCTTTACAAACTTGTTCACAAAGCTTTACAAACAAATATTTGAAGAATTCTTATAACATTATGAATAATATTTCAAGTCCGTTCCATGTTTTTTCGATTGCTTTGCAGAAAACATTTATGCTTTGAAAACAACTGGAAATAAATTTGATTTTATAGGACTCATTTATATTGTCCTTATCTCCGTCATGATACTATTTTTTTTGACGGTCGTCTTTTAATATCTAAACTATAACAACAAATTTTAAATGAGCTTTATATGAAAAAACCAAATCTCTTACCACTACCCTTTCATTACTTTTTGAAAACAGCATATATATGCTTTTTTCTTTCTGTATTGAATATCCCGTTATTGGCACAATCCGAGGGGATAAAAATATCCGGTACCGTTACCGACACCAAAAAAGAACCGCTTATTGGTGTCAGTATTCTACTGAAAGGTACAAACAAAGGTACACTTACCGATATCAATGGCAAATATACCATCACTGTCCCCGACCAACATGCCGTTTTACAATTTTTCTACACCGGATTTAACCGTGAAGAAATCACCGTAAATAAAAAGACCACTATAAACCTAATCATGACCGAAGCAATAAAAGAGCTGGACGAAGTTGTTGTTGTAGGTTATGGAGCAATGAAAAAACGAGATGTAACCGGAGCCATCGCTTCCATATCATCTGAGACAATAGAACAGCGAAATGCAATTTCTATTGCAGATGCATTGCAAGGACAGACTGCCGGAGTACAAATCACTACCGGGTCAGGGGCTCCGGGAGAAGCGGCAGATATCCGTATCCGGGGTACATCCACATTCGAAGGTGGGGCAAAACCCCTATACATTGTAGATGGTGTCCCTTTTGAATCCATCGAAGATATAAACCCTGCCGATATAGAATCTATCGAAGTCTTGAAAGACGCGGCATCAGCTGCCATATACGGTTCACGTTCAGCCAACGGTGTTATCTTGATTACGACAAAACAAGGAGAAAAAACCCGCCCGAGACTCGACATCCGTTACCTCAAAAGTTTCAGTACACTCAGTCGTAAAATGCCTAAAGCTAATGGAGACGAACGCCGTTACTATGACCGGGTACGACGCGAACTGACTGGTGGAGTCAATGGGTACGACATCAAAGACTCTCTGGCTTTTTTCAATAATCAAGACATAGACTTGCAAGACCTGCTTTTCCGTACAGCCTCACGCGACCAAGTTGATTTAAGTGCCAGTGGAGCATCCGATGCTTTCAAATACTATCTGAGTGCCGGATTCCTATCCGATAAAGGCATCATGGTAAACAGTAATTACAATCGTTTCACCACTCGTATCAATACCGAATACAAACCTAATAAATACATTACACTGGGGAGCAAAGTACACTTGAGTTTTGCATATAAAAACGGTATTTCTGAAGACGGTGTTTTAAACCAAGCCCTTGAGCGACCTTCATATTGGGCAATATTCAATCCCGACGGGAGTTACGTCCCCAACATCAGCAGCCGGCGCAATCCCTATGCTGTTGCCATGGATGATGTAAACAAAGCTCAAAACTACCGGGCTTCAATATACGAATATGTAGAAGTGCGTTTCAACAGTAAATTCAAATTCAATACAAACATACAAGGAAACTATTTAAACGACCGAAGCCAATTTTTCCGCACTACACCTCAATTATCAACCGAAGAGAGAAGTACAGGACGTGACCTTTCGGAAATAAGTTACGACTGGGCCAATGAAAACTATCTCAGCTACAACGATAAATTCAAATATCACGAACTAAATGTCATGGTAGGTAATAGTGTACAATTTTGGGGGCGCGAAAACTTGAACATCGTAGGTCTCGACTACACCACCGACATGATTTATACGCTGAATACAGCTTCTCTATTCGATACGAAAAAAACATATACCCGGTTTTATCGCCACAAAATGGCCTCATTTTTCGGTAGAGCCTCATATAACTATAAAGGAAAATATTTGCTGAATGCCAACATCCGTTTCGACGGGTCTTCTCGTTTTGGCTCGTCAAATCGTTGGGGTACTTTCCCATCAGCATCTGTAGGTTGGCGTTTCTCCGATGAGAGATTCATGCGCTGGAGCAAACGCTTTCTAAGCGATGCCAAATTAAGAGCCAGCTGGGGTATTACCGGTAACCAGGAAATCGGAGACTACGACTCTTGGCAACTTTACAGCCCTAACTACATTTATGAAGGTGTATCGGGAATTGCTGCCAGTAATCTGGCATATAACGGACTCAGCTGGGAAGAAACCACACAATACAATATCGGACTCGATTTACGTATGCTGAACAATAAACTCAGGATTGTTGCCGATTACTATAAGAAAAATACGGACAAACTGCTATGTCAAGTAGAAGTTCCCAAAGAAACCGGTTTCAAAACAATGCGTAAAAACGTCGGAGCCATGACCAATGAAGGTTTTGAATTTACTGTCGATTACGACATATTTCGTAATAAAAATTTCTCCTGGTCGGTCAACTTCAATATTGCCAAGAACAACAGTGTAATCACTCAAATTGCCGATGGAGTTCCATTTTATAAAGGTATGGACGAAGCCATTTATGTACAACAAAATGCCAGACTGGGTGAATTTTACGGATACAAATACCTTGGAATATTCGCTTATGACGAATCGAACGCCTTCAGTGACAACTGGGAACGCCTGACCCCGGTCTTCTCAAACGGTACATTTACCGGTAAATACTATTTAGGTGACAAAGAATATACAGGCACCGTACAACAAAAAAAGAGTTCTGACGGAAGCGTATTGAAAGGCGGTGATGTCGACTTTTTCGACACCAATGGCGACGGGACGATAAACTCTGCCGACAAAACCAAGATAGGCTGTGCCCAACCCGACGTATTCGGAGGCCTCAGCACCAACTTGTCTTACAAAGGTATCTCTTTATACATCTCATTTTTCTACTCTTTAGGAGGCGATGTATATAATTATGCCGAGGCTAAACGTAACAAATTTTCTTATGACGGAGCAACCCCTTCTCCTGATGCAATACACAACATGTGGACAAAACCGGGCGATATAGCCAAATATCCGGCTCCTATCAATAAAGAACATAACCGACTACCGCCATCGAGTTTCTATATAGAAGACGGCTCCTATATAAAACTTCGTAACGTGAAACTTAGCTATTCTTTGCCCAAGAACTGGATAAAACCAGCTTTATTGAAAGCTGCAACCGTATATATTTATGGTAATAACCTGTTGACATTTACCAACTACACAGGATATGATCCCGAATTTTCCCTGAACACGGGCGACCCGTTGACTCTCGGTATCGACCAGAACCGTTATCCGAGAAAAAGAGAATACGGATTTGGAGTTAATATAACCTTCTAAAAACTTATTGTACGATGAAAAATAAACTTATTATATTATTCTCAGCATTGCTCACATTCTCTTCATGTAGCGATTTTCTGAATGAGAAACCTATTAGTGACCTTACAGCCGAAAGTTTCTGGCAAAGCGGGACAGACGCAGAAATCGGGGTAGTCGCTATATACAGCGCTTTTGCCGAAGCTATGTCTCCGGGACTTTGGGACTGGGGAGAACTAAGAGCCGATAATTACATTCCACATGACAAAGATGCATTCGACCAGAAAGAAATGATATACAATACCATGTCGAATGATAATCAGGCAGCATATTGGACCAACCTTTACAACGTTATCAGCCGAGCCAATGCCGCTATTAAATATATCCCCGACATTACCATGACTGCCAGTACCAAAAACAATCTTCTCGCTGAGGCATATACCCTGAGAGCATGGGCATACTTTTATGCTGTACGGGTATGGGGTGATGTCCCCATGTACACCGAACCGATAGAAGAAATTTCACAAGGCATATATCGAGAACGTACAGATAAAAACCGCATTTTCCAAGAAATTATACTCCCTGACCTTGAAAAAGCATATTACCTCATCGATAAAACCGCGACAAAACGTACTCGAGCCAATGTAGCTACAGTATGCGTATTGATGATGGACGTTTATGCATGGCTTCACGAATACGAGAAAGTCGTAGCCGTAAAAGAAGAAAAAGTAGACTTGCTCAGCAAGAGCCGTTGGGGCCTGTCGGCACTCGAACCTACGACATTCGAAAAAGACTGGCGCGCTATGTTTTTTGATGACGAAACCGCAGAGATTCCTATCGAAGTCATTTTTAAAGTAGCTTATGATGAATTAGGTAATGGAGAAAATCTGTCAATCAGTTATTTCGCAAGTTCACAACCTCGCGTCTTTCTTTCCGACAAAGCAAAGGGCATGTATGGCATACTGGACAAACGATTCGGCTCCACCCAATGGGAAGATATAGGCGAAGGCAAGTCGCAGCTCAAATTCAAATTCTGGCCCGATGGCACTATCTTTACCGGTACCGGACGTATATACTCGGACAACGACCTAGTCATCTACCGCTATGCCGACATTGTACTCTTATATGCCGAAGCCCTCAATGCTCTCGACCGTACACCGGAAGCCATTACCGAACTCAACCGTACACGCACACGAGCAGGAGAGAATCCATATTATGTCAGCGATTTTGTCAGTAGCGACGAAGTACTCGATGCCATACTGGACGAACGGCAAAAAGAATTTTTAGGAGAAGGTAAACGATGGTTTGACCTCGTACGCTGTAACCGATGGAAAGAAGTGATGCAACCCATCAATGGAATGTCTGATGAACGAAAAGTACTCTTTCCCATCCACAGAGACCATCTGAACCAAAATCTGAACCTGAAACAAAATCCTGGATATTAACACCTAAAAACCGAAGCAAAATGAAAAATATAGTTTTATCACTCACAGCAGCCCTGTGCTGTTTCTTATTCAGCGGTTGTCTGGGTATACAGTCGAGCTACGATTACGAGCCCGCCAACATCGATAACAACGTATATATGAATACCTGGGAATTTATCCAATCGCGTCCTGATGCATTCTCTTCCCTGAAAAGAGCCATAGAACACTCCGGCATAGATATTAATATCTATACACAGAACGACAGGAAATATACCTATCTGCTCCTGCACAACGATGCCTTTAAGGGGGCAAACGGAATCCTTTCGAACTATGGTGCTGCCTCTATTGAAGATATGGACAAAGAAACCTTGAAAAACATATTGTTATACCATACAGTCGATGGATACTACCACGGATTGGGAACACTCAACTTCGACCCCACATATGTGATTACACTTTGGAAATCACCCGATGCTTTCATGACATTAAGGCTGAACAACAAAAACTCTATCGAACAATATTCCCGACTTATCATCAATGACATGGCAGGAAACAGCACTCCCGTTACTGCAATCACCAGCAACATCCTTACTACGAACGGAGTTGTCCATGTTGTCGATACACAAATTGTATATAAACCCTAATTTTTATAGCCATGAAACAAGTTCAATATATAAAGACAGGACTTCTGTCCAATTTAATACTGATACTATGTATATGTGCTACATGGTATTCCTGCAATGACGATGCAGACCAGGCTGCTGCCGCACCTGAAATATTATTCATGAACGAAAATCTGACGGTCGATTTGAATAAAGCGACCAATCCGCCGATTGTCTGTGTCATCAACGCTGAAGCAGGACTTAAAAGCGTACAGACATTCATACAGAAAACCGGAGATGTAGAAGTTGCTCTGGAAAAAGAAGTTGTATCATTTTTCAACAAATACAGTTACTCTTTGAGTCAAACCCCAGTGTATAGTGAAGACATGATAGGATTCAAGGTTATCGCCACCGACGAAAACGGAAAAACGACAACAACAACATTACCTTTCGAAGTAATCCCATTGCGAGACGCTCCGACAGTAACATTCAACGACGGTATCAACGAAATCAATTACCGCGAAGGAGACATGATGCCCAACATATCGATAACAATAGAAAGCGAAGAAAATCTACAATACCTCGTACTCTCCGAGGTGGTAAACCGAGTAGAGAAAAAAATAAAAATCAACGGAAACGATACGCTCAAGTTTACAAATGGCGAACAAAGTTATACACTGAATCTTCAGGATGACGGATTTCAATTCAAAGTAGGAACTACCGCATTAAAGGCAAAAGCCGGAGCCGGGCCTTCTGACCGTATCAAGGTAAAAGTCGGTACTTTGAAAGTAAACTTTACTGAAATTCCGGCTCCTCAAGTCACATTCGACGGAGGCGATACTCCGATTAATGCCGATGAGTTTAGCGATGTAACCGTAAAAGGTTCTATTACCACTGAATCGAAACTGGTATCTGTTCGATACCTTAAACGCACACAAGATGGTCTGGTACAAATAGGAGAAAAACAAGAATTTTCCCCTTCCATAAGCAGTCACAACTTTGAAGTAACATTAGAAAATGTATTTGTCGATGTCACAGGCCTTATAGTCGAGGCTACGGACGAACTCGGGAAAAAGAGCAACACCGAAAAACAAATCATTGTGAAAGAAGTGGCCCCTGCACCGACAATCACATTAAATCAAAAAGAAAAAGAGTTCAACGGTGTCGATATCAACTCAACTCTATCTGTAACCGGAAACATCACATCCCTATCAGGCATAACAGATATAAAACTGATAACGACCACCCGCACCGGTGAAGAAACCGTAAAATCTCTGAATATCACAAACGATAAAAACGTAACACTTAATGAATCCGTCACTGCTGATAAAACTCTTGCCGGTATCAAAATCGAAGCGACTGACATCAACAATAAAAAAAGTAATATCTCGTACGATGTACATGTAGGATATTATTACCACGAAGTATTGATGTCTCTCGACGGTGCTCCTAATCACGGCGACTCTACTCCCGGATGTTTCTTCTCTGCATCACAGGCCAGGGCCTACGATTATTGTGACGGTATGGCAAACTGGCAGGAAGTCGATATCGCATTCTCATCATACAGTACAAACACGGTTATACGGGTAGCCTCTTTGAAACAAAGCATCACCAAATTCAAACATGCGACTTGTGGACTCGATAAATGGGAAAATGTAAAAGGATGCTATTTCAAAAAAGCAGCTAAAATAAAACGAAGTACTTTTGACCAAGCTACAGTTGACGATATGCTGGCCGAAACATTGCCGACCAATTTCGAACAAATTGCGTCCTTAACTTCCGGTAATTTCGAAACACCGACTGAAGACGTCGGGGTATATGCTACACCTATCGATGGAGTGACCAAAAGGGTAATAATCGCATATGACCATTTTGTAAAACGGACCGAAAATAATCTGGCAGCTTCTCAATTTATGATAAAAGTAAAAATAGAAAAATAGCTCTTTCTCAAGTGTACCTTTTTCATAACACCGTATACGCCCCTGTTCCTTGTAACAACTATAAGTTTCCTCTTTCTGAAAAGAGACAGGGGTGTATCATTTCCTTAAAACAAAAAAATTTGAAGAATATTTATAATCTTTTGAACAATGGTGCAAGCCATTCTTAACAATGATACGGACATTTGTCATATCTCAAAAATAATAAACGCTATGAAAATAAAACTACGACATTTAGCCGGAAAAGTATTTTTATCCCTAATACTCATATCCGGATTATCGACTCCCATTTCAGCACAAAATCTGATATCGAACGGGGATTTTGAAACTTGGGAAGGCATATCTACTGACACAGGACTCGACAAAGGAATTCCTGCTGGATGGACCTCACAAACCGGAGACGGTAACTTGACCTTATACCGAACCGGTACACCTCATAAAGGGAACTATTCCGTATTCGCCCGTAACACATCCGGTAATGTAAGCCGCATGTTCACACCCACATTACAACCCTTATCGGCCGGAAAAATGTACAAACTGACGTTCTATACCCGAGGTAAAGGAACCTTAGCCAATATCACACTGACTGAAAACGGAGAAAAACTGAACGGTGCTGTAGCAACCTCTCCTTCCGACAAAAATATCTTTGCGTCGCCATCAATGCTAAATAAAGAATATAACAACGGAGAGGAATGGGAAAAACAGGAATATACGTTCACCATACAAACAGATGGAATATACAAACTGATATTCTGGCCCAAATCGACTGCCGGCACAGATGGTGAAACATCGGATTATTTTCTTCTCGATGATATAGAATTAGTGGAATTTGTAGACGAAACTATCTGTACACTATCTGAAATAATAGTAAAAGGGTCCACCCTGAAAGAATTCGACCCAGGAATCCTCACCTACAATATCACCCTGGCCAAAGGTACTGCAATACCCAAAGTTACGGCTACCCCTGCCGATACCAAAGCATCGGTAAAAATTACCGCTGCTACTAAAATAGACGGTACGGAGCCAGAACGCACCACGACAATCAATGTTACAGCTGCCGACGGTATCTCTACCCGAGAGTATAAAATCATTTTCGAAGAAAGTAACGAAATCCTTCGCGAAGGATTTGCATCCGAAGACCGTCCCGAAAAATTTACATATCCCAATAAAACAAACTGGATTATAGATGCCAATGCAGCACAAAACAATGGAGTATTTTTCGGAAACAATTCTATCCGGCCCAAGGGCAGTGATTTTACCGATGACTACTTTACAATAAACAACTGCACTTCGGCCGGTATTCTCTCCTTCTACCTGAAAAACAGAGGTGACAATGCCAACGCCATATTGACAGTATCCTATCAAAAGACCTCTGATAGCAACAATTGGATTGAACTTAAAACAATTCCCGATAGCGAAATCGGAACTTCTTACGAAAAAATCAGCTTACCCATTAATTCCGGAGAACCGATAAATATTAAATTCCATATCCAAAAAACAGCCGGACTCATCGGATACAATATCGACGATATCTCTTTGACCCCGTTCATAGCTACAAAACAGGAAAACGAGAAGACGGGCAAAGATATAGTTTTTGCAAATGGGAATACGATTCATTTACAAACTTCCATTCCTACCAATTACACTTTATACAATATAAACGGACAAATATGTACAACCGGAAACGTATCAGGAGAATACACATTATCCGTCGATACAGCCGGAATGTATATTGTTTCTCTGCAAAACGCCAATGGCAAATCGGTACACAAAATAATCATACCATAATGAAGCCCGACAAGTACACCTCTTGAAACAAGAGGTGTACTGCTCCAATCCCAAAAAGAAAAAAACAGTATAAATACAATTACTATAATCTTTTGATACCATCGACATGAGCCGAATATTATATACCTTCATCACATTGCTTTTCACTCTCGAAACAATAGCCGAAATCTCTGTTATTCCGGCTCCGCTTTCGATAAAAGAAACACAAAACGAATATCGTTCAGGAACTAAAATAGAAATCTGCTACAACCCGTTACTGAAAAACGAAGCTGAATATCTGCAATCGATATTCACAAAAGAAGGACTGCAATGCGCTTTGGCCACCGGTATCAAAACAAAAAACAGTATCGTTTTAGATCTCTCATCCAAAATAAAAGGAAAAGAAGCCTATTCGCTGGAGACTTCTTCCCAAACCATACATATTTCAGCCTCATCACCTACCGGGATTTTTTACGGAATACAAACTCTTCGGCAACTCATCCGTATCGACAACAAACAAATAGTTGTACCGGGGGTATCGATACAAGATAGACCGTCTTTTCCCTGGCGTGCTTTCATGCTTGACGAATGCCGACACTTCAAAGGAAAAGAATGTGTAAAACAACTGTTAGACGAAATGGCCTTTCTGAAAATGAATACTTTTCATTGGCATCTGACCGATGACCAAGGCTGGCGCATAGAAATAAAAAAATATCCGCTCCTGACCCAAATCGGAGCATTCAGAGACTCCACTCAACTCGAAAACTCCCGTAGTAATAAATATCTGCAAAAACCTCATGGCGGATTTTATACTCAAGAAGAGATTAAAGAAATCATCCGTTATGCCGACCGGCTGCATATACGTATCATCCCGGAAATAGAAATGCCGGGGCATGCCGGAGCAGCTATCGCCTCATATTCCTGGCTCGGTTGTACAGACAAGCCAATACCCGTTCCCTGTAAATTCGGAGTAAACTACGACATTCTGGATGTTACTAATCCCGAAGTTTACTCCTTCATCGAAGGCGTATTGGATGAGGTTATCAACCTGTTCCCTTCACCTATCATTCACATTGGCGGTGACGAAGTTAAATATGACCATTGGAAAGCATCCTCGGCCATCACGCAATATATGGAAAAAAACAAAATCAAAAATCCGGCTGAACTTCAAATTGACTTCACCAACAAGATATCTCGTATGCTTAGCCAAAAAGGTAAACGAATGATTGGCTGGAACGATATAACCGGAGACAAAATTCACAATTTTCAAGCAGAAGACGAAACCGGAAGCAGTGCACAACTGGCACCGGGAACCATCGTTCAATTCTGGAAAGGAGACAGTACCCTTATAAGAAAAACATTAGAAAAAGGATTCGATATCGTAAATTCTTACCATATCTACACCTATCTCGACTATACTTACAAGAAAACCCCGCTTGAAAAAGCATATTCCTTCTCTCCCATTCCGGAAAATATTCCGGCCGAACTCAAAAAACACATACTCGGTTTAGGTTGCCAAATGTGGACCGAATGGCTACCCACCTGTGAAAGCGCACAAAAAATGATATTTCCTCGAATTGCAGCACATGCCGAAACTGGATGGACAGCTCCGGAAAGCAAAAACTTCACCCGATTCTCCAATGCATTGCAAGGACTCCTGAAACACTGGGACAAAGTCGGAATAAAATACGGAGATTTCAAATAAACCTGTACTGATAACCTCACAAACATTAGCATGACAACACAGAACGAAACACACGCCCCCATAATGAACAAGAAAAACTTTATCATCTCCATAGCCATTATGGGAGGATTATTTTTCACATTTGGCTTCGTATCTTGGGTAAATGCCATACTCATTCCATATTTCCGTATCTCATGTGAACTGACACACTTCCAATCTTATCTGGTGACTTTTGCTTTTTACATTGCATACTTTGTGATGGCTATTCCGGCATCTATACTGCTCAATAAATTCGGATTCAAAAAAGGAATGATGTATGGGCTCTGGGCCATGGCTTTAGGAGCCTTACTATTTGTCCCTGCAGCTTCTACACGTACATACGGCCTGTTCCTTACCGGTCTTTTTACTCTCGGCACCGGACTGGCCATTCTACAAACGGCAGCTAATCCCTATGTAACAATCATAGGCCCCATCGAAAGTGCTGCCCGACGTATCAGCATCATGGGGCTTTGTAACAAATTTGCCGGAATCATATCTCCACTTATCTTTGCAGCACTGGTCTTACGTACCACCGACAACGAGCTATTTGCCCAACTGAATCAAAATCTGATTGTCGGCCCCGAACGGGAAGCGATATTGGACGAACTCATCCGAAGAGTCATGCTCCCATACACCGGGCTGGCTATCCTGCTATTCCTTTTCGGAATAGGAATCTATCGTTCGCCTCTGCCCGAAATCAATACCCGGCAAGTAAATAACGAAGAAGACAGTACTGTAACCGAAAAAAACAGCATCTTGCAATATCCGCATCTTATTTTAGGAGCATTGGCCATATTCCTGCATGTCGGGACTCAAGTTATTGCCATAGATACAATTATCGGTTATGCCGAAAGTATGGGCATAGGGCTTGTCGAAGCCAAAGTATTCCCTTCCTATACTCTTACTTGCACCCTAATCGGGTACTTCTTGGGTGTACTATTCATTCCCAAAGTTATATCCCAGACCAGGGCCCTAATTCTATGCACGACATTAGGGCTTATATTTTCTTTAGGTGTAATATTCGCTTCAGGCGACATCACCTTATTCGGACATCGAACCGACCTGTCCATCTGGTTTCTCGTACTGATGGGATTGCCCAATGCTCTGATTTATGCAGGTATCTGGCCATTGGCCATCAACGGGTTAGGGCGCTTTACCAACTTAGGGTCCTCCTTACTCGTAATGGGACTTTGTGGAAATGCATTCTTACCTATGATATACGGCATACTGGCCGACCATTACGATGTACGCACCGGATATTGGGTACTCATCCCCTGTTTCCTCTATCTCATCTTCTTTGCAATATGGGGACATAAAATCAAAAACTGGAAAAGCATAAAATAAAACAATATGAAACGCATCAAGATATTTAACGGTAATATCATCACTCCGTACCGAACCATTACCGATGGTACGATAATTATCGAAAACGGTATTATACAAGAAGTTAGCGAATCTCCTGTCGAAATAACTGATGCCGAAACAATAGATGCCAATGGCGCATGGATAGCACCCGGATTCATCGACTTGCATACTCATGGAGCCGGTAACTACGATTTCATGGATGGTACGGTAGAAGCATACCTCCAAGCTGCCCGCATGCATGCCACCCACGGTACTACTCTGCTTTTTCCCACAACCCTCACCAGCACCAAAGAACTGCTGTTCGAATCTTTCGATATTTACCGGAAGGCAAAGGTACTCAATCGGGAAGGTGCAGCATTCGGAGGCCTCCATTTGGAAGGCCCCTATTTCGCCATGAGCCAGAGAGGAGCACAAGACTCGCGCTATATACTTTCTCCCGACCCGAAAGATTATATGGAAATTCTCGAACGCTCAACCGATATTGTACGTTGGAGTGCCGCCCCGGAACTGCCGGGAGCTCTTCCATTTGCCAATGAACTATCTCGACGGCACATACTGCCTTCCATTGCCCATACCGACGCCATATACGAAGAAGTTTTAAAAGCCTTTGAATACGGATTTACACACATAACCCACTTTTATTCATGTATGCCCGGCATTACTCGGAGAAATGCTTTCCGTTATGCCGGAGTCATCGAAGCAGGATATTTGATAGAAGGCATGACGGTAGAAATTATTGCCGACGGAATACACGTCCCGGAAAGCCTTCTCAAACTCGTATACAAAATAAAGGGTCCGGATAATATAGCCCTGATTACCGACTCGATGCGGGCAGCCGGGATGCCAGAAGGAAAAAGCATATTAGGAAGCCTGTCGGATGGACAGGAAGTAATTGTCGAAGACGGAGTAGCTAAATTGCCTGACAGGACAGCCTTTGCCGGAAGTGTAGCGACAACCGACCGTCTGGTACACACCGTGACTACCCTCGCCGGAATACCTTTGACCGAAGCTGTACGCATGGCTTCATCAACCCCGGCACGTATAGCCGGAATACAGGAGCGGAAGGGCAGTCTCATCCCGGGAAAAGATGCCGACATCGTCATATTCGATGATTGCATAGATATAAAAATGACTATCATAAACGGAAACATAATATATAAAAAACAAGATATATGAATACCGAATTAAAAAAAGATAATCTGAACGTAAAAATATACGACACACGTAAGCAGATGGGTGAAAAAGCGGCAGAAGAAGCTGCGGCATACCTCAAAAGTCTACTTTCCAAACAAGAACAGGTAAATATCATATTTGCAGCAGCACCTTCTCAGAATGAGTTCTTGGAATCCTTATCCGTCACCCCGGGCATAGAGTGGAACCGGATAAATGCCCTTCACATGGACGAGTACATCGGACTTGATAAAGATGCACCACAAGGATTCGGTAATTTCCTGAAAGGAAGAATTTTCGACAAAGTTCCTTTCAAATCGGTACACTATCTCAACGGGCAAGACCCCGACCCGATACATGCTTGTCAAGTATATGAAAAAGTATTGTCCGAATTCCCGGTAGATATTGTCTTCATGGGCATTGGCGAAAATGGTCATATTGCTTTCAATGATCCTCATGTTGCCAACTTTAACGATACAAAAAGAGTAAAAATTGTCGACCTCGACGACAGATGTCGTCACCAACAAGTAAACGACGGCTGTTTCAAACATATCAACGAAGTGCCGACCCATGCACTTACACTTACTGTCCCAGCACTTTTAAAAGCTGCACGCATATTCTGTATAGTTCCGGCGCAGACCAAAGCCTGGGCCGTAAAAGAAACGTTAACAGGAAAAATTTCAGAACACTGTCCGGCTTCTGTACTTCGTACTCATCCCCATGCTACATTGTATGTAGACAATGACAGTGCAACCCTCTTCCTCCAATCTTCAAATCGATAATTATGAAAAAAATAAAACCGATACTTATCCTTTGTATGATACTGCTCACCGGTTTGCCTGTGAGTGCTCATACCTATTCTATCATCCCATATCCGAAATCGCTGATTCCTCAAGAAGGAAAATATATCTTTAAAAACGGGCAAAAAATTTCGTTCCCTACTGAAATATCAGAAGTGGCAAAAGAATTTATCTGCCGTATAAAAACCGTAACCGGTATAAATCTGGTCACAATATCGGAAAGCAAAAAAGCAGACATATCCTTCACCTTGCAAAAAAATATGGCAAATGAGGCTTATAAACTACACATAACCCCCACACATATTACCATTCAAGCATCTACTCCGGCAGGATTTTTCTATGCTATACAGAGCTTATACCAACTCATGCCTCCCGAAATAAGCGTTAACAAACGTACAGAGAGTGTAAATGTATGGAATGCTCCTTGCGTACAAATCGATGATGAACCGAGATTTGCTTATCGGGGCATGATGCTCGACGTAGCACGATATTTCATGCCCAAAGAATACGTATTGGAATTTATCGACCGACTGGCTGCCCAAAAAATCAACACATTCCACTTTCATCTGACCGAAGACCAAGGCTGGCGCATAGAAATAAAAAAATATCCGAAACTGACCTCTGTCGGAGCTACACGGCCTTACACGATGGTCGGATACAAAACATTCCATGCACCGATTATCCCCGATAATACAGTGCACCAAGGATATTATACACAAGATGACATTCGCGAAATTGTCGCTTATGCACAAAAACGCTTCGTCACCATTATTCCCGAAATAGAATTACCGGGACACAGTTCCGCTGCAGTTGCAGCTTATCCCGAACTGTCTTGTGGTATAAAAAACCGGTATGAAGTAGTAAAAACATTCGGTATATTCGACAATGTATTCTGCCCAAATGAAAAGACTTTCCGTTTCTTAGAAGATGTATTCTCCGAGGTGGCTGCACTCTTCCCTGGAACCTATATACACATTGGTGGAGACGAATGTCCCAAAACAGCATGGAAACAATGTTCTCATTGTCAAGGGCTGATGAAAAAATTAAATCTAAGGGATGAAAACCAGTTACAAAGCTACTTTATTCACGAAGTAGAAAAAATAGTCAACCGACAAGGTAAACAAATAATCGGTTGGGACGAAATACTTGATGGAGGATTGGCCCCCAATGCTACAGTAATGTCATGGCGAGGAGAAAAAGGTGGAATCGAAGCTGCAAAATCTGGGCATTCAGTAATCATGATGCCGAATGCCGACACCTACTTGAACTATTATCAGGAAGACCCGGAATACGCCCCCATAGGTTCAGGAAGTTTTCTACCGATAGAACAAGTATACAGCTATGAACCTATCCCGGCTCAAATGAACGATAGAGACAAAAAATATGTATTGGGAATGGAAGCCGCATTATGGACTCCATATATGAAAAATCCGGATGTGGTAGATTATTACATGTATCCCCGATTTTATGCCGTTGCCGAGGTTGCCTGGACTCCTGCAGAAGCAAAAAATTATACGGATTTCCTTGCCCGCATACGCAAACAATACGCCCGGCTCGATTTACAACAGGTAAAAGCTTGCCGCAACTATTTCGACGCTTACATCGACGGAGCATTCAACAAACGCACCCGAAAGTTCGAAGTACGTATTACCGGAATGATACCCGGTTCGGAAATAAGATACACGACTGACGGGCACATTCCGACTCTTGCATCAAACGTATACTCTAACCCGATAGTACTCCATAAAAATACGACCATTAAAGCTGCAATATTTACTCCTGACGGCAATATAACCGGAAAAATAACAGAGAAAAATTTTGTCGTAAATAAAGCCACCGGTAAAAGCTATATATGCAATGTACCCTACCGATTCAAACCGGACAATCCCGGAGCCAAAGATTACTCTAAATTCAATTTCTGCGGCCTCACCAACGGAATCAAAGGTTACCTCAACCATGTACATCCTTGGGTAGCCATACGCCCGACAACCATAACCGAAATCACTATCGACCTCGAAAAGCAGGAACAATTCAGCTCGATAAGATACTCCGTGCTCAACGGTTATGGCCAAGAAGCCGTAGCTCCACAAGAGACGTGGATAGAAATATCCGATGACAACAATAATTTCAAAGAAATAGCACACCGGAACTTTACATACCATATCGAAAACAAATGGCAAATATTCGAGCATAATTTTACATTCGCGCCCCAGAAAGCCCGTTATGTAAAAATAAAGCTTAAAAACGGGTATCTGCCACACAAGCTGGGAGGATTTCCTGTACCCGAAGAGAAGGAAGGTTCTCTCGGAATGATATTTATTGATGAAGTAGAAATAAACTGATAACTTTGTAAAAATCATATATATGAGAAACTCCATAAAATACGGACTGATAGCCTTGGTACTGAGTATCTCGTGTATCGGGCACGCAACGGAAAATCCGATAGAAAAAGCAGACCTGACTCCAGAACAAATACAGCGAGCCAAAACATTCAAACAAGTACTCGGAACAGACAAAGGATACCGGAGTGGCGCATATGTTTATACCAAACGAAGCATAGATGACTATATGAAAGAACCGGAAAAACTGGCTGCCCGACTGGCAGTACTGGGATTTACCGATGTATATTTAGGTTCGGAAAAAGCATTATCCGGAGAAGCTGACGACTACATGAAATGGCAGAAAACATTCATACGAGAAGCACACAAATACAATCTTAAAGTCCATGCTTTACGCTTGAGCAGCGCCAAACTGTATGTCAGTGATATGAAAATACTCGAAGACTGTAATTCGGTCATCAATTATAACTACTCCGTGAAAAAAAGTGACCGTTTCGATGGCGTATCGGCCGATCTCGAACCTCATATTCTGAAAAAAGGATTCATAGACTACCCCAAAGAACTGACCTTAGTCTGGGACTCCAAAAACAATTTCGGTAAGGGGAAAGACAATGACCTGTTACTAAAACGTACTGTAGAGGTGATGAAACTTGCCCAAAAGGAACTCAGGCCACTCCCCCTTAGCCAAGCATTAGGTTTCTTCTTCCAACCTCGTGTAAACAACGGATTGCTCGAACACGGAGGTGCCGATGAGTTTTTACAATATTGTGACCAGCTCATCGTCATGGCATATAACTATAAACCAAGCCGAGTATTCGAAATGGCCGAACCGATATTGAAATCAGCCGAAAAAAGCAAAAATCATCCCAAGAGCGTAAGCGTCTGTGTAAAAACCAGTCTCGGAACCGTAGGAGACGAAGGTCCTGTCACCTCATTCCAAACTCATGGATGGGACTATATGATAGAAGCTATAAAATATTTGGTAGAAAAAGGTAGTACGTATCCAGCATTTCGAGGAGTAGACATTTTTGAATTTCAGGGATTTGAAATGATGTGGAACAATAAGGTAAAACAATAATCCAAATGAAAAAAATACGATTTTACCTAAAAGCCTGTCTAAATTTTGCCCGGACATATAACCCATGTATCGGGACATTCAGACAGGTTCTTACTCTTCTACTACTTTCCGGTTGCTTGTTTAGTTGCGGAAATGACGACAAAATTTCTGACAGTCCGGCATTTATAGAAGTACCGGAAGAACCGACAGAACACGAAAAAGAATTGTCCGAAACCGCAGAAGCAACTTCCCTGATGCTCTCCAAAGCAATTCGGTTCAGAAGCCTGATACAAGAAAAAGAAACATATAGCAGCAGTGTATATGTCTACTCCAGAACAATATCCAAATATCAGGACAATCCGCAAAAATTAATTGCCCGCATCGCCTTATTAGGATTCACAGAAGTATATCTCTCTACCCCTCAAAAATCATTACAGGGAACCGACCCCAAAGGCTATCAATGGCTGAAAACATTTATTGCTGCTGCTCATCGATATGAAATAACCGTCTACGCATTGCGATTAAGCGACACTCGTCTATATGTCGATAGTAACCTGCTATATAACGAAACTGGCTGGGTAGACCAATATAACCGCTCAGTAGCTGCAAATGAAAAAATAGACGGCATATCAGCCGATTTAGAACCTCATGTATTGAAAAAAGATGGAGAATCGACCCCCATAGGGCTAGATATTTTTTGGGACAGTACATCGAACTATGGAATAGGAAAAGAAAATGACCAGCTCCTTGAACGGACCCTGAACCTGCTACATATTGCTCGGGAAGAAATAGCACCCTTACGACTCAACGAAGCCATTTCATTTCTATATCAACCTAAAATAAACGAAAAGAAACTGTCATTTGGAAGCACTCCGCAATTTTTACAGTATTGCCATTCGGTTATCGTCATGGCTTATTATTATAAGAAAGAGACTATTTGGAACCGAAGCAAACCCATACTTACAGCAGCCGGAAATACTTCAAACCAGAGTGTCAGTATATGTGTCAAAACAAGCCTCAACACCTATGGGGATAATGGAGATACCAATACTTCCCTACAACCACAAGGTTGGGATTATTTGCTCGAAACCATAAAATACATTTACGACAATGGTAAGTCTTATTCCTGTTTCCGAGGGATGGATTTCTTCGAATACGAAGGTTTGGAAACCATGTGGGAATGGATAAACGACAAAAATTGACATTTTACAAGACTCTTTAAATAGAAATAAGGCTCACTAAAAGCCCGTTACTTTTTTACTATAATTAAGAATTTATCGAATATGAAATGGATAACGGGTATTTAACGAATGACAACAGGATTACTTCCAAAAGACAATATACAAGCTTCCTCGGAAAAAACAATATCTCCTTTTTCCGAAAAGAGCCGGATATATGTAACGACAAAATACACGCCAAAACAAAAAATTTCTTCTATCCGGAAATTTAGACAACTGGTCCTTAAAGTATTTGGAGATAACAAATTAAATTATTTTATTTGCATATACCTTTTTTCTATGAAATATATGCTTATTCACCATTGTGGCTTATTGAAATACCTAATATTATTTTTTCTCTTTATTACAAACATCAGTTTCACTCAGGCCAATAAAGAAAATGTCCTGTTCGAATCATTAACCGTAAAAGACGGATTACCTCAAATGAGTGTCCTTGACATCACACAAGACACTCAGGGATACATCTGGATGGCAACACGCGATGGACTGGCTCGATACGATGGCTATTCGTTCGACATATTCAGAAATGACGAAAACGACACACTATCGATAAGTAACAATTATGTTGTCTCCGTACAGGAAGACAAAAACAAAAACTTATGGATAGGAACCTTATACGGACTGAATCGATACAATGCTAACACAGAAACATTTACTCGTTTTTACCATTCACCAATAAACGACAACACTCTCAGTTCTAACGAAATACGGAAAATATATATAGATGATGATAACAACGTATGGATAGGCACAACTAACGGACTGAATCTGTATTTACCGAAAGAAAACAAATTTCTTCGCTACTGTGTCAATCCCGGCATCGACCACAGGGTCAGCGCAATCTTACGTATAGGACAAACCATACTTACCGGAACAGATTCAGGACTCTATACCTTATCATTACAGACAAACAAAATAAAGCAATTATCTATCGGAAATTTCAAAGAACTATCCGTAAAAGCCCTTTATAAGGGAAAAAATGAAGATATATATATCGGTACATTTAACCAAGGGCTTCTTATAATCGATAAAAATTTCAAACTAAAGGAACAGCACCTCAACACTCCATTAAAAGATAACTCATTAAGCAACAATTCCATACGATGCATAACAGCGAACAAACACGGACAATTGCTAATCGGGACCTTCAATGGACTGAATATCTTTGACCCTGAAACCGGCAATTTCCGTTCATTTAAGCAGCAGGCCGATAATCTGAGCGGACTATCACACTTTTCCATCCACTCGGTCTGCTGCGACAGCGCCAATACAATCTGGATAGGAACTTGGGCGGGAGGAGTCAACTATTGTAACTTGGACAATAACAACATCTTCCAACTCCACTCTCCCGTATACAACGGCAAACGATTATTAGGTATCGTCGGCCCTTTAGTAAAAGATGCAAATGGAATATGGGTAGGTATGGAAGGAGGCGGACTGCTCTACTATGAAAACTCCACCGATAAATACGAACGCTACATTCCCGACAAAAGCAATGCATCCAACTTCAGGTCGAACATCGTAACAAGCCTGCATAAAAAAGGACACCTCTTATATGTAGGAACTAACAATGGTATCCTTTATCAGTTCGATACCCGTAACAGGCAATTTATACAAAAACAAGTATTACCCGGTACACCATCGATTGTCACTATACACAGCGACAGAAGCGGAAATATCTTATTAGGAGTACAAGATACTTATGGGCTGATAATCATATCTCCCGAAGGACATATACAAAACCGGTTCAAAGACAAGTCGGGAAATGACATAACATTCAACAATATTTGTTCCATCATCGACGACGGTCCAGACACCTTCTTGCTGGGAAGTAATACTCAAGGCATATATCAATACAACCTACAAAGCAAAGAATACGCATTTTATAACCTAAAAAATCCGGAATTAAAAGGTCTCGAAACCAAAGTAAACCAACTCTATCAAGATTCCCGAAAAATAACTTGGGTAGCCACTGCCCAACAAGGAATACTTTGCCTGGATAAAGACAAAAACATTATACAAACCATCTCGACCTCGGACGGTATGAAATCTAATACCATATGTGCCATCAATGCAGATAAAGACGGGAATATATGGGCATCGACTCTATCTTCTATCACTCAAATAGAAAAAGACAACTATAAAATAAAAAATTACGGAGGGTTCAAAACAAATGAATTTGCCTTGCGTTCATGTCTCTCAACCGACTCGATTATCTATTTCGGAGGAGATATGGGATTTATCGCTTTCGACCCATCCCAAATAGAAATAAACACGTTCGTTCCTCCAGTCGTTATAAAAGAAGTTCTTGTAAATAACACTAAAGTATCGTTGAGAGAGCTCGACTATCATCATCAAAAAATTGTTCTCCCTTACGATCGTTCAAATATAACATTTGAATATAGAGCCCTAAACTATATTCGCCCAGAACAAAACCAGTACGCTTATCGCATGGAAGGATTCGACAAGGACTGGATACAAGTAGGTAACCGCTTAATTGCTCATTATACCAATCTGCCGGCAGGAAAATATACATTTCACGTAAAAGCAGGGAACAATGACAATGTATGGAACGAAAAAGGCGTTATCCTCGATATAGAAATACTCCCTCCACCCTGGAAAACATGGTGGGCATATATCGCATATATTGCTATCTTTTTAGGACTTGTCGCTTCCTATCTGAGATATTTACAAATGCGTGTAAAACTTACCAACGATGTAAAAATAAAACAAATAGAACAAGAAAATTCAGAAAAGTTACATGCCGACCGCATCAATCTGTTTACCAACTTTTCTCATGAATTGCGTACCCCTTTAACGCTAATCATAGCCCCATTAGAAGATTTGTTGGGCCGAGCGGATACAACCGCTTCGGTAAAAAAATCATTAGGACTGATGCACAACAATGCCAAACGACTTCTATTTCTTGTAAACCAACTGATGGATTTTAGAAAAAAAGAAGCAGGCAAATTACAAATCAAAGTAGCCGAAGGGAATTTTTCCTTATTTGTAGAAGAGATAGTTATCGCTTTTCAAGAATTGGCAAACTCCAGACATATGACACTGGAATATTTCGGAAAAGAAGACAACGTATGCCTTTGGTACGACCGTTCGTTGATGGAAAAAGTGTTGTTCAACCTATTGTCCAATGCTTTCAAGAACACGCCCGACAAAGGCAAAATTGTGCTCAAAGTTCATCAATATCTCATAGATTCAGCCAAATGGATAGAAATAACCGTCTCAGACACCGGTTGTGGTATACCGATTGACAAACAAAATGCCATATTCGACCCATTTTACCAAGTAAACGAAACCGAAACTGCAACACCAGGAACTGGAATTGGACTCTATTTGACAAAAGCCATTGTCGAACTGCATAGAGGTAAAATAAAAGTAGAAAGCGTACCGGATAAAGGTACTACCTTCATCATCAATCTGCCGGTAGGCAAAGAATACTTTACTGCTGATGAAATCATAGAGAACTACAAAAGTAGCGAAGACATATCAAGATATATCAATACCTCCTATATACCCGAAATGGAAAGAAATATGGATGAGGCAGAAAGTATGAACAAACAAAATGGAAAACACACCGTCTATACTCTCCTTATTGCAGAAGACAATAAGGAAGTGAGAACATACGTAAAAAACAATTTGGCCAATGAATATAATATCATAGAAGCCGCAAACGGTGAAGACGCACTCACCAAAGCTATAAATCAACTTCCCGACTTAATCATCAGTGATATTATGATGCCTAAAATCGATGGTATACAACTTTGTAAAACACTGAAGGAAGACTTACGTACAGGACATATTCCCGTCATACTGCTTACTGCGCGTACCACAGTGCTGCAGATAGAAGAGGGATTAAAAATCGGAGCCGACGATTATATCACAAAACCCTTCAATATGACACATTTGAAGTTGCGCATTTCCAACATACTATGTTCCAGGGAAAAGTTGAAAAACATATACAGCAAAAGCTTCAACACACAAAATATAGGAGAACAAATTACTTCTGCCGATGACCGATTCTTACAAAAACTGTATAAAGTCATGGAAGAAAATATCTCTAATCCGGAATTGAACATAGACAAATTCTGTAAAGAAATAGGAATGAGTAAAACCAATCTTTATTACAAAATAAAGTCGCTCACAAACTTCTCCCCTACCGAATTTATCCGACATTCCCGCCTACAACTCGCTGCCCGTCTGCTCCGGGAAAAAGAAATTCCAATTTCCGAAATATCCACGATTACCGGATTCAATAGTCATTCCTATTTCAGTAACTGTTTCAAAGCTGTATACGGCTGCTCTCCCACCGAATACAGCGAAAAAAATTTATAGAAAAAGTAAATCAGATTTTAAATCTCACCACAAACATATTCCTCATCTTTACTACAAGAAAGAAAAAACAATGAAAAAACAAAACATATCATTTCTAATGGGTGCAGGATTCTCCATTCCGGCAGGAGCCCCATCTGCCAGCCAATTAGGAGAAAAGATAATAGAATTCGGAGAAAAAATTACAAAAAAGAAAATACACCGACATTCAATCACTTATGACCCGTTAGAATTTTTTCTAATGGCAGCTGTTGAATTTTACAATGCCAAAAACGAATTCAACTACGAAGAATTTTACGACTTCATATATGAACTTCCCGACGATAACAGTTTTATAGATTTTCTTTCCGACTATTTTGCAAAATACAAATTATTAGAAAAAGTAAATCACGAATATATTTTACAATATTTCTTAGATTTATTCGAATACTATCAATGGTGGATATTTCATTGTTTATACTCAAACGACAATGTAAACAATGCTGATAAATACTCAGGATTTTTCAATCTGATAAAATCCCATTCATCAGATAATTTATATTTACACACTTTAAATCACGATTTACTATTAGAAAACTTTTCATCCAAAGGGTTTCTTCCCCCCTTGGATGATGGCTTTTTTAATAATGACCGATATTCTTGTACTGATATGGAATGTAGAGAATGGATACCCTGTCCATATTTCGCCAACAAATATTCAAGTAATATACGCATATACAAACTACATGGTTCCTTAAATTATTTCAACACTTTTACAGAAAATGAAAACGGGGCTTATACTCCGAATAGCATAGTAAAAGCCCAAACACCATATAAAGATATTATATTTTTTGACAATATAAAACAGGATTCTCCTCCGACATTCAACCCAAACTTTTTAACCGGAAAGCAATATAAAGAAAGTAACTATTATAACAATATGTTATATACAGACCTCTTTCACCATTTTGACTCCAACTTAACAATATCAGATAAGCTCATTATCATCGGTTATAGCGGAAATGACGAAGGCATCAATCGGCATATCCTCACTTCCTTCGATTTGAGAAAACCATGTTACATCATCGATCCGTTCCCCGGAGAAAAAATTATAGCCCTTAAACAAAATTTTTCAAATGTGACATTAATAAAATGCAGCATTTCTGATTTCACTCCGGAGAATATCGGTTTACAAATATGATTGCCAATATCGGTATCCTTGTCAAAACTTTTAACCATAACAACGTTATAGGCATTGGCTACTATCCTAAAACCACAAAAGATAAAGAGCCAATGCCTTATAACTTTAATATATCCCTTTATATTAAGGGAATGTATATTCATAGTATTTTTATCACAAGTCTATAATCTCAGAAAACATACCTTTAAGTTTTTTTCTAAGGCTGTGAATACGACTTTTAACCGTGCCTTTTTTGAGACCCATAATTTCACCGATTTCATCATAATGTCTCCCTTCAATCAATAGCCCAATCAATAATCGCTCCTGCTCAGTTAATTGATTAATGATATTTATAACATAATAATAATCTTGATAAATTACAATTTCATCATGCTGCTCAAAAAGATATTGTTTTTCTGAATCTAAATATGTAATTCTATTTTCAATATCCTTTTTTGCCCTCCAGAGAGAAATAAAACGATTTTTTATAAAAGTAAACGATATTCTAAAAGGATATTGACGCGATTCGAATTTATCCCTATTGGCCAAAACCAAATAATTGACATCCTGAACAATATCCCAAGCTTCATCACGGTTGCGTGTCAAAGAAAAAGCGTAATTAAAAAGTGAAGGTTGGTATTTCTCCAATTCCTGTTCCAGATTAAAAATTTCCATTTGTTGTCATTTTTTGATAACAGATTAAACAAAAAGAAACCTCCATCCGTTTTGTGTTATATTTGAAAGAAAAGTAGCCATACAACTCTTTGTACGTGTTGGATGGAGATTTTGTTACCTCGCACAAAACCCACGTACACAAGATAATTATATGCATACCCTCCTTTCAATGCTAAAGTAATAATATAAATCGAATAACAAAAACATTTATTGATATTTTTTTACATAAAATTATTTTATTATATATTTATTTAAACTAAAATTTATCTATAAATAAGACAGATTAAATATAAAAAGACATAGAAGGAGCAAAAGAATATATTCAAAATAAATATATAATAAATTATACCTCAAATAAAGGATTCTATTATGCTATTTGTTTTAAGTGCACCAACACACCGATTGGCTATATTCATATCAGTAACAATGATAAGCACGATTTAGGGTATGGACTCAAAAAAGAATTTTGGCACAAATGCATCGTGACAGAAACCTTTCTAAAAATAATTAATATACTAAAACAAAAATTGTAGGAACCAGAGAGTTGGAACATGGGGTTAATCATATTTATTGCTTTGCAAATAACTCTCAATACACTCATTCATCGCCTGGACAAAATCATTCGCATCTTTCACCTTGTTTTCATCGATTACAAGTTTAAGATTTTGTTCACGTAGTTTTTCATTGTCATAAAGACGAAAATCCCCTTCATACATATAAATCTTATCCCAATGTTGCCATTGGAATAAATAACACACACCGTCTTTTTTATATTGAAACTTAATATCCCAACCATATAGCATTTTCTCAGGTTTCGTATCAATCTGAGAACCAATAACCAAAGTGATTGTTCCGTTATCTATTAACGTATTCAATATACTATCCCGGTGAGATTTAGTTAGAATCACCCCTTCTCTACTCGGATATAAACTAAGTCCGTCATATATCCATCTGACATAATTCCAATCTGTATTTTGCTTTTTTTGAGCCCATTCGATAACATTTGTATTCACTAATTTTTCAAAAGCAATTTGTCTATAATCATCTGTATCATCCAATTGTAATGATTCATTTACACCATCACCCATCAGTAAATGGTGGATAGATTCAGCATATAATAAAGAATTTGCAGCTGTACCTTTTTTCAATAATATGTTGTCTCGCCAAATTTGAGACGAAAAACCGAATATATATTTGTCATTACGCGTGTACGATTGTATTTGCGCCTCCCAATTTCGACAATACGACAAAATAATCCGATTTGCTTTTGCAGATTTTTTATATTCTTCAGTCAATCCGCCATTGGTAAATATCAAACGAGCATTTTTCCATTTTTCCTCAAAATCTATCCAATCAACATTATCTTCGTCATTCTTAAATAAAAACCGAATAGCCCCATGAAAAAAAGCGTAATTTTCCGCTTCCAATATGACCGCTTCCCAATTCCAATCGTGACAATTATCCCGGTTTTTCTCCTGCTCCGGCAATTCCGGATTATTGTGCCGAAAAAGAATCTGTTTTGCCTTTTCAACCTCTTCAGACAACTGTTCCGGTGACGCTTTAGATTCTATTCCAGAATTCTCATCCGCCAAAAATTCATATATATCTTCAATATGTCCGCTCAGTTCATCAATCAGTTTAATACGGGCAATCATGGCATCAATCGTATCAATTGTACTATTCCCGACCAAATTGCATACCACTCTCATCCATCTTTTAAAATGAACCTCATTAAACGAATCACATTGTTCAAAATATCGGCATATTCCGAAAAAAGCAACTCTTTGTGGTTGAGTAAGAGTAGATATTTTATATATATTCCCAGAATTATCCAGACTTAAATTACCTCTATTATCCTTTTTATACTTTGGAATAAAATCAAATTTGGAAAACCATTGGGGTAAATGCTTATTTATATTTTCATTTGTCGTAATTTTCTCAAATAACCTTTTCAAACGGAGAAGTATAGATACATTTCTCCTTTTCTTAGCTTGGGTCAAGATATCGGAATAAATACCAAATCCGGTATCGTATGACAATGCCGAGTCATCAGATTCGTTACCATATAGTTTCCATACTTCAGAGTCTTCTTTTTTTGCATTAGCATAAACTATAGCACAGTTCAAAAAATATCTATTGATAAATGCAAAGTATATTTCATCAATCTTGCCGTTTTTATGATTTTGCCAAAAAACATCCGTCCAAACCGTATCCATCTTTATCGGAACATCATCCAATTCCTCCCATTCTTCATTCTCCCTTATCCGCTCCTGTATATATCCTATCAAGTCGGCCTTGAAATTTTCAAAAGCAGTCAATTGTTTTCCTCGTGCATTCATCTTAATATACAAATCATCCGAAAGGGCAAAATCTTTAAGTGGCAAGTAATAAAATATAATGGGAGCATTTTCGGAAACCAGACAGTTCCAATATTTTCTTAGATTTTCTTTATCCGTATTTTTGAATAACTTCTCTATACTATCGATGATGTTTTTATCCTGTTTGTTCGTAACTTTTGTCCCACCCAACATGTTCAGTATCGATTGGATGGTCGGGTCTTGTTCCCATGACGAATAGAACCATGTACGGTTCGTGATGAAATCCACAATATGTTCCTCGTCTTTATATTCTTCAAAGTTTTTACATTGACACAAATTCTCACAAAACTCCCGCGATGAAATCCTCGTTTCGTAAGTAAATTTTTTTAATGTCCCACACACCTCTTCCAACAATCCGACTCTCAAAGCAATATACCAATGCAACAACCACAGAGTGGTCAGTCGCTGCTGACCGTCCAAAGGATGCAATTTGCCCCGCTCCTCCGAACCATAAACAAAATCAAGCTTCAGAACCTTTCCAGTGTCTGAAAGATGGTCGTCCAATGCGTGTTTTATATTTGAGAGGAAAACTTTCCTTAGATGTTCCTTCCCTATCCTTCCTTGTACATAATCACGCTGAATAATAGGAACTTCAATAGGATGATCCTGAATGAATTTCCAAAACGAAGTCGTATTTTTATCCATGGTCTATTCTTCTAATTTTTTTAAACATTCCCTTATATCTTCCAAATAAGCCTCTGCATCGAGCTTTGTCCAATAATTACTGTGATCGGCTGTCGGTGAATAATATTTCAAAAATACCTGTTTAGTACAGGGAGGTACAAACGATGAGCCCGCATCAAATTCCTCACCGATTATCAATTTACCACTTTTGGATAACTTAGGAATAGGAATCAGTTTCCCCTTATCCTTCCCGATAATTATACGACGTTTCCCTGAAAAAATGGAATTTTCATAACTTCTGTTCGTAGAAGAGTCTAACAAAGCATAATTCCATATCCTGTTTTTTTCCATTTGCGACCATTCTTCTTGTACCGGCAAGGTACTCTTTATTTCATTAAAAAAAATTTTTTGTTTTTCTGCATCTTGCATTCCAAAGTAGGTACTTATTTTCTCTTGTATATCATCATCTGCACTCAAATATACATTCAGTAACCATTCTTTCTGTGTTTCAATATCATCTTCAGGATTTTCGGTATTGGAATTGATATGTTCCACATCCCAATTTTCTAATTTATATAGGTGAAAAGGAAACTTATAAAATGCCTCGGCTTGATATTTGCCGTTATTTCGTTGGGTATAATTTTGATTTATTACCGTTTGTATATTGTGAAAAAGCAAAATGGGGCGACACTCCCGTTTATTCCTTCCGTCTTCCTCATATTGCTTGTCAAGAATTGGATTGGAAACTTTCTCTTTAATTTCACTTTTCAAATAAGACAAAAAAGCACCCTTGTCGTGTCGATTGCTCCATTCTTCTACAAGACTCGAAATAACATCTAACGAAATAATATCAGGCTTCCAGCTTATCAGATAACCCACATAATGATATAGCTCCAAATCATTATACCATTCTTTAAGAACCTGATAATACTTTTTCACACTCTTCCAGCATAATACAATGTCGGGATTTCCCGATTTGAAATATCCGTAGAAATACCGGAATGTTTTATACTCGTCCGTTCCAATAGCGTCTAACTTCTCTTTGTCAAGTTCTAATGAATTTTGTTTACAGATTAAGTCAAAAATAAAGTCGATACGGGTAGGACGGTCGTAGCCTTTTTCCTTCAGATTATGTAAGAAAAGCCAAAATTCATCATCTTGTAGAGCATATTCTATATTATCCCATTCACTTGCTATCCCCCGTTGCCGCAACTGTATGTACCCATCATCTCCCATATTGAAGTTGGACCGATTCAGGAATAAAGCCTTAATTAGTTCTGCATTGGTCAAAGATATCTTTCCTATATTCAGTCGAGTAAACACTTGTATCGGATCCTCATCAACAGATTCATACCAAATGAACTTTACTTTTGACAATAACTTTTCTTTAAAATCTCGCCGGTCCTGATAAGATCTATTCGATAGCCAATTCTGTATCGTATTTTTTGCCAGAACAATATAATGATAATCGATGTTTTTATGGCTTACTGATTCATCTATCTCCGCCAAAAAATTTGCACTGTCTTTACGGGTCTCATACATTAACGAATATAAGTCCTTTCCATTTAAGCATGACAAGATAATATAAATAGTTGTAAGTCTCTGCTGACCGTCTATTACTTCCCATTCGCCTTTGAGAAGTTGCTCTATTTCCTCAAGACTTTCAGTTTCATTCTTTATTTTGCTGAATATATCTTCCTTCCGTTTCTTTACTACCAACGGCTGTAAACAATAAAAGCCGCCATCGGCAGGTTCAAACTCATTCACATCATTTAATAAATCTGTTACTTGTTGTTCTACCCAACGATAGCCACGCTGATAACTCGGAATAAAGAACCTCATTCCCAAAAGTTCACCGATAGGTTTTAATCCGATTTTATTCTCTTTCATATTGTGATTCTAATATTTCAATTATAGTCTCCCATTACAATAATTCATTTCCTCCAACTCGCAATACCCCGCATCCCTGATTTCCCTCAAGAATAACCTTGCACACATTTCTGCATCATTGCCTGCACGATGATGCTGTCCACAAGGAATCTCAAACTGATTGCAAAGAAAATCCAACGTATTACAATCAAAATCATAAATGCGACGGGCTGCACGAAGCGAACAATAGTAAGTCACATCGGGCTTCTCCAGTCCATATAACTCTAAAGAATGGCGAATGCAACCCATATCGAAAGCCGCATTGTGAGAAACAAGCACCGGACAATCTTTCAAGTAATCGGATATCTCAGCCCAGACTTCCGGAAACTCAGGAGAATCTTTCGTATCTTTCGGACCAATCCCATGTAGCCTCATATTCCAATAGTTATAATAATTTCCTTGCGGCCGTACAAGCCACGAACAAGTCTTTGCTATCTTTCCCTCATATACTATACAGATGCCGGCTTCGCAAATAGAAGCACGTTTTCCGGTAGCCGTTTCAAAGTCTATGGCTATGAAGTTCAATCCTTGCATTTTTGTTCTCCCTATCCTCTTCCGTAATAATCCATCAGGTTTATTACGAAATTACGCATCATATCACGTACCGACTTCGGCTCTATCACTTCTATTTGATCGCCCTGAGCCAAAAGCAATTGATAAAAATCGAATGTCGGCTTTACATGATACTCGAAAAGCGTAGATTCATCATTGCTTTCCAATTCCTTTTGTGAAGAGTGTAAAGGCAATGTGCGCAGATAATCGGCAAAACCATTATAGGCTAAAATAACAACGCGCTCTATAGCTACATCCGAAGTAATTACACCACAACAACCTACAAAGTATTCGTCAACGTCGAAATCCTTGTTCAAATGAAAAGACTTATCAGTCTCCTCTATCTGGGTGATTCTATCAAGCGCATAGACCAGAT
This sequence comes from Gabonia massiliensis, assembly GCF_001403595.1. Lineage (NCBI taxonomy): Bacteria > Pseudomonadati > Bacteroidota > Bacteroidia > Bacteroidales > Porphyromonadaceae > Gabonia > Gabonia massiliensis. The sequence continues at coordinate 1,432,693 of NZ_LN877940.1, read as the reverse complement.
AAACAACTTCCGGTTTGTTTCCCTTAGCCTTGTTTCGTTCTGAATAATAAGGACTGCGGGCTATTACATACCAACGTCGGTTTACCACTTTCAAGTAATAAGGCTCTATTTCGAAACTGTTTGGCTCCGGCTTTCCGAACCCTTGATGAGTAATATAAAGCACTTTGTTTCGCCTCATGGCATCGGTAATGGCGGTAAGCCACAAATGACCGGAAGGAATATCCTCAAAAATGATTTTTCCTTCCAGCTTCTTATCCGCCTGTATTTGATTCAAGGTAGCATAAGAGTCTATCAACCAATTACGCAATCTATCGCTTTCCAAACGTTCAGGTTCATCGATACAATACCGATAACCATGTTTCGTATCACAATTAATATGAATATCAAAAATATCCCTGATAGCTTTACGATGATTATGAAAAGTACGCAATGGCAACTCGTCACCGTCCCCATAACTCAATCCGCTTTTTGCCATAACTCATTAATTTCTTCATAAGTCAGACTGGTATAACGACGAATGACATCCACAAGCCAAACATACCGGCCAAAAAGATTAGCTGCCATATTTGTTTGATTTTGAAATAACAGTACAAATATAGAGATTGACTATGAAAAAAAATGGCATACCACAGAATTAAATGATACCATGATAGAAAATATCTTGTCGATTCCTCCCATAGTATCATTAACCAGATTGTTATTCAATCACCGGACACTATTTTATAAGTCATCTCATTCTTTCGTATTCCAACTAATTTATCCCAAAGCCTGGAATTCTGAAGCGTATCAGAGGGTATCTTATCCAAATATTTTTCAAGAAACTCAAAAGAATAAATATGTTGCATATCATTAGAATAAAATGCATCAAATACATCACCAGTATAACGATTAATCAATTCATTCCAACCCCATTGATCTACAAACTTATCAATAAGCTCAAAACATAAATCAAGACTACGATTCCCGGACAATTCAGACCAGTCCCAGTAGTCCTTAAACTTTTCTATATTAGATACATTCAATAATATTGGATTTGATGTAGAAGATATCTTGGTCCAATCAAGTCGGTGCTTGAACTTGTCCAGCATAATAGGTGTCCAAAGAATTTCTACATTGCCCGATACCTCTTCCCAATTCACCTTATCCCTATACTTTTCAAGTTGTTTGCTCAGTCCACTGAAAACTCCTCGATAATTCTTTCCATACGGCATCATCCAGAATTTTTTCCAAAAATTCATTCGATAATCTTTTTACCACCATTACCCTTACTATTTTATTTTTTCAAAAATTACCGACGTCGTAAAATCCACGAACGGCCCTCGTTCACAGAATACTCCAATTTAGCTGAATGTGTGGGACAGATACGGATTACTTCTTCCCCTCGAACAATCGTCGTTGACATAATTTCTAAATTAAATCGGTTTATAATTTATTTTATATCGCAAATGTACGAGAGCACCTATGCCAAAAATTGTAAATGTCTTTAAAAAATAAAAGGACTTCAAATGAAGTCCTCATTTCTGTGATCCGCCTGGGGCTCGAACCCAGGACCCCAACATTAAAAGTGTTGTGCTCTACCTGCTGAGCTAGCGAATCTCCTGTTATGTGTGCATCGATTTCTCAAATGCGTTGCAAAGGTAATACTTTATTTTATATCTGCAAACAATCAGAATACTTTTTTTAACCCAAATCCATAATGTATACTCTTTCAGTCTAACTATCAAAGACTTCTATTTCAAGAAAATTACTCAACAAAAAAAATCCATCTAAGATAGACCCAATCTTTAGCTTAAAAACTCTCGAAAAAGAACACCCCTTATAAAACTACCCCAAATGTTCCTCTTATCCCGCTGCTATATTTTTGCTTTTAGAAGCTATCATCTAAATTTTGCTCGGGTCAATTTTGAAAGTTTCTTTCGAGGATATTTTTTCGTTTTATGAGGAAGATAACAAGCTATCTGGCGTGTGAAAAAGAGGATAGAGACCGAAAGAAAACGCAAAAATGACCTGATAATATTTTTTTATTGGAAAAGTTAGACCAGTTCATAACAACATTAAAATTATATGTAAAATGAATTATCAGAATCACTCATTCTCCAATTCCAACACAGCAATAGCGAGCCGTATCTTTCCATAATCTATCTCTTCATTCAAAGCCTCATATATCGGTTTCAATTCTCCGGTATAATTTACATTTTTCAAAGCTCCGGCCACAGCCTCTATTTCATACACTGTCAGGAAACGATGCCATTCGGTAAACTTCTTTTCTTTAATAAGCCATGCAATATGGCTATACACTGTTACCGGTTTCAAATCCCTTGCCGATGCAATCTCCTCTATCGAATAATTCTGCATCAATAGCATTAAAGTTTCGGCATAAGTATCGCCTTTTTCTCTTTTCAAGCCCAGTTCTTTACGTAACAAACCAACAAACTCTTTCCCGTATTTACTTACCTTTGCCACTCCGATACCACTAATACGGGCAAAATCGAACAACGATACGGGTTTATGTATTACCAATTCTTGCAAAACTTTATCGGTAAAAATAATATATGCCGGTTTTCCCTCTTCTGCTGCCAACCGTGAACGCAACATACTAAGCGAATCAAATAATCTCTCATCCGGGCTACGCTCAACCATCGGAGTATCAACGGTTTTCTTCCCTTTCTTCTTATCTTTTCGTTCAGTTATCAATTCATTACTTACAAATGTCAACATGGCAATCTGCTCCCCTCTCAATACTTTCCACCCTGACGGGGTCACTTTTATACGATTGCCCTCATTATATAATAATTCGAAATATCCTAACTGCATCATCTGTAACAAATAACCTTGCCACTGACGAAACGAAAGGTCTTCCCCCGCTCCAAACGTTTTTATTCGGTCATATCCTTTCTCTAAAATTTCCGCTTTATGAGAACCCCTTAAAATATCAATCAATACTTGTACCGTAATCGACTCGCCAGTTCTTATACAAGCACTTAAAGCCTTTTGTACGAGGACAGAGCCGTCAAAACGTTGCGGTGGATTTTTACATATATCGCAATTGCCACAGTCCTTCTCAACTTCTTCTCCAAAATAATTTAAAAGTATGCGCCGCCTACATATCGGAGACTCTGCATACTCCTGCATTCGATGCAGCTTCTCCATATTCATCTGGCTCTGCCCGCTCTCCCGAGCAAACTTCGACAGCATCACCACATCACCCAACGAATAAAACAATAAAGTATCGCTTGGCATACCATCTCTCCCTGCACGCCCTATCTCTTGATAATAACACTCGATACTTTTAGGCATATTATAATGGATGACCCATCGTACATTGGATTTGTCAATACCCATACCGAATGCTATAGTAGCACATACTACTTGTACCTCATCATTTAAAAACGCAGCTTGCGCCTTCTCCCTTTGCTGAGCCGACAACCCGGCATGATATACCTCTGTCGTTATTCCCAATTGGGACAACTCTTGTGCCACCATTTCAGTATTACTTCTACTCAAACAATAGATAATACCGCTCTGTCGGGCATGTCTCTGTATAAACGAATATATTGCGGCCAGTTTCTGTTTCTTATTATATCCTCCTATGACATGTAAGCTCAAATTAGGACGGTCAAAAGAGGAAATGAATATGCGAGGAGAATCAAGTCCTAATTGCGTTATAATATCATTCCGAGTCAATTTATCAGCTGTAGCAGTAAGTGCCATCATAGGAACGGTCGGGAAACGTTCCTTTAAAACTGACAATTTATTATATTCCGGCCTGAAGTCATGCCCCCATTGAGATATACAGTGAGCCTCATCAATAGCAAATAATGATATATCCAACGACGGCAACAAATAATCCAACTCACTCAATAGCCGTTCTGGAGATATGTACAACAAACGTATATCTCCCTGCCGAGCCTTCATCTTTATTACCAGCTCCTCATCCTCACTTTGTATACTGTTTAATGCCGCTGCTTGAATACCATTCTCAAGCAAAGCATCCACCTGGTCCTTCATCAAAGCCAACAACGGAGATACAACAACGACAAGCCCTTGGTTTATCAATGCCGGAATCTGAAAACAAATAGACTTGCCTCCCCCCGTAGGCATCAAGACCAGACAATCATGTCCTTCCTGAACAGCCTCTATTATCTCGGCCTGATACGGACGGAAAGTATCATAGCCAAAATATTTCCGTAATGCCTCCTGTGCACTGATGCATTTATCTGTCATTTATCAAATCTTCGTCCTATACATTCGTAATCAAAACCCAGTGAACGCAATTCTTCCACATCATATATATTACGGCCATCGACAATATAAGGATGATTCATCACCTTTTTCACTACATTCCAGGCCGGCAGTCTAAACTGTTTCCACTCAGTCACCAAAAACAAGCCATCAGCATCTAGAACAGCATCATACATATCCTTTGCATAATACACACATTCGTCTCCCAATATCCGTCTCCCCTCATCCATAGCTATAGGGTCATATGCTCTGACCTTGCATCCCGCCTCTATCAACGAGCGTATAAGTACTACGGAAGGAGCATCGCGCATATCGTCAGTTTCAGGCTTGAAAGAAAGCCCCCATATAGCAACAGTCTTTCCCTTCAAGTCTCCATTATAATATAATGAAAACTTACGGAACAAAAGCCCTTTCTGATATGCATTCACTTTCTCAACAGACCGAAGTATCTCCATATCCACCCCATATTCTGACGCAGTCTTTATCAAAGCCTTTACATCTTTCGGAAAACAAGAGCCTCCATAACCGCATCCTGCATACAAAAACTTTTTCCCAATACGCATATCAGAGCCGATTCCCGCCCTGACCATATTGACATCAGCCCCTACCGCCTCACACAGATTAGCGATACTATTCATAAAACTAATACGTGTCGCCAGCATGGCATTAGCTGCATATTTTGTCATTTCTGCTGAAGGCACATCCATAAATATAACACGAAAGTTATTCAGCATAAACGGCTTATACAATTTAGACAACAGCTTCCGAGCCTTCTCAGACTCTACCCCTACGACTACTCGGTCTGGTCTCATAAAATCAATCACGGCATTTCCTTCTTTCAGAAATTCCGGGTTAGACGCGACATCGAAATCTATATTCAAACCTCTATCATCCAACTCTTTCTGAATTGTAGAACGTACCAAAGCAGCGGTTCCTACCGGTACAGTACTTTTAGTAACGACCAGAACATATTTTTTCATACTTCTTCCAATAGTACGAGCTACTTCGAGCACATACTTCAAATCGGCACTGCCATCCTCATCGGGAGGCGTACCCACCGCTATAAATATAATATCGACATCATCGATACAAGACTCCAAATCAGTAGTAAACGAAAGGCGCCCATCGTTATGATTTTTCCGTACCAACTCTTCAAGGCCGGGTTCATAAATAGGAATCACCCCATTCTCCAATTTTTCAACCTTACTTTTATCAACATCTACACAAATCACATTCAAACCCATCTCAGCAAAACAAGTACCCGTAACCAGTCCTACATATCCAGTACCGACAATAGCAATCTTCATATTTACTAATTTTTTAAGGTTTCGGCCTTATCAGAAGGCATTCTTTTCCCCTTTAATAGCATTAAATACTGTAAGAAAGATAATCTTTATATCTAACCAGAAGTTCCAATTTTCAATATACCAAACGTCATACTCCACCCGTTTTTCCATCTGCCACAACTCTTTTGTTTCTCCACGATAACCATTCACCTGAGCCCAACCTGTCAAGCCAGGCTTCACCATGTGGCGAACCATATAACGGTCTATCATTTTAGAATAATCCTCTGTATGCTTTATCATGTGAGGTCTGGGACCTACAACCGACATGTCTCCCAAAAATACATTGATAAACTGAGGTAGCTCGTCCAGACTCGTTCTCCTCAGGAAACGCCCAAGTTTTGTCACTCGCGAATCCCCTTTCGTTGCCTGTACCGAATCCGATTCTTTATTTACCTTCATAGTCCGAAATTTATAACAAGTAAATTCCTTCCCTTTAAAGCCGGTACGTTTCTGCTTGAAAAATACAGGACCGGGAGACGACACCTTCACAGCCAGGCTTATAGGCAAAAGCCATAAAGGAAACAATACCAACATTACCGACGAAAACAATAAATCAAAGAAGCGTTTCAATAACCGTAAAATAGGATGCTCTAGTGACTCTTCCCTGATAGACAATACCGGAACTCCTCCTAACATCTGATAATGCATACGTTTAAATACATATCGGTTTATCTCCGGTACGATATAAAAACGTACCATATTCTGCTCCGAAAATTTCATCAATCGCAAAATTTTTTCATCTTGAGACCCTGGCAGCGCACAGTATAATTCGTCAACATCATTTTCCAGAACAAATTTCTCTACCTCACTTACCGTACCCAAATAAGAAGGTATAGACCTCTTCAACTTCTCATTATCATCAAAAAATCCAAGGAAACGATACCCATATCCCTCGTCACTTTTCAATGCATTATAAAGCATTATTCCGGTCCGGCCGGCACCCACAATAACTACACGTCTAAAATTGTAACCTTTTCTTCGATAATATTTCAAGAACTTACGGCTTATAATCCACCAAAGACACAAAAGAGCAAAAAACAGGCCAAAATAACGCAACAGAGTTATAGGAAGAATATCATCTCCCACCTTTAAGAAGGTGAGCAAAGACAAAAATATCACAAAATAAACGGCCACAGATCTCAAAGCAACTACAAGTACCCAGTCGATATGTATCATCCGATTATTATGGATGTTACTAAAAATATAAGCTACTGGCAAATAAGATATGTTTAATAACAGCCAAATAATTTTGGAACAAAAATCTTGCGAACTATCTGGAAATATAAACCATATCAGAAAAAAAGCCATATTGATACACAAGAAATCGATTACCGTAATCAATATCCGTATCAAATATCCATACCCGCCACCATTATTGTTTCTTATCATTAGCATAAATCCGGTTCATTAAAAAATACAAGACTTCAGTAAACCCGTAGTCTAATAACGAATAAAGTGACTATAAATTTTCTTGTTCTTTTTCTTCCGAATAAAGAACAATCCGATTGTTTAAACTCCTCGATGGAAACTTCAATGCTTAAAGCAACGACAACTTAAAGCATCTTGATAAAGACGTCTAAGTTGCCGTTACTCAATTATATTTTTTACAAATTCTCGTCGATCAATTCGATTTTCTGAATAATCAACTGCATCTGATCTTTCAATTGCTGCATTTTACGCTCCATTTCCTTGAGCATGCTGTTACCGCTTTTCGATGAGATATTCAAAAAGCCCATGTTATTTTCATAGGTGTGCAATTCAGCCTTCAAACGTTCATAATTATGCACCAGTTTTTCCCGTTCTCGATAAAGCTTATTCTGAGCCTGATCCGAAGAAGCCAACTGCTGCACGGTAGAAGTATAAGACATTAATCGGTTCCTATTCTCCTGCATATTCAACCGAGTAAAATGCTTATCCAACACGGATTGATATTCCTTATATATTTTATCCTTCTCCTTAAAAGGAACAAAACCTATTTTATTCCATTCTGCCATCAGTTCCCGAACTCGAGCCGTCGCCTCTGCAGTTTCCATATTCTCATCGATGGCATTCAATTTTGCAATTATCTCTTTTTTCTGGTTGAGATTCTCCAATTCCACCTGTCTTTGAGACGAAGTCTGCTTTGCTTTCTGCTCAAAGAAATAGTCACAAGCCGAAATAAACCGTTTCCAAACTGCATCAGAATATTTTTTGGCTACCGGCCCTATAGTCTTCCACTCTTTCTGTATCGCAATAAGCGTATCAGTCGTAGATTTCCATTCCGTACTCTCCTTCAAGGCCTCGGCTTTTTCACAAAGAGCCTTTTTCTTTTCCAGATTCCGGGCCATTTCATCCTTTACAGCCTTAAAATACTCGGCTTTCTTTCTGAAGAATTCATCACAGCTTTTACGAAAACGTTCAAATAACTGATTATTTACTTTGCGGGAAGCAAAACCTATCGTTTTCCACTGCTCCTGCAAAGCAATAATTTCTTTCGTTTTTTCATCCCATGCATTGAATGACTTCAAGTCATCGGTATTGATAGATTCGATTTCAACACATAACGCGGTCTTCGCCTCTTCATTTTTCTGCTCGCCTTCTTTCAATGACTCAAAATGTTGTTGATGACGTTTATTTATTACACTTGAGGCAGCCTTAAAACGATTCCACAACTCATCCCTGAGTTCTTTGGCCACTGGACCGATTCCTTTCCACTCTTCATGTAATGCTTGCAACGATTTGAAAGCTCCGATAATATCCTCATTCTCAGATAAAGCTTCCGCAGCTTCACATAAAGCAATCTTCTGATCCAAATTTTTCTTAAAATCGTAATCTCTCAGCTCTTTATTGATTTTCAACAAATCGTAAAAACGCTCAACATACAATTGATAACTTTTCCACAAATCATTGACCGCAGAAGCCGGGATATTCGTTATCTCCTTAAACGACTGTTGCAACTGCTGAAAATCATTATAACGCTTATTTATATTGTCCGAATCCTCAGTAAGAGCCTTTATCTCATCCAGGATTTCTTTTTTACGTACTAAATTAACTTCTTTTATCCGTTCCTGTTCCTCAGCAAAAGCAGCCTTTTTTTCTTTAAATGTATTCAATAAAGATTTTAGTATCTCTTCCAATTCATCCGCCTCCGGAGTGAATACCTCATCTTCAACATCCTTATTTTCTTCAAATTGCTTACGGGCAGCTTCAATTTCCGCCTTACGCAATTTATAATAATTCTGTTTAAGAGAATCTATTTCATCTTTTACTTCATCAACAGGCCTTTGAACCAGCGATTTAATCTGATCTACAATTTCCTGTCGTGACAATTTCACTTCAGGCTTAACATCGGAAGTCTCTCCCGCAACAGACTGTTCCGGAGCAGTTACCGGTACTTCGGGCTCCAGATTTTCGGTAGCAGGAAGATTTTCTTGGGAATCCATCATATTTTTTTCTTTTAAAAAAAGCTATTCACTTTAATTTTAGAGACAAAATAAAAAAAATATTTTGGCAATTCATATAAAATTACCTACTTTTTTACTGAAAAAATAAAAATCTTATTAACAAATACATCTTCTACTCCATTATATACTCACACAGAATAGATTGCTAATAAATTTTTCAGCAAACTAAAAAATATTCTATATATTATATTTAAAAAATTTTCTATTTCAATACCTCTACACAACCAAAGCCCAAATTGATTTTTTCACCCAGTCCGGTATTATAAATAAGCCGATGCAATGTTGGATGCAACGTCAGACGAAATTTATACATATAACCGATAATTTTTGTCTCGTCTGGTGTAAATCGTTTAATAAAAATGCCTTTCCGCTTGGGTGGTGTTATCAGTTCAAAACCAAATTGCAAATTATGCGGGAACTCCTTCCGATAGAAATATTCGTATTTTTCAAGAATAGTATCGAGCAATATATCCTGATATTCCGGAGAATCAGGCCCTATATATTCTATACTTCTATTAGGACGGACGTTTGCAAAAACAATAGGAGACAACGACAGATAATCCATTGTTTGCTTATAATCGGGATCCTCTATCTCCATTATTTCATCCACAACAAACTCAACCTTAGAATGCCGGTCACCTATCAACAAATCTTGTCCTAAAAATATCTGCTCCACCAGTTCCCTAGTTCCTCGGACAGGAAGAAAAGACATCCACAACTGTACCCTACGAGCCAAAATACAAAGCCTGTCGACCTCAACCTTAATGCGAGGAATATAAAAATTGGAAATAGAAAAAAGCCTGTACCTTGAACTCAAATCCGATATAAATCCATTTTGCTGCAACCACTCAACATATAACCCCATATTATCGGTCAATTTTCGGTGTATACAAGACGATAATTCGTACTGATAACTCACTGGCAGCACATTTCCAAAACTCTCCGGTTTTACCGATAGTATTAATTTAAATCGCATATCCGCACATATTTGCAATAAAACTCAAAACTCTATTTATACTACTCTACACTTTTAATATATAGACTAAACTCACACTTAAAGCATATATCAATTCTATTTACACCACCAACTTACTACACAACTATAAACTCTCAAAAAAACGGAATGTGTTTTTCAGATTTATCTATAATAAACTTACTGCGCCCGGTAATACAAAGTAGAGCTATTCTCCTCTCTAAATACCTTTTGGGCCGCCCGACGCAGATCCTGAGGTGTAATATCCCAATATTTTTTTACCTCTTCGTTAATATCTTCCGCCCGCCCTATCAACTCATGATAGGCCAGATTCGTCGCTTTGTTCAAATAATTTATATTTGAAAACAAATGATTCGACTCAAACTTATTAACGACCTTTTCCAATTCTTGCTTTTCTATAGTTTCTGCCATTAAAGCCGATACTTCTCTTTTTATGGCTTCATCAGCATCTTCCATGGTTATACCTTTATTCAATCGACCTGTCACCACAAAAAGACCGGCATCGATATCTCCCGTTATACTCGCATCAATATCCGAAAACATTTTCCTCTCCATTACCAAGTGCCTATACAATCGTGACGACCGACCATTAGACAAAATATCAGATAACAAATCATACGAATGATATTCCTTATCAGTACGACGGCACATATGCCAAGCCTTTGTTATGGCATCTAATGGGACAGACCTGTAAACTTCCAGAAACCGGGATTCCTTTTGTTCCGGCTCCTCCGGCAAGTTTCGGACAGCAATATTCCTTCTGGGAATAGGTCCAAACCACTTTTCTGTCAATCGGACTGCATCTTCAAATGAAATATTCCCTGCAATGGACAATATTGCGTTATTAGGAGCATAATGCTTATAAAAAAACGTCTTAACGTCTTCTAACGTGGCATTTTCTATATGGCTGATTTCTTTTCCTATGGTAGGCCAACGATACGGATGCACTTTATACGCCATAGGGCGTAAAAGCATATAAGTATCGCCATAAGGTTGATTCAAATTTCTCTGTTTAAACTCTTCACAAACAACTTGCTTTTGTACGGACAAGCTCTTTTCAGAAAAATTAAGCTCCAACATTCTATCCGACTCCAGCCAGAATGCAGTTTCCACATTTTGCCGAGGAACTACACTATAATAATTAGTAATATCGTTACTTGTCCAAGCATTGTTTTCCCCTCCGGCTTTCTGCAAAGGAGTGTCAAAATCCAAAATATTGACCGACCCTCCAAACATCAAATGCTCGAACAAATGGGCAAATCCGGTTTGTGAAGGATCTTCATCTTTTGAGCCGACATCATATATGATATTTAAAGCCACCATTTGCGTACTATTATCAAAATGATGCAGCATCTTCAATCCATTCGGCAATAAATATCGACTTACCTCAATCACTTCTCTACAATTTTCAACGTCATTTTAATATCATCTTTGGGTCTGTCCGACCTATCAGTTGAGACCTTTTGTATTCTGTCTATCACATCAAGGCCATCAACAACTTCCCCAAAGACCGTATATTCCCCATCGAGGTGAGGCGCACCTCCTATCGTTGTATAAGCTTCACGCTGTTCTGCCGTCAACTGTACTGGTCCGCTTTCCTTCATCTCCAACTGGGTCTGAGCTATCAATTTTTCCTGTAACTCGTACAACCCCTCTTTATCCCGATTTTTACGCAACTGCATCACTTCCGCCCGATGCTCTCCCACCAAACGTTCGAATATTTTTTGCTCCTTTTGTTTCGTCATACGATTCTCCAAAGATGCAATCTGGCCCGGAGAAATAACCGTACCCGTTACAATATAAAATTGAGAACCAGACGACTCCTTCTTCGGGTTTACCTCATCCCCGGTACGAGCAGCAGCCAAAGCTCCTTTTTTATGAAAATGTACCGGATACACAATCTCTGCCGGTATCGTATACCCCATATCTCCAGTGCCCAGTTGCTTCCCGGCCGGAGCATTTTTCGATGTTGGATCCCCACCCTGTATCATAAAATTTTCTATAACCCTATGAAACAACGTTCCATTATAAGTCCCCTCTTTTACCAATTTCAAAAAATTGTCCCTATGACGGGGGGTATCATCGTATAATTTAAGTGTTATATCGCCAAATCGCGTCTCTATAACGACATACGTATCTTTCTCTTTATTTTGAGCTATACAACTTGTCATAAAAAATATCAGTATAATAAAAAAAACAGTATAATATGATTTTATCATTTATTCAAATATTCAAACAATAATTGTATATGCAAAGATAATAAATCATAAATGAAAATAGAACCCACAAATAGCTTATTTTCCCCTATCTCCATTCCAAAACCTAAATATCGGTTTCATGAAAATGACAATACTCGTCTTTACGGCAAAAGACTGACTGTATATATATTATTATCCTCTATTAACTACTTAATTACTCCGTTTACAATATTTTGGTTTAAAGATAATTATTTATCGTTGAACAAAAGCAAAAAGGCTGCATAATAACAAAATGCAACCTTTTTTCACACAAATATATTGAATTATCACTTATCCTTATCAGGTCCCACTACAATTAAAGCTTCCGATTCAGGACTCGTAGCATATCGTTTAAAGTTATCTGCATATTTCGAAGCAAGCTCTTTTGCCTTCTTTTCCCATTCCGCAACATCTTTATATGTATTTCTCGGATCCAATATGTTTTTATCTACTCCCGGCAACTCAGCAGGTATAGTCAAGTTAAGTATAGGCAGATAATGTGTCGGAGTCTTATCTATATCACCTGACAAAATCGCATCGATAATGGCCCGAGTTGCTTTAATAGATATACGTTTTCCCGTTCCGTTCCAGCCCGTATTCACCAGATACGCCTTACAGTGATGGTCTCTCATTTTCCGGGCCAGTACTGCGGCATACATCATCGGATGTACTGTAAGAAATGCTTCGCCAAAGGCCGGAGAAAATGAAGGAACAGGTTCCGTAATACCTCGTTCGGTTCCGGCCAGTTTAGACGTATAACCGCTAATAAAATGATACTGAGCCTGCCTCTCATCCAAAATAGCCACAGGAGGCAACACTCCGTAAGCATCTGCCGACAAATATATGACTTTTGAAGCATGCCCGGCACGAGATGGTTCTACAATATTATCGATATGATAAATAGGATAACTCACCCGTGTATTCTCAGTAATCGAAGCATCAGCAAAATCTATACTTCCGTCCTTACGTACCACAACATTCTCCAACAAAGCATCACGGCGTATGGCATCCCATATTTCAGGTTCATTTTCTTTACTCAAATTGATAACTTTGGCATAACATCCTCCTTCAAAATTAAAGACACCGTTATCATCCCAACCATGCTCGTCATCACCAATTAAAAGCCGTTTAGGGTCTGTCGACAAAGTTGTCTTCCCTGTTCCCGACAATCCGAAAAACAGTGCAACATCCCCATTAATACCTACATTGGCAGAACAATGCATCGATGCAATACCTTTCAATGGCAGATAATAGTTCATCATACTGAACATCCCCTTTTTCATCTCACCACCATACCAGGTTCCACCGATAATCTGCATCCTTTCAGTCAGATTGAATGCCACAAACACCTCAGAATTCAGTCCCTGCTCTTTCCACTTCGGATTAGTTACTTTCGAACCATTCATTACCACAAAATCAGGCTCTCCAAAATTCTCTAATTCCTCATCTGTAGGACGAATGAACATATTCTTTACAAAATGAGCTTGCCAAGCTACCTCCATAATAAAACGGACCTTCAACCTCGTATCCTCATTCGCGCCACAAAATGCATCGACTACATACAATCGGTCTTTATTCGAAAGTTCATTTATAACCAACTCTTTCAAATCATTCCATACTTCAGTAGTCATGGCATGATTAATCTTGCCGTCCCACCACACTGTACTTTCAGTCTTTGCATCCTTAACAATATACTTATCTTTAGGAGAGCGCCCCGTAAACTTTCCAGTTTTCACTGCCACCGCACCCGTATTGGTAACCACCGCCTCCTCAAAACCACTCAAAGACGAGTCTGTTTCATATTTGAACAAATCATCATATGACGGATTATAAACAACCTCCTTCACCCCACAAATGCCATAACGGCCTAAATCTACCTGTACCATATTGAAACATTAATTATACATTTTACCATACTATCTTAAAACACCCGACAAATACATTTGTTTATTATATCAATGGTAATAAAACTAAAAAGCGATATCCAAAAATCCGTTTAAATATCGCCCAAGCCGGTTTTAAAATTTCTTTTGAAGGATTTTTCCTGTTTTTATAAGGATAATACAAGCTATTTGGCAAATGAAAACAAATAAACGTCCTCAAAAAAAATACAATGTAACCAGACTTGAATCTCTACCTTATATTGGAAAATTAACCAAGTTTTAAGACATTTAATATAGAAAATGATATAAACAAGTTAGTAATTAAGCTACAAATAATGTACTTTTAGGACTTTATTTTCAATTTCATTTGGGAACAAACAAAAACGATTTTTCATATCACCATACAAATTCTAAAAAATTATCTTATTGTTTCGGAGTCAGCCATCAAAAAAATATTTTTATAAAATTTAAATCATGAAAAATAAAGTATTAACTCTACTTACAGCTTCACTGCTATTTACATCAACCGTAGCGCAGCAAGCCTACGAACCAACCCAAGATAATCTGAAAACCAGAAAAGAATTTCAAGATGACAAGTTTGGTATTTTTATTCACTACGGTATATACAGTATGCTGGGGGACGGAGAATGGGTTCTACATACATGGAATCTTAAACATAAAGAATATGCCAAACTTGCAGGAGGATTTTGTCCTTCAAAATTCAATGCCGCCGAGTGGGTTGCAGCCATCAAAGCCTCGGGAGCAAAATATATATGCTTCACAACACGTCATCATGACGGATTTTCAATGTTCGACAGCCAATACAGTAACTATAATATAGTGAAATCTACCCCTTTCAATCGGGATATTGTAAAAGAGCTGACAGACGAATGCCACAAACAAAATATTAAAGTTCATTTCTATTATTCCCACCTCGATTGGGGACGAGACGATTATCCATTAGGGAGAACCGGAGGAAATACAGGACGCAAATTACAGGAGAACTGGGACAGCTACTATCGTTTCATGAATAACCAATTGACCGAATTACTGACACATTACGGGCCGGTCAGAGCCATCTGGTTCGACGGTTGGTGGGATCAAGACCAAAAGCCCGGTTTTGATTGGCACCTGCCTCAACAATATGCAATGATACATAAACTCCAGCCTGCATGTCTCATTGGAAATAATCACCATCAACTTCCCTATTCCGGAGAGGATATCCAAATTTTTGAGAGAGACCTGCCGGGTGAAAATACTTTCGGTCTCTCTGGACAAGCAATCGGACATCTACCCCTCGAAACCTGCGAAACCATGAATACGTCATGGGGATATAAAATTACCGACAACAACTACAAGTCAACAGAGGCTCTTATCCGCCTTTTGGTAAAAGCCGCCGGAAAAGATGCCAACCTACTCCTAAACATAGGGCCACAACCTGACGGCTGCATACCGGACGCCTCGATAGAAAGACTAAAATATATAGGGGAATGGTTGAAAACAAACGGAGAAACAATCTATGGTACCCGTGGTGGGGTCGTACCGCCAAGAGATTGGGGTGTCACCACACAAAAAGATGACAAAATATACGTGCACATACTCGACTGGAAAGATAAAGGTCTCTTCTTACCGATAACGGACATAAAAATAAAAAAAGCTTGTTTGTTCAAAAACAAAAAAAATATTTCATTTTCACAAAACAAGCAAGGATTGTTTTTACAATTGCCGGAAGTTCCCACCGGTGTAGATTATATCGTAGAATTACAATGGTAAACTATAAATATCTCATAAATATCCTATTTTATTCTGCTATCTTAAGTAAAAATTGGAAAATATTTTCATCTATAAGATAGCAGAATAAAATAACAGATTTCTCAGATAATAAAGCTCTTAATACTTTTATTTCATTTCCGGTATCAAAGGTTTGTCCTTCTTATGTAACCTATCCTGCCCATTTGTAAGCCACTCCAAAGAAAACGAAACAATGGTTACCTGATGATTCAAATAATGATTATTTTTCAAAGCTCCACCTTCATAAAGACAATGTATCGTTCCATCCGGAGTTACGGCAATATCC
This sequence comes from Gabonia massiliensis, assembly GCF_001403595.1. Lineage (NCBI taxonomy): Bacteria > Pseudomonadati > Bacteroidota > Bacteroidia > Bacteroidales > Porphyromonadaceae > Gabonia > Gabonia massiliensis. Next base: position 1,416,471 of record NZ_LN877940.1, on the reverse strand, counting down.
GAATATCCAGAAACCCCGGAATCAATCACCTTCGATATCGGCCAGGTTTTACCTTCGTCATAACTCATACGCATCGTCAGATTTACCCGATGACGAGCATGGGCCGAACGGGGCGTATTTTTCTTCTTGTCTTTATAAGGGTCCTGCCTGCTGTCCGGATTACAAAACAATATACGATTTTTAGATTGATAAGGCACCATACTGTATCGGCACATGGATGCCTCGCAAATAGGTTCAAAAAATGCATCGGCAAAGTAAGGTTCAGACCATTTTGTTGCCCCATCTTCACTATAAGTCAATAATTTTCGATAATTAGGCGATTCATTTCTCGAATTAAACATAACTCGACCATCGGCCAACTGGATGCAACAGGTTTCATTCGGAATGACAGTCGTATCATTGTCCGGAACAGCAACTTCTCCCGCCTGCCACGTTTTCCCATGATCGTCACTATATACAGCTACAACAATAGACGGGCGATGCCGGGGACGCCCTGTAGATAACCAAAATGGAACTACCAATCGCCCATTCATCATTTGTATTCCATGTCCCGGTCCCGGAGCCAGCACATTCCAGTTATATATATCCCTAAATTTTTCAATTGCATAAGTAATATCCACCGGACTACTCCATGATTCTCCATCATCCACAGATTTAATATAGTAGCATCTGGCATAATCCGTTTGGTACAACATATGTATTTCTCCTGTTTTATAATCAACAATTGGCATCGGATTATCACAAAGCAGACTATCTCTATGTGCAATCACACTTATCGAAGACCAAGTTTTACCTCCATCCATACTACGTCTGCAAACGATATCTATCGGATCCCAATCTCCACCTTTACCTTTACGAGCAGAACAAAAAGCCAATAAAGTCCCTTTAGGTGACGCAACCAAAGAAGGAATCCTAAAAATATAATAGCCATCTTTATTTGCTTCAAACAATACCCTTCGACTACAATTATCAACTTGAGCAAAAGTTATATACCCCATCTGCAAAAATATACCTAAGGTAAAAAAAATAATTTTTTTCATACTTTTTCTCTAAAAATCAAACAATATTCACCCTTTACTTCTTTCTCCTATTAGGGAGATACCTTACCCAATATTTCATCCAGCGTTATTTGAATAAAAGCCAAATGAGTCTGACTACTCTCATAAAAAATTCCTATAGTATTTTCATCTATCGACGTTATGGTCGAATAACCGGCACTCCGATACTCATCATATAATATCCATCGGTCTTCAGGCCATGTTTTTCCATCATCAAAACTCACTTTCAATGTCATTTTAGTACGAGATTTCCGTGCACTGGGATTCGAAAACAGTAAAATACTCTTTTCCTGACCATCCTCTATATATTTATGCCGATGAAGGCTCGCCGAACAAGTCGGCTCAATCAATGCTTCACGAGACGTCGGATGCTCTTTCCATGTCTGTCCCATATCCGATGTCACACAAATCCTACGTCCATTAACAGATGGTTCTGCACCATGGACTTCAGACCCGACTTTATTACGGTCATCCCGCATATTAAGCATTAAAGAACCATCTTTCAGCTCCACAACCGTACACTCTGTAGTATTACCATAAGTCGCTTTCTCATCGTAAAAGGCCGGATTGCTCGCTGTCCACGTCTTTCCATTATCCTTACTCCATGTAATATTAGAAAACGGAGTACCTTTCTTATCCCTTCCTTGCGTCGGAAACACAAGAGTTCCGTCTGACATCGTAATTCCATGACCGGATGTCGGTGAATAAAGCCACCATTCCGGATGTTTGGTCTTCGTTGTTATATTCTGAGGTTTGCTCCAAGTAGCCCCATCATCCGTACTTTTTGCAATAAGAAACTGACATGTTTGTTTTACACCCAAACCCGGTTGCGAACCTTTTCGACTCCATTGATGCAACCATTTTGTGCTCTTTTCTGTAAGCCCATCAATCCATTTTCCTGTCTTTGCATCCAACAAACCATGCATCCACAAACCCGTAATATATATATCATCGCTATTTTCATCTACAAGTATACAAGGATCACTTACACCATTATATTTTTCAGGAAGTCCGCCCCATTCTCCCATATCCAGGACAATTTGCATAGGTTCCCATGTCTCACCTTTATCAAAACTGCGATGTAATGCAATATCAATATCTCCCTGTAAATCCCTTGGTGTCGTATTACGTGCATCAAAAACCGCAAGTAACGTTCCCTTCTTCGTTGTAGCAAGCGCCGGAATACGAGATGAGTGCACCCCATCCTGTCCTCCGTTACGGACAGAAACGCCCACACGCAACGGATTATCTTTGACCGATAAAACCTTAGCACTTCCTCTCGTTGTCTTCACACCTATACAATTCACATTAATTTTATGCTTCAAAGAAACCACATCCCTTAACTTTACAGCCACCCAAAGTGAAAGAGTATCCTCATCAACCTCTATTATATCCTTAAATAAAACCACTTCTGCTGCAGGAACAGGCTTACACACAAGCATCGATGTATCGAGACGTTCATCCCGACCACTCAAACCATAAATACTTACTGAAACAATATCGTTTATATCCGTCGTCCCAGATAAGCTTATTTTTATATTCTCAATCGTGTAAGGCTCCTTATTCGTTCGGATAAAATTCAGTCTTATTGTCGAACTCTGTGCTTTTTTCGTTAATACAGGTATCGTCGGTTTTACCACCTCAACTCTAACATCATCATTAACTTGTCGGGCACAAGAAATAAGAACAAAAACTAAAAGAAAAACAAAATTGAACTTATTACACATAATAATACCATAAATTAAAATCTTAAAGACTATAGCTTTTAGATATCCGCATTTTCTTCTAATTATCTTAACCTAATATTTTTAAAGAGACAATAATTATCATCAAATAAAAAGGACGTGTCTCAATTGAAGACCCTGATTAAATTTTGTTTGGTTCAACTTTGGAAATTTCTTTTGAAAATATTTTTCTGCTTTTATAAATCGCAAACTATATTTAACGAATGAAAAACAGTCCGAAAAAACACAAAATAAACCTGACCGAATTACTTCTATTGGAAATTTTAAACAGCCTCTTCAATTAAGACACGCTCTTTCTCCATAACTATTATTACTTCATACTGTCATAAAGAGCCTTCGCCTCTTCTGCCGTAAAAGCTCTATTATATACAACATAGTCATCGATACAACCGTCCATGAAACTCTCATAAGCTCTGGCGCCATCCGTTACCCGATACATACCTCCAATAAAATAAGGAGACGGGTCTATCGGTTTAAGAGGCTTGTTCAAAGCTTCTGCGACCTTTACTCCATCAAGATATACATAAGTACTTCCGGAATTATGCACACATACATAATGATGCCATTCACCATCAGACATAGATTTGGTTTTATAATCTGTCCAGTTTCCTGCTTGTCCGGTATATTCTATAATATAGCGGAAATAAGGACTGGACTTTTGGAATCTGAACCAAGTTTGTCTATTCTCTTTATCTTCCCTTGCATTCGGTCCTGCACCTTGTTGGAATACCCCCATATTAGTAGCCGTCGTATTAGATGTTTTTACCCAAAATGATGTTGTTACAGGTGAAGCCTGGAAATCAAGTTTCGGACTATCCGGAACAGACAAAAATGCATAATTTTTACCATCTTTACTTGTAAATTCTGCTGAATAGAAACCCTCTTTTCTTGCTGGAGCCTTAAAATTGACATCCATATTTTCACCCATTTTCAAGACTTCTGAATTCAAAGTATTTGGTCCCAAATCCTTTCCATCACCATCAAATGGATAAAATAGAACCAAATCCTGAGCCGGCAATACAATCACATACCCGGTTTCTTCTTTTGTTGAAGTATTCAATTCATTCGATGCAACCAAAGTTACTTTATACTTACCCGCAGTCTTGTACGTCACTATCGGATTCTGATCCCCAGAAGTAGAAGGTGTTCCTCCCTCAAATGTCCAATTCCACTGAGTTGGCCTGCCCAACGTTTTATCTCCAAACGTAACCGTTCCTCCTTCTATAATCATACGCCCTTGTGCCTCAAAATCTGCGGCAACCGAATTCTTATCGATAATGGTCAGATAGTTTTCTTTCGTCTTCGATGCCGACGTTTCCGGATTGGAAACTGTTAGTTTCACCGAATAGATGCCCGGAGCAAAAGTCAGTTTAGGATTTTGCTCTGTAGATGTCATCGGAGTTCCTGATTGAGGAGTAAATACCCATTCCCAAGTCTGAGGGAAACCCACAGACAAATCAGAAAAACTTATCTCTTCATCACTCAAAGCCTGTACTTTATCTGCTTTAAAATCTACTAATATCTCATCCGGATATAGTACAGTAATATATTCAGTAACCTCTCTTACCGAACTTTCAGGACCCCTGCCCACCTTCAATTTTACCGAATATTTGCCCGGTTGATTAAATACGACTTCCGGACTAAATAAATTCGACTTAGCCGGTTCCCCACCTTCGAATTCCCAATCCCAACGTACCGGACTACCAGCTGACTTATCCATAAAATAAACAGTTTCACCGGCAGCTACAGTTTGCTTATTGGACGAAAACTCTGCACGTAGCGGCTCCTGCTCGTCCTCTTTACAAGAGTATAACACTCCCATAATCAATACGAATAAAAAATATAATGCCTTTTTCATAATTTCAATATTACTACCATTCATACCTTGATAATATTTATTTCAGTTGAGACAAATCCACATTCTGAAAAGCAATACCTCCAATATTCTTATAACCATACTCATAGAGTACTCCTATGGTGCCATCTGGATAACAAGCAATATCCGAATATCCTCCATAATCATCACCGGTATAAGAAAACTTTTTAGTCCAGGTCTGTCCATCATCTTCACTTAGTTTCAATGTATTATTACGCCTACTTGTTTGATGGTCTGGATTTGAAAAAAGTAACATGCCTTTCCCGTTCGTTCCCAAACCATAATACAAAATCGAGCCTTCACACATCGGGTCATTCAAAGTCGTATACATACATTTGCTCCATGTAATGCCTCCATCATTACTTGTTGATACAATTCTGAATTTTTGGTTATCAGCTAATTTTGGATCAGCACATCGCATATTCAACATCAAATCTCCATTACTCAACTCAGTTACCGTACTCTCATTTGTATTATACATATCCACAATCCCACCAAGAGCCCAAGTTTTACCGTTATCATCCGAATAGATTACGTGAGAACGACCTTCGGCATTATCAGTCGTATTATGATTACATGGTACGATAATACGCCCCTTATTAGGTTCAAATTGCTTCACAATTCCATGACATGGACCAGTAGCATACCACCTGTATTTTGCCGGAACAACAGACTGCGTAATATCCTGTTCTGGAGCCCAAGTCAGACCTTCATCATCTGAATAAGTTACAAAAACAGACACAACACCCACTGCACCAGGATTCCAACATGATACCAAAATGACCCGATTAATCGAGGGAATATATATCGGTACCTGGTTACGACAACGATTTTCGCCATCATCTTTAACTGTAATCAACGATCCCCAAGTTTTTCCCTTGTCAGTTGAACGTTTCAATACGATATCGATATCCCCATCATCTTGCACTCCGTCACGACGTCCCTCTGCAAATGCCAATATCGTCCCGCTATTAGTTATCACCATCGTAGGAATACGAAAATAAGCATACCCTTCACTATTTATCGAATACGGTTTGCTTTCCGGCACAGGTAAAGATGCTATACTCGGCTCTTCCTCGCCACATGCCGACAAGAAGAACAATAAACATGAGAATACGGATATAAAATTTAATTTCTTCATTTTCATATTTTTTAATAACCTTTTGTTTGCTCTAAATTTGGATTTAAGTCTATCATTTTTCTTAAAATAGGGAAATATAAAGGTGTACTCTTGCCCTTCAAATTCGGAACATACGAATAAATATCTATTGTTCCTGCTGCATGGGCACGCATCAAATCTGGCCAACGTTTCAGCTCAAAGCACAATTCTCGTCCTCTTTCATTTAAAATCTCTTTCTGAACAGAAAGCTGGTCTGTCGGGCCGGAATAAGCGCCAATACCTGCCCGCATACGAGTAGGCAACATTTCATCAATAGCCTTTTGTACATTTTCTCCACCTAAATAGCAAAGTAATTCAGCTTTCAAAAGCTTTACTCCTCCCAAACGATATACAACAATATCATTATCATAATAGCGGTCAGATTCATATTTTGTACCTTTGAACTTATTTTGTGATGTAAATACTACCTTTCCTGTTTTATCTACAGCTTCTATATAAGCAGTATCTCGGTTATCTTTAGGATCGAACAAGGCTTTCAAAGCTGCCGAAGGTGCATATACATGACGAGCTATGGTAGAATTGGAATAGGGAATCTCCTCTTTATTGACAATATTATCGGTCAATAAACCGGCAGCAGCCGACATAGAAAGAGTGGACATATACATATTATCAAATTCATCTTTCAATACATAAATAGAAAATATTATTTCACTATTTTTTCTCTTTGTCACATCAAATATATCAGGATATTTTTCCATCATGGTTACTCCGCATTTCTCAACCTCCTCAAGAGCCGAAATAGCATCTACCAAATCTTGTCTATTCCCACTTTTTAATACCGTATATTTCCATGCCAATGCTTCAGCCTTTAAGCACAGTGCCGCAGGCTTTGATATTTTATTTTTGTCAATAATATTTGATTCAGGAAACAAGTCTATTGCCGACTGTATATCAGATAATATCCGAGACATGACTTCTAAAGCTGAACTACGATAAGGACGAGAATTTTTATCGTATTTCTCCGTCGGTTCCAAAACCAAAGGAACATCACCCCACATTTGTATCAACGCCAAATAAGCTTTTGCCCTGAATGTATATGCCTGAGCCAAAATCCTGTTTTTCTCAGCTTCTACATTGAACTTGATGTCAGGAGTATATTTCAAAAGCATATTACAATGATGTATATTCTCATAAAAAGCCCTCCAGTCATATGCATATTCTTCATTCAGTTCGTGCAGATGTGCTCTGCTCACTCCTCCGATTACCCCCGACTCCATCGCATCTCCCCGGTCTTCTCCATACAATGTCGTACTGGTCAAGCCTCTATAATCAGAATACAACCCATTCAAATACCCTTTTGCATCAGCTTCATCTTTCCAGTAATTTGCATTCGTTATTTCCGATATCGGATCTATCTCCAATACCGACTCGCAACTGCAAAAAGTGCAAACAGCTGCAATAGAAAATATAATTAATTTTGTTTTCATTGTTTTTCCACTTTTAGTTATTACAATGTAAATCTTACAGAAAATAAAAACTGGCGAGGACGAGAATATTTACCGGCATCTGCTCCTATGACTTCCGGTGTAAGACCATCATAAGCTGTCAAGTAACCCAAATTATACACTGCCGCTGTTATATCCAAAGTCTCTATCTTTGCGGCTTTTAACCATTTTGTTTGCAAAGCATACGACAAAGACAATTCCCGGAATGCCCAATAGTCACCTTTCTTTATATACAATGTATTTACACTACCGCCGCTAAAACCGATAGTAGAAGAATTAGGGCGCCCATGATTACGTTTCCCATTATCCCAGTCCGACTCTACATCGTAACGAGGTATCGATGCGATATCTCCGGGCTGATGCCACATCTTACTGCTGGCAACATCATGTATAGTAGCATAATTATGTCTCGAGTTGGCATTTGCCTGAGCACGAAACTGATTATCTATCACATTACCTAAAGAAAAATCAGTCATAAACTTCAATGTCAGATTCTTGTACCTAAAAGTGTTATTGAATGCACCCATCTTATCCGGATGAAGATAACCGACAAATACCATATCTTTCGAATTGATAATACCGTTCCCATCAACATCACGCCAAATAGCATCTCCTGCACATTTCCCTTTTCCTAACCATACAGAAGACACACCCTCATCATAAGGTGCATTAGCAGCCTCTTCGTCGGTAGAATATACTCCATCCAGCTGATATGCAAAACGTGCTCCGAAACGTTCCCCCTCAGCAAAACCTCCAGCCTCTACATATTTCCCTAATTTCGGATCAAATATAATACCTCCTCCGGTACGATTCTTATCTGCTCCATTTTCAGGAAGCTTGCCAATTGTTGTTCTCCAGAATGTAAAATTAAAACCAATATCCCACCGGAAATCTTTTGTCTGAACAGGAGTAGCATCAATTGCAAACTCTATACCTTTAGTAATTATCGACCCAAAATTCGACTTGATAGAAGCAAAGCCGGTCTCCGACCACAAATTTTCATTCAACAAACGATTCGTCGTTTTCTTATGATAAATATCAACCAATAAATTTATCTTATTATTCAACAAACCGACATCAAATCCCAAATCTGCAGAAGTCGTCTCTTCCCATAACAAATCTCTATTCATCAACACAGTATTCAATATACCAGCTTCCCCTGCATAATTTTTTCCCGCGTCATACGAACCTTCTGTATTTTCAAGTGCCAGATTATCATTCCCGGTTTTACCCCAACTCAATCTTAATTTAAGATTATTCACAACATTTCTTATCGGTTCGAAAAAATGCTCTCGATGAATATTCCATCCGGCAGAAACTCCAGGAAAAGCTGCAAATTTATGATTAGCCGCAAAATGTGAAGAACCATCATACCGTAAACTAGCCGAAAACAAATATTTCATATCATAATTATAATTGACACGACCAAAATAACTGTTCATCCTTTTCTCTGAAAAAACGGAGCTTACTTTGGCCGACTCCGGAGCGATACCGTTCAACGTCTCAATATAATCCGACGTACCTCCATACCCCGAACCTGACATATCAAAAGATGTATTATAAATATAGTTGCCACCCAACATAACATCAAGATTATGCTTTTCTTTAATCGTTTTCGTATAATTCAAGATAGCATCGAATTGATAATGTTGGTCCTGATCATGATTAGCCGATGCCGGCCGATTTTTTACAACTTCATTATATCGTTCGAAAGCATGGTCTTTACCCTCAGTATTAGTAAAAGCAAACATAGGAGTAAAATGTAATCCGGGGATAATTTCCCAATCCAGTTCAGCCATCAAATTGGTACGATTGACCTGATTTTCTTTCTCCTGATAATACGTTTCATGTAAACGGGTACGAAACGAACTGGTCAACTCTCCCGGAGCAGGTGTGCCATCCTCATAATATTGACGAATAACAGGTGGCATTTTAGAAGCACGCGCCATAACGTTTGTCTCGTTTATACCCGAAGTTTTTCTCATAGAGTAACTCAATGAACTTCTTACCGTCAAATTTTTACGAATCTTATAAGATGCATTAGACAACATACTCCAACGATTATAATCACTGCCGACAACAATACCATCCTGATCGAGATAACCGAAACTCAAATAATATGTCCCTTTTTCATTACCACCGCTAAAATCAATATTAAAATCATGACCCAATCCCGTCTGGAACAAATTATCTTGAAAATCCGTATTTTTGAATAGAAGCATTTTACCTGGAGTTGCCGGATCTTCCATTGTTTCCCATCCCTGGTTCATCAACAAATCCTCAACATATGCCTGTCCATAGTTGGCAATATAATCATCTAAAAATGCCGTTGTACTCAGACCGTCCCGTTTATTAGCCGTACTCATAGCAAAAGTTCCGCTAAGATATTTAGCAGGATCACTTGCATGGAGAGCAGCCGTACGAGTAGCAGTAAGATATTCTCGTGCATCAGACAAAGGCATTCGCGCCGGTTGATGATCGACCGATAACCCATAGCTAAAAGATATTTTCCCTTTTCCGGCTTTTCCCTGTTTGGTAGTAATGATAACGATACCATTAGATGCTTTTGAGCCATAAATAGCTGTAGAAGCAGCATCTTTCAATACTTGGATCGTTTCTATATCATTATAATTTACATCCTTCATCGGACGTATCACCCCATCTATAATAAACATCGGTGCATCACTCTCCGGAGCTGTTGTCGTTCCTCCACGTAATATAATCTGCGGGTCGGCTCCCGGTTGCCCGGAATTGACCCTGATTTCCATTCCCGGAACTTTACCCTGTAACATCGACATAGGATTACCAGATGGAGATATAGCCATATCTTTAGCTTCAACTTTTGTAATAGAACTGGTCAATGCTGCTCTGGACTGCTTACCATAACCGATTACAACCACGTCTGACAAAGCAACATCACTATTCTTCATGGTAACAACTAAATTCTTACGGCCATCAATTGATACTTCCTGCTTATCCATACCGACAAACGAGAATATCAATACTCCGTCGGACGGTGCACTAACAGAAAACTTTCCATTAATATCGGTCATAGAACCTTGCGTAGTCCCTTTCACTTGAACCGAAACCCCAATTAACGGTTCTTTAGCATCATCTAACACAGTTCCATTTACCGTCACCTCCTTCTGATTAGCATCCATTGTTTCTGGTGCTGCCGAAACAACCGGAATGCATAAAAAAAAGAATGTAAATAAGACAACCGACATGCAGAATATCTTATTCATTTTTAAAGATGCATTTAACATAGATTTTAAATTAAAGTTAGTTAATAGATTCAAAAATATTCATAATGTAATTTTTATTGATAATTTTATATTTATATATTTCTATTCACTTTTAAATGGTGACGCCGGTAAACCAAAATTCGAAAACAAATTCAATGGCATATAATTTCTAAATCCATATCGTACGGCAACTGGTTCCGGAACTTGTTCCGAAGTCAATACAATTTTAGTTTTATTATCAAAAAATGCAGCTTTAGCCGGATAAAAAATACCATCCTTTCCTGCTACCTCAAAACCAGTTATTTCTTGATCATAAGTAGTCATCCCCATCTCTGAATATCTGAAATCAACTATCAGTTTTTCTCCATTTACTGTAAACGACTTATATAAAGGTCCGCTAAACGGAATACCCTTTTTCTGATAAGTCTTTGCCAAAGCCCAAAGAGCCAACCGTTTCCCCACCAAACTTTTTGCCGATGGGTGTACGCAAGTACGATTACCGACATCCGAAGTAACAACCATCCCACTATTAGGAATCAAATCCATACATTCCAATTGCACCTGACGTATCTCCGCAGCTTCCGTTTTATCGGCATTTTTTCTACCATAATCATACGGAGCTATCTGTACATAGTAAAAAGGAAATTCTCCTTGCTTCCATTCTTTTCGCCAAGATGCTACCATTGCCGGAAACAATCTTTTATAAACGTCCGGATTATTCAAATTACTTTCCCCTTGATACCAAATCGCTCCCTTTATCGCAAAATTTTTAATAGGATTTATCATAGCATTATACAAAAGTGTAGGCTCATCCTTTGGCCTCTTAATTTCTCTCATATCCTTTTTCAATACATCCAAAGAAATTTCTGGAAACTGTTTTTCATATACTTCTTTATTAACCCATGACTCGATTTTCGAACCACCCCAGCTTGAACAAATTACTCCTACCGGAACTTTCAATACTTTCTGTAAATAACTGGCAAAGAAATATGCCGTAGCACTGAAATCTGCGACAGATTGAGGATCTGAAACCATCCATGATGTCGAGATGCAATCATCAAGAGGAGTTTGGCTACTATTTATCTTCAAAGTAATCATGCGTATATTATCATCAGGAGAAGCATTCGCTATAACATCACAAGAGCTGTCCACCGGTTGTCCCCGAAAACCTTTTACCGGCATCTCCATATTCGACTGTCCAGAGCACAGCCAAACTTCACCAATAAGTATATTGGAAAGAACCTCCGGTATTTCACCGTCAGAAATCGAAATCGTATAAGGACCTCCGGCTTTTGGAGTATTTACCTGCAATATCCATTTGCCATCGGATGATACAAGGGCTGAGTACTCTTTATCATCCCAAGAAGTTCTTACTTTCACTTTTTTCGATGCCGAAGCATATCCCCATAAATTGACCTTCGCATTCTGCTGCAATACCATATTACTACCCAATACCGACGGTAATTGTATCTTTGCATTTGATGGATACACCAAAATCAATAATATAATTATCCAAAATATTTTTTTCATAAGTCTTATACATTACATTAAATACTTTACTCTTTCATATCTATAGTTTTAGGTCTCAGGCAAGTAAGTAAAATTACCAGCATAGCTAATACCAAAACTGCCAATAAAGCAAAATCTCGTCCCAGATATCCGGCATCGGTAGATTCTCCCAAAATACAGGTAATCGCAGCCCCGGCAAATACACCACACATATTCATGATTCCATATGCCGTTGCCCTGTAACGCGATGAAACAAACTGGCATAAAATCGGCATATTATTCGCATCAAAGAAACCAAAACCTATACCGAACAGTACCGTACCGAAAACAACGGCAAGTAAGGAATGCCCATAACCGATAAATAAAAGAGAAGGTATAATCATCAGTAATCCAGTTGCTCCGGTATACACCCGGCCACGAATATCTTTCTGTACCCAACGATCTGATATATATCCACCTAATAATACACCGACCAAAGAAGAAAAAGCAATAGAAATTGTTGCCATAGGACCGGCTATCGACATATCGATAGACAAACTTTCTGAAAAAAGTGTGGGTAGCCAATTTTTTGCAGCCCAACCAGGAATCCCAGGAACACAGAAATAAAACAATATTATCCAAAATGATACATTAGCAAGCAACATGGCCAGGCTTTTCAACACCGGTACACGTCTGGCCGTATCTTTCACACCCAAGATTGTACCCGGCTCTTTATCTTTCAGAAAAAAAGCCAACACAATGCTATAAGCTACCCCTACAATACCAAACCAATGAAACGTTGCATGCCAGGAATACAATATTGCAAATGTCGCTCCAAAGCCTCCGATAGCTTGACCAAAATATAAACCGGTCATATGTATGCCTACGGCTAACGACCTCGTTCTATTCTGATGATAATCTGCTATCAAAGATAAAGCTGCGGGTAAATATAAAGCCTCACTTACCCCCATAACCCCACGTAATACATATAATTGATTAAACGTTGTCGCATAGCCCATGAAATAAGTTACTCCCGACCACACTCCCAAACTACCCACTATCACCCACTTACGACTCAGGCGATCACCTATTATGCCTGATACAGGGCTCATAATACCATATATCCATAAAAATACAGCCATAAGACGTCCAAAATTTGCCGCTGATTCAAGCTCATGAATATCTCCCATCATTGGAACACGCATAGTCGACAACATTTGACGATCCATATAATTCAATAGACCAACCAGCCATAGAAGCCCCACAACAATCCAAGGATATATATTTGAATTTCGATTTAACATCTCGTTCATTTCTTATTTTTTAATATTTCACTCAACTTTATTTGTATAAATGCAAGAGCAGCCTGGCTACTTTCGTATAATATACCTATTGTGCCCTCATCTACTGAAGTTATGCTCGAATATCCGGCACTACGGTATTGGTCAAACATAATCCAATTCTCCTCGGGCCATGTCATACCATTATCAAAACTCGCTTTAAGAGTCAGTTTATCCCTGGTCTTATAATCATTGGGATTGACAAATAACAACACGCTTTTTTTCTCTCCATTCATCACAAAATCATGCCGATGTAGACTTCCCATACATGTAGGTTCTATCAAAGCCTTTCGTGAAGTTGGGTGCTCTATCCACGTTTTTCCACAATCCGAAGTAGTGCAAATACGGCGACCATTTACCCTTTTATTTCCTCGATTCCTATTATCCCGCATATTTAGCATAATATCTCCATTATCAAGCTGTACAGCATTACATTCAGTTACATTATAGTAAGCCGGCTCACTCGCAATCCAATTTCTTCCTCCATCCCGACTATAAGTGATATTTGAAAAAGCATTTCCTTTTTCATCTCTCCCTTGCGTTGGAAATACAAGGGTACCATCTTTCAGAGTAATTCCATGCCCTGGAGCTGGAGCAAACAACCACCATTCCGGACGTTTCGTTTTCGAGGTAATATTATCAGGAAATCCCCACGTCAACCCATCATCAGAACTTTTTGTAATCAGAAACTGACATGTTTCCTTTATTCCCAATCCAGGTTGAGAACCTTTCTTCCGCCATTGATGTATCCAATATGTACTCTCCTGAGTCAAACCCTCAATCCATCTTCCATTATCATCCAAAGCACCATACATCCATAACCCCGCAACATATATATCTTCTGATTTTTCATCAACCAATATGCAAGCATCACTCACCCCATTATATTTCTGAGGCAAACCACCCCACTCCCCCATATCCAGCACCACCTGCATCGGATACCACGTTTTACCTTTGTCCGTACTTCTATGTAGAGCAATATCTATATTGCCTTGCAAATCACGAGAAGAATCGTAACGCGCATCAAATATAGCAAGCAGTGTACCCTTTGAAGTTGTAACCAAACCAGGTATACGAGATGAAAACACCCCATCCTGACCTTGCTGTCTTACAGCAACCCCTACACGCAAAGGATATACTTTTTGTACTGGTATTTTCAAGTTTCCGACTGATGTATTTATTCTTCTACAATTCAGTTGAATACAGTGTTCCAACGATATACTGTCTTTTAAAGTTACTGCTATCCAGAAAGACACAGTATCTTTATCTACTTTTATTTTTTCTTTAAAAGAAAACTGCTTCTCCAAAGGCTCTGCTTTTCCCAATAAAATTTTCTCATCAAGCAATCCCTCATTATTTACACCGTACATTCCTATACAAACAATATCCGAAAAATCCGTAGACCCTTTTAAATCCAAATCAACGCAATTTACTTCGTAAGAAAATGTACTTGTCCTAACCAGACTTATTTTAATAACCGGATTTATCTTCTTTTTCACCAAAACGGGAATAACAGGATTCTCCACATTTACAATAACTCCTTCAGCCAAAGAAACACAGGGAAAAATTATAATCGCAATAAATATAGTGATGACTTTTACAAATAGGTTCATGGTATATATCAATGTAAGAAATTAATATATCTTTATTCCTCAAAAAAACTCCGAAATATTTTAAGGTTATATTTTTCAAAAGGAAAAAAGTAGGACTTTACCTTTTTTCTAAGTACCTTTGTATTGCATTTAATTAGATTTGAGGGGATAGACAGAAGTGATCACCCCCATGCTTCACATTCTGTCATCTCCCCTCTTTTTCTAAAGTTTTGGAAATCCTATTTCATGCAAATCGGCTTTTAATCGTTCAAATTCTTTTTCTCCGAATGGAGTAATAGGCAACCGACAATCACCACATCCAATACCGATAGCGTTCATTATAGCCTTTCCACCTCGAACACCTCCTCCATATCTGATAATGACCTCAACTACCTTTATCGATTTCATTTGTAATCTGCGAGCAGTTTCTATATCATTTCTCGACATAGAATCAAAAATCCCTTTGTAAACCTCAGGCATATAATTATAAGTACTGCCTACACCAGCTACAGCCCCCATTGCTAACCCTGAAATCAAAATTTCATCAAATCCATGCAATACTTCAAACTCATGGTTATTCAGGTCGATACAAGTACCCATCTCCATCAAATTATTATGAGTAAACTTAGTTCCTGCTAAATTGGGTATAACTTTTTTACCTTCTATCAAGAATTTATCTACAGGCAAATTTACTCCTGTAATAGAAGGCATATTATAATAATAAAATGGTAATTCTGACGCGGCGGCAGCTACTGGCACAAAAAAATTGACCAAATCCGCTACAGTGACCGGTTTAAAAAAGGATGGTGCAATCGATGCAATAGCATCTGCCCCTATATTCATTGCATGATGAGCCAATTCAATCGCATATTTCTGACAATTGGTCCCTACATGTGCAATCACCCTAAACCTTTTATCGGCAACCTTCACCCACTTCTCCAATACAGCTTTCCGTTCCTCTATTGTCAAAGAAGAAAACTCACCTGTAGTACCACACACAAAAACCCCATTTATCGGTGTGGAGGCGATCCATTCAGCATACTTGTCTATCACATCCAAATTTATCTCCCCTGTCTGATACATAGGAGTAAAAACGGCTGCGACCATACCCTGTAATCTCTCAAATTTTACCATAGTTGCATTCAAATTAGATTCAAAAATATTCTTATTCTGTTATTTCAAAAGTTGAATTTTTTATTCATATCATTTCTAATTTTTTTCTGTCACTCTCTCTATTTCTACCCCGCTTACTCATAAATATCTTATACACTTCAAAATGTCTTTCTATAGCATCCCGATAACCATTCTCATCTCCAGATTTTATAAAACCCAGCAAATCTGCATGTGTTGCAATACGGTTATTTCGGCTCAGTTCTATATTTATGGGTTTCAAATAATCTTTAAATTTCTCTTTTACAAACATCAGGACAGGGTGTATTATTTCCTGAAATTCTGTTATAGTTTTATTTCCCGTTATCTCATATAATTTTGTATGGAATGAAGATTCACTTATCAGCGTATATTCGTTATTTTCAAATACCGTACCTATACGCACAATATCCTCCAAATCTTTAATATCCTTAGGCGTTATATTTCGAAAAATATCACTCGATATTCCTATTTCAAGTGCGATACGAAACCCCAAGATATCCAAGATAGAATCTTCTCCCAATATACGAGGGTCTATCACTCGTTTCATCCCCCCAAGAATAGATGGCTCCGTCAATATCATTCCTTTACGGGGACGGGTATAAATGAGCCCCATCATTTTTAAACGACTCAATGCTTCACGAACAACACTTCTGGCTACACCTAACGCGGAAGCCAAATTGTTTTCATTGGGAATATGATCTCCGCACTTCAAATCGTTTTCTTTAAAATAAGTTAGCAAACGATCTTCTACCTGATCGACTAATGTTGTTTGATTTATCTCTATTTTCATCGGTGTATGTCGAATTATCTTGTGTCTTTTCTTGTTTATTCTTTCAAAAATTCTCAGTCTATTGGTATTAGAACAATATTTATATGTTCAATCTGATTTGTCTGACAAATAATACAAATGCAATATTAAGACAAAAAAATATATAATACAAACTTTTAGATAAAAAAATATATTTTTATGCTGGAAAACATAAAATACACTTCCATAAGTACATCCTTTCATACTATACCTACAAAAAACGCAATTTTTTTTCTGAAATATACTTACAGATATACACACCAACTATTTCTAAGTAACACTTAAAAACAAAATCATGTATTACCAACCTATAACAAGGAAAACCCCGGAAAGCATATACAAATCGAGATTATAAATAACTGATTATACTATAAAGGCTTTTCAATAAGAAACTACTCTATTTTATTCCAAAAAATTCAGGAATAATACGACGGCCCTCTCTTCTCACTTTTTCTACATATTCCTCTGGAATAGACCGGTAAGGCCACCTTAACTTTGCTCCCACATCAGCCCAATCGCCCACCAAGGCCATAAATCTGTCACAAGCATGATTAGGATAATGCTCTTTTACAATAAAGGGCTCTACTTGTGCTGTCATAAAAGTTTGTATTCGCCGTTCCAAATCGATGGCTGCATCCTTGTCTTGTTCGATAGAATCAGCCCATTTTTGTGCCGCAAAAGGATTAAGGCAAGCAACATTAGAATACGCACCGTGAGCTCCTGACAATATTCCTGTTGCCAAATGGTGACCAGGTATGAACACAGATAATCCCTTGACCTTTTTCCGTACGCACTCATACCATTCAACAGAACAGTTCCGGTCAAAAACTTTTACTCCAATCAAAGACGGTATTTCCTTTTTAAGAATCATCCATTCTTCTGGAGTTAGTTTCACTTTTGCATGTGGAGGATTATATAAAACCAAAGGAATACCATTAGCTTCCTCTTCCATTCGTTTAAGAAATATAATAGCTTCCTGCACACTAACAGGGAACCAATCAGGCAAGATAACTTGTACCGCTCCAGGACGCAAATCACGAATAAGTCTTAATCTCTCCAATGAAATAAGAGGACTCATATGGCTGACTCCAATCTGATAAGGTATCATCACCGACTCACATTTCTCAGACAACAAATTACTCACTTTTATAAATTCCTCTTCTGTCTGAGCATAAAATTCCCCTGCTGTCCCATTAGAATATATACCATCCGAGCCTGCCGATATAAGTACATCTATCTCATCAGACAATCGTTTATAATCAATATTGCCAAACTTATCAGTCGCCAATAATAATGTAGCCCAATTCCCCCTTAAAGAAGCGTGTGTCAATGCTTTCATTGTAACTTATTTTTATTTGAATCGATAATATAGTATCTATATAAAAACTACTATTACAGCAATTCTATATATAGAATCCGGATATTTAAATAAGGGGGTGAAAATTCAGATAATAAATCGTTCTATTTTATAAAGCAATATTATAATAAAATATTATATATCAAAAATTAATTCAAATGTTATATAACATATTACCTAAGTAAAGTAGACCAATATTCTCGTAACAATATTTATTCATCTTTAATAATTACCCGTAAAATATGCGGAGTACGTATGCCCGGTTTTACCTCTCCACTGACGATATACTGCACATCTCCATCCGAGACCATACTTGTTGTCACTCCTATCGGATAAGGACTCTCTCCTATCTCTTCTATCGTATTTTTTCGCAAATCATACTTCAGAACTTTTCGGGAAAATCCCGGATGTGAAACACTTCCGGGTATGATACTTTCCACTCCGCCATAAAACAAGATATTATCTTCTTTATACGAAATCCCATTGCCGGCCATCACCGGAAAAGTGCCCTCCAATACACTCCAATTTTGAGTCTCCGGGTCATAACAATATCCCTCAGTATGCACTTCCAAACCTTTGCCTTCACCGAAACTGCGACCACCGAATAGATAGAGCTTTTCGTCATGTGGTACGCAAACACTATAGGCGAGTGTGGGCCCCGGCCAGCTCGGTAAAGCTTTCCAACCGTCGGATGGACGGGACATGTCCATTACAAAAAAGTGATGGCTAGATTGTTCTGGGCTCATACTTTCCTGTCCACCTGTCAAATAGATTTTCCCTTTTATCTGCCCCCCAGATAAATTCGATAATGGAACCGGCAACGAGGGATAATAGTCTTTGTTTATCTTTAACTTGCCTCCTCGCTCTGTGATTAGGAATACGTCTTTATAACAACTGTCGGCATTGTTTCCTCCGATGCAAAGTACTCCATCTTTTACCTGAAGGGAAAGACCGTAAGCCAAGGGCTTTTCTAAAAAGTCTTCGTAGACTTCCCATCGTCCCGTTACCTTGTCATAGCTGTAAAGGGTACTCCACCAGACTTTATGCCCACCATCCCATGGGTATTGTTCTGGGAAATTGGCCCCACCTGCTATAACCAATCGGTTACCGACAAGGCCACAGTAAGCTCCGGCCAGACCCTTGTTGGGAAACATCCCCGAGCTAGGGGGTAAAATCAACTCGTTATTCCAGTATAGCTCTATATTACCTCTGTCGTCTTTTCTTGAACAACTGTAATACAACATCGGTAATACTACTAATATCCAAAATCCATATTTCTTATTCAACACCATTTTTATGATTTAGTTAACACAAAAAGCTATATTTATGCAAATAACTCTTTTCAGTCCTTAAAGTTACAATAATAAAAAACAAAAAAGAAAATGCATCACAAAAACCTGTCAAAACAACCTTTGTAACACATTTTCTTTCTTATACGAATCGAGTCAGTATAGTAAAACTATCCCTTTAGAATCTGACAATCATAAATAAAATCTTATTAATCAATCGGATTACAAGCAAATACCATCCCGAAATTACCCGCAGCATGACTACCGGTAAAAGTAAGCTCATAACCATCTATTGTCTTTGTATACATACCTTCAGCATTCGGATTCACTGTAAATCCCGCTGCAGCCAATTTAGAATAATATCCCGTAGCCATGGATGCATCACACTTATAATCAAAAAATCCAACGCTTTCCATGCCAAAAGTCTCGTTATACTGATGGAATTCGATATCTCCATCATACTTGGGGAAATTACCCATAAAAGGATGTTCTCCGACCAATTTTTCCCAAGTCATCCCAGTTGTAATTTCAATACCATCCTTTCCATCTTTATCATCATCGTCCTTAGAACAACCGACCGATACAAATGAAAACATTGCAATACAAAAGATTGCTGTAATTAACTTTTTCATAATTTATTATTTTTTATATATATTTGGTTAGAAACGAAATGAAAGACCTGCAGAAGCATAACCGATATCCCGGCCACCCTCAACATAAACTCCGACACTCCTACAAAAGTAATAACGCAAACCAGCCGTGGCAATAACTCCGACATTCGTATTCATCTTACTCTCTGAAATCATCTTTTCCCCGCTTTCCTGATCTGTCGTCCGATTGCCGGTAACTCCCAAATCAATCATTACACGGGCATAAGCTTCAAAATTCCGACAAAGTGTCAGATGCCAACTCAACCCTGCACAAATATCAAACCTGTTACTGGATGTTTCCTTTGTCTTAAGACCATAACCATTATCCCATTGCCAATTATACCCATACTTGCTATAAGTAGCTCCAAACAGATAACCGATGCTTCCCAACTTACTAAAATCCATAAAACAGATATCGGTATAAATACTTATCGGTGGAATATACATCTTATAACCCGTACCATCATGTTTGATATTTCGTGACCAAGGGGCAATAGCCGGAGACACCCCCAGTTGTATAGTTCTCATATACTGAGGAAATACAACCTCATTTTTCATTCTCTTCCAAGATGACGACTTAGCACCACTGACAACTGTAATAGTCTCCTGTACTCCCTGTTGGTCTACTTTCATTTTTCCGGAAATTCTTTTCACCGGCACACTCCCATACTCTGTATCCCAAGCTTTTACAATTGTCATCATTCCCGTAAGCTCTTTTGCTTTTATACGTGTCGCAAATTCCTGATAATCATAAATTTTACTAAAATAATATGCCATTTGCTTTCTATTTGCTCCCTGCGCACCGAGAACATAAGGGCCGGAAACATATTCACTGGATACCCAAATAGCAATATCCTTATCTATACTGAAAAAATAACTTATGCTCTGTCGAACCGTCGTTATATTATTTACACGCTCTTGAGTGATAAAAAATGCAGAATAGACATCAATACCCCGTCCTTCATACTCTGCCCTGACCCAACGGATTTTCGGACCTCCGGCCATAAACCCCATTCCCTTGCACTTGCGCTTCACATATTTAAGGCTATCCATAACGACCAACGAATCAATATCTTCGCTGATATACCTAATCCTTTCTCCATTCGGGGTCTCACTTACTTCAAAAAAGGTCGGATCATTCACTATTGCCGACCTTAAATACCCCTTTATGACCATCCCTTTCGAATTATCATTCGCATTTGCAACTTTATTCAGATACAATATTACAGACACAGCCTCTTCCTTTTCCTTCTTCTTTCTGGCTGCCACTTCCGGCACAAAGAACGATGCAGTAAACGTTATCAGTAGCAATTTGACCAATAAACTTTTGTCCATATTCAATTTTTTTTAACTATACTCCGAGTTACCATTTACTACAACACACCCTATATGGCAAGATTAAGATTCGACAACTTATTTCAAATTTTCACCACACTATCTATCTCTAAAGAATATCAAAATATAATATATGTTAAGTTTTTTCTGGTAACTAATAACTCCAACAAATTTTATACAAAGAAACATATTTTTCCGATAAATTTTGTTACTAATTGCCTTTCTACTATATTTAAACTATATAAAATCTCATTTTCTCTTCAAAAATACTCACTTCAAATTGCTCCTCCATACAGAAATAAATGGCTCGACAGGTTTTGGACATTATCTGTCCGAAACCTGCCGAGCCGAAAACAATAACAAAAATAAAATTTGTTTCTATCTATGTTATTCAGAAAATATTACCAAGAAACATTATTCCTCTTCTGCCTCTTTCATATTATGGAAAACATTCTGAACATCCTCATCATCTTCAAACTTCTCAAGCAACTTTTCGATGGAAGCACGCTGTTCTTCTGTCACATCTTTTGTATCGTTCGGAATACGTTCAAACTCAGCACTTTCTATCTCAAAGCCATTTTCCTCAAGATACTTTTGTATATTACTGAACGATTCAAACTCACCGTACAATACAATTTCCTCTCCATCAGCCTCAAGTTCATCTACTCCATAGTCTATAAGTTCCAGTTCAAGATCTTCCAGAGAGACTCCCTCTTTTGCTTTAATCTTGAACACGCTTTTATGGTCAAAAAGGAATGATAAACTGCCACTGGTTCCCAGTGAACCTCCGAATTTATTGAAATAACTGCGCACATTTGCTACTGTACGGGTAGGATTATCAGTAGCGGTTTCGACAACGATAGCTATACCGAAAGGCCCATATCCCTCATAAACAATTTCCTTATAATCTCCCTCATCTTTTGAAGTAGCCTTCTTTATAGCACGTTCTACATTTTCTTTAGGCATATTAGCCGCCTTGGCATTTTGCATAAGAACACGCAGACGCGGATTAGCATCGGGATCGGGGCCACTGGCCTTTACGGCAATCGAAATTTCTTTTCCTAATTTTGTAAATGTACGCGCCATATTTCCCCAGCGCTTCAACTTTCTGGCTTTACGATATTCAAACGCTCTTCCCATTGTTATATTCTTATTTCTATTTTGTTATAAATTAATTATCTGAGTTTTGCATTAAGCTTCTGTTGCAAATTATTGATAATACGACTCATAATAGAGTCTATTTGCTTATCATTCAAAGTTTTATTCTCATCTTGCAATATAAATGTCACGGCATACGACTTCTTACCCGTTTCCAAATTTTTACCTTCATAGACATCGAAAAGATATACTTCTTTCAAGAGTTTCCGCTCCGTTTCATAAGCCACTTTCTCAATTTCCACGAATGGAACAGATGCATCGACCAATAATGCCAAATCCCGTTTTACGGGCTGGAATTTAGGTATATCAGTATATAATACCTTATTATGGGCCGCTTCTTTCATCAACAATGTCCAATTGAGTTCCGCATAGAAAACATCATTATCTATATCAAAACCTTTCAATACCTTTTTTGCTACAATACCTATTACGCCTATTTGCTTACCATCACGAGTAGCAATATTCAAGGCTGCCGAAAACAAGTCTGTAGACACTTGAGTATATTGCAATCTACCGAAATTTATACCCAAACGGATAAAAATATTTTCGACATAAGCCTTCAATTCATACACACTCGATTTTTCGTCAGGGTGTGCCCAACTACCCGATACTCGATTCCCGGTAACCCACAATCCCAGATACTGTGTTTCTGAATAAGGAGCCAATACACCCTTTTCCACACTGGCTGCAGGATTAAAATAATAACAATTTCCGAATTCATAGAACTTCAAATCGGGGCGACGACGATTCACATTATAGGCAACACTCTCAAGCCCTCCGAAAAGTAGAGTCTGCCGTAACACATTCAAGTCGTTACTCAATGGGTTCAAAAGTCTTACACAATGAGACTCTGGATATGTCTCAAGCGATGCATAATATGCCGAACGTGTAAGCGAATTATTCATAATCTCATTGAACCCACAACCGGTAAGCTGCTCAGCTACCAAATTTTGCAACTGATGGCTGGTATCCGTAGAAGTTTTATACGAGAGATTCGAATGGACATTATCGGTAAATTCAACATTATTATATCCGTAAATCCGTAAAATGTCCTCTATCACGTCAACATCACGCTGCACATCTACCCGATAAGTAGGAACGCTCAACGAAAGGCAACCATCTCTTTCATCCAAAATTTCTATCTCAAGGCTCTTAAGAATGCTTTTTACTATATCGGCCGGTATCACTTTGCCTACCAAACTATTTATACGCTCATAAGCAAGCTCTACCTTGAAATTTTCTATTTTCTGAGGATAAATATCAACTATATTACCCGTAATTTCTCCACCAGCCAGCTCTTTTACCAACAATGCAGCCCGCTTGAGTACATATACAAGATTATTAGGATCGGCTCCACGCTCATAACGGAATGACGAGTCTGTATTGAGTCCGTGGCGACGTGCTGTCTTACGCACCCATGTCGGATTGAAATAGGCCGATTCGAGGAATATATCAGTCGTCTTGTCGGTCACACCCGAATCAAGACCGCCAAATACTCCGGCAATACACATACCCTCGCTCTCATTACATATCATCAGGTCCCTATCCGAAAGCGTACGCTCCGTCTCATCAAGAGTTACAAATTTCGTCCCTTCAGGCAATGTTTTTACAATGACTTTGCCTCCCTTGACTTTATTCAAGTCAAAGCAATGCAATGGTTGTCCGGTTTCGTGCAATACGTAATTGGTAATATCTACAACATTATTAATCGGACGTAAACCGATGGCATGCAAACGCTGTTGCAACCATTCAGGACTTTCGGAGACTTTCACATTACGTATAGTCAAACCACAATATCTCGGACATGCTTCCGTATTCTGTACCTCGACCTTTATAGCATCCCCCGACAGATTATCTATTTTGAAACTATCTACCGAAGGTTTTCTCAAATCAGGAATATATCCATTCCGAACCAGATATGCAGCCAAATCTCGCGCCACACCATAATGCGATGCAGCGTCGACACGATTCGGTGTAATATCTACTTCGAGTACATAATCACTCTTTATGTTATAATAATCCTTTGCCAACGTCCCCGGGACAGCCGTCTCTGGCAATACGATAATACCATCATGGCTTTCACCGATACCTATTTCATCCTCGGCACAAATCATTCCGAATGATTCTTCTCCCCGTATTTTAGACTTCTTTATAGTAAAACTTGTATCACCGTCATACAATACCGTACCCACTGTAGCGACAACAACATGTTGTCCGGATGCTACATTCGGAGCTCCACACACAATTTGCACCGGTTCTCCATTACCTAAGTCGACCGTTGTAATATGCAAATGGTCCGAATTGGGATGTTCACGACACGTCAGGACCTTCCCTATAACCAATCCCTCAAGACCGCCTTTTACC
Organism: Gabonia massiliensis; assembly: GCF_001403595.1. NCBI lineage: Bacteria > Pseudomonadati > Bacteroidota > Bacteroidia > Bacteroidales > Porphyromonadaceae > Gabonia > Gabonia massiliensis. The sequence goes on along the minus strand of NZ_LN877940.1, from coordinate 1,391,389 downwards.
GTTTGTACTTCCTCGATACCACCTGTTTCAAGCCCAATCGATGTCAAAGCTGCCGATACTTCCTCGGGAGTTAATGTCAGATTCAGATAATCTTTTAGCCAATTATACGAAATATTCATATTTGTATGTTTATTTTTTCATGCTTATCCGGGTAACGGGTTAATCCCTGTCTGAAAACAGAAATCCCCAATCCGGCAAGTATTTTATGATTACGCACTTAAGGAATGCAAATTTAATAAGATTATTTTTAAACTGCCTATTTCGTCTCAAATAAAATCTCAGACAATACACGTGGGCTCCTGATTTTTTGATTCTTCTTCGAGATGACACCGTTGTCACTTTTCCCTCACCAAACGTTGGAACGAAGCAGGAATCGGTGTCTCAAAAAACATATCACGCCGAGTTATGGGATGCACAAAACGCAATCGGGAGGCATGCAGTGCCAATCGTCCCAAAGGATTACACCGGGATCCGTATTTCCGGTCACCGATAATGCTATGCCCCAAATCTTTCATATGCACTCTAATTTGATTTTTACGGCCGGTAGCCAGTTTCAATTCCACAAGTGAAAAATTTTTATTCGCCTGCAATACTTTATAGCGAGTAAGGGCATATTGTCCACCTTCCGACTCATCCGGAGTGGAATATACTTCGAATGCCGAATTTTCACAAAGATACGAAGATACCTCTCCCTCTTCTTTCTCAAGTTGCCCCTCAACTACAGCCACATAACGACGGTCGAGTACCATTTCATTCCATGACCGTTGCATAGTTTCCTGTATTCCCTGTTTTTTAGCAAACATCATCAGGCCGGACGTGTCACGGTCAAGGCGATGCAATACAAACAACCGATTTGAGGGGTCTGCTTCTTTCACATAATCACTCAAGATACGATAAGCCGTCTTAGTCTTTACCCGGTCTGTGGAGACCGAAAGCAAACCATAGCCTTTATCGACAACCAATACGAATTCATCTTCATAAACAATCCGTAAACGGCTATGATTGAACTCCTTAAAACCTTTCAGAAAATTTATTTTTATTTCATCACCAATATGTACAGGTACATCGTATTTTGTAGTAGGACTATTATTTACAGCGACCTGACGATGTGTCAGCAAAGACTTTACACTGGTACGACTTTGGTCTTTGAACATGGTAAGCAAATAATTCAATAAAGTATCATCCGCTTGTACACGATAAGTCTTTATAGAGTCCCTGAACCGTTCAGCCCGGGATTTATGTTTGTGAGGTTGTCTCATTTTTAATTATGATTATTTAAAAAAACTTACAAATATAAGCATAAAGAAACGACTACCACGCAACATCAATGAAATAATTACGACAGGAAGACTCATCGACGAAAGCCAAAACCCAATAACCCAAACACAACTTATAAAGACTGACCGAAAATTCAAATATCACATACTTCCCGCATCCTCTTTAGGAATTAGACAAAAGGCAAAAAAACGGTCATATTTCCCAAAAATCACTTATTATCTTTTATCTCTTCAAAATCAACATACTCTCCATCGTTCTGGTCGAAGATTTTTTTCTTCTTTTTGCCATACGTATACCATTTGGTCGAGGACTGACGGCCACCGTCCCCATAACTTTTTTTAGAACCCCCATTTGCACTATTCTGCGACGGCCTGAAAAAGAGACGGGCAATCACCCCTAATAGTCCTAAAGCAGACAGGACAATAAACAAAAAAATAAAAAAGATTATAGTTAATATCACACTCATAATATTCGGAATATATAGTTACACTTACCTATTTAAAAACAAAAACTATACCAACTTTGTTTAATGTCCTTTCCTAAGTATCGAGAGTATAAGATATAGACCGATAGTAGCTGCGAGCCCGCTCACCCCGAAAACGACTATCAGCACGACTGCACCGGCAATCAAAAGATACCGGATATAATTATCTTTAAACGAAAGATTTTTAAACTTCAACGAAAACATCGGGATTTCAGATACCAACAATCCTGAAAAAACAATTACCAAAACGATAATAATGTAAGGATTGATATTATGCTGGAGAGAATAAAAACATGTTCCTATCCAGAACAAGGCATTCGCCGGTACAGGCAATCCGATAAACGACGTAGTCTGGCGAGTATCGATATTGAATTTTGCCAGCCTCAGCCCCGAAAACACAGCTATAAGAAACGCTGTATATGGTAAATAATCAGCTAAGAAACCGGTAGCCCAGAAAGTACTCAACCTAAGATAGCTGAATACCAACAACGCCGGAGCCATACCGAAACTTATAAGATCGGCCAGTGAGTCGAGCTCCTTACCCAATGGAGAATAAGCCTTCAACAAACGTGCCAACATACCATCCAGAAAATCAAATATTGCAGCAAGTGCAATAAACACAGCAGCCGTCTCAAATTCGGCATTGAAAGCAGCAACAGATGCAATACATCCTGAAAATAAATTCAGACACGTTACCGAATTGGGTATGTTTTTTACAATCACATTCATCCTTTTTACTCTCTTTTTCAGCTCTTGCACTCCACGTTCTTCAACCCCTCAAACGGGCTATTTGTGTCATATTCCCGACTGTCTTATCATCGAGTTTCACCAATATCTCTGCATCCAAAGGCAAAAAGACATCTACTCTCGAACCGAACTTGATAAATCCCATATGCTCATCGATATGACACTCATCTCCCGGCTCGGCATAGGTGACAATACGCCGTGCCATAGCTCCGGCAATCTGTCTCATAAGTATATCTTGACCATTTTCAGCCTTAATTACCACAGTAGACCGCTCATTCTCCGTACTTGATTTAGGCAAATAAGCTGCCATAAAACGCCCATTTTGATGACTTACATGCGTCACCGTTCCATTTACCGGAAACCAATTGGCATGCACATTGAATATGGTCATGAAAATAGAAACCTGAATACGTTTCTCATGTAAGTATTCATTCTCCATGACTTCTTCTACTGCAACAATAGTCCCATCGGCAGGAGCCACAATCACATTCCGGGTATCACCGACAAAATGACGACGGGGCGAACGGAAAAAATTGAGCACTAACAGATAAAATATTACCGAAATCGTCAATAATGATATGGACACAAAATGGTTATGAAAAAAGACATATATCGAGCCATTAACAACAGCCAAGCCTAATATCAAAAAAAACAGTATATTTCTCCCTTCCCGGTGTATCTTCATTCTCATGGATGTGTACATAATTTTTATTAACGGACAAAAATAATGTCTTTTTATCGAAAGACAAAGCTTCTGTTTCGTTTTCTTGCATTATATCTTCTTTTTTTGAACATGAACTATCTTGAACATTCTATCTGCATACAAGCCGGATAAGCCTCCAGTATTCAATAAACTTCATATAAACGAAAAGGAGAACTCCGTTAGAAGCCCTCCTTTCTTGATATATTATGCAACTTTATTATTGTACTCGTTTGAAGTGATAACGCAACGGATAATAAATCATAGCGGGTTCATCTTCTGTAGCGAAATCTTTCATTCCGTTATACTCTTCAACCAAGAAATCTGTCGGTTCATACGAATAGACGATAACCTCAAGTACTTCTTCGTTATTATCATCTTTAATGACGGCAAACGCTACCCGAGAATCTTTTATTGTTGAGCTTTGAGCTGAAAAATTAGCATTGATATTATTTAATACGAATACAAAGCCGGTTCTCTTCAATAAATAATCTTCCGGGAAACGGAAAATCTGCTCCTGAATATATTTCATTTCGCTATTCCCTACAAAATAGTTTTTCAAGTCACTTTTCATATTTACTTCCAGACCTCCATCACTGATTGTAAGCTGGTCTTCAGAAGACACCGAAGGAAATTTGCTCAAGTCATACGACAATCCCCAATAATCTTTATTGCTACTTTCCCAAGTACAAGAACCCCAGGTTCCCTTCAGTACTTCAATGGCTTCTCCTACGATTTTGATAGTAAGAGAAGCATTATCTCCCAAGAAAAATTTATCAGAAGGCTTCTTTACTGTCAACACGATTTCATCTTTGCCTTCTTCTTTCTTAATAAAATTCAGCTTCAAAGAGCCTTGAGACTTACCACTGGGAACTGTTATGGATTTCTCACCGGCAAAAGAAAAATGAGTTCCCTCTACTGCCGTAGACTTTTCTACATCCACCTCTACCGGAAATACCAAATCCTTTGGTGCTGAATACTGCGCCAAATCAGCTCTTTTATACAAAGAAATCTCTGCCGATGCAGTCTGGAACATTGTTGCATTCCGGTTTGTAAAAGAATAAATGACATCTTCCGTCACGTCTACATCCGTGTCAATAGAATTATCTTCATCATCATCCGATGAACAAGCCGCAAAGCCTAATGTCAGGAACGCAGCCAAAGCATACACATACTTTTTCATGTCGTTTGTTTTTTAGTTAATTAATAATTATCGGTTATAGAAATTCTATTCGAATTGTTTGTACTCATCCCTTATAGCATCAACTATGGCTCGTTCCTCACTATTCATTTCATATATGGGGAACACCAGTTTTGCCGTTGACGAACCCTCAATACGGGGAGGCATTTCATCATACGACTCGCACGCTGTAAACAGGCTCAACGCAACGAAAAAAAAGCAACCTGCCCATAACATATTTTTCAGCTTCATACTTCGCATTTTCATATTCTACGCTATTTTACCTAATAATAAATTCGTCATACCCCTCATTCTGTTGTAAACCGGGAACAATATCCACATCCGTGAGAGGTATCGGATAAGTGTACATAAACTTACGGGTCACAAATTTCTGCCCTTGCTCGGGAACCCAAAACTCAGGACTCCCGTTTCGCTTCAATTCAAAAAAGCGATCTCCTTCCATAAAAAGTTCTTTTCTCCTTTCTGTCAAGATAAGAGACATCAATCGAGTAAGAGACGCTCCGGTAACATCCACCGTAATCAGGTCAGTACCTTCTACCGGCTCCGGCAATTGGTCCATAGTCAAAGGAACATAATCTTTTATCCGGTTACTCCGCAAAGTATTGATATCATCCAGAGCCAGCCCCTGCTCTCCCATATGATAATAACTCTCGGCACGAATCAGTAACATTTCGGCACTGCGCATACCCGAAAAAATAAATTTCTTTGTAATCCTTTTTACAGTGAAATTCATTTCATACCGAATATCGTTAGCCTTTTCTTCATCACTAAACGTATCTATAAATCGCTTGCTCACCGGACGGGCCGTTATAGCCTTATACGTCCCCACACCCTCTGATTCCGTATTGGAAGACGATATTGTCTCCGATTTGATAAGCATGTTTCCTTTCAAACTATACGCCGGAGTCATCATCTCTTTATAACCGTCTCTGTCGAGCAACGGATATGCAGCCATCACCTGAGTAGCAAAATCGGCCGCTTTGTCCCATTGCCGGGTCCAGAAATAGAATCGGGCCAGATAACCTTTCACTACGGGAGCCGTAAAACGATAAATATCATCCTGCACATTATACGACAAGGCTTTTTTCAAATCATCTTCAATAAAGTCTATTGTCTTTTTCAAGGAGCTACGCACCGGCCAATTCTCCATATCAAACGTCGTAACGATTTGCAGACCCAACTGGTCGCTTTTATTGGGATCATACACTTCACAGAACCGCCGCAACAACTCATAATAGCATGCTCCCCGCATAGCATACGCCGTGCCCAATACATTTTTCGCCAAGTCCGATTCCTTATCTCCTTTCATCTCCCCGAAAATGATATTACAATCACGTATAATCTCATATAAACTGGAATAATCCGTTTTATTTATACTCATTGTATATATATCTCCCGGATATATTTTCAGAGCCTGACCGGTAGATTTATCGGTCAATGCAACTTCCAGATTATCAGCGACCTGTTCATAAAGAGTAACCTTCTGAGTCGATTCTATCAGACAATCCAAATTTCCACGGTCCAAATCATCCAGATGTGAGTGTAATAATGCAGAGAATTCTTCTGCCGTCTCAGGTATCACCTCTTCATGCGGTTTTATATCCAAAAAATTCTTACAAGAAGCAAGAGACAATAAAAGAATAAAAACTATACTGTATTTTTTCATAATCGGCACTATTTAAAATCCTATGTTTAACCCCAATATAAAATCTCTTGATTTCGGATAAACGGCTCCCGGTGTCTCAGGGTCTATGCCGTCGTAATTGCTAAAGATGCAGACATTGCTTACCGATGCAGAAATACCTAATGACGAAATGTAAGCCCTACGCATCCAACGGGCATCGGGAAAAGTATATGTCAAACGAATATCACTTATCTTAAAATATGAAAGATTCTTTATCAAAGCTCCATTCGTAACTTTATCATAATTTGAAGCTATTGAAGATATATCTATAACCTGTTCCCCGAAAGCATCAAACAATCTCGGATAACCGTCAGTTATCGGATTATCCTCGGTCCATCGGTTTACCACATCTTTCGATACATTCAGAAAATTCACATACAAGTCATTGTGAGAAGTCGGAATATCTTGATTTGCCGTCTTTCTAAAAATACCATAACTGGCAGGAGACGATATCTCATCCGTTATCTTAGCTCCAATCGAATAGTTTCCGCTTACACTCAGCGACAACCTTTTGTAACCGAAATTAATGACATATCCTCCTGTAACCGGAGCATTCGATGTCCCCAGATAATAATAATAATTATCGGAATTCGACCGGTATTTCGATTCCGATTTGTCGGTATCCGGACGCATTTTGAAAGCATACAATCCTGTATTCTTGTCTATTCCCGTATATTTCCCCGTAATGACAGCCCCGATAGGATATCCCTCATAGACTGTCGAATATGTAGCATACGGAGAATTATACTCCACCAGCTTATTTCTGTTATAGGCAACATTGGCCGTAGCTGTCAACGACAAATCCCGGGTCTTTATAATCTTACCTGCCAAGGTAAATTCAATACCCTGGTTCAGTACTCTTGACGTATTATACGACTGAACGTTGAAACCCGTATTCAACGGAACCGCCACAGACGAAATCACATCTTTGCTCAAAGCGCGGTAAAAACCTAAATCCCAAGTCATCCGGTCATCAAAAAAGCCGGCACTCAACGACGCATTCAAATCAAAAGTTTTTTCCCAACGCAGATTAGGATTCGGCGGATTTTTTACAGATCCCATTCGGTAATATGTATCATCCGTTTTACGAAATGAAGCATCATATTTCATAATAATGTAAGGCGTTGCTGCCGCATTCACTTTTCCGGTATACCCTCCCGAAAACCTCACCATTAACGAACTTAGGGCAGGCTTCAATTTTTTCATAAACTCTTCGGCCCCTATATTCCAGTTAAAACCCAATGACCCATTCGGATTGAACTGCTGTTTGCTCCCGAATTTGTTCGAGCCATCGGTACGCATGGTAAAACTTGCTACATATTTATTCATCAGGACATAATCCATAGAACCGTAAAAAGAAGCCGTGGCATTCTCTATAGTCGACTGCCCGAAATATCCGTCTATTTTAGACGCATAATCCACCAACTTGTTATAATCTACATTTTGGTCACTGGGATACACCGGGAATGACGAATTTCCCGTTACCGTATCATACCCGTACCTCTTGGCATGAATTGTTTTTGCATAAGAACGACTTATTTCCGAGCCGGCAATAACGCTCAAGCGGTGTATATTACCGAAAACCTCCGAAAAATGTAACTGCCCACGTAAAGAATAACTCTGATTATAAGAAGTGACCTGGGCAATCGACCCATATCTTCGGGTCGACGCCATGGTAGACCCTTCGAACGGTCTGTCCATCCAAGCCGTATACGTATCCTGCCCCGAAATATTCTCTGAAACATTACTTGTGTACCCATAGGCCGCCAGCCCTTCAAACTTCAAATTCCTTAATATGGATATACCCAATTGAGCGTTTACATTGGCCGTAACATTTTTAGTCTCATTGGACGTCTGGTCCATCTCTCTGAATATATTGAACCCTTCCGAAGGCATCAATGTGCTGGTCATGCCATTAGTCCTTGCCAACATAAAATAAGTATTGTCAGCAGCATACGAACCATCGGCATTAAACGGTCTTTCATACGGATTGGCAAAGTAAGCATAAGTAAACGGATTGACATAAGTAGAAGTCTGGTCGGCTGTCATATATGCCAAATCAGTAGAAATACCCAGCGATATCCGTTTATTGGGAGTCATATCTACTGTCGCCCTCAAAGTATAACTATCAGAGCCTGTACCTCTTACCAAACCATTATTTTTATTGTACCCGGCCGACACATAATAAGCACTCTTATCACTACCTCCGGAAAAAGAGAGATGATGACTGTTGGATATAGCTGTACGGAACAGTTCATCAAACCAATTGGTCGTATGAGCTCCAAGCTGCTCGATATAAGCATCCTGCTCCGCCTTTGTCATTCCGGCATAATCTCCATAACCGGAACGTATCATGCCGACAGCACCTATAACAGGATAATAAGAACCGGTACTAAATCCTTCCGCCGAAAACTCATCCCAAAGTTCCTGCTCCCAAGCCAGCTTTTCTCGAGAATTCATCAAATTTGCATCCCGAGGTGGTTTAGTGACGAAACTTACTGTTCCGGAGTAATTCATCTGCAACTTCCCGGCTTTACCTCTCTTAGTCGTAACGACAATTACTCCAGCCGCTGCCTGAGAACCATAAATAGCCGAAGCCGAGGCATCTTTCAATACAGTAATCGATTCTATATCCTGAGGACTGATACCGGCAATACCTCGCTCATAAATATTTGTAAAATCTCCGCTTCTAAGGCTTATTGTATTTACCTCCGGTATATCCCTTTGCAAAGGGACTCCGTCGATTACCCACAAAGGCTCGGCATCACCTGTCAAAGTCTTTGTCCCACGTATACGAATTTGCGCCTCAGAGCCCGGTTGTCCCGAAGTCATTTTCACACTTACACCGGCCAGCTTCCCTTGCAACAACTGGTCGACAGAAGCTCCGGGATTTCCCTTCAGCTCCTCCGCTGTCACGACACCAACCGAGCCGGTAACCCGGTCTTTCGTCGTTTTCCCATAACCGGTCACAACGACTTGCCCCAGTTCGTGAGAATTATCTTTCAGCATAATATCAAAATCACCTGCAACTTGGGCAGTCATCACTTTCGATTCAAGTCCCAGAAAAGAAATACGCAAAGTACTCCCCTTTTTGGCGAATATCGAAAACCGTCCATTCTGGTCGGTAATCGTACCGTTTGTCGACCTTTCTTCCCGTACAGAAGCTCCTGCCAGAGGCTGCTTCGTCTCATCATAAACCGTACCGGTAATCTTTATCTTTCCGGTATTCCCCTGAGCTATGATATTTGTCCCCGCATTTAATGTCAGAAAAAAAGACAATAATACCGAAAACAAATACCCGGTTTTTCTATTCAAGTGTTTTCGTTTCATATAAGGGCTTCATTATTTTATTTGTGATGAATAATATCGATATGCTCTCTTTTCGGATTCAATAAATGCTCCACGAAATAATAGCGTATCAGGTTATAATAATAGTCATTACCTACTCCATGGTCCATTCCCGGCATAATCATCATATCGAAACGTTTATCTGCTTCCATCAGAGCCTTTGCCAAACGAAAAGTCGTTGATGGATGCACATTTTTATCGACATCCCCGGTAATAAGCATCAAGCGCCCCTTCAAGCGGTCGGCCAATTCATTATTGGTCGGTATCTTACAAGAAAATACCGTCTTCCCCGTTATGCTGTCAACTCGGGATTGTACACCATGATACGTCTCTCCCCACCATTGTATATACAAATTATTATCATGATTCCCCGATGCAGCTATACCTACCTTATAAAAATCCGGATAAGTAAGCATGGCGGCAACCGTCTGGAATCCCCCTCCTGAATGCCCATATATACCGACCCGTTCAATATCGATAAATCGATAACGACGAGCCAACTCTTCGATGACATGTTTATCGTCAGCCAAAGGATAGTCTCGCAAATTCCCGTAACCGAAACAATGGAAATCACGCCCACGTAACTGGGAACTTCCCCGAGCCCCAACATTAATAACGACAAAACCCAATTGTGCCAAAGACTGATTATAATTATCATCCACTGTAAAAGCCCGGGGAATCTGGTCATCCTGAGGTCCCGGATACACATTGGTAATGATAGGATAACGGCAGGCCGTATCCAAATCGAAAGGCAAGTACATAATCCCATACAAATCAGTAGAATCGTCTGCCGCTTTCATCGAAAACAATACAGGAGGACGCCACCCCAAAGCTCGTAATTCACTGTCGTCACTTTGTTCTATAACCATCGGTTTCTTAGGAGATGCAATCTTTACCAACTGGCTTACCACCGGCATATCCATTCGGGAATAATTGTCGATAAGATATTTTTTATCCGGAGACAACTCAATACTATGTGTTCCATCTCCCGGAGTCAATAATGTGAAATGACTGCCGTCCAAATCTACCTTATAGAAAAAACGGTAATACGGGTTTATCCCCTTTTCCTTTCCATATCCTTCAACAATCATAGTGCGGCCTAAAGTATCAAGATGCACAATCTGTCCGGCAACCATATCTGCCGGAGTTATGGCATTCTTAAGCCTTCCATTCTCATCATATAAGAAATATTGCCCCTTTCCATTGCGCTCCGACCACCAGAGTATTTCTTTCCCTTTATTTATCAATTGATAATTAAAAAGTTGCACATTCATATGAGGAACACAATGGTCCGAAATCAACTCCTCAACCTCCCCAGTACGAGTATTTATACGACATAAGTCTATATAATCGGCCGGACGGCTACGACGGGTCATGTATACATATCCCGGGACATCGGCATAGCTTAAGACTACCTTCTGGTCTGGATACTTAGCTATAGGTACAACTATTTTTTTACGTGTCTCCGCATCGAACAATTGTATATCATACTGACTAACACCGCTATCACCGGGCATCGGCATTTTATACGTATCAGCCAAAGGACGAGGATTGGATAAGCTATTAACCAATGTCATGGTCTCAATACTGCGCTTATCCTCCCGAAAAGCAAAAATCATATGAGTATCATCTATCCATCGCGCAGATGTATATGCACAAGCTGTATCCCGTTTTTCACTATTATTCGACGTGTATGAGTTATAAGGCTCCCCGTCAGTCGTCAACTGCCAATCGTCCAGAGTATTCCCATTCCGCGAAAGAAATAAATTATGATTACGACCATATATGATATATACACTATCAGCCGAATATTTAGCCCAAGGTCTTTTCCCTTTACCAAAAGAGAATGAGGTTCCCGCATTCTTTTTCTTTATTGCATCGGGACGTTCCGATACGACCTTTCCTGTACCAGAAGAAATTGTATATTTTATATCCTTCCCTTCCTTCTTTATATAGAAACAACTCAAGTCTTTATTATAAAAATCAAGACGATACAATTTCAAATCCTCAGGCTTATATTCTTTCCCTGTAAGACGAGAAACCTCAGACGCCAGCTTCTCATTATCAAAAAGCAACTTCCTTTTCCCATTTGAAGCATTCACCAAATAACAGTCACGGGCACCATTCTTTTCTATAAAATAATAAAAATAACGAGTCCCTTCTATCCAGTTGGCAGACACTCCTGTAGAACGATAATGCCCGGATAAAGAATCTGCAGTAAATCTTTCAGCCCGCTTCCAGTCCACATAATCCTGAGCATCGGCTGTATAAGAAAAAACAACCGATAACAACAGTCCCCAACACAAATATATTATCTTGAATTTCATCTTCCTTATTTCCCGATTCATTAATTTTTCCGTCTCTTTTTCGCCATTTCTTCTGCCAGCTTCACCGCATCGAGCGCATTCACAATTCCACCCGATACACATAAAGAGTCATAGGTAACATATTCATTACTTTTTGCCCCGGGAAGCTTGACCTGCTTGTCACCCATAGGAGTAACACTTTTTATCAAAATATCCTTTACCTGCGCAGCCGTCAGCTTCGGGAAATAATCCCGGATCATGGCAGCAATACCCGTAACCACCGGAGCTGCTACACTGGTACCACTCGATACATCAAATCCATTATCCGGTCCCAAAGAAGTAATATCCACCCCTGGAGCAAAAACATCTACTGTATTCTGACCATAATTGGAATTCGGAGCCGGATTTCCTTTCTTATCAGAGGCTCCCACTCTAATCAAATTATCGATACGACAGCCCGATTTATCAAGACCTTGCGGATAAAATGTAATACGGTCACAATCTACACCACTGTTCCCCGAAGCCATAACGAGCAATACATCATGAGCAGCAGCATATGTTATAGCGTCTTCTACCATTACAGCATCAGGAGACGTACGTTTTCCGAAACTCATGTTTATGACCTTTGCCCCATTATCTACGGCATATCGAATAGCCGAAGAAATATCCTTATCGTATTCATCCCCTTCAGGGACCGCCCGTATGGTCATCACTTTAGCCAAAGGATAAATACCTGTCATTTTATTTATAACATTAGGTTGTGCTGCAATCACGCCAGCCACAAATGTTCCATGATAATAGTCATCACACATTACATTATTATTACCATAAAAACAATCTTTCCCATCATGTATATTATCACCCATTAGCAAGCGCTTATCCGGGTCAAATTCTATACCATGTATCCGTTTACGGGCCAATTCAAGCTTAGCATTATGATTGTCGACCAACGTTTTCCACAAACGGTCCCGGCTCCCGCTCATCAAATCAACTGCAATCAATTGGGCACACATATTGAATACGGAATCGTTAGCATCAATATTCATAATATCCATCACCCTTAAAGAATCCTTACCGGGATATGCTTCACTCGCACGCCTCGAAAGTTCGTCATAAGCTTTTCCCTGCTGTTCCAGATAAGCGGCAAATTTTATATAAGTATCTATACGAGCACCCGCCCTCATTTTCAAATAATACAGAAATTCGGGAGTAGCATTAGCTATCCCAACAGAATCAACAACACAATCTTTATATTTTGGATAAAGCCTTTTAAATTCCCTGAACTCTTCTGTTCCGGCACTTTGCATATTAAAAGAACCATCGGTCGTTCCTAAAAAATTCCAGCCTAAAATATCTCCGGCATATCCATTCTTATCATTATCTTTCCCATTATCTCTCTCTTTCTTATTATGCCAGAGTGCATCTTTTAAGTACAAATGCGTAGTATCACTGCCCGAATCGATTACACCGACCACAATTTTCTTCTTCGGTTTTATTTTATGCATGTCAAGCCAAGAAAAGGCAGAAGAAACATTTGCTCCCGCAACAGAGTCATTAAATATCAAATGCCATCCGGCTACACACCCATNCCCCCCATCTTTTTTCCCTGCTTCCATAGAGCTCCCGCCGATACAGCACAGCAACATAACAGGAACTATTCTCCAATTTCTTTTCATTTCAATTACAGTTTAGGTTTCATTTGGGAAAGACCAAACATAAGACTCTTACATCGATTATTTATACATAATACTTTGTCATCAAATATTTTATAAAAAATAAACACATCTGCCATTTATATAAACTATTCTCTTTCAATTTTCAACAACGCACTAATTGTCAGATATTTATCTTTAAAAAATCATTACTCCATTTATTATATATTGCAAAAATACATATTTTATTTATTTTAGAAATAAAACACGCATTTTTTTTATCAATTTGGTGAAAAAACAATATAAAAAGAAGAAATATGACGATAATATAAAAATTTAACATACAATTTTATCTATAACAAACTTCGAAACTCCATTCATTCAAAGCTTGTATGTTCCCAGCAAAAATCGAATAGTTTATAATTTTAACTTATCTCTCTTTAAAACACATTAAGCAATACAAAAAAGAAAACAAAATACTCTTCCATCTTTTTGAAAAAATGGAAGAGCACATTAGCTAAAGAAAAATAGTATCTTACAACTTTTAAAACTGGTTTAAGTTTTACTCAAATCATATTTATGAGTTTCTTTTGAGGATATTTGCCCTCTTCACAAGAAAATAAACTAAATGAATACGCAAAGAAAACCTGATATTTCTTTTATCGGAAAATTTAAACGACAGTTTCTATAACCACAGGTTCTACGATTTTTGTTTATATCTATTCATAAGGCACATATTATACGAATATTGACAAACGTACAAATGTACGACGGGTTCTTAATTATTATATTTCATAGCATTAAAATCTCCATATAATTTTTGTAGCCCGACCAGTTTTTCTTTCAATTCCGCCACCAATTGTTCTGTCCCCGGTTGTCCATAAATATTATGCATTTCCGAAGGGTCATTCTGGAGGTCAAACAATTCCCACGAATCTATATCATTATAAAAATGTATCAGTTTGTATCGCTCTGTACGAATACCATAATGCCTTTTCACAGCATGTTCTGCCGGATATTCATAAAAATGATAATAAAGTGCCGTACGCCAGTTATCAACTTTTTCACCACGAAGTAACGGCAAAAATGACACACCATGCATATCCGATGGAACCGGAACTCCGGCCAGATCGAGAATCGTAGGCCCGTAATCAATATTTTGCACCATCTGTTCTATATCACCCTTCTTCCCTCCCGGTAAACGTATCAGAAGAGGTGTACGAAACGATTCCTCATACATAAAACGTTTGTCAAACCAGCCATGTTCTCCCATATAAAAACCTTGGTCAGACGTATAAACAATCATTGTATTCTCAAGTAGCCCGGCATTCTCCAAATATTGAAGAACCCGGCCGATATTGCGATCTACCGAATGAATTACCCGAAGGTAATCACGCATATATTGACGATACTTCCATTCAGCGAGCGATTTTCCCGACAAATTCGCTTCCTTAAAATCTGCAATCACTCTGTCATAATGCTTATCCCATGCAACCCGCTGCTCCGGTGTCATAAGATTGTACATATTTCGGCCCGCCTGTTCAAGAGCTCCGGAATGAATTTCATTCTCCTTATCGGCCAATTTCAAATCATACACCAAATCCATATCTTTAATAATACTCATTTCCTGCTCTGCCGCAGCCTGACGTCCCTCATAAGTATCATAAAAGTTATCGGGCAACTTAAACTCTCTGTCACTGAAAAGTTCTAAATCCTGCAAATCAGGCATCCATGTACGATGCGGAGCTTTATGGTGTAACAGCAAACAAAACGGCTTGTCTTTGTCCCGTTTATTTTCCATCCAATCGATAGCCTTATCTGTAATCACATCTGTTACATAACCCTCCGATTTTATACGTTCACCGTTTTTAATGAAAGGGGCATTATAATAATCCCCCTGCCCGACAAGAATCTCTGAATAATCAAACCCAGTAGGAGCCGACGTCAAATGCCACTTTCCGATAATAGCCGTCTCATACCCGGCTTTTTGCAACAATTTAGGATAAGTCTGTTGACTACCGTCAAACGTGCTGGAATTATCCGTAAAGCCATTGGCATGACTATGTTTGCCGGTAAGCATACAAGCCCGGCTAGGACCACTGATAGAATTGGCAACAAAACTGTTTGTAAATCGGGCTCCCTCTTGAGCTATACGATCAATATTCGGAGTCTTTATCAATTGGTCATTATAAGCACTGATTGTTTGATAAGAATGATCGTCACTCATAATATAGAGTATGTTCATCGGCCGTTTTTCCTCTTTCAAAGTACAGGATAATAAAGATGACGCTGAAATGGCCAATACCGGCACAGCAATAAAAGACAAAGGTTTTTCCATACTTATAAATATTATATTAAAAAAAGCTACAGCTTTGATTCAAATGCAAAATATTTTCCAAGCCTATGCCTCACGGCATCCCGGAATAACTTAAAAATACAGATTAAAGAAAAATCCGTTATTTCTATCCATGCAAAACGAGGGGAATTGCAAATTTAATGAAACTGTCAAATTTTACAAGCGGAATATACACAAATTTTTATCATAAATAATACATATTTTATATATAAATATTTACAAAATACATCTGAAAAAAAATTTGTCAAAAAGAAGACAAATAATTATTTTATTCTATATATTAGCATGTTGAAAATTTCGCTTTTTTAATATAACAAAGGTATATACTAATATTAAAATTTAGAAATATACTTAAAATGTAGATATTGTTCAAAAAAAGCTTTCAATTTATAAAAATATTAGAGTTTGACGTTAATATTTCATCAAAAAGACACTGATATTGCAACCATTTTTAAAACTTCAAAAACTGGTTTCATCCAATTTGCATATTCCTATCTCGGGAATATGGAAGAAGCTGAAGATGCAGTTATGGATGCATTCATTCAATATTGGGAAAACAAAGACAAACTCGATATTCAAATCAACAATATCAAAGGATATATATTTACCATTTTAAGGAACAAATGCATCGACTTACTCGAATTAAGAAAATATCGCCTTCAAAAAAATGAAGAGATGTATAGACAAATGCTTGGAGAAATAGAAATCAATATTTCTTCATTACGAAGCTGCGACCCGTCAGAGCTTTTTAGCCGAGAAATAAATCAAATAGTAAATGAAACTATCGATACCCTGCCCGACCGAACTCGTGAAATATTCTATAAAAGATACCTCGAACAGAAATCATATAAATCCATTGCCGAAAATTTCGGAATATCGGTAAAAGGTGTAGAATTTCACATTTCCAAATGCTTGAATATTCTTAGAAAAAAATTAAAAGATTATTTATGACAATATCTGTATACGACACAACGCTGCACATTTGTCTTCTTTATCTCTTTTACAGAAAAGAATATCATTTTTTTCTAAAAAAAGCCTTTAATTAATACACTATAAATCAATATATTAAAAAATATATTTCATTTTTTAAGGCAAAAAAATACATTTTTCACTAGGGATAAAAAACATTTTACCGTCTTTATTGTGTCATGAATAAGGAAATACTATATAAATATTTCGAAAATAGAGCTTCTCTCGAAGAACGAATCAAAGTGAGAGAATGGGTAGAAGCTGCACCGGAAAACAAGGAAAAATTTTCGCGGGAGCGCAACATATATAATGCCATTCTGTTATCCACAGACAGCATTTCGCGTACCGAGTATAATTTCCGTCGTCATCATCGCATGCAACTGCTTCGTATCGCCGCGATATTTATCGTATTATTTTCCGCAACAGTGGGTATTTTCTATGTTACGATGGCCGACCGGATGATCCCTCTCTACTCCCTTACTGTTCCTTCAGGAAACACGAATACCCTATTACTCCCTGATGGAACCAAAGTCTGGCTCAACGCAGGTACTACAATAAAATATCCGTCGTCCTTTATAGGTATCAAACGTAACATCGAAATAGAAGGTGAAGCTTACCTTGAAGTCGCACATAATCGTTGGCGTCCGTTTACCGTAAATACCCCTAATGGAAAAGTAAAAGTCTTGGGGACAAAATTCTATGTGACTTCTACAACTAAAGATAAGTATTTTACGGTATCCCTCATCGAAGGCTCTGTAAATATGGCGTCAGGAGAAAAAAGCATAATCCTCAAACCTGGATATCGGGCTCAATTCGAGAATGGAGAATTTAAGCAATCGGTTATTCACTCTCTTGAATCTGAACTTTGGAAAGACGGTATCTATTATTTTAAGAACAAATCATTCAATGAACTTATGTCCGGATTCGAAAAATGCTTCGGCGTAAAAATCATTATTGACAATAATATGGAAAACACACAACATTACACCGGAAAATTCTATCGCTACAACGGTATTCAACATGCCTTGCGCACATTGCAATACGATTTCAAGTTCGATTATAAATGGGATAAAGACTCTAATACAATATCAATCACAAAATAAAGAATAATTAAAAAATAATACCAGAAAAGCCTATGAGAAAAATTTGACTTACTCTTTAGCTATCCCTTCAAAACTTAACAAAATAGAATTTTAATTAATTATAAAAATAATTAAATACTAATTTCGTATGCATGTAAAAACACTTATGCCGAAAAAAAGTCTCAAAGCGTTTATAATCGCTTTAGCANAAAAATACTCCCATCGAGGAAATATTGAAAAAAATCGAAAAACAGGCAGAGTGTTTATTTGTTTTCAACACTCAAATAGACACTCAGCGGAAAGTAAATCTGGATGTACAGAACAAAACTGTAGGCGAAATCTTGGACATTATGTTCAAAGATACCAACGTCACTTATTCTATCCAGAATCCCAACATTATCCTTTCCAAAAAGGCCGTAGCCGAAACTAAGCTTACTCAAGAATCTCAAAATGCTGCTACACAAAATACCGGGAGTAAAATTGTAACCGGTACCGTTACAGATGCATCAGGAGAGACACTCATCGGTCTTACCGTAAAAGTTGTAGGCACAAATATCGCTACGGCTACCGACATAGACGGGAACTACTCTATCAAAGTCCCGGCAGGGAGCAATGAACTGGAGTTTTCTTATGTCGGTTATCAACCCCTCAAACAGTCTATTAACGGGCAAACAAAAATCAACGTAATCATGAAAGACAATGTACACCTGCTTGATGAAGTTGTCGTAACGGCATTGGGTATCGAAAGGAAAGAAACTTCCCTTACCTATGCCACTCAGAAAATAGACGGGGACGAACTGACTCGTGCAAAAGACGCCAACTTTATCAACTCTCTGCAAGGTAAAACATCTGGGCTCGTCATCACTCCAAATGCCAGTGGTGCGGGTGGTTCTTCTAAACTGTTGTTACGAGGTAACTCTTCTATCTTGGGAAGTAATACACCTCTTATCGTTGTCGATGGTATTCCGATGGCAGAGAGAGGTACGACTCAGATTACAGACGCTCTCTTGGCGGGAGGTAACACGACCGATGGTGGTGACGGACTCTCCAATATCAACCCGGACGATGTCGAAACAATCACCGTACTTAAAGGGGCCAATGCAGCAGCTCTTTATGGTAGCCGCGCAGCAAACGGGGTATTAATCATTACTACCAAAAAAGGAAAAGAAGGGAAAGTAAGTATCGACTTGTCAAGCAGTATTCTAGTAGAAACTCCACTGGTCACTCCCAAATTCCAAAATACATACGGAGCCAATGTAGAGACCTACAGTGACCAGTCTATGGACCCGAATAATCCTGTAGAGAAACGCCGTCTGAACATGCTTTCATGGGGTCCACGCCTTGGGACTTACTCCGATGCAGCCCTCAACGAAATACCCTACATGCGCAATTATGCACTAAACAATGTCGGCAATTACCTGCAAACCGGAACCAACTTCAACAACACGATATCTATCACATCCGGTACAAAAATAGCTCAAACCTATGTTTCATACGGTAATACGACTGCAAACGGTATCATGCCGTCCAACAAATTCATGCGCCACAATTTTACAGTTCGCCAGTCTGTAAATCTCTGGAACGACCGTGTACAAATCGATTTCTCGGGAAACTATATCAACCAAACAGCACAAAATCGTCCCGGGTCTGGTATTTACGGTAATCCTTTATATGATTTGTACCTAATGCCTCGAAATGCAGATATACGCTATTTCAAGAAAAATTCGGAAGTTCAGGGAGAACTATATCATATCAATAAATATGGCAGCGGTAAATACGAGTCTACCGGTGTCGAAGGACCCATACAACAATGGCCTTGGAGTGACAGCGAAAACCGGAACTCCCCCTACTGGCTGCAAAACCGCCTGAAACGAGAACAAGTACGTGAACGCATCTATTCCACCATAGGACTGAAAGTAAACATTATTGAGGGATTAAGTGCTCAAGTACGTTTTAAAATCGACCGGACTACCGATACCAACGAAAGCAAAACCTGGCAGGGAACCCGTGCCAAGACATATTATAACTCTATTTACGAATATGCAAAGGTTTCCAATAACCAGACATTTGGAGACTTCTTGGTTTCATATTCCAAAAAAATCGGAGATTTCGACGTATCCGCCAATATAGGTGGTAGCACTATGGTAGAAAACTACGAAGATTTCGGAATCAACTACTGGATGGCCGATACGACATCTACTCCTAACGTATTCGACCCAGCCAATCTCGTAGCCCAAGGCGGAGCCAGTACCGGGACATACAAGAACCATGACCAAAACTGGGAAAATGCCATTTATGCCACAGCATCTATAGGTTATAAAGAAATGGCATACATAGATGCCTCGGTACGTACCGACTGGTCTCGCACATATACCCAATTTGCATACTTGGGTACTCCCGACCATTATACCTATTATAGCGTAGGAGGTAATGTCCTGCTCAACCCGCTTTTCAAAATCGAAAGCGAGTGGTTCAACCATTCCAAACTGCGTCTGTCATATAGTGAAGTAGGTAACTCCATTCCTAATTTGAATTATGGGGGAAAACCCACTAACTGGGGTTCCCAAATTGCTTCAGCTGCAACCTATCGGGAATTTTATGACCCTCGTCCCGAGACGATGCGCTCTACCGAAATAGGTTTGGATGGCCGGCTGTTTGACAACACGGTAGACTTTGACATTACTTTTTACAACACCATGATGCTCAACCAGTGGTTGCCACAACAAGCAGCAACCGGCGGACAACTTCCTCTTAACTCCGGACGCATCCGTAACCGTGGTCTTGAATTGACCTTAGGTTATAACAAAAAATTTAATAACAACTTTATCTGGCGTACCAGTGTCAATTATTCGTACAACACGAATAAAGTACTCGAAACTTACGGGCCCAATGGAAATACCGTAATCGAACAAACTCCTATTTATCAAGGTGGGCTGAAAGTAAGATACGAAGTAGGTAAACCTTACGGTGAACTCTACGGACGTACTTTCAAATACGATAGTGAAGGAAAGATTATGACCGACCGTTTCGGTGCTCCCATGTTATCGAGCGAATACAACGATTATTTGGGTAATGCCAATTCCCCTCATCATTTAGGATGGAGCAATACATTCAGTTATAAAGATTTTTCTTTCTTCTTCCTTATCGACGGGAAAATAGGAGGTAAGGTAATCTCATATACCGAAGCTCGTCTCGATGCTTACGGAGTCTCCGAACGAAGTGGGAAAACCCGTGACTCGGGCATAGTATATATCTATAATCAAGCCGTAGGAGGTTCCATGGCTGGTGTTGCAGTTCCCGGTGTTGTAATGCCCGACGGAGAAATTGCTCCTGCAGAAGGATACTATACTAAAATCGGTAATGGAGAGCCGGCTTTGGGACAATATACATACGACGCTACAAACTTCCGATTGAGAGAAGTTTCTGTAGGTTATACCTTCCGCAACCTTTTCGGGCAAGGTAAAAACCTGAACCTATCATTGGTAGGACGTAACTTGTTCTTCCTCTACAAAGATTCTCCTGTCGATCCGGATGTATCAGTCTCGACAGCCAACTCTTACGGAGGTATCGAAGCATTCTCTGTACCTACAACTCGTAGTTTCGGATTCAATATTAAAGCAACTTTCTAATCATTTCGCTATGAAACTCATATCTAATAAGATTTTATCAATTACTTGCTCTTTGCTCTTGTTATGCGGAGTATCATCATGCTACGATACGGTATTGGAATATGAAGACACTACAGTCATCAATTCAAGCGACGGTTCCGTATCCTCAGACACTTTGTCCACATCACAAGAAGCAGAGTTTATGCTGCGCACAGTACAAACTCAGGTTGTGTCGGCCGCTGTGCATCTCTATCAGATGCAATATACGCTTCATATCATAGACTATGCGGGTTACATGTCTATTCCCCATTCTTTCGACGGAAACATGTATTCTTCATTCATGTTCTACGACTCGTATGCTTTCGGGCAAACCGAAGCGCTCGAAAAATTGGCGCCTAATGCGATCCCCATCATCAACTCCGGAAAAAAATTAGGCATCGAACCACTATCTGCACTGGCAAGCGTACTCTTTTCGTACTCTATCTATCAAAATCTGGTAACCTACGGACCCGTACCTTATTCAGACTTCAGAGCCTTGAAAGAGCAACGGCCATTGACTTACGAAAAACAATCCGATGTATTTAAGACCTTGTTTATCGAATTACAAAAGGCCGATTCTACTCTCGAAGCTTATCAAAGAAATCCGACAGCCGAACTGGATAAAAAAATAGAAGGTGTGAACTATATTTCTGAAGACAAAATCACCTCAGCTACCGACATTGTCAAGCATTGGAGAAAATTTACCAACTCTATGATTCTTCGTCTGGCCATGACCGTAGTGAATGTTCCTGACTTCAATGTCAATGGGAAAACAGCACAGACTCTTGCCGAGGAAGCTGTAACCCGTGGCATACTGCAACCGGGCGATCCCCAGGTCGGACTAAGAAGTGGGGCAGACGGTCCGGTAAAAGCACATCACCCTCTTTATCTAATCGCTAACAGTTGGGTAGATGCACGCCTCAACGCTACGCTCCACAATATCATGAAACGAACCAATCATCCTGCACTTACAGCATGGTTTGCTCCTAATAACGGACGTCTGGTCAGCAAATTCAACAAAGTGCACAACTCCGGAGAAAAAATCATGTCGATGCGCTCGGGAACCTATCTTAGCAATTCGAGTTTGGCATCGAATAACTACATCCTGTTCTCCAAATTTGTCGACTTGGCATTTGCTGCCAAACCGGTCACACTCTTCAAAGTCGAAGAAGCCCTTTTCTTACAAGCCGAGGGAGCATTACGAGGCTGGAACATGGGAGGAACCGCCCAGTCATTCTATGAAGCCGGAATCCAAGAATCATTTACCAAAAACGACTTCTCAGGATATAGTGACTACATGGCATGGAGAGGAGCCGGAGATATGACTGTCAGCGGAGATTTCCTTTATGAAGACCCCTACGACCCGGACAACGACCTGACTTCCGATGAAAAAGCCGATTACTACTTCATGCTCAATAACGGATGGGGAGGTATAGATACCAATCCTTACACCTCGGTAACGGCAGACAAAGAAAAAGAATATTATCTCGAAAAAATAATGACACAAAAATGGCTGGCTCTCTTCCCCATGTCTCTTGTAGCTTGGACCGACATCCGCCGTACAGGATACCCGAAACTTTTACCCGCGGTCTATGGAGCTTACGGTGAAGCCGACGGATCCATATCGGACGAACTGACCATTCGGAGAATCCCTTTTGCTACAGGAGGCGTCGATGAAGCCAAATCGGACTTTACATCTACAGGTGTACCTAACTTAGACGCAGAAACCACCGGCTCTGTAAGAGGAGACATGCAAGGCACACGCCTATGGTGGGATGTTGAAAAAACTTCTAATTTCTAACCTTAATAGAAATGCTTTATGAGAATTAAAAACCTATTTTTAGCAACCGGACTTTTAGTCTCGGCAGGTGCTTTGGCACAAAGTGTTCCGACTCACCCGAATTACATTAATTACGGGACGGACAATAACCAGCGTTTTACTACCGAATTTGTAAAAATGCTGGAAACATGGGAACCGGGAAAACCTTATCTGTCTCCTGATGACCCTGAGTATTCGAACTATACGGATGACAATTTTTTCATTTCGCGTGTACGGGTAAAAGATCGTATTACCAATACAGCTACTCAAGCCAACCCCAATCTTGTTCCGGGTGAAGAAGCTGTAAATGAAAAAAAACTTTGCTGGTTCTCCCCTATCGGTGAGATGACCAAACAATGGGGTGCCATGAGCCGCTATACCTTTGATGCCGATAATTTCAGCATGTGGCAATATCTTGATGTACATTCCAATGTATCATCACAACTGTTCCGTTCTCCGGGTGTATTCAATGATGTAGCTCACAAAAACGGAGTTATTACGGGAGCTTATTACTTTATCGATTGGGCAAGTACTGTATCTCCGACCAGTCCTGCAGGAGAGCCCCTTTACGAACTAAGTAAAAAAGAAAACGGGAAATTCAAATATGCCAAGAAACTGATACAGTTGATGAAATATTACGGTATCGACGGTATGGCATTTAACCCAGAAGGATATTTTAGCAGCGATTTGAATACCCAATTCCAAGAATTCCTTGCAGAATGCCACCGCATTGCTAAAGAAGAGGAAGACTGGCATTTCCATGTTGACTGGTACGGATATGTGACCAACAGTGGAGGCTTAAATGACGGTGGTAGTACACTAACTGCCAATCACAGCAATTGGTTTCATAACGATGCGTTAAACTATCCTGTAACTGATGTTTATTTCCTGAATTACAACTGGAGCGAAGGTTCTTTACAGACCTCTGTCAATGTTGCCAAATCAAAAAAGCGTTCCCCATTTGATGTATATGCTGGATTCGACCAACAAGGTAGAGGCTATGGCGGATGGGGAAATGGCGGATGGGGTGTTCTTTCTAAATATCCAGTGTCAATTGTCGTATGGGGAGCTCATGACCGCAGCCAAATATATACCGGGTCAAATGAATTCGGTACATCGGAATTGACCATCCAAAATACTTACCAAGATAAACTCGAAATGCTTTTTACCGGTGGTACACAAAATGTATTAAGTGCACAAAAAATACCACTCAACGAAAGCAATGAAAAAGTAACCACCTCTCACAATGACTTGAAAAAATGGCACGGATATTCCCGTTTTATTAACGCCAAAAGTACTCTTCAAGAACTGCCATTCATCACCCGCTTCAATTTAGGAAACGGTATGTCTTTCAAAAAAGAAGGAAAAGTGACATTCAATCAGAAATGGTACAATATCAGTATGCAGGACTATTTGCCGACATGGCGTTGGTGGGTAGACGCAGGTAATAGAGAAGTCCCGGCAGATGCCATCAATTGTGATTTCGATTTCAATGAAGCATGGTATGGCGGTTCAAGCCTCAAATTCCACGGAGCTACTCAAAAGTCCGAAGTAAACCTGTATAAAACCAAATTTACGGTAGAAAGCGAAAACGATAAATTCGGACTCACCTTCATGTTGAAAAACGGAACAGACCCCAAACTCAAATTCAAAGTAAGTCTTGTCGGCTCGGAAAACACATACAAATATTACACTATTCCTGCTGAAAGCGTCAAAGCCGGCGAATGGAATACAATTTCATTTACTGCTGCAGACCTTGGTTTGAAAGCCAACGATGTAATTGCTACTATGGGACTTGCTTTTGAAAACACTGATGCCAACTATCAGATTAATATTGGCGAACTATCGTTGATTCCGGCTTCTTATAACAAAACTCCACGTGCTCCGCGTATTGTAAGCGTTACACCTTGTAAACGCACATATAAAGCCGTAGATTTCAAAATGACTTGGAGCATGCTTGATGAAGGTAAGGAAGATATCTCTCCAAACTATCCGGGATGTCCTACTTATAATGAAGATGTAGATACTTGGTACTATGAAGTATATATCAAAACGGAAGATTCCGAACCTACCTTACTTACAGCAACGACTTCTTGGGCTTCGTACGTAATCGATGCACCGCTACCGGTAGAAAATACAGAAAAATATATGGTCGGTGTACGTGCTATCGGACTCAATGGAAGTGCTTCCGAAATTACCTGGAGTGATAAACAAACCTCTGAAATAGAGATTATCAATACTATTTCTATCAATAAACCGATTATAAAACCGAATGAAGAATTCACTATCGGTTTTGACGACCCGAACCACGCACCTTCTACCATTATTATCACCGATGCTATTACCGGAGATGAAGTTGCCAAGGCTACAGAAGTTCGTACCCTTACTACAAAGCTTTCTGAGTTGGGAACTTACGATGTAGAAGTAATTACCGGAGAAGAAAGCACAATGACTAGAGGTTGCCTATTAATATCTCCCGAAGAAACAGGCCGTATGCCCGAAATAGAGGGATATACCGCCAATCCTGCTGAGCCAAAAACAAATGAAGAAATAACTTTGACTCCGGCATTCAACGACGGAACCACTTATCAGGACAGCCCAGCTACGGTTTCCCAAGGAGCATATATCTTGAATCCAAGTATGTTCTACGTTGATAAACAGATATTAGACAATCATACAAACAACACATTCTGTTTCTGGTTCAAATCAGACAAATTCGAACATGGAGCTAAAGGTACACTTCTTACTCAAAAAGTAAACAAGAACTACTCTGGTACTTGGACAGAAAAAGTATGGGGAGAAATGTGGTGTGTCATCAGACCTGCTGACTTTAAAAACGGAAATCTCGAAAACGAAATCTCTATTTCATTCGATGCTCCTCCTGCAGGTACAGCTAATTATGAACATAATAACGATGTAGACGGTATCAGCCAAAATTATCCGTTGTCATCCGGTGTATGGAATCATATTGCAATCGTAAAAGAAAACAAAAATATAAGACTCTATATCAACGGACACGAAGTTATCAGTACCACATCAAAAGGTTCCGGTCCTAAAGAATGGAATGCTAACTTTTACATTGGAGGTGCTCTCGACAACACATCAGGATTTAACGGTTACATCGACGAAGTTCAACTCTGGAACAAGTCTCTTACCGCAGAAGAGGTAAAAGAGGCAATGAGTGGATACTTCTTGGCACCTGAAGGCTTACAGGGTTATTTCAAATTCGAAGATATGGAAGATGACGGAAAAGGCAATCAGGCATTCAGGAACGAAGGTCAAAACAGTACACTTGTACCTTACGGATACATAGGCCAATTTACTACCGAAAACGAGAGAAGTGTAGAAAAACCGGAAACACCGACCGTTGGGTTAGGGGTACCTTTCATTACCGGAGTCTCAAATATCCGTCTCGAATCGGTAGAATGGATTCTTGAAGGAGCCACCCATACTACAGATGACGAAAATGTCGCCACTGCAACCTATGCAACACAAGGGAAATATCCTGTAACATTAAAGGTTACCAACTCATGGGGAACTACAACCAAAACTTTTGACGATTACCTTGAAATAAAAGCTGAAGAAACAGGTGTAGAAAAAGAAATCGTTGAAAACATGTATGTATATCCTAATCCTTTTGTGAAAGATGTAAATCTTCGTTTTGCTGCGGATGGAAACTACGACATCAAAGTATATGACGCTCAAGGTCGTTTGGTAACCGGACAACTTTACAAAGCAGACAAAGGCGAAATATGTACACTTTCTATCGATAATGGCTCCGGAATGTACTACGTGGTAGTATCACAAAACGGTAAATGCCTGAAATCGTTCAAAGTGGTTTCTCAAAAATAAATAAATCGGATACAGAAGAGTTTGTATCAGATTGATAATTAAAACAAATAACACACCCTGAAGTTCCCTCTTCGAGGGGAAATAAATTAAAAACAGAGGGGACAAGGGTGTGTTATAAAAACTGAGCAAAACATCTTCCTTTAAACACAGTAATATGAAAAGTAAATTTCTGTATATATCCATTCTTGCTCTTGCTTCGAGTTTTGTTGCCTGTGAAGAGGAATATAAAGTAGATGTACCGAATTATACTTTTGTCGATAATTTGGTAACCTATGACCCGGCAACGGCTAATATAGGAGGAGAATTTACCGTCGTATCTATGGCAAATTTTAAATACGGAATCAAAGGTATGCAAGACCTCGACGAAGTAAAACTCCGTTATACGGAAACAGGAGAACTGATGAGCTGGCAATGGGGATACAAATACACCGGAATTGTAGATGACGTACGGACTTATGACAAAGACACCATCGTCATGGGATATAACTCCACCGACCAATGGAAGCAGGGCAAATGGGAATTGCTTGTATGCCGGGATGAGCAGGCTCAGGTAATAGGGACATTTGATTGCAAAATATTGAAACTACGTCAAGAAGATGCAGTTGTCACCAGCAGGGTAAATAGCGGGGTAATACAAGTATACGCAGATGGATGGTTGGGGCAAAACGTCGACTCTCTCAGAATTCTCGACGCTGCTACCCGGGAACAAAAAATATCTATAGTCTCTCCCGCGGACGAAAACAACAGCTCTTCATCAGCCGTGAATGTCGGATTTACTTCCAATCTACTGAAAAGTGGAAAATACATCCTTCAGATAACTCGCTGGAATTACGGTATGGCACAAGACCTTGCTGAGTTTGACTTCTTCTCATTCGTTTATTCCGATAAACCTTTCTCCAAAGATGAAAGCGGTAATTACTACATCAATATCACATTTGACGAAGTGGTAACAGGAGATAAATACGCCGTTGCATACCGGAATAACACCAAAGGATGGAATGCAAATTTCGTAACGACAAACTTTGATGCCGATACGCAAACTTACCGTATTCCCATACCGTCGTCACATCTGAAAGATGGAGAAAACTATACCGTACAAATCATAAAAAAAGCGGGGTATAATGTAAATTTAGGGACAGTCACTCTTAACTTCGATGATGTGCAATAAATAAATATAATCCCTAAAATATTTGTAAGAGTAAAATAATTATAACACACTCCTACCCTCCGTTTTTAATGAACGATATATAAATCTTCATATCTAATTATTCATCAAAATGGTTGCGGTATATCTCCTCTTTGTATGAGGAGAAAGGGAGATGTGTTATTTTTTTATACATATATACAAAACATCAAATTTAAAATTTCCTATTATGAAAAAATTTTATTTACTTCTTCTTCCCCTTTTTATATGGGGTATGACAGCAAAAGCTGCTCCTTTAGAAGGATATGAAGCACCTACACTTCCCAAAGAAGGAAATGTAGGAAACATCGTATCGTTCACTACCTCTGGAGCATTGGAAGATTTGCAGAACATCAACATTCCTAAAACTCCCACAGGAAAGATGGCTCAGGAACTTATTGTTTCTCCCGGAACTAAAATAGATTTTTCTATAAAAATAAACACTTTCTGGGGCCGATTCGCTGTGTTCTCCGATGCGAATGAAAATAAAGACATGTCTCGACTCATTCTTTGTGGGAATCCTGGACAAACGACTTATGAGGATGCTACAAACGGCATACTCGTATATACAGAAGATACAGAAACTAAAGTCGAAGACGGGACACTCCCAAGCATTACCATTCCCCAAACAGCCGAAGAAGGTACAACTTATTTACTAAGAATGATGTTTTTCGGTACAGTAAATGGTACAACAGAAGCTGATTGGACCTATAACGGTTCTTATACAGAAGGAACATATTATGACCTCAAAATCACAGTAAAACAAGAAATCAAAAAATATGCAATCAACTTCTCCGCTACCAACGGACAATTGAGCATCAAAAACGGAAATACCGTTATTACAAACGGAGAAGAAGTATCAGAAGGAACACTTCTCAGTATTACAGCTACTCCTAATACCGGCTATGAATTAGTATCGATAACAAATAATGATAATATATATGCCAGCGAAACTTTTACAGTAAATAGTACGGCAAATTTTGTTGCAACATTCAAAGAACTGGCCAGCGACGGAGACGGATTGTTGATGTCTGCACCCGGTTATGGTGATGAAGAATGCCAGCTGCGTTTCAGTGACACTGTCTTAGGAGAACACAACAGTACCAGTGACCAAGTAGCAAGCGACCAACGCTCTCGTAACTACACATTTTCTGCCTGGATTTCACCCATGGGTTACAACGGAACCTTTATGGGACATGTTCAAAACAGTATCACATGGGCTGTAGAAGGTTCTTATGGAATCGGTGTGAAAGAAGGCAAAATTACAGTATGGTACCGCAAATGGGATGGAAGCTCAACAGCATGCCCAGGTGTCAATGAAGCCGCCATATCAGAAGCAACACTTTATCCGGGGGAATTCGCATTCATATCTTTGGCAACCAGTAATGACGGTAAAAACTTCAAAGTTTACAAAAATGGCGAAGAAGTCCTTTCTCAAAATGTAGAAGATGGAGGTCTGGCTCTCCTTTATGATGAATGCGACTTTGCAATCGGAGACTCAAAATACAACAAAATGCCCTCAAAAGTTGAAGAGGTACAAGTCTGGAACAAGACCCTATCCGCTGAAGAAATCAAAGCCTCTATGTATGGCTACACCGAGATTCCTGAAGGCCTGGTCGCTTACTATTTGCCGGAAGCTGCCGAAACGACAACAATCGAAAATTTAGCCGGAGACCAAGATGCATACTACCGCAAGAACGGGACTCTAAGCAATAACAATTTCCCTATTGCCGACGCTATTGCCAAGACCAATGGCCGTACCACAGTAGATGTATCTTATAATACTCCAGAAGACGGGGCCACTTACGAAATACACCGATTCGGCAAAATAATCGGCAACTCCCCTGCTCCGGTAAAAACATACAGTAACCTCAAAGTTCTGAATACAAACGAAGACGCTTATCTGATAAGTGGCATAACCGTTAACGACCGACCGATAGAAGGGAATACGTTCAAAGTAGATAACTCCCCCATCGACCTGATGGTCACATTTGAGAAACAAACCGTTTACACTATCAATTATTCTATTAGCGGAAAAGGGACAATCCAAGCTTACAAAGACGACGATGTAACCATAACATCCGGTGAAACCGTAGCTGAAAATACTCCTATAGTTATTGCCGTTACACCCGAAGAAAACTACGAACTTTCTTCTGTAACAATCAACAATAATCCTATAGACATGGAAGATACAGATTTGGTAACTAATGTAGACGGTATCTACAAAATAAAAACTACCGTCACTGAAGACATGGATATCATCGTCACTCTTACCCTCCATACCGATATCAACAATATACGGACCGAAAGCTCATACTTCAGCAACAACATTCTTCATATTACCAATGGTGCAACAGCCATTATATATAATATGTTAGGGACTGAAGTCGGTCGTACAAGCGAAACTGTTACTGACCTGAATAGCTTACCTACCGGTATATATGTTGCTAAAATAACCTTGGACGGAAATCAATCAATCATCCGTTTCAAGAAATTATAAACCACTATAAACACCCCTTCTATTTCTTTCAAAAGAAAAATTAATAAAAAGTATTGACCAAAAAAACAATATTTTTTTGTTAAGCAATAAAAAAAAATTAATTTTGCTAACTCATTCTGAGAATAAAAAAATAATATATAAGATTACAATATTAAAAATATTAAATAATAAAAAGAAAGATAATAATCTTTTTCTTTTGAAAGAAGTAGGAGGGGAATATCCAATTATCATATTCCAAACACTGAAAAATAAAAATACTTATTTCAATTACGATGAGAAACACTTCTAAAATATTGGTCTTTTTATTTATCTTGTCCTCCTCGATATATGCACAATCATATACCATATATCCGACACCTCAAAGAGTAACGGAAACCCCAAATTCAATAACATTGACCGATGAAATCAATGTTATTTGTGAAAACGGGATTACATCCGTCATTATAAATCGAATGAAAGAAGTCCTAAAAAATGCCGGATATTCCATTTCACTTTCATCAGAACCTTCCTCATCAAAATCAAATCTTTTTTTAGGTATCAAAGGGGCAAACAATACCATAGACGAATACATTGGTACCCACAACTTACCGGTTTCCGTTTTTGAGCAAGGAGAAAACAAGTTCGACCCATATCTTCTGCAAATAAATGACATACACCCTCACGGAGACATTGTCATTGTTGGAAATGACGAAGGTTCAGCATATTATGCTTTTGCAACCCTCGAACAAATGTTCGAACAATCCGGGAATAAGACCCTTCGCCAAATTACATTTGAAGACTATTCGCACACACAATATAGAGGCATCGTAGAAGGATTCTACGGCCATCCTTACTCAGTTGATAACCGCATTAGCCTTTTCGAGTTTTGCAAACGATTCAAAATGAACGTTTTCATATATGGACCGAAATCGGACCCCTACCATCTCGGAAACTGGCGGGACAACTATCCGACTTCTCTTACCGAACAGCAAAAATTTTTCGGACTGATTACCCAGGATGATTTACGCAGAATGGTTGAAGCTGCCAAAAACTGTAACGTCAACTTCATTTGGGCTGCCCACCCCGGACTTCAACAAGGTATCAGTTTCTCTAATACAACAGAAATGAATAAGGGCATAGACGCTTTGATGACAAAATTCGAACACCTCCACACTCTCGGAGTCAGAGGATTCGGTGTTTTCATCGATGATATGTCCTATACTCCATCCGGTAATATGCAGGCCCACCTAGCCAACGAAGTACAAATAAGACTGCGTA
Organism: Gabonia massiliensis; assembly: GCF_001403595.1. Taxonomy (NCBI): domain Bacteria; kingdom Pseudomonadati; phylum Bacteroidota; class Bacteroidia; order Bacteroidales; family Porphyromonadaceae; genus Gabonia; species Gabonia massiliensis. The sequence continues at coordinate 1,359,324 of NZ_LN877940.1, read as the reverse complement.
ATACATACAACAATACTTCTGACACAGAAGAACATGTATCCCCCCTATTCTTCGTCCCTACAGCTTATGCTCTTAATTACGGAGCTTCATCTACACTATATGACTTAAAAAATGTCGACAGTGAAGTTGTCATTGCATTTACCGGTTATGACTGCTTTTCGAACATCCGTCCCTCTTCTATAACAGACATGAGCAATCGGGTAGGACGCAACCCGGTAATGTGGTGGAATAACCCGGTAAACGATGATCACGATGACCGTATCTACATGCGTAAAATGACTACCCACTGGACTATTGAAGACCCGCAAGGGCCGATAAATTCTCTTCATGGGTTAGTTATGAATCCTATGAACCAAGCTCAGGCATCCAAAATCGCCCTATTCGGAGGAGCCGATTACGGATGGAACCCTTCAGCATTCGACGTAGAACAAAATTGGGAAGATGTTTTTGAACGTCTGGCACCCAATGATTCACAAACTGCCACAGCTTTAAAATGCTTTGCCCGTTACTCTAACACTCTGGTCGAAGATGACGACATGATAAAACTCTACGATAACTTCATAGAACATTTCTCCTCCGGACAAATGCCTGTAGAAACGAAGCAACTACAGGCCAAACTTGAAGAACTCAATCAAGCATGTCTTATTATCGAAACCATGAAAAATAGTGAAAAAAGAGATTACCGCCTGATGTATGAGGACATTCGTTGTTGGAACGCCAAACTCAAGACTATAACCTCCATTGCCCTTGATGCATTGGACATGCTGGAGAAAGGAAACGAAATGCAACGCTCCGAAGCATGGGTGAAATATTTACGTCTAAAATCTTTATATGGCGGCTTGAGCACAGACTCAGCATATTTAGTCAGCGCTTTAGAAGGATACGGCACCTCTACCAGCGAAAAGTACTATGAAGTAAAACCTGCTGAAAGCCACTTACGCCCATTCGTAGACTTTCTCGTTGAGAAACTCGGCAACAGTGTACCCGGATTATGGCCATCAAAAGATGAAATACAAATAATCTCATGCTTGAACGACCTGCAAGGAGCAGACATAAACGAAGAAACAAATACAATATACCTAAGCGGACTGAAAAACATAAAACTTGAAAAAGACGAGTATATCGGCATCTATTGGGGCAGATTAGAAAATATCAGTATAGACGAACAGCAACTTGCCGAAGGCTTAACGGTAGAATATTCAGAAAACGGGAAACAATGGGCTCAAGCGATACTACCCCTTGCTCAGACAAAAGTCGCTTACGTACGTATAAAAAATACTTCTGAAAAGACCTTGGCTATCGGAACAGAACGATTTACGGTAGACCGCATTATCTCAACTTCTGATGCAAAAGCATCTGTCACTACTAATATGGCCACTTACCAAAACTATAACATCAATAACGTTACGGACGGAAATGACGAAAGTTTCTTCTGGAAAAATGGAGCTCAGGCCATCGGAGATTATATTCTGCTTACTTACCCTACTGCTCTTCCTCAATATGAAATAAGCATAACTTTCTGTGAAGGAGACCAGCCGACAGGTACAGCAGCCATCGAAGTATCGGCAGATAACCAATCGTGGCATGAAGTAGCCACATTCACTGCCGGAAATATAGACTATAACCGTACATTTACCTGCAATGCAAACGGATACAATGCCCGCTATGTACGCTTTTCCATTAAAAGCATTGCAGGACAAAACTGGCTGCAAGTAGCAGAATTCAAATCCGAAACTTCCGAACAACTGACTCAAACATCCGATAATAACGGTTTGCAGATTGCAGCTCTGGCAGATAAAGACCTTTCGACTTGCTATCAAGCGGTAGATGCAGGTTATCTGGAACACCGTTTCATTGAAAACATTTCAATAAACAGCATAGAAATTTACCAAGATACGGAATTTGACACAGCTTACGACCTGCCAGAAATATCCGTATATGATGGTAATGAGTGGATAAAAAAAGGAAATATAAACTCTTTCTGTACTATCATCGACACTCAGGACCTGAAAAACATTATAGCCATAAAAATTAAATGGAATAGGGAAAATATCCCGAATCTGTACGAAATATTACCATTCGGGGAACCTTATATAGAACTGCCTGAAACTCCGGTATCCACTACAAAGGCAAACATAAATGATATGGTAATATACCACATGGACGGTTATCTGCATTTTTCTTCAGATAAAGTCATAAAAGATATCGTACTATATAATATGGATGGGAAAATCCTCGGACAACACCGGGCAAACAGTTGCTATTTCGACATCCCATTCAGGAACAATGCCTCTTTCCCTATGACGATACAAATAAAACTATCTGATGGTAAAATGATTACCCGGAAAATCATGATTACCCGATAAGGGATAAACATTATATACAAAGAAAATGATATAACTGATTTAGAATTGTGCAATATGAAACGAACGAAACTACTGACAGGCTTAGCCTTACTGATTCTTGCAGGGTGTACTCATTCGGCCAGAGAGAACGCTTTCTATACCGATTATGTAAACCCGTTTATCGGGACAGGAGGCCACGGACACACATTTCCCGGTCCGGTATTACCACACGGCATGATACAACCAAGCCCTGACACCCGTATATACCAATGGGACGCCTGCTCCGGTTACCACTACTCAGATAATTCAATCAACGGATTTTCCCACACTCATTTAAGCGGGACAGGAGTCGGTGACTATGGCGACATATTGCTCATGCCGACTACCGGAAAACAAGAATATCAATATTTGGGATATGACAGCCAAAAAACAGCTTATGCCTCGGATTTTTCCCACGAAGAAGAAGAAGCTCGTCCGGGATATTATTCAGTACATTTGAAGCGATATAATGTAAAAGCCGAATTGACGGCTACCAAACGGGCTGCCCTGCACAGATATCGTTTTCCCGAAAATAAAGAATCCGGCTTCATCGTAGACTTGGATTACAGTCTGCAACGACAGGAAAATGCAAACATGGAACTCGAACAAATTAGCGATACTGAAATCGTCGGATGGAAACAGACCAAAGGCTGGGCAGAAAAACAAGACATCGGATTCTATATGAAGTTCTCAAAACCGTTTACCTGCAAAATTATCGACACTCCGATAAATACAGAACGTGAAGGGAAACCTTTTGTCATGAACCGTTCCAAAGCCCTACTGCAATTTGCAACAGAAAATGATGAAGAAGTACTCGTCAAAGTAGGAATCTCCGCAGTAGATATAAATGGAGCTCGTCAAAATGTTGAAAAAGAAATCCCATCTTGGAACTTCGACAGTATAGCTACCGCAGCCCAAAATGAATGGAATAACTATCTGAAAACTATTGAGATCGAGAGCAACGACGAAACATCTAAAAAAATTTTCTATACAGCCCTGTATCACACGGCTATACACCCAAGCCTATTTACCGACATAGACGGCCGCTATCGGGGAATAGATGGCTTGATTCACCGTGCAGAAACGGATGAAAGCATATACACTGTCTATTCATTATGGGACACATTCCGAGCATTACACCCTCTATTCACTATCATCGACTCGGAACTGAATGACAAACTGGTAATGTCCCTGATGCAAAAATATCAAGAAGGAGGCATTCTCCCCATGTGGGAGCTGGCCGGTAACTATACGGCAACAATGATTGGATATCATGCTGTCCCCGTTATTGTAGATGCTTATATGAAAGGATTCGATAAAATAGATGGGCAAGAACTACTAAAAGCGTGCCTCCGCAGCGCAGAATATGATACAACAGGTATCATTGCTTCGAAACGGATGATTGGAGGACTGATGCCTATATCAAAATACTACAAGAACAAAATCGGTTACATCCCCTACGATAAGGAAAACGAATCCGTAGCCAAAGGATTGGAATATGCCTACAACGACTGGTGTATCGCAACTCTGGCACAAGCTATCGGAGATACTGCAACATATGAGCGATATAAAACTCTGGCAAACGGATATAAACATTATTATGATACATCTACGGGATTTATGCGAGGCAAAGATATAAACGGAAAATGGCATACGCCATTCAATCCTCGTTACTCTGACCATCGCAACGACGACTATTGTGAAGGGACAGCATGGCAATGGACTTGGTTTGCTCCTCATGATATAGAAGGTCTCATAGAACTGATAGGCGGACAGGAAAAATTTACCGAACGGCTCGACTCTCTTTTCACTGCCGACTCCACTATCGATGGACCTTTGGTTTCGGCCGATATATCGGGAATGATAGGGCAATATGCTCACGGTAATGAGCCCAGCCACCATATAGTGCACTTATACAATTATATAGGCCAGCCCTGGAAAACACAACAGCTCGTAGACACGATTTTATATACTCAATATTTTGATAATCCCAACGGTCTATCCGGAAATGAGGATTGCGGACAAATGTCTGCATGGTATGTACTCAATGCAATGGGATTCTATCAAGTATGCCCAGGTGCTCCGATTTACTCTATCGGACGCCCCATCTTCGACCGAGTCACCATAAATCTGCCGGATAAAAAGAAATTTACAATCATTGCCCATAACAATTCTCGAACGAACAAATATGTACAAAATATCCGCCTCGACGGTGTCTTGCTCGAATCCCCCTTCTTTATGCACAGTGATATTATGAAGGGCGGACAACTCGAAATAGAAATGGGCAATACTCCACCCAAACAATAAATATAAACAATAAACAAACACACAATAATCAGAACAGTTATGAAAAATATCAAGCGTCATCTTGCAATCGCAGTGCTGGGCATAAGCCTGCTATCATGCTCGGTAGAAAAAAACCGGTATGAACTTATACCTTACCCAAACAACATGGAACAACTGCCTGGGCGTTTCGTATTCGACGATAACACTAATATATTCGTAGCCCCTGAATGTGGGAACGAAATGACCAACATTGCTTCGGCCTTTGCTACCCATTTCAATGAAATATCTGGAAAATCCATCACTGTCACTCCAACTGAAAGTGGGAAAAAATCGCTTTCCATAAAGCTCGATAAATCTTTAGCTCCGGAAGCTTACCGGCTAAACATAAATAACGATAAAATCGAAATTTTCGTATCAGCACCAAACGCTTTGCGTTTTGCTTTGCAAACGGTAAAACAACTGCTCCCGGCAGCAATTTACGGAAATGAAAAAGTAGCAAATGCCGACTGGTCAATTCCTTGTGCCAATATCGATGATGCCCCTCGCTTTGGCTATCGGGGATTACATCTGGATGTTGCCCGCCATTTCTTCCCTCTCGATGAAGTAAAACGCATCCTCAATGTGATGGCTGTACATAAACTCAATACACTGCACTGGCATCTGACTGATGACCAGGGCTGGCGTATAGAAATAAAAAAATATCCCAAACTTACCGAAATCGGTAGTATCCGTCATAAAACGATGATTCGAAAAGAATGGGACAATTATGACACTACCCCTCACGGAGGATTTTATACACAAGACGAATTGCGCGAAATGGTTAAATATGCAGCTGAGCTGGGTATCACTATCATTCCCGAAATAGACCTCCCGGGGCACATGATGGCTGCACTGGCCGCTTATCCCGAGTTGGGTTGTACCGAAGGCCCGTACGAAGTATCAGGACAATGGGGAATACGTGACGATGTATTATGTGTAGGTAAAGAAAACACATTCAATTTCATTGAAAACGTTCTACTCGAAGTAATAGACATATTCCCTTCTAAATATATTCATATCGGCGGAGACGAATGTCCGAAAATACGGTGGGAAAAATGTCCTGCCTGCCAGGCCCGTATCCGTCAGCTCGGTCTTAAAGACGATGAACATGGTAAGGCTGAACATTATTTACAAAGCTATACGACACATCGAGTAGAAGAATTTTTGAACAAGCACGGACGTAATATTATCGGATGGGATGAAATTCTGGAAGGGGGCCTGGCAACAAACGCTACTGTGATGTCGTGGCGCGGCACTACCGGAGGCATAGAGGCTGTAAAACAAGGGCATCAAGCTATTATGACCCCGACCGGGCCTTTATATTTCGATTATTACCAGACCAGTGATACCCAAAACGAACCCTTAGCTATTGGTGGAAATAATCCGATAGAACTCGTATATAACTTCAACCCCGTACCGGACACTTTGTCTCAAGAACAAAGTAAATTAATACTCGGTACACAAGCCAATCTCTGGACGGAATACATCGCTACTCCTGAGCATCTCGAATATATGATATTGCCCCGTTTGGCAGCATTAAGCGAGGTACAATGGACACAAGTAAAAAACAAAAATTATGATCGGTTCCTCGATAACCTGGGCAAATCTATCGCTATCTATGATGTAATGGGATTAAATTATGCCAAACATGTATTCGAAGTCAAAGGAGAATATCTCGTAAACGGAGAAAAAGATTGCATAGAAGCCACATTGCGCACTCAAGGAAACCATCCCATCTATTATACCCTCGATGGCTCAGAACCTACAGAGAGCAGCATGCGCTATACCTCACCGATAGAAATCGTGCCCGGCAAAGATTCATGTATCCTTAAAGCGATAGTTGTCCGTGGCAATATGAAAACCCGAACACTGGTAAGACCGTTCCAATTCAGTAAATCAAGCGGGCATCTTGCTACATTAAAAAATGCCCCCAATGAAAAATACACTTATAACGGGGCAACTATCCTGACTGATGGAATACGAGGAGACTTTAACTACAGTAACGGATGTTGGCTCGGATTTAAAGATACTCCATTAGATGCCACCATTGATATGGGAGAACCCCAGCAAATAAGCAGTGTAAAAGTTGGTACACTCGTACAATACTCTGAATATATATTTCCTCCGACAAAAATAACCGTCTACGCAGCAGAAGGGAACAATGAAATGCAAGAAGTCGGGAAACTCGATATACCAATAACAAAAGTCCAAGACAAAGACGGATTAAGAGAATACAGCTGCGATTTCTCACCCATCCAGGCTTCGAAAATACGAATAGTCATAGAAACAACTTCACAAATCCCCGCATGGCATGGAGCCAAAGGAGAAAAAGCATGGCTCTTTGTTGATGAAATTTCAGTTGATTGATAAATAAATTTTCATACCCAGCCCTTTATCCGGGCTGGGATATATCATAAAATTACGAAACAACAAATAGAAATTATGCCTATGACAAAATCTAATATATACGGGTTCATACTCTCCGCAACTCTGCTCATAACGAGTATCAGTTGTGCCCGCCAAGAAGGGCTCTCTGTGATTCCGGCCCCGCAATCGGTAGAATATCATAATGGAAACTTCGAAGTAAACCCGTCAACCAATATTTATACTAATATGTCAAAAGAAGGATGTATGGCTTTTGCCAATTACCTCGAAGGCACATCGCTCGCCTCTCACCCCTTTATAGATACACCGGACGAGTCAAATACAATCATATTAAATCTAAGCAATGATTCTACTTTTACCAGCGATGAAGCCTACAAATTGGTAATAGATAAAAATAAAATCGTAATAACAGCCCGAGGCGAAGCCGGCCTTTTCTATGGAACACAGACAATACTGCAAATGCTCGATAATGGTAATGGTAAAACTCTAAAGTCCATAACCATAGAAGATACCCCCCGTTTCCCTTATCGAGGAATGCATCTTGATGTTTCCCGTCACTTTTTTGACAAAGAATTTGTAAAGAAACAATTAGATGCCATGGCATATTTCAAAATGAACCGTTTTCATTGGCATCTGACCGATGGGGCAGGCTGGAGAATAGAAATAAAGAAATACCCTCGCCTCACTTCATTTGCCGCATGGCGACCATTCGACAATCTCCAAGAATGGTGGGTAAGTGGACGAACTTTCTGTAATCAGGATGACCCCAGAGCTGTAGGAGGATACTATACCCAAGAAGATATCAGAGAAGTTGTCGCATATGCTGCCGAACGTCATATTACTATCATCCCCGAAATAGAAATGCCCGGACACTCGGAAGAAGTATTGGCAACCTATCCGGAACTTTCCTGCTCAGGAACACCATACGTAGATGCCGACTATTGCATAGGTACGGAAAAGACTTTCGAATTTCTCGAAAATGTATTACTTGAAGTTATGGATATGTTCCCTTCCGAATACATCCATATCGGTGGTGACGAGGCGCCTAAAACCAGTTGGGAGCAATGTCCTCGTTGCCAAAAACGGATAGCTGATGAAGGTTTGTCGGGAGTGGACGAATTGCAAAGTTATATGATACACCGTATCGAAAAATTTCTTAATGACCACGGCCGTAAACTAATCGGTTGGGATGAAATCATAGAAGGAGGGTTATCACCCACAGCCACTGTAATGTCATGGAGAGGAGAAGAAGGCGGTATAAAAGCGGTAAAAGCCGGAAACCATGCCATCATGACTCCCGGGAAATATTGTTATCTCGATGCTTTCCAAGATGCCCCCAAAACTCAGCCAATGGCTATTGGAGGTTACCTTACCTTAGAAAAAGTATATTCTTACGAACCGATACCCGATTCGCTCAGTTCTGAAGAAGCAAAACTTATCTTAGGCGTACAAGGTAATGTATGGACCGAATATATGCCCACATATGAGCATACAGAATATATGATTTATCCCCGTATCCTGGCCCTTGCCGAGGTAGGTTGGTCTCCTGCTGATAAAAAAGATTGGAACAATTTCCATTCCCGGGCTCTGAAAGCTGTAAAAACTTTACAGGCTCATGGTTATAATCCGTTTCCGCTTGACAAGGAAATAGGAGATAAGCCCGAATCGTTCGAGCCTGTAAAACATCTGGCACGAGATAAGAAAATTATATATGCGCACCCATACAGCAAACAATATTCCGCGGCTGGAGAAAAAACTTTGGTCGATGGTATTCGTGGCGGCTGGATGTATAATGATGACCGTTGGCAAGGATTTATAGCTTGTGACTTCGACGTAACGATAGATTTAGGAGAAAATACTCCCATAAAAGAAGTTACTGCCGAATTCATGCAACTCAAAGGACCATATGTATGGATGCCCAAGCAAGTCATAATATCAGTCTCCTCTGACGGTAAGAATTACGATACTCTCTCAACGATAGACAATGACATTTCTCCTGATGAAGAAACACTTCAATTCAAAAACTTTGGATGGCAAGGCACAAGTAAAGCTCGTTATGTCCGCTACCAGGCTTTATCTAACGGTACTCCTGGTGGCTGGTTGTTTACAGACGAAATTATCATAAGATAATCAACAATTCCTGTCTATTTACTTAATAATGCCAGACACTCCGTGTCCCCTTCTTCCAAGAAAGGGGCACGGACAATAACAAAAAACAATGGAAGAAAACACAAGCAACAACAGAAAAACAGCCCATCCTATACAATGGGTACCTTCAGCCTACTTTGCCATGGGTATGCCTTTTGTAGTCCTCAACATGGTAGTTGTATTAATGTATAAAGGTTTAGGAGTAGACAATGCCCAAATCACATTATGGACTTCACTTATTATCCTCCCCTGGACACTAAAGCCGCTTTGGAGCCCTCTTTTGGAAATGTACCGTACAAAGAAATTCTTTGTTGTAACCACGCAAATCGTTACCGGAATAACATTTGCTGTCGTAGCCTTTTCGTTACATCTTCCTTCGTTTTTTGCCATATCAATAGCATTATTAGCCATTATCGCTTTTAGTGGAGCCACTCATGATATCGCTTGTGACGGTGTATATATGACAGAACTGTCGGAAACCGACCAAGCCAAATACATCGGATGGCAAGGAGCCTTTTACAATATTGCCAAAGTAGTAGCTTCCGGAGGCTTTGTATATCTCGCCGGCTATCTCATCAACTATTTCGGAGGAGAGCCGGGAGCATCCTCTGACATCGTGAAAATCGCCAATGAAAATGCCTGGGGAATAGTAATGCTGGTATGTAGTGTTACCATGATTATCCTCGGTCTTTATCATATATGGGTACTCCCATCGAGAAAAAGAATCAAAAGTTCTTCCAACGCAAAAGAACAAATGCACGAACTATGGAATGTCATTGTCGAATTCTTTCACAAAAAACATATTACTTACTATATCTTCTTCATCATCCTGTAGCGGTTTGCCGAAGGATTTGTAATGAAAATCGTTCCTCTCTTCCTGAAAGCAGCACGTTCCGAAGGAGGACTTGGATTGACAGAACAACAAATAGGACTGTATTATGGAACATTTGGTGCTGTAGCTTTCGTTATAGGTTCGATACTGGCAGGATATTATATTTCAGCTTTCGGACTACGCAAAACATTATTCTCACTCTGCTGTATCTTCAATCTTCCATTTGTCGTATATGTATTTCTGGCCCTTTATCAACCTGAAAATTCGGCACTGATTGCAGGAGCCATCGCATTCGAATATTTCGGGTATGGATTCGGATTCGTAGGTCTCACACTCTTCATGATGCAACAGATAGCTCCGGGCAAACATCAAATGGCTCATTATGCTTTTGCCTCCGGAATAATGAATCTGGGACTGATGATTCCGGGCTCACTCAGCGGTACGGTATGTGACTGGATAGGATATCATGACTTCTTCATTTTTGTAATGATAGCCACTATACCTTCATTCCTAATGACTTATTTCGTACCCTTTTCCCATACAGATACGGCAAAAGGATAAAACGGAACCTTCGACAGTCCCTGATAATAAAAACAATTTATTATAAACAGAAAATCATAAAACAACCCATTTAACAACTTAACTAACGTAATAAATATGAAGACAGAAATGCCATGGGAGCCCCGTCCCGAAGGGTGCAAAGATGTAATTTGGAGATACTCGGCCAATCCTATCATTCCTCGCAATTTACTACCCACTTCAAACAGCATTTTCAATAGTGCCGTTGTACGTTTTGGAGACGGTTTTGCAGGAGTGTTCCGCTGTGACGACACCAATCGTCGTATGCGTTTGCACGTAGGATTCAGCAAAAACGCTATGAATTGGGAAATAAACCCCGAACCTCTGAAATTTGAATGCGATGATAAAGAAATCGGTGAATGGGTATACGGTTACGATCCGCGTGTTTGCTTTATCGAAGACCGCTATTATGTAACTTGGTGTAACGGATATCACGGGCCCACTATCGGTGTCGCCTGGACAAATGATTTCAAGACATTCCATCAACTTGAAAACGCATTCTTGCCATTCAACCGTAACGGAGTCCTTTTCCCTCGCAAATTTAACGGTAATTTCGCAATGCTCAGTCGCCCCAGCGACAACGGACACACTCCGTTCGGTGACATTTTCTACAGCGAATCACCCGACCTTTGTTTCTGGGGACGTCATCGTCATGTAATGTCACCTGCCAAATTCGAAGAGAGTGCATGGCAATGTACTAAAATCGGAGCAGGGCCTATTCCCATCGAGACACCGGAAGGATGGCTTTTGATTTACCACGGTGTATTAGCCTCCTGCAACGGGTTTGTTTACAGCTTTGGTTCTGCCCTACTCGACCTTGACCAGCCATGGAAAGTCAAATTCCGTTCAGGACCATACCTGCTTTCACCCCAAACCATCTACGAATGTACGGGCGACGTTCCTAACGTAACATTCCCATGTGCAGCATTGCACGACGAGGAAACAGGACGCATCGCTATTTACTACGGTTGTGCCGATACCGTTACCGGCCTGGCATTCGGCTACATTCCCGAAATCATAGAATTTACTAAAAAAACATCCATAATCTGAACAGCTTATGCACATTCGTAATCTGATTACCTTTTGGATAACGGCAGCCCTACTACCAGTTATTGTACGGGCTGCCGACCCGGTTTCATACGTAAACCCTTTTATTGGAACTACCAATTTCGGGACAACCAATCCGGGAGCAATATGCCCCAATGGCTTCATGTCTGTCACACCGTTCAACGTCATGGGCTCTCCTGACAATCGTTATGACAAAGATGCCCGCTGGTGGTCTACCCCATACGAATACCATAACAGTTTTTTTACAGGTTTTTCTCACGTAAACCTCAGTGGTGTAGGATGCCCCGAATTAGGCTCCTTGTTACTAATGCCTACTACTGGAGAACTGGAAGTGGACTACCATCTGTATGGAAGCGAATATACTCGTGAAAAAGCTACTCCTGGATACTACGGTAACCATCTTTTAAAATACAATATAGACACAGAAGTTAGTGCAACATTACGTACCTCAATAGCTAGGTTCACATATCCCGGAGGTAAAAGTCATATACTGCTCAATCTGGGAGAAGGCCTCACAAATGAAAGCGGTGCTACCATACGACAAGTAAATGCCACTGAATACGAAGGATGTAAACTGATGGGAGGATTCTGTTATTACAACCGCCAAGGAGTATTTCCCATATACTTCGTTATTCGTACAGACAAAACCCCGCAACAATCAGGTTACTGGAAAAAACAACGCCCGATGACAGGTGTAGAAGCAGAGTGGGACCCCGACAACGGAAAATATAAAATATACTCGAAATATACCAAAGAAATGTCTGGTGACGATATCGGCCTGTATTTTAGCTATGATACCAAACCAGGAGAACAAATACAAGTGCAGATAGGCGTATCGTTCGTAAGCATAGAAAATGCCCGTGAAAATCTTGAATGTGAACAACAAGGATTTGACTTCGATAAGGTATGCCTCTCAGCACGCCAACAATGGAACGATATTCTTTCCCGTATAGAAGTAGAAGGAGGTACCGATGACCAGAAAACCATTTTCTACACAGCACTCTACCACATGTTTATCCATCCCAATATCTTGCAAGACGTAAATGGAGAATACCCGGCCATGGAAAGCAATAAAATCCTTTCTACCTCTCACAATCGGTATACTGTATTCTCCCTTTGGGATACTTTCCGCAACGTACACCCGTTTATGACACTTACATTTCCCGACCGGCAACTCGACATGATACGTACTTTGATAGACATGTATAAAGAATGGGGATGGTTGCCCCGCTGGGAACTTTACGGAAATGAGACACTCACTATGTCCGGTGACCCAGCTACAGCTATGATTGCTGATACCTGGCTCCGCGGCCTTCGTGACTTTGACACAGATGCTGCCTACAAAGCCATGCTCAAATCAGCAAATACACCCGGAAAAGATAATTTTTTACGTACCGACAATGACGATTATACAGCACTTGGGTACGTACCTTTACGCGAAACTTTCGATAATTCGGTATCTCACGCCCTCGAATATTATATTGCAGATTTCGCGTTGTCTCAGTTTGCCCAAGCACTCGGTTATGACGAAGATGCAAAGAGTTTTGCCAAACGCTCCTTGGGATATAAAAACTATTACTGTAAAGACTTCGGGACTCTGCGCCCCAAATTACCCGACGGCAAATTCTATACTCCATTCGACCCGATGCAAGGACTCAATTTCGAACCATCACCCGGATTTCATGAAGGTAATGCCTGGAACTATACTTTTTACGTACCTCATGACATCAAAGGCCTTATGCGCTTGATGGGGGGAGAAAATGCTTTTGTCAAAAAGCTACAAAAAGTTTTCGATGAGAACTTGTATGACCCGGCCAACGAACCGGACATTACTTATCCCTACCTGTTCTGTTACGTAAATAAAGAAGCTTGGCGTACCGACTACCAAATATCCCGGCTACTTGCTAAATACTTCAGTAACAAACCTGAAGGCATACCCGGCAATGATGATACAGGAACTATGTCAGCATGGGCCGTATTCAGTATGATGGGTTTCTATCCCGATTGCCCGGGATTGCCACGCTATATTCTTACGTCACCGACTTTTGACAAGATTACCATTCATCTCGATAATAAATATTACTCAAATAAGACATTGGTAATCGAAACTGAACGACCTTCGGCAGACGCAATCTATGTAGACAAAATATCAGTAAACGGCAAACATTTGAAAAACCGTTTCATTTCTCATGAGGATTTAGTAAACGCTAAAACTATACGTTTTACATTGAAAAGGCATTGAGGAAACAAAAAAATCGGGGTGTGTAATAAAAACCGAAAAATAACTCGGTGTAAGCGTAAATCGTTGTCTGTGTGTAACTTTTTACGAACGGTAATAAAGATTGTTAGGGGAATACAAGATTACACACCCCTTCCCCTTCCCTCTTTATAATATCAACTACTCTGAGATTTAATTGAAACTTCCAGAAACAAATCGTGCTTTTACCCACTTATCTTTTAGTGAGGTAAATGTTAATCGTACAGGGAATATATACCCTCCTATTTTCTCCGATAACGAAATAGTATTATTCGGCCTCTCCATCCTTTTCAAGAGACCATAATCCCGTGCATCAATAGCGTAATACTCATCACCATTATCATCCGATATATTTATCGTCCAATCAAAAAGATTCCCTATAACAGATATACTTTGCCGAGTAGGGTCGAATTGTGTCACCGGTAATGATATCAAACGATAACTTTTAGTAAGAAGGACATACAATCGATTCTGTTTGTCCGTAAGAAAAGCCAGAATTTTGCGGTTCTTAAACTCGGTCAAAAAAATATGATTGATAACAATTCCTTCCGGAATATCTATTTTCCGAACAAAAGAACGGCCCACCACCTGCTTCATATGAAACAGGTTATTCTCTTTATCTATCAATAGGTATCCTTCATCATAATCTTTACGTGTAGTCGGATTTCCGGCGATAATACGAGCTGGGAAAATAAAACCTTTCTTTTGTAAAGCCTTTGTAAAAAGTTGGCTTTTTTTCTCATCGACACAATTGCTTTTGATATCGATAAACTCAATACAGTCATTATCTATATGAAACACATCTTCTGGCATGACCAAATCTACCCTTCCAGAACTGGATTCCAATAAAGGATAGAGACCGATAACAGGCCTGTTACTTTCATCTGGAGAATGACGAAAAATAAAATTTTCGGTCTGAATAACCTTTGGATTCAGTTCGACACCTTTCATTCTCTCCGGCAAACGACCATCAGCAATCAATTGCCGATAATAAAACATCGGTAAGATACTGTCAAACTCGCTTTCAGAATATACATTTCCTCCCAAATCCTTTCGTACAACACCTTTATCCGAAGGTTGAAGTACTGCATAATCATCGATAACGCTACTATATAAAGTAAAAGGTGTCTTATTAGCCCGAGCTGTCAAAAAATTATACATCCAAGGCAATATCCATAGCAACAATACAACTATCGTAAAATAAAGCAATAATCTACTGTATCGTATCATGATGTCTCTTTTTTTAATTCAATTACTTCAGAAGGTTAATCCTGTTGTCCGGTTTTAAAACGATATACCGACAACATAGATAATAATACAGTAAGCGATGTATAACCGATAAGTACAGGTAAAAAACTATTATAAGCTTCAGGTACTGCCGAAAGAAAAAATACACGCAACACGCAGACTGCAATAACAATATTCAATATCCGACGTTTCCAAGTCGGCTCCAAACAAATCCAAGCTGTCAACAAATAGCCGGTAAATCCTGCAATATACCACGTAAGAGCTGTCATCAAAATATGTTTCACCAATTCTCCCGCCAATATTCCGATAAAATACACCGACATAAAGATAAAATTAAATACAAAACATACTAACAGGACCAATATACCATACAGCAGCATTACAGCAATAATACGATAATGAGGATAAGGAAGATGCAATGTCAGCTTCAAACGGCTCTGTTGTATTTCAGGCACAAATTGTACAATTGCCAGCAGAATACCGATAATCAAGGGAATATACATTTGCAAATCGATAAATATCACATCTCTTTCCAACATTACCTGCCACAAATGTTCCATTCCTTTGAGACCTATTACCCTATTTACTCTCAATAGGCTATAACCTGTAAATCCGATGGAAACAAGTATCGCCAACAAAAAATACCAACGGGTCTTTATCCACTCTTTATAAAGTATTGATTTCAGCATTTTGATTCTCCTTACTAATTACGGTTAATACTTTCCGGTAAGCCCGATAAACGCATCCTCTAAATTGACATTTTCACATTTCAACTCCGTATAAGGTACCTGCATTTCCCTTAGTTCCTGCTCTACATCTTCCTGTTTCAGAAAAGCATAAGTCTCTATATGATTACGAATAAGTGAAGGATGATAAAACTTATCATCTGCTATTTGCCACGAATATCCTTCAGGGACTGTAAATGTAAAACGCCTTAAATTATCCAGCAATGTACTCACAGGCTGCTGTATAAGTATCTTCCCATAATCCAGAATAATGCAGTCATCAATAAGACGCTCCATATCCTGAATGATATGCGAAGTCAAAAATACAGTTTTATTTTCTGCTTTAGCATACTCATGAAGATATTCGATAAACAATCTCCTGTATCCCGGGTCTAATCCAAGAGAAAAATCATCAAGAACAAGCAATTCCGGATTTTGGGCTAAAATAAGGCCGAGCGCAACTTGAGAACGTTGTCCGCAAGACATCCGGGAAATACGCTGTCCCGGAGCTACCTTCAGTTTTTCCATCAATTCGTAATAAGCATCCTTATTCCACTTCGGATAAAATTGCGAATAGAACTTCTCTATTTGAGAAATATTCATAAATGTATATTGTACATGACCCTCAATCAACAAGCCTATATCCCTACGACGTGCCGGATTCATCGTCTGTACATTTTCACCAAAAACAAGGCATTCTCCCGACCGAGGTCTCAGATAACCGCTTAATATGTTAATTGTGGTCGTCTTTCCTGTCCCGTTCTTACCAAGCAACCCAAGGATACGCCCTTGAGGTACACTAAAGCTAAGATTTTCATATATCAGCCTCTTACCGTAATAGTGAGTCAGGTTTTTACATTCTATGACAGATTCCATATACATGTATATGATGTTTAATTATCTTTTACCAAAAGAAAAGAAAAAATAATGGTATGGCTATACCTATTAACAACTCTATCCCCCCGATTCCCCACAACCCTCTACGACCTTTCATCATCAGAAAACCGGTCAGGACAATAACCAATAGAGAGATAGCAAAAATATCAGAAAAAGTTGTCCACCACTTACCCGGATTATAGTGCAACCGGCTTATGGCACTGAAAAAAGGCCGACGAGTTACCTTTTCATATACAGCGTGGCCGGAAGCCATATCTACTACCAAGTTCGAACCTCCTTTCAAAAAAACCTTCAAAGACCCTTTTTCCGGGAAATAATGCTTAGTATACTGATTTTCCTCCCCTATTTCTTCCAACAACAACAAAACATCTTTTTTCTTTATGTCTTGTTGCTCCGGTAAAGCTTGCCCCACAATATATACACTCTTTTTTACATCAAAGTTTGAGTTGAAACTGTCCTTATGGTTCAGCGCAATCCCAGAGATAGCATACACAACAAGTACACCTGAAAAGAGAAACGATATATCCCTATGTATATTCCGACTCCACCGACGCACAGTATTTGCCCAATTGCCCATCTATACAATTTATTCGTTTACAATTTTATAATCCGTTGCATCGATATAATAAAAAGAAAGATAATTCTTTCCTTCCTTTTCATTACGCTGAGCAATACGCTTTCTAAAATTGGCTATTCGTTCTTCCGTAGAATTTGCAGCCTCCTCTTGTCTGGCTTTTTGTTCACTGCTACAACCGGCAGAAGAATTACCATGCTTTTCATCAGCATTGTTTTCCAACTGGGCTTCCCATTGTTGTAAATAAGCCTCGTCGATACGTTGTTCTTTCAATACTCCGGTTACCCGTACTATACTGTTCACACAATCCTGACTAAACTTCCCGACTTCTTCTCCGGCCTCACAACGAATGGTACGGGTGTCATCACTTCCCATTAAAAATATCTTTCCTCCTCCATGTTGACAAATATGAGTACATACAGCCTCTACATCTACGGTTTGTTCAGTCAAAGCCTCTGCATTAGAAAGCAAAGAGTCTACATCCAAGACTGCAACAGTCTGCTCATCTTCGGTAACACCTTTATTCTCATCTTTTTGAGATTTATTTCCACAAGATACGGTACTTAATAATGCGACAGATAATAATGCCGTAACGCCAAAAAATTTAAAACCATTCATTTCTTTTATATTTTTAAATTATTATTCCTTTGTCTTTTATTCTCCTTCTTCTGATAAAAAAACAGTGGAAAAGCTTTTAAGTACCCGAATACCCAAAAACTATCCCTGTTTTTCCTTATTATTATGGAAGAAAAAGTGTTATAAAATTGTTTTTTACTTACTTAACTGCATAACTACATTTATTATCTATCCCACTCTTGTATTTGACTACAAACGTATGCACCTTTTAGCAGTATAGAAATACCCAGATATTATGATAATAACCATACGCCTATACCTATGAATAGGTATAAAAGACTGCGTCTATCTCTCCATATAAAAAGGATAGGCCATGCCCTAATGACACAACCTACCTTCTGTTTGAAAAAGAGATTACTTATATTTAAAAATAATTTGCTGTTATCAGTAAACAACAACTTTTTTACCATTTACAATATAAAATCCTCGTGGCATATCGATTGTTATATTTCCACATTCTGCACGGAAGCTCTTCATCAATCGTCCGGCAGCATTATAAATATTGACCAGACACGATTCTGCCGCTTTAACAACAATTTTTCCTTGTGAAGCATATGCCACAAATGTATCAGCATCGGATACTGCTGAATTGACCCCTGTTGGTATCTCAACATTTGGCAATGTGAATCCACACACAAGAACATCCCAACTATTTTCGGTACTACTCAACGGCTCCAAGCCCTTTACTACAAATGGTGTTGTCCTTCCACGACCGAACATTACATATTTATTTCCTTCAACAAGTGCCCCTCCCTGTCCAGTACTGGCACCACCTCCGGTAAATAATTGATAATATGTGCCTTCTGCAAGAGTCTCTTTATGCATCGAAACCAGCCATCCCCCAGACGACAGAGTATAGCCCGAAACATAGATGCTGTCACCTACAAGGTGAGCACTCTCTGTTTCGCTAATACCCAATTTATAATAGTTTTCTTTTGCAGCCTCAAAATTTCCAGTCTGGGCAGAAGCTGTTATTACATATCCATGTAATGTATTTGTAGTTACAGAATTTTTGAGTATTTCTGTGTCTCCATTGTTGATACTACCTGTAAATGAACCTCCTAATATAATCTTTCCATCGGCCACTTCTACAAACATCGGTTTGATTCTCTGTCTTCCTGCTGCATCTTTCGTTCCATTCAATAATTTGGCATATTCAACAGCAACCGTCTCGTCGGTAGCATTATTATTCGTCTCGCAATTTACCTTTATATAAAACAAATGAGAACGATCGTTGGGAACCTGAACTGCCTTATCTCCAAACGTCGTAGTTTGTTCTTCCGTTAAACTACCGTTCATATATCCCATCAAGTAAACCGCCTCATCATCAACAGCCATATTCACCGGATTCTCAAGGTTGACAAAACTCCCGTCTTTGTGGGTCATTGTCCATTTATAATTACCCTCAACGTCAAGTTTGAGAAGAAACAAGTCTCCTACAGGATTCTGTACATAATCATAATTCCAATTTTCTGGAACATTATCCGGCTCAAACACTTTGTCGGTTCCCTCAATATTTAAAGGACGGGCAAATTTACCAGCAATATAGAAATTTCCGTCCGGCCCCTCTACTGCTCCATTAAAGTCAAACATATTAGAACATGTTTTACTTACATTATTCACCTTTACTGGCTCATAATCCGCCCAAACATTTTTACACCATTCAACCTTGCCATCTTTATCCAATTTAAGGACATAACCTTTATAAATCCAGCCATGTTCGCTATCTACCGGCAAATCTTTTTCTTCAATAGTGTATACATAACTATCATCAGCAGATGTATGTAGATTCAGCATTATTTTTTTTCCATCAGCGTCGGGACCCTTATCTGCCAATCTCATCTTTAAAGCCAAAAGAACACCTCCGTCAGAAGTAGCTACCATGGATGAAGACGAACGATCAAAATATCCATAATCAGAATATACCGTAAGCAATCTTTCTCCTGCACTATTAATCTTATGCATTATGAAACAAGCATTACCATTTACTTGTATAGACGATTTAGAAGGATAACCATTAAATTTTTCTCCATTATAAGCTGTCCATAAATTCGTTTCAGAGCTATAAAAATCTTGAGTAAAAAATATCTCATTCTCATCATTTGTGGATATTTGCCCTACCATATCC
>NZ_LN877940.1:1105055-1339037 GCF_001403595.1 Gabonia massiliensis | reverse complement strand
GCCCTACCATATCCATTCCAGGGCCTCCCGATAAGACAGCCCAATTCCCAGATAGCGTGTCCTTGTTTATCTCAGTTTGAGCCGCCACAGCAACAGTAAACAACAAAGAACTAACAGACAGTAAAATTTTCCTCATAATTTATTTCCCCTTTATAAAAATTAGTTTTTATGTATAATATATACTAAGGGCAAAATAAGTGCAAAACGAATTCAAAGGAAATACCTAATAATTGGTAATTATTACATAAAATTAAATAAATATGGTATTTTCTATATACTAAAAAGCAACACCGATTACGGCTGATATTCCATCTGTATATACCTTATCAGTATACCAACCACGTTGCCAATATGCCGTAACATAAAGGGCGCAACGTCTATTAATTGCAATATCACTTCTCAAAGCCAATTGAAGAAAAATATAGTCAGTAGACAAGAATCTATAATTACAGTATAACGGCGTCAATGTCTTTTTATCTACAATATCAGATAACTGCAATTGAGAATTTAGCGATGCCGAATAGCGGACCTGACCATCAACTCTCAACAAAGCTCGTCTTATCTGTTTCCATATTCGCACCATGGCAGAAGAGTTGAGCCTGTCATTATCCAGTGTCCTCATTGGGTAAATATAACGAACTGATACTTGATGGAATCCCACATTAGGACAAACTGCCCAACCGAAATTTGCAGACGCACCACTTTCGTAAAATCCGGAAAGAGTATATTCCGCCTGTTTGCTACTATATTGTTGAGCCGAGGCTATCAAGGGATAAATATCATTAGCCGGATCCCCAAAAAGATTTTCCGTACCTTTCCGGTGATTATTTGAGACATTGGTTTTCATACCCCAAAACCGATTATCATTTTTCTGTTTATAGCCCACCTCAGCCTTCCACGTATACTCATCAACTTTGGCCATTGGCAATTCGTTCAAAGAAGATATAATTTTTTCAAAACGGAAATTATCAAATGATACATTTACTGTAAATCCACTTTTAGTTTCAGGAAGCAAATTCAGACTTCCTCCAAATCTATGCCCTTTATAATACGTTTCCTTCTTTTCCCCTCTAAAACGATAATAATCCATGCCCATCCCGGTAAAATGATAAAGAGTCACATTTCCCTGTTCGTTGTAAAACTTTATATCATTTTTCTGTTTATACTTAAAAGCATTTACAGAAAGCCCGACCCGGTAATAACCAACTTCGGTCAAAGCTGCACCAAGAGTAAAATCAAGCTCTCCTGTTACATTACGTGGACGGGGATCGACCTGTCGATATCCAAGAGTAGCACTATACGAAGCATCTACCCCCCAAATAAAACGACCGCTTTCTGCAGTATATCCTCCCCCAAAATAATATCGTTCAGACTTAAAATCTCCACCCAATGTATCACCCATAACATATGGATAAAGTAAAAGATAATCTGAAGTTTCATTCCATTTCACATTCTTCTGTATGCCATTCCGGTAACTCGCTTTCCCCCACATGCTACTTTTTCTCTTATTGATAAAAGAGTTTACATCTACAAAACCATAGCGAAAACCATCCCCCATTTGCACGACAATAGGCAGACTTTCATTCCTATAATCGCCTCCCACTGAGACCTCATTTAAAGTATAATCATACATTCTGTATTTCATCACAGGATTATTATAGGGCAAAGAAAAAAAACTCGTATATACTGAGGAATTTTCGGTTATTCGTTGCAGCACCGGAGTACCTTCTTTTTTTGTATCTTTTTTTTCAGCCCATACAGAAGACAAAAATGCAGGAACGAATATCACAAGAAATACTATATTTAGCTCTTTCCTCATCATTTTCACTTATTACTTTCAGTTTTCGGCATAACCCCATCCCATGTTACAGTAGATGCTTTGGTCCCCTGGGCATCTTTTGCCGTACCCTGCTGCTCTATAATAGAAGGAACACATTCTGTATTGAAATCATCACTGGAATTATTCGTATCCTGAAGAATACAACGTCCATTTTCAAACCCTGCAACTTTGCGACGTACACTCTTGAAGTAACGCTCCTTATCATGGTCTATCTTTCCGCAATGGGTCCACCCAGCATCAACATTCGGCGGCAAAATGTCCCAAACCCGCGCAGCCTCCACACTACAATTAACCCCGTCTACAATCCATGAATTCGGAATTTTATAAGCTGATTGCTGCATCGGAAACGTTCCGGCCGGCAGATACATTGTATAACTGTATGTATAATAATAATCCCGTAGATAAGTCTCCTTGTCGATAGGAATACGAGCAAGTGCATACGAACAGAAACCTCGATTATGAAGTACCCAAAAACTCAATGTATAACAATACCATTTATCCAAGTTAGGAACCGTAGGACTATCAATATCCATATGGGATGGCTTTGTCGACTCATCATACCATTCAAAATCAGCAGCACTCAAGTCAAATGAATTAGGGTTAGCATTACGGTGGTCTATACCTGTATCGCATAAAATGAGACTTTCGCCCGGCTGTACCGGATGTTCTTTTCCACTCCCTGGTATTACATATATAGCCCATACGGTAAATGTATCTTTCCGAATATCAGGGGTATAATCGAAATACTGTGTAGATTTGAATTTCGACTCACAAAGAGCTAATCCATCGGCATAAAGGACATGGTCCGTATTATTATATATTTTGACATAAGAATCTCCATAATATTGAGAACCTGACGAACGTAACGTTCCGGTAAAAAATATCTCCTCTATGATAAAATCATCTTTATCACTAAACAAAAATGTTTCTATAGACAAATTTAATTTCTCATTGCTATTTATCTCTACAGACTCAAGTTTTCCCGACAATTTTCCCTGCATTATGACAGTCTCAGACTCCTGAGTATGGTCGTCTCCGGCTTCTCCTTCGTCGGGATTGCTGGTTGCACCTTCTGACGTTGTTTGGTAAGTAACATCTGCCTTATACGAGCAATTATACAATCCTCTGGGTAAATCGAAATTTTCATTTACGGGAACTGTAACATTTTCGCCTGTCGAGACATTTGTAAACACAAGAGTCTCTTCCAGTATTGTCAAAGCCTGAACATTATCTGGATACACAATAGTAACTCCCGTCGTAGTACGTGGCACATCCATCTCGTCCTGGCACGAAACAAAGGCAACAGAGAAAAGAGTGATAAACAATATAAATTTCAATTTCATATTTATTGTATTTTTATTATTTCATAAAGTAAAATTCAATTCCATTCCAAAATACGGGTCTACATTTCGCCGAATAGTAAAACCATTCGATTGGTAATCGGGGGTATAATCCAACAGCTTATTAGCAAAAAAAGCTAAACTCAAATGCTTGCCAATCCTTTTTGTCGCCTTAAAATTGACATACAAAGCCATCGGTATTTTCATCGGCCTAAAATTGTCTTCATTATAATTCAGTATCAAATGCTGTAAAATAGCATCTGATTTAGACTCTTCCGTATACGGATGCAACTCTCCATCAGAAACATCGATATAAGAAACCGGGATTCCGTTTTTTCTTTGTAACTGACGTTGGGTATACCATACACACTGAACTGATGATGTAAAAATCAATCCCCATTCAGGGACCTGTGTATCCAACATAAAATTAGTATTGAACCGGTGATTTATCTGCCCGTCATTCCAATTATATAAACCGATATAATTATCCTGTACAATAACATTATCTACGACATCGCTAACGGCATAATACATTGGCAAACTATTTGTATATACTGACTTAAACCACGCTCCAGTTATATTCACTGCTGTGCGTAATGGTTTTATTCGTTGCGATGTAAACTGAAATTCAACACCTTCCTTTTCCAATCGACTGCCATTTTCCGCACGACGGTAATAATCCAATTTGCTTTTTTCAGAATAAGGAATGTTCTCCAATATCGGTGGTCCTTGCAACTCACTGCTTATTATCGAACTTTCATCGTAATCTTTATAACTATACGGAGCATATACATTAGAATAGCGGAAACCGGATGATGTAATTTCTCTAAAATAACTGACGGACAAGCGATTGCCATTATAACTGATATCTGTCCGAACCTCCCATTTTTTATTCCGGGCCGGTTTCAAATTGTAATTAGTCTGGTCTTGAATATAAGATAAGACGGTAAACCGACTGTTCTCTACCGGTTTTTTATCATCATAATATGCTAATTGAGTAATATCATTATAACGTTTATCTGGATATAAATAATTCAGTGTAGACATCTTTGTTGTCCATCCTATGCCTCCTGCCAAAGCAAAAACCAAATCATGTTTTCCTATTTTTATCCCCGGAAATGTCCACTGAGCATTAAAACGAGGGTCCAAATAAACCTTTCCTTTGAGCAAATAAGCTTCATCTAAACCCAATAAAGAGTTAGTACGGACTCCAGCAAGAAGTTCCAATTTATTTTTCCAAAAATTTTTGGTAATCATATCTTCAAGGAAAAAAGACAGATTTTGTATTGCCGGAATGTCCTTATAAGCCCGAGGACGAGAATCCCAATCCCCCACAGCAGACAGAGGATGCCCTAAATCATATACTTGGCCACGTCCATAATTTTTTGTATAATCCCATTGTCCACCGACTTTAATGTTATTACGCACACCGGCCGGATTCACATTGAATTCACTCTTCAACTTGACGTATGTATTGAACGGCTTCCCTTCACTCAAATAGTCGGCCATATATTCAGAAAACAAAATCTGGGCATCATGTTCTCCGGCATCAGTACTCGTAGGGGCCAAACCATAACGTTGAGGTGATACCAAACGGGTTTGTGTCAATCGGTCTACTTGCATACTAACTGCAGAATTTAGCTCAACCAGCTTCAAAAAACTTAATTTCGGGAATTTCCACTCTAAATTATTCGTAAAAGCCGAACGATTATAGACGGACTTATACTCATCAATACGACCAAAATTAAGTTCCGGGTCCTGTTTACTATTATCAAATGAACCCGTATAATCAAATGCAGAGGCCCATCTCATCACCCATCGTTCTTTTTTCCAATTCCAAGTAAGACGAATTGAAGCATTGATACGCTGATAATTCTCAAGTTTATTGGTCGGATCGACCTTTGAATTAAGATAACCACCATCCAAATTGACAATCAAATCCTGGTTGCCTGGGACAATAAAACCTTTTCCTACAGCAACAAGTTTACTATATCCATCAGCCTTGAAACGGGCGGCCAAAGGAGTTGCCTTTCTTATCTTCTTAATATTGACAACCCCACTGGTCAAATTTCCATACTCCACAGAAGGAATACCCCTGATAATCTCCACACTTTCTATATCATCCGTCGAGATAGCCCGCATATCTACACCTCGATTAGTTATATTTCGCTTATTTTCCGCATTGTTGTTATCTCCTGAAGAATAAGTATTTGACAATGGAGAATATTGCAAATTAGCATCCGTATTAATCGGAGCCCCGTCAACTACAAACAGTGTTCCAAGAGAAGTAATGGCATAATCGGGATTATTGGTTGCATTCCCATTCGCATCGGTTGTCCCTGTTTCCCGTAAATTAATAGTATTAGCTGCACCCATATTCGGATCTTTAGAAATTCCTCCGGGCAAAAGTTCCAACAAATCAGTAAAACTGGTCGGTTGTAAATGAGACATAGCCGAACGATCAATAATAGAAGCAGTAACAGGTCCTCTTGCTTCAGTAGCAGTTACAACCACCTCATGCAACTGATTACTGGAATATATATTGACTGTGAGATAAAGATTCTTTTTAAGTTCAAGATGTTTTTTCTGTTTTTTATAACCAATGTACGAAAAATAGATATCATATTCTCCGGGTTGTATTCCTGTTATTTTGAAATTCCCTTCGTCATCGGCAACAGTTGCGTAATTTTTTATTCCTTTTATCTGTACAGTAGCATAGGGCAATATTTCTTTCGTCTGTGCATCCCTTATACTCCCGCTAAGAATAACTTTATCTAAAGAAGTTTGTGTATACGCGGATAGAGTGGAAATTATATATATGAAAAGAGTAACTATAATTCTTTCTCGTCCCATTTTCTCTCTATATTTTGTGACGTGCGAAACTACACACAACTCCATATAGAAACAATCGCAATTTTTAGGTATTTTTTATGTTAATTTCAATATAATTGTTATATCTACCTCCAAATTACCAATAAGTTAACCAAAATAACTGATATCTGTATACTTGCATTTTTTCAATATGATTATCAAATAACGACTCCGTTCAAACTCTAATGATAATCGTAACAAAAAAGAGTGAAAAGCAAAGTATCACCCTTTACTTCCCACTCTTTTCCACTCTCGCCTTTAATCCTTTACATACACATCACTTTACGCATAATACTTCCTTTTGCGGTACGGACCGAAACCAAATATACTCCACGTTCAGGAACTTCTATCGTAACACCTCCTATAGCTACCTGCTGAGTAGTATAAACCACCTTACCCGAAATATCGAATACATCCACTTCGATATTTCCTTCGATATAGGAAGATATATTCAAACGACCGCCGTCAGTAGTGATAACAATATCTTTATCTTCAAGAACCTGAGCAATATCTGTTACTTCATGATTGGTTACATCAACAAATACATAATCAGGACGAGCATCAGCATTTGTCAAATTGAATCTGACATTATCAAATTTTACGTCATTAGCATGACGCACATAAAATCCATATGCAGGAAATGGGGTACCAAACATATTAGATTCGGGATAAGCATCGACAAGCTCTGGTACATTGGCATTAGCATCATTCACTGTACCGCCACCCGGCAACGTAATCTCGACATCCTTAATCAGCACATTATCGATAATTCCTCCCGGCACTCCGACAATAGCACTGGCCACTTTACTAACACATGTTGCTGTAACATTAGATATAGTAACATTCTTCAACTGGCTCATCTGTGCAGAACCTTCACGTTTTCCTAAACGCAGGAAAATAGCCGTATGTACATCCTTCATTTGTATATTGGAAATATTCACACCATCCAATATACCACCATTTACAGATTCCAATGCTATACCTGATATGACAGATGGTCCCTGAAGAGTTATACCACAGAATGACAATTTACTGTTCTCATAATGTTTACGGAAGTTATCTTCACTGGCTCTTTCTACAACACAATCGGTATAAGTAATATTTCTAAATCCGGTCTTACCGGCTGTTCCCAATTTAATGGCATTACAATTGGTACGAATAGTACAATTCTTCACTGTTACATTCTCCACCATAATTCCCCGGTCACTCTTCATACAAATACCGTCATCATCACAATCTATATCACAATTCTCTATTTCTACATTCTTAGAATCAATATCTATCCCATCATTATTCCAATTAGTGTGGCTATATACCTTCACGCCTTTTATTTTCACTCCGTCACACATTAAGAAATGGGCTGTCCAAAACGCCGAATTCTGCAAAGTAACATCCTCAACTACAACGTTTTTACATTCCACAAGATGAAGAACTTTAGGCCTATCACCCTTTCCATTGCCAAAATCAAAATCCGGAGCATCTCCACGACCGTTGATGATACCCTTACCTATTATCTTCACATTTTCTATTCCCTTTCCAAAAACTAATGCACTGGTTTCAATAGCTCCGGCATTAGGAAATACAGCACGATAATCTTCGATATTACGACTACCGATTAACTGGGCACCCTCCTCAAGTTTCAGCGTCATATTGGAACGCAGGAATATGGGCCGAATAGCATAACGGCCACTGGGAATCACAACCGTTGCCTGTTTCATTGAGCAAGCATCGATAGCTTGTTGTATCAAATCAGTAACATCATCTCGTCCATTATTAGAAACACCACAAGACTCCACTACATTTAGCTCCCCACCTTTAGGTACAAGATCTACAAACGGATTATCAGATTCTATTCCCAAATTATATTCATCCACCGGCTGTTTAGTTAAAGAAACATTCTTCAATACCGGAAGCTGAAACGATTCATTTCCCATGGTCCAGACAGTTTCAAAATCCCAATTAGTGTAAGTCGACTGAGTAGCCAACTCTTCAGCACTCTTATCCTGTCCGTTCTTACCATTGGCGTCGCTACTTGAAAATGGAGCGTCATTAATGGTACAACCGGAAAATGCAAAATTATTAGTCAACGTTATTTTCTCTTGTTTTGCCCAAGTAAATATACGATTAGGCGTTTCATCCTTAACCGACAATCTTTTATTAATAGCTACACAGTTCGATATAGTTGCCTCCATCTGTGCAACTGCACCATCGGATGCACTGACTGTACCCATTATGCCTCCTGTAGAACCTCCACCATCAACTGTTATATTATTCAATGCATAACACTTTTCTATAAGAACCGTACATCCACCATACGAACTACCGATAATCCCACCGACACCGTCGGCTGTAGCATATACATTTCCTTTTGCGTAAGAGTTGGTAATAGTTATATGTTGGTTATTGTTCCGTCCTACAATACCACCGACAAGTGTACCTTTCGACTCTACATTTCCTGAAACATAGACCTCCTGTATCAAAGTCTGCTTAGTTCCTCCAACACCTGTAGATAACCCAACTAGAATACCTACATTACTACTCCCTGTTATTTTTTTCCCATCAGCAACAATCACTCCTAATTTCTGTATGGTAACATCTCCACCGATAACTCCAAATAACCCGACATTAGCTGCATCAGCATCTATCCATATATTTTCTATCACATGGCCATTTCCGTCAAAAGTTCCGACAAATGGTGATGTATCTGTTCCTATAGGAGCCCATCCTGTCGCAGGAGTATTAATTGTTATCCAATTTGCCAAATCAATATCGGCACCTAATTTATAGTGGGCACTCAAATTATCCCTTACACTATTCAGCTCGTCGGCTGTACTTACCACATACGGGTCTTCTACCGTTCCTGTACCAGAAGCAAAACCGGCAGCCCACATATTGAATGAGACTCCCGAACAAAAAATACAGGATACCATCCAATATTTAAAACCATTAAACATTCTCATCGTTCTCATGATACTTAAGTATATAAAAATTAAACATTTATTTCTTATTCTCCATCAGGAGTTTCTCTCCCCACATCCAAGCTTCTCGCCACAATTCTGGATAATTATAATGCTCGGTCTCCGGTGCTGGAATAAACGTCTTCGGTGATAGAATACTGTTATATACAGCGTATGATGTTGTAGGTGGACATACCATATCATTATACCCAAAAGAGATAAAAATCGGTTTATCTAATATCCTTGCAAAGTTGACAGCATCATAATAAGCAATAACCTCTTCTTTTCTTCGGATAGTAACATCTGCATAATCTTTCTCCTTAAAATAATGTGGCCATCCCCCTGCACGACCATGCAAATAACCATTTACATCAGCCAATGCAGGATAGAATACAACACATCCCATTACCCTATCATCCAATGCAGCAGTTACCAACGATAATAACCCACCTTGGCTACCACCGTAAACAATCAAATCTCCGTTGAATTTTGACATACTATATATGTAATCGACCATACGGAGACACCCCATATATACCCGCTTATAATAAACCGTCTCAAGATTATCCCAATTAAAATTCCAATAGCTGTCCAACGGGCCATAACGCAAATCTTGATATACCGAAGCCGGCATTGTTACCGGGACTCCATGTATCCCCATATCCAACGTTATATATCCTCTTTCAGCTTCTGCTATATGTCCTTCATAAGGACGTACTCCAGCTCCGGGCACACGTAACAATGCAGGATATTTTTTATCTCCTTTCGGGATACAAAGTATTCCGAACATGCGGCTCCCATACTGAAAATTCTGGACACTCAGTTCATATACATCCACCTTCGATGTACATCTTTCCGGCAATAAACGTAACCGGGCATCCATTGGTACATCTGCATTCTCTCGTTTAGCTTTCTCCCAAAAATCCAGGAAATCAGCCGGCATCTTTGTAGTAGGTTTCAAACTCTGAGGCTCATACCCTGCCGTAGCCCTCCCCTCATACATTTTTTCCCCTACCTCCACAAACGCACGACAACGTAAAAAGCCGGGAGTACGCAAAGAACCGGCATCTACCGTAATTTTGCCATTTTTCAAAACTATTGTTTCTTCCTTAAAAGGCTCCATCATATCCCGAGACAGCTCATACCGGACCTCTACCCCTTTTTGCAAAATTCCATCTTTAGTCACCGTTATTGTGAAACAGGCATCTTTACCTAACGGATATAGCCAGGTCTCACTGTCTGGAACGACCGAGACTTGTATCATTTGTCTCATAGGTTGCGCC
The DNA here is from genome assembly GCF_001403595.1 of Gabonia massiliensis. Lineage (NCBI taxonomy): Bacteria > Pseudomonadati > Bacteroidota > Bacteroidia > Bacteroidales > Porphyromonadaceae > Gabonia > Gabonia massiliensis. The sequence goes on along the minus strand of NZ_LN877940.1, from coordinate 1,328,746 downwards.
ACACAAACCCACGAAATACAAACAAAAAAGAATAACAGACTTAACTTTCTCATTTCTTTTTCAACGTAGGTTTAGCACCGTTAAACGTACATCCTGTCTGTACAAAATTTTTGACATCATCAAGATAGAACATCGGCCTTTCATCTTTATTCTTAGTAATCATCTTTATATTGGACAAGGTAATACCATCGGCATGACGTATGTAAAAACCCGATGCCGGCAAAATAGAGCCAAACATTCTATTCTCAGGATACTTATCTATTGCTTCTGGTACTTCCATTTTTATTTCATCTTTACCTACTTCTGCATCAGTAACCAATGTTATATCACTTATAGTTAAATTCTGGATGTCCCCTCCGGGAACTCCCGTAATAGAGCAGGCTACCTTGCTTTCGCTACGAGCGACAACACGGCTTATCATCACATCATTGATACGGCTCATCTGTTTAGAAAAAGTCCTCTTGCGGTCACCCAATCGAACAAATATGGGTGTCTGCACAGCACGCATCGCAATATCAGAAATGATAACATTCTCCATTAATCCTCCATCTACTGACTCCAAAGCAATTCCTGCCACCACAGTCTTATCTTTAGTTCCAAGCCAAGGATAATTTTTATACCACTGACGAATATGATCTTCTGAAGCCCTATCAATCACACAATTAGATATTGTCACATTCTTAAATCCACTATATGAAGATGTCCCGAATTTTATAGCGTTACAATTTGTTTTCAATACACAATTAGTTACTGTTACGTTTTCACAAGGTGTATCGGTATCACTTTTAAGGCATAGTGCATCATCGTCACAATCAATATAACAATCTGACACCACAACATTACGACTATCAATGTCAAGACCATCGTTATTCCAGTTAGAATGACAATATACTTTCACTCCTCTCACAATAACCCCATCACATTTTTCATAATCTTGCGTCCAATACGCCGAATTGCGTAATGTTACATCTTGTACTCGTACATTATTGCAACTCATAAAGTAAATTATTTTAGGTCGTCTCGGACCACCTTTAGAGTCATTTCCATGTTGAAAGTTAGGATGAGCCCCTTGTCCGTTAATTGTGCCCAAACCTGTCACTGCAATATTCCGGGCATTCCGAGCAAAGATCAGTGCGGGAGTTTCTTTTCCTTTGAGATTAGGAAACACTTTATGATAAGACTCCAAATCTGTACTTCCCAATAACTCTGCACCAAATTGCAAATGCAAGTTTACATCTGATTTCAGAAAGAGTGTTCGCGTTAGAAATTTACCGGCGGGTATCTCCACAGTTCCCCCTTGCCGAGCAGAACAATCATCTATAGCCTTTTGTATAATAGCCGTATTATCAGTTATTCCGTCTCCTTTAGCTCCTAATGTGGTTACATCAACTGAATAGGCAAAAGACTGAAATACAAAAAAGCAAGCAATCAGTGTCAATAAATTTTGTCTCATCATAAATCGGTTCTTTTTTATTTTTATAATTCTATTTCGTATCTTCCTGTTCTTTATTCCTTATTTACAGGACAATAGGTTACTTTCTTTTGATTACAAATTTTATTTGCAATCATTCATTATTATTTAATATTTCCATTAGTTTTGGTTCTAAATAAGCAGCCATACGTTCGAATCCCAAATCATTCGGATGTATACCATCACCTGTTCCTTCATGGTCTTTTCCTATCAAATCTTTTCCTTCAATGAAATAGAGTTTTTTCACACCTCTTTTGCAAAGTTTTTCTACTTCATTTCGTATAGTTTCATCTTTTATCCGTAAATCGCTTTTTATCTTTAAATTGAAATTGCCTATATCCATAGCAATACTCTGCATGACAATAATAGGAGCTTCCGGATGCTTGTTCCGGATCGTTTCAACCAGATAAGCCGTACGTTCAGATATCTGCTGAGCCGTAGCATTGGGGACACAATCTAAAATATAAGCATCAGCCTTTATATCGGACAAACAATCAGCCATACTATTCTCCATACGAGCATTTCCACTAAAACCCAAATTGATAAAATCAACACCGGTACGCCGAGATAGTTTAGCTACATAAGTGGTTCCGGCTCTCGAAGCTTCAGCTCCATGCACAATACTTGACCCATAAACTAAGACTCTTTTCTCAAACGGATACGGTAACGCCACTATCTCAGAACCCTCTTCCACCCCTATTTTCAATGTTTTAGTTTCGCTAAATAAAGGGAGATAAAGAAGACATTTTTTCGGAGTATCGTCCATCTCCTGCACAATTATGCTTTTGCTACGAGTGCCGTTCAATTCTGGCTTACCTACCCCAGCAAACTCCCATACTCCATTACGCTCAATATATAAATCCAATCCACTATGTGCAATAGCAGATAAATTCGGAGATGGTTTATCTGGTTTTACTTCCCACTCAGCAGCAATCACCGAACTATTCGTCATAAAGCCGATAGCCAATCCGCAAGAAAACGTAGAAAGATATTTCACTTTAGGAGGTAAATTTCTATATAAAGCCGTATCGATCCGATGAAAATATTCTTCAGAAGGCTTTGCTTTACCGACCATAAGCAACCTATCCGCATCAATATACTTCAACGTTTGTGCTCCGGCTTGTCCAATACACAATAAAACCCAAATGCCCCATCCGAATACCTTATATGCTATATTATACATAAATTTACTTTTTTATAATTTTTATCATTCCTTTCTCCGTTTTTACAAAATATATACCCTTATGATAAGATGATAAATCAATATCCTTAGCAGATGTAAGAGCCAATTGCTTACCATACAAATCATATAAAACTACCTGTGAATACGGAGATACCCCCCTAATCGAAATTCTTCCCGTCGTAGGATTCGGAAATACATTAACTCTCTCTTTATCTATCAATATCTCATCAATACTTGTGAAATGGCAATCTTCATCTTTTCCTAAGATATAATAAAATGAAACGCTAAAATTATATAATGGATAAGTTTTGCCATATATTATCCCATTTTTATCCTGAGGTTCATAACTAGGTCGTAAAGTCGATTCTGTCGCATCTCGAGAATACAGATAACTACCATCGCCATTTTTTTCATCTAAATCAATATAATTCAAATAAGCCGAATAATCATCGCTATCACGTAAATTTCCATGCCCATTCGTCCCCATTCCTGCATAAGAAACACTCATCTCTTTTCCTACAAAAGAATAATTAGATGACAAAATCACACAATCGCCTTCTATTCTAACTGAGCTAATAGAACACTTACGTCCATTGAGATACAATTCAAATCCATAATTGTCTTGTTTTTCTACTAGATATTCATCAAAGACTAAGGGCAATACAGGAACTTGAAACTGTATTTTCAACTCATTCGGATTTTCCGTACGATAAATAGCTTTCGGTTGTAGCGGTGAAAAATTTTTTCCTTCAATTTGCGTTTTATAAAAAACTTTTCCCAACATTTCTCCATACCAACGGTAACCATTCGGATCCAAATGCCCTCCTCTATCTGTCATTGGATATACCGGACCAGCACATACAATATCCGAATAAGTATTCGCTGCTTCTAATTGTGCCATACTTATAGAGAGCTCCTTATTTTTAATATACTGCCCTCCGGTTTGGTACGTAATAAACATAGGTGAAATTTCCTGCAAATACAAATCTCGAATATCTTGTTGCATATCATTTTTCAAACGAAGCAACCATTCTTTATATTCATCTTTATCATCTGTACATAAACTTCCAGATACATATCCCGGATAAGAAGTTGAATAATTATTTTCACCTTGTAACCAAAATATCGCAGGACACATTATTTCAGATTCCTGAGCTTTCACAGCAACAGATGCAGAATTAATTGCATTCTGAAAACATCCATATAAAGTAGGTTCAGAAGATCCTTTCGACAATTGCTCTATTGTACGGCCATGATATCCGCAAGATGTAACCAAACTATTATATTTATAGTTCGTTTTTTTTTGAAAATGAGTAATAAACCCATATAAAGGAGATTCTGCCAGAACTCCAGCTTGACGATTGCGTAATCCATCAGCAGGTTCCCCCCCAACTGTAACCATTTGTAAAGGGACTACAGGCTTCGACCCAACATTTCCATAATTATACCATACCTGATTTCCCATCATAAACGTATTTTGCAAAGATCCTTTTGATAATAATGGATACGATTGGGCTCCTGCTGAAAGACTTTGTCCATACATTATAAAATGCCAGTATTTCAACTCGGCCAAAACATCTGAATAAAAGAGTGAGATCATACTAAATATGAATACCACAACATATCTTTTTTTCATAACTACAGCTACTAATAAAAATATGACATTCTACATCTGTTAATAACAGTCATCTCATTATTCTCTATATTTCCACTTTCAAGGAAGCGTTTCAGCAACGACGACACTCCACTTCATCTGTTTAATTCCATTCGGAGATATCACTGTATATTCCTTTGGAGTAGAAAGATCCGTGAAACCACTTAATGCCGGAGTTATGGTCGCTCCGGTAGATATAGTCAATACCAGTCTAAGATGAGTCAAATCGGTTCCTTCTGGGACAAAAGCCTCAACGACAGCATTTTCCATATCTATCTCAAAAGACTCGATAATATTTACAGGATTTTCGCTTGTTGCATAAATAGTTATCCCTGTTATATTTGCCGTCTCATACGCATCGTTTATTTCATAATCGATTTTAGAGCATCCGGCCGTAACAGACAATAAAGCAACAAATAATATATATATCAACTTTTTCATAAGTCTTTCCTTTTTTCATTTATAAATTATTACCACCCTGGATTTTGATGTCCTGCCAGTTTGGGATTACGACTTATCGCATGTTGCGGTATAGGTAAGAGATAATTTTTCTGCGAATCGAAAATTCTCGTAAAATATACTGCCCGCGGATTATAACTCGGTACAGAAACTGCCGTAGGTACCATCTCTGCCGGTCTTTGATAAGTAATTTCCATCTTATAGAAAGGACCTACAAGGACTTTGTCTCCAATTCGCCAACGCATAATATCGAAATAACGTTTATTCTCAAACGCCAACTCTACCCGACGCTCATTGCGAATACGCTCTCTCAATTCCGCTTGTCCCAATCCCGATATTTCCGGTTGTCCGGCACGACGACGCACATGGTTGATAGCATCATATACAGATTGATCTGGTCCTGAGAATTCATTCTTCGCTTCCGCATAAGTCAACAATATTTCAGCATAACGCAATACAATGAGATTTCCTCCTTCACCATCTCTGTTCAAATATCTATTTTTTGTACCGCAACTTACAGCTTCATTCTGATGTTTACGGATAAAATAGCCGGTTTTAGTACATTCTACTTTTGAGCAATACATACCATTCGGTAAATTATCTGTTACATTCTTCCACTTTCTCCTATCATTCTCATCCCAAACGTACCGATTAGTGCTAAGTGAAAGTGTCGAATCCTTCCACACAACACCATCATACAATATGGAAGCATAGAAACGGGCATCCCGATTTTCATAAGGATGGGCAGCCTTTTCCGGGTCATTCCAATCAAATGGGGTACCATCCTGCATTTCAAAAGCATCTACCAACATTTGAGACGGATTCGAATTTCCCCATCCATAATCACTACCTACTCCCGGATATCCAGGAGCTGCAATAGTCTGATATCCCTCCTGATGACGCTCCGGATTTTTATACTGCACGTCAAAAATTACTTCTTCATTACCTTCATACGCTTCTAAAAATAAATTGGCAAAATTCTCGGCCTTTTTACTCAACTTCTTTGTTGTAGACTTCTCGTTAGGATCTCCGTCATTTTCCCGGAACAGCCTATACTCACCTTTTAGTTCTCCATTAATCAATATATCTGCTGTATTAGCTGCATCCTCATAATATTTAGCATCGATTACTCCCGCTGCATGCAAATAAGTTACAGCCTGAAAACCTACAGCCGCCCCCTTAGTAGCCCGACCATACTCCTCTGCTGGAAGTTCCGAACGCTTAGGCAAGCGTCTGGCAGCTTCCCCAAAATCCTCTATAATAAATTTCATAGTCTCCTCCGAAGTGCTCCTCTCATAATAAATATCATCAACTTCTTTATTCAAAGCCTTTTTTACCAAAGGTACTCCACCCCAAAAACGCCAAAGTTCTAAATAATTCAGAGCACGAAGGAAATACATATCCCCCAAGAAACGCTCTTTTTCAGCCTCAGACAATACTTCAGAAGCTGCAATTTTCTCCAACCCAAGATTTGTCCTACGAATATTTTCATAAAGGGCATCCCAACGACTTTTGAAAGGTTCAGGAATCGTAGCTGCCGTAAAACTGAACTCCGACAATGAAATAAATCCCGAAATACCCATATCATCCGTCCAAGCATGGTCAAAAGAATACCAATCGCGAATTCCTTTAGCCATACAATACAAAGGTCCTTTCAATGTTTTATTATACGTTTCATTCACATACAGCCCGGTGGCCGATTTACTTGACCAAACAGCCTCATCTGTAATTGCCGTCCTGGATTCTATATCCATAAAATCGGTACAAGAATTAAATAAAATACCTACCCCGACTACGGCTAATATCATCATCTTTTTCATAATCTTTTCCTGTTAAAATGTTATATTAACACCCAATGAAGTTATAAACTGTTGTGGATAAGCATTATAATTTTGGTTTTCCACATCAAAATCTCTCGGCATAGCCGAATAGATAGTCCACAGATTATAGAAATTCAGGTATAACCTCAATTTATCTACATGAATTTTTCGCAACAACCGCTGCTCGAAATTATATCCCAACTCCAAAGATTTCAATTTCAAATATGCCGTATTTACTACCCAAAATGAAGAAGTTGTATAATTCATACCTTCAATCGTAGACAAACGCGGATATTTAGCATTCGGATTAGGATTATCTACCGTCCAAGAATTTATATGGTCTTCACGAGGCTTGTCATTTTTGAATGGGAAACGTACTCCTCGGTCAGACGAACCGCTGGCATCCTGCCCCATATAAAAATCAGAATGTCCTGTACCTTGTAAAAATAAGTTCAAATCAAAATTTTTAAATTTGATACCAAGCGTATAGCCATACATAATCTCCGGTACACGGGTACGACCAATAACAGTTTCATCTTCATTATCAATTTTCCCATCTCCGTTTATATCACGATATTTAATATCCCCAGGACGAGTCGACGCACTCTGATATGCCCAATTATCTATTTCTTCTTGACTGGCAAACAATCCCTCGGCAATATATCCTCTCAACTGCGATGCAGATTTACCGGTACGTCTGAAACGCGGAATACTATAGGTTCCCATCGATTCGGCAATATCTATCTGTCTATCACGAGAAAATCCAAAAACGAACGAATTATCAATTGAGAAATTTTCATTTATTCTCGTATGGTTGGTAACAGTAAGGTCCACTCCATAACGTTCTTCCTTTCCGGCATTATATTGAGAAGGTTTAATACCATATTCAGTAGGGAAATCATCAGTCGGAACAATAATTTTGTCTTTCCGATAATCACGATATACATCGAACTCTACTCCTAACAATCCGTTCCACATTGACAAGTCAAATCCGACATTAGCTTTCAATACACTTTCCCATGTCAAATACGGATTAGGCTCTGCACTTTCATACAATCCCGAAACTGTCGTCTGAGTTCCCGTCCCCCATACATAACCATCACCTATCGTGTAAGTAGGACTCCATTGGAAAGGATTACCTACCGGATTACCCGATTTCCCATAAGAAACCCTAAATTTCAAATTATCTATAATATTTATATCACGCATAAACGACTCTTCAGAAATACGCCATCCTAACGATATAGACGGAAAGAATGCAGCTCTACTACCGGGAGCATACTGGTAAGTACGGTCATAACGTCCGGCCAGCTCTACTAAATATTTTTGTGCATAATCATAATTAACACGAAATACGAAACCGTCTTGAGCCTCAGCAGATGAAGTACCTGAATTGTACTGATTATCTTTAGAACCCATATTCAATTCGGGAATCAAAACATCAAAGCCTACACGACGAGCACTATAATCAAGTTTGGTTCCACCCCAACGACGTTCATAAACAAAGAGTCCCGAAATATTATGGTCACCAAATGAGTTCGCATAATTCAAATATGCCTGTACAGTATAATAAGCTTTTATTTTAGACGATTGGGACAACTCCTCATCTGTCTGAAGTTCCGACTTATTGTACTTATCATTAGCCGCATCATATACATAATACTCATAAGGATATCCCCAATTTTTACTATGTGTATCTTTACGGTTCATATTGAACAATCCTTTCACAGACAAACCTTCTAAAAAAGGTAACTCTTGATTTACCGATAAACTTATATTCTGATAATTGTTTTCATTACGCTTTTCTCCGCCTCCATATATTGTCTGATACATACTACTACCAATAGATGACTGAAAAGCAGGCAATCCGTTACTATACACATCAGCTTCCGTAGCCTTTGCCCGGTAAATATTGGTCATCGCCGATCCGGCAGATGCCGAATTAGTCCTTTTACGGTCAAAAACAAGACCTAAATCTGCAGAAATAGTAGTCGTTTTGGTCGGCTTCAAATCAAGATTGGTTCGTACATTATAACGACGGTAATATTGGTCGTCGCTAAACATACTGCCTTGCTTCATATATCCCAAAGCGACATAAGCTCTTATCAAATCATTACCCCCGTTAAGTACAATATTATGTTTCTGGCTGGTAGAGGTGTTCATATAATTTTTTACCCAATCGGTATTCGGGTAAGCATCAGTTCCTTGTTCGTGTGCTGCAAGTATTTCTTCTGTAATGGCATTGGCTTCATCCATCATACCATCCATTTCATACGCTTTCTTTTTCAATCGCAGCCCGTCAGCTGCATTCATAAATTCAGGAGTATTAGTAGGTTTCTGCCAACCGAACTCTCCATTATAATTCAATGTTATTTTTCCTTGCGAGTTACTTCCTCGTTTTGTAGTAATCAAAACAACACCATTGGCGCCCTTCAATCCATAAGGTGCTACCGCCGATGCATCTTTTAATAAAGTTACAGACTCAACTTCCTCCATATTGATCATATTATAATCGCTTTCGATACCATCGACCAACACGAGAGGATTCTTATTACCTCGAAGATATAATGTAGAAGCATCATTTCCCGGCTCCCCAGACGCCTGCTGAGTAACCAGACCTGAAACTCGGCCTCCTAATGCATTGGAAACATTGGCAACCGGCATAGTTGTCATCTCTTCCGCTTTTACCGAAGCTACAGAACCCGTCATATTCACACGTTTTTGTACNCAACCTCGTCAAGAGTCTGATTATCCTCTTTCAAGACAACGTTTACCAAACTTTTCCCATTTGTAGGCACTTCCTGCTTCAAATAACCAATATAAGTAAAAACTAAAGTTGAATTTTTATTTCCAGCAGGAATATTTATTGAATACTTCCCGTCGATATCGGTTACTGTACCAACCGTAGTACCCTTCACAACAATACTCACCCCTATCATCGGCTCCCCGGCGGCATCATTTACTGTACCTGTTACCTTCTTCGACCCTTGGGCAAACGCCGATGACAAACACATCAGCATTAACACAGCCATTAATGCAGTAATCCGTCTCTTTAGTTTTACAAGACCAGATACATCTGTTTTTGCAGACTTAATCATGTTATTTTTTTTAATTAATATTATTCTCAAATAGTTAAGAGTAGAAAGACAAGAGTGAAAAATATCTTTTGCTATTCGTTTTTCCACTCTTGCCCTATTCAAAGCTTATTCTTTCACAATCTTAACAACTTGCCCATCAACACTCAGCAAATATATACCTGCATTTAAAGAAGATATATTCAACTCTGAGTCAAAGCTTGTCATCACAAGTTTTCCTGTCAAGTCATATACTGAAACTTCAGATCCATCAACTTTATTGACAATCGACACTTTACCTGTTGTTACCGTTGGATACACACATATATCATCTGCCGCTGCCAATATGATGCCAGAGGTTTCTCCCGGTAAATGAGCAACTTTAGTTGTAGGTTGCTTATCTTCAGCAAAAACATTCAAAATAGGTAATTGATAATCACCATTGCCCATCGTCCAAACTGCAGGGTCCCAGAACAAATAATCATCACCAAAATATACATCTTCTTTTACTACCTCTTCCGATGATTGGTTCAACCCATTTTTATTTGTATCAAGACCGCCAGTAACTACCGCTCCATTCACCGGCATATCAGCCCAAGCATATGCATATTCATAAGTATATGGAGTTCCATTCTCAGGTTTTTCATATCCAACCAAACGTCCCACGTTAGCAGCAGGAGAATTAGGAGCTTTTACTGAAGGATTCAATGCAATAGAAGCAATTACATCATGACGGATTGGAGAACCATTAGGGAAACCACATTCTCCAATAAGACCTCCAGCCTTAGATTCTGCAGCACTAGTACCAGCTTCTACTTCGCAAACAGAATAAGACGTCTCTATTTTGATGCCTCTGTATCCTTGACCTACCAATCCTCCTGCTTTAGCAAAAGCATATACTTTACCTGCTGTATAACAGTTTATCACTTCTATACGGCCCAAAGCTGAAGTCATAGCGATAATAGGACCAGCAGTACCGGTCTTCTGTCCATCACCAACTGCATATATATCACCGATAACGAAACATTCCGACATTGTAATGGTTTGTCCCGTATAAGGAACCTGCCCAAGGATACCGCCGACATTATTCAAACCTCTAACTTCTTTACCGTCAGCAACAATCAAGCCTAACTTTTTTACACCGAATTTACCACTCGATTTCACACATCCGAACAGCCCTACATTTTCGAGTTGAGGTCTATTAATGTAAAACCCTGAAATTACATGACCATTACCATCAAAAGAACCTGTAATACCTGTTTCAGGTGCAGCACCTATAGGGTTCCATCCACTTTCTGCAGAATTAGCAGTAAGATAATCTGTCAAATCAATATCCGCATTCAAGCGAAAATGATTTCCATCCAGATAATTACGTACCTCATTTAGTTGTTCCGCCGTTTCTATAATATATGGATCACTTTCTGATCCCGTTCCCCCGGCAAACTGTGCACTTGCACTCACCGACAACATCATTGTTGATATTGCCAAAGACATACTTTTGTAGAAAACATTTTTCATAATTTTAAATTTTAAAGATTAAACACTTACGTTTACAATTTATTTTGTATTTTATTTATATATTAGAATTCATCAATATCAAAGGTTTTTCAACGAATTTCTTAAAATCAGCTTCTGACGGATGTCCGGGAAAAGGTAAATAATAATGGTTTGGTTTATCCAGCTCCCAAGCATTACGCCAAAAAAGTATCCAACCCAATTTATACTTGCTGATAATTGGATAGACAATACTCGTAAAATAAGAAGTATCCCAAATTGATTCTTCTCCAGTCTCACCTACCACTGGAAGCTTTCCGGACTGGACTGCATAATCTGTCACAATCTGTATATTCCTCTCAAAATCAATCTTATATTGGTCTACATTCTCTTCACTACGGCCTTTTAGATAATGATCAAAACCCAAAATATCGACATACTCATCACCCGGATAACGTTCGAGATAATGTTCCTTACTCTGTACATTAGAAGAAGAATAAGCATATAACAAATTATGTACGCCTTTCTTATTTCGTAAATAATCACTTGTCATTACCCATAACTGTTTATACTCATCGGGAGTAGATTGTTTACTGCTCCACCAAAACCAATCTCCAGTATGTTCATGATACATACGGAAAATAACAGGAATGTATACCCCCTTATCATCTTTTAAATCTAAAAAGAAATCTCCTAAACGGTCCAACCACACCAAATAGTTACTATGAAGGCTACCTCCCGGCAAAATAGAACGAACCACTGTATCCTGGGCACAATCCCAAGTAGAATTTCCCGTAGCAATGTTATCAGCATGCCAACTAAATGAAGAAATTCCTCCCCGAGCATGGTGTTCCCGTACATATTTTTTTATTTGACTAAAATACACCGAGTCAAGGCTATATTCTGCCCCTAACTCTATATGTCCCAACTCAAATCCGAACATGGCAGGATAATCACCTGTCATACTCTTAACATCAGACCTGCCATCTTCCCCATACCAACCATGTCCATATAACGGGTCATCCTGGTGACCCAACATAATCCCTTTCTCCATCAAGTCAAACAACCGGTTATACAAGGCCACCGTTTCCTGTGTAGCCTGAGAATCTACCGGCATCCTCTCTTTCCGGGTCGTCTTACATGAGAAACAAACAAGCATAATCATTCCTATCAAACATATATTCTTCATGGACTCTTAATATTTATCAATTATATATCTGTTACAATGTGATGAATTTCTCTTTTATATTTGCTTACATTTAAAATCTTTCATTACCCTATTACACACAAAAGACTAAAGCTTCTCCGTCAATACTTCTTCTTTATTTGTCATATTTTTATCTATCAATGCACACAAAGTCTGTACAGAAGTCATCGAACGCAATCCATCAGATTTTGTGTTGATACAATAATCCAACAAACGGTCTACTGTAGACACTGCAACATGCATACGTGTATCACTTGAAGCATAATAAATAAATACTGTACCATCATCATCCAATATCCAACCATTACAAAACAACACATTCGATACATCCCCTACACGTTCACTACCCAAGGGTGCCATAAAATAGCCAGCGGGCTCGGCTATTAATTTATCCGGATGCTTCAAGTCTGTCAAATACAAATATAGCACATATCTCAGACCTGCAGCACAACCTCTCACACCATGAGCCATATGCAACCAACCTTTCGAAGTCTTTAACGGATGAGGCCCTTCTCCATTTTTCAACTCTTTTATTGTATGGTAATACCTGAAATTAATAATTTTCTCTTCTTTAACTTCCGCATTTTCCATACTATCAACCAATGCCCAACCGATACCTCCACCACTACCGGCATCAATGAAGCCGTCTTGAGGACGCGTATACAAAGCATATTTCCCATTCACAAACTCCGGATGCAATACAACGTTGCGCTGTTGACTCTTCGACTTCAAATCCGGTAAACGTTCCCAGTTTTTCAAATCTTTAGAACGAACTATTCCAGCGGCAGCGACAGCTGAAGACAAATCTCCTGCCGGAGCATCCGGGTCTTTCCGTTCAGTACAGAAAATACCATATACCCAACCATCTTCATGTGCTGTCAATCGCATATCATATACATTTACATCTGGTTTTTCCGTTTCGGGGATAACAACCGGATAATCGGCAAAACGGAAATTATCTATCCCATTTGGGCTTTCCGCCATAGCAAAAAAAGATTTCCGGTCATTCCCCTCTACCCTAACCATCATCACATACTTACCATTCCATTTTATAGCTCCGGCATTAAATGTTCCATTTATTCCAAACCGCTCCATTAAATACGGATTCTTTTCCGGATCAAAATCATATCTCCATTCCAAAGGCGCATGCGCTGCCGTTAAAACCGGATATTTATAACGCATGTAAATACCATTACCTGGTCTAATCGGTTCGTTCTTACGTCTCAACAACATCTCATGTTCCTGCGTAATCTCTTTCAATCGTTGATCAAAAAGAAGACTCATACCATCCATATTATTTTCTAACAATATCATATTTGTATTATAGTTACAAATATACACGTTGAATTACGGCAAGAAAAATACTTTATTATCCAAAACTTGTACTTTCTGTACAAAATATTATTGAGCAATACTTTTTTATCCTATCTATTATATTTTTTTATCTCGTTTTCATTATCTATTCCTTTAGAAACAAACATCATTCCATATATTATATTATCCATAATAACAAATGTGATAAATAGCTATTAATAAATTCCGACAATGATTAAGAACAAAAATAAATTTTAAAACCAAATATTCAAAATAAGAACAGTTAACATCATATAAGGCAAAAGTTAAAAGTGTAAAAGGTACATATTTATTTCATCAGCAAAAAATTCATATTTCCTAGCCTTTAAAAACTAAGAAATATGAATTTCTATATTACCATCACTTATTAAATATCCAAATCTTAATTCAACATGTCCATAATGGCAGAAAAGCGATAAACACCAGGTTGCAACAAAAAAGACGTAACATGGTCTTTTGGGGATACTAATTCTATACCTTCAGAATGAGTCCAACTACGACCATTTTCTTTTACAGAAGAACCACTAACTCCAGGTAACTTCAAGACGGCAGTCGTATTAGGTGGCACTACTACCTGCATATCCAAAGCTTTTCCTTCGAGAGTCCACTCAGATATAATATCTCCATACATAGAATCATAACGAGACTTCACCCGTTTCGGACCTTCAGGTGTAATCCAAGGTGCAATAACAAAATGTTTGAATCCTGCTTCTGGCCGCTGTATTCCTCCTAATGCTTCAATAAACCAACTACCAACATATAAATAAGAACTATGCAAAGCAGAACCTCGACACTCCCAATCCTCAAAAAAAGTCCCGTTTCCACATTTCAACATATATCCCCAACTTGGAAAATCTTCTTTTGTTGCCATTTCATATATAAGGTCATTACGTCCACTATCTAATAAAGTATGAAACAAAAATGAACCAGCCGTAATACCTCCCCAGAAATGACCTTTACGATTTATAAGAATTTCATGTTCGAGTCGTTTCCAAACTTTATCTTTCAAATCCTGAGGTGGTAAATTTACCATTATTGCCATAGCCAGATATGCGGGGTAACCATTTACATAACTATTGTCTGTAGCATTAAAGAAAGTTGCGTGTACAGCCTTACGCACTTGAGATGCTCTTTTCCGGTAACTCTTTGCAGTATCCACATCACCCAATATATCTGCGATAGAAGCCGCTGTCTCAAGGCTATAAATCCAATGACAGTTATTGAAAAACAAAGTCTCCCGAGTATCACCAAGCGCTTTTCCTTGCTTTTCCATAGCTTTACGTTCCGGCCAAGCCGCAGGCCAAAGCCAATCACCTAGAAAACTCCATTTACCTCCCCACCGAACCAACATATCATCGCGAGAATGTGTCTCTACAAAACCAAGCCATTTCTTTATCATCGGAAAACTCTCGGAAAGAACACGTTCGTCTCCATATTGCCGATATATCTCCCAAGGTAATGTAATACAATAACCACTCCATGAAGGCCCACCTCCTCCAATTCGAGTAGGTGCCGTATAAGGAACATTTCCATCTTCTACCTGCACATCTCTCCAATCCTCCATCCATTTATAATAAAATGCCCCTAAGTCATAATTGCCCAATGCTGTACGCGTGGTAGCCAAAGCATCCCCACCATAACCACAACGTTCCCGATGTGGACAATCAACGACATAGTTCCCTAAACTCAAGTTCTCAAAAGTCCACAAAGTCGTATTATATATATCATTCAAAAGAGGTATATCACATTCAAAACTGCCTGTACGCTGATAATCAGGACGAATCAACCATCCTCGGATATCTTTCAACTCCGGCTTCGATCGTAAACCGCTTACCTGCACCCAACGACCGGTCATGTAATTAAAACGGTTACAAAATTTCCCTTCTCCGGCAGGACCTATTTTATAAATGCTATGTATACCAAAACTTACAGTATCATTTTCTCTTTCAGAAAACTGAAATACAACAGAATCACCGGGCTGACCATTAAATCTCATTTCAAACCATCCGGCATAATTTATTCCCATATCAACCCTATATGTACCCGGAGATATTTCGCTGACAGAGAGAGGTTTTATTTCTTTTACCAAACGATTCGGTTCTGTTTTATCCGCAGATACAATAATTTTAGGCTCATAAACCTTAGCTTGCGACCAATCAGTATCATCAAACCCTATAGTATTCCAACCCGGCTTTTCTAATGAAGCATCATAAAACTCTCCACCAAAATGATGCGCTTCCCAATAGCCAATCAAGGTATTGGGACTGGCATGTACCTTCCAAGTTTCATCAGAAACAATCCGTTGTTTTTCTCCAGATAAGAATGCCATCTCCGTCTGAACCAAGGCCATAGGTATGGCGGGCTCCCCTGCACGCTGATAGGCCGGAAATATCGACCATGAAACTCCCAGCCATAAAGCTATCACATTTTCGCCTGAATTTAGATATTGCGTAATATCATACGTCATATAACGTGCACGGGATTTATGGTCGGTAACCGAAGGTGAAAGAACGGCATCTCCTACTTTCCGGCCATTAACATACAACTCATGATAACCGATAGACGCTACATATATAATAGCATCCTGAACTTTTTCCGGCAAATCAAACGTTTTACGGAACCATGGGTCAGACATTTTGTTATCTATTTTTTGTCCACCGACACTTTGTCGTTCCATCAACTCACACCCGATCCATCGACCCGACCAGTTATCTGGAAATAATCCCATACGCCAAAACCCAGGAGAGCTCCAAGCGGACCAGTTACCTTGCTCGTCACATATGCGAACTTTCCAAAAACACTTTTGATTTGATTCTAAAGATTTTCCTTTATATACTATATTGACCGACTCATCTGAAACGACACATCCACTATTCCATAAATCTCCTTTATCTCGCCGTAATAATTCCGATGAACTTGCCACCAAAATCTCATAAGCTGTTTGTTTTTTCCCTCGAACGGCTGTTGGAACCTGCATTTTCCAACTCAAACGCGGTTGGCGAACATCTATTCCTAACGGACTATCCAAATACTCGCACCGTAAATCTTTCAGTTTAATAACTGAGACACTCGAAATATTTTTGCTCTCGCCCCCTTTGCCAAAAGCAATAAGAGAATTTAAAAGACAAAAAATAGTACCTAAACTATATAATAGTCTCAATCGGCTCATAATTGCACACCTTTTTTAATTTATTATTATCTAATGATGCAAAAATAACCCTACATATTTTGTAAAAAGAATACTTTATTATCCAACACTGATACTTTCTCTACAAAATACAGCAAATAAGACTACAAAAAAATACGGGATTCAGTATAATTTTCTCGAAATTCTTTGGGTGTGCACCCTTTCTTCTTTTTGAATATCCGGTTAAAATTTGATATATTATTGAAACCACAGGCGAAACAAATCTCGGCAATACTGGTAGTCGTATCGACCAACATTCGAGTAGCGTATCCCAAACGAATTTCATTCAACGAATCAACAAAACTCCGACTTGTACGCTTCTTGAAAAAACGACTAAAAGAAACGTCTGTCATTCCTACCAAACCGGCAACATCTGAAAGATGTATCTCGCGAGAATAATTTTCCAACATATAATTATATGCTTTCTCTATACGCCGGCTTTTATACACTTTAACATCACTCTCCATTGTCGGGCTGGCCAATTCTCTCATCGATGTATCCAAAGATAAATCATATAATATTCCAAAAAGTTTAAACACTGAATGAGCCCCTTCTCTCTCAGAATATAAAGAATACAACCTCTCTTTTATCTGTTCAATGGCTTCCCTCGAAAATGTCAATCCGTAATTCGCTCTTTGAAGCATCTCCCTGAGAGAACACAATTGGTTTTTCTGCAACAACTGGTCATTTAGCAAATCACGATGAAACTGTATCGTAATTTCTTTTATCTCCTTCGAGTGACAATTGTAATTTGTCCAACCATGTTCAAGATTAGGATTCACAATCAAAGTCAATTCCAAATCTCCAATTTCTTCAATACTATCTCCAACGATTCGTTTTGCACCGGCAGCATTCTCTATAAAATTGAGTTCGCATTCGGCATGAGTATGTATAGGAAAAGTAAATTCTGTCTTTTCCCTCGAAAAAATCATAAAACAATCTTTGCTCGATAATGGCGTTACTTCTCTGAATACTGTGTTCATGGTTAATAATTAATCATTTAGAAAACGTTTCAAATATACTTAATCTTTAATTATAATAAATAATATAAAAGTAAAAAGTTTCTTATACAGTCAGATACAGTTACTTAATAATCAAAATTAAATCCGAAATCACGATAAACAACTCTCAATCCTTCTATATGCTACCTACAAAATAATCGGTAACCCTAAACATACTGACAATGACTGACATCTAAAATAAAACAAACTATAATCAAAATACAATTAATGAAATCTACTCCATAACAATCATACTTCCAATAACGGATAATATCATCATATTGTCTTCTAACTGTTCTTTTTATATAAACGAACATACAATATCAATAATTGTACAAATAATAAAATATATCAGACCGATACAAAACATAATAAAAAATCCGTAGTCCATACTCCAAAAGGAAGAATATAGCAATAATAAATTTATTTATTTCATTCTATATAAAATTTAGAGAATATCGAGCTTTTTTGTACTTTTGTGTTTTTAAATAAAATGCGATTATCAAAAGGAAAATAAATATATATGTTTGAGAATTTAAGTGACAGACTTGAACGCTCGTTTAAAATACTAAAAGGTGAAGGCAAAATCACTGAAATAAACGTAGCAGAAACATTAAAAGATGTACGCCGCGCATTACTTGATGCCGATGTGAATTATAAAGTTGCCAAACAATTTACCGATACTGTAAAGGCCAAAGCTCTGGGGATGGATGTACTTACATCAGTAAAACCCGGACAATTGATGGTCAAAATTGTACATGATGAATTGGCAACCCTGATGGGAGGTGAAGCTGTTGACGTACAAATCAGTGGCAATCCAGCTATCATATTAATGTCAGGATTACAAGGTTCAGGTAAAACAACCTTCTCTGGTAAATTGGCCAACCTGATGAAAAACAAACGGTCAAAGAAGCCGTTGCTGGTAGCAGGAGACGTATATCGTCCGGCTGCCATTGAGCAATTAAAAGTATTAGGTGAACAGATACAAGTTCCGGTTTATACAGAAGAAGGGAATAAAAATCCGGTACAAATTGCACAAAATGCCATAAAACAAGCCCGTCAAGATGGTAATGACTTAGTGATAATCGATACGGCAGGTCGTTTAGCTATTGATGAACAGATGATGCAGGAAATCAAAGCTATTAAAGACGCTGTAAACCCTCAGGAAATCTTGTTTGTCGTAGACTCTATGACAGGTCAAGATGCTGTAAATACAGCAAAAGAGTTTAATGACCGCCTCGATTTCACAGGAGTCGTCTTAACCAAACTTGATGGTGATACCCGCGGTGGTGCCGCGCTCTCTATACGTACTGTTGTAAACAAACCTATTAAGTTTGTAGGTACCGGTGAAAAAATGGAAGCATTGGATGTCTTCCATCCAGCTCGTATGGCCGACCGTATATTGGGAATGGGAGATATAGTATCTCTTGTCGAACGCGCTCAAGAACAATATGATGAAGAAGAAGCTAAACGGCTACAAAAAAAGATTGCCAAGAATCAGTTTGATTTCAATGATTTTATCAGTCAGATACAGCAAATAAAAAAAATGGGTAATCTGAAAGAACTGGCATCAATGATTCCAGGAGTAGGCAAAGCAATAAAAGACATGGATATCGATGATAATGCGTTCAAAAGTATCGAAGCTATCATCTACTCCATGACTCCCAAAGAACGGACAAATCCGGAAATATTGAACGGCAGTCGCCGCCAACGTATTGCTGCCGGTAGCGGAACTTCCATTCAAGAAGTAAACCGGTTGATTAAACAATTCGATGAAACACGGAAAATGATGCGAATGGTAACACAAGCAAAAAATCCAGCTCGAATGATGCGAGGAATAAAAAGACGGTAAAATTTTAATATAAAAGGTCAAACATGAAAACCACCGCTTCCGAAATACTCAAGCTACAAAATAAAAAAAGACTTTTCCTTCTACTGTAGCAAGGCATATTCGAGACCGGTGGTTTTGTTATTATAAATATTATATACATTATGCAATTGATAGACGGAAAGGCTATTGCCGATCAGATTAAAAAAGAAATTGCGGCAGAAGTAGAAGAAATTAAAGCTGCCGGTGGTAAGATACCTCATTTGGCTGCTATTTTAGTAGGCCATGACGGAGGAAGTGAAACATATGTAGCCCATAAAGTAAAAGCGTGTGAACAGTGCGGTTTCAAATCCACCTTAATCCGTTTTGAGAACGACGTTACCGAAGAAGAACTCCTTGCCGAAGTCGAACGGCTCAACCAAGATGATGACGTTGACGGGTTCATCGTACAGTTACCTTTACCTAAACATATTTCAGAGCAAAAAGTTATTGAAGCTGTAGACTATCGAAAAGACGTAGATGGTTTTCATCCTATAAATGTAGGCCGTATGTCTATCGGCTTGCCATGTTTCGTATCGGCAACCCCTGCTGGCATTATGGAATTACTAAAACGCTATAACATAGAGACCAAAGGCAAACACTGTGTTGTATTAGGACGCAGCAATATCGTAGGTAAACCTGTAGCCACGCTGATGATGCAAAAAAGTAACCCCGGAAATGCTACAGTAACAGTATGTCACAGCTATTCCCAAAATCTAAAAGAAATATGTTTACAAGCTGACATCATCATTGCAGCTTTAGGTGTACCAGAATTCCTAAAAGGAGACATGGTTAAAGAAGGTGCAACAGTTATAGATGTAGGTACTACACGGGTACCTTCTGATAAAACTAAATCAGGTTTTAAATTGACTGGTGATGTGAAATTTGATGAAGTAGCACCCAAATGCGCCTATATTACTCCTGTTCCGGGAGGTGTAGGCCCTATGACTATTGTATCATTAATGCGTAATACTTTGTTAGCCGGTAAGAAAGCTATCTATTAATCTATTCCTAATATAATAAAAGGGGTAATTAATATTACCCCTTTTATTATATTATCTCAATGATTAGATACATCAATACTTGTGTTCTCCACTCTCCATTTCCAATTCAGTAATAGGTGCTCGGTCCATCGCCCGCCAAGCATAGAAAATATAGCCCAATACAAATGGTAACAGCAATGATACAACACTCATTACTTCAAGGGTAAACAAACTTGATGAACTATTATAAATAGTCAATGAACTTTGCATATCGGTAGCTGAAGGATAATAAGGCGTATTATTATATCCAGCCAAAAAAAACAGGCTCAACACCACAAGCACCGTTCCTATACCACTAAACCATATTCCCAAACGCCATTTCGTTGCAAATGCAGCTCGTATTATAGCATATAAGACACTTGCTACACCTGCCAAAAATAAGACAGCAACCCAAGGCATCTCTACCAAATTAAAGAAATACTTGTACGGTCGTACATATATTTCAGAACTTCCGTCAGCAAACTCATAACCATCGGACAACAACGTTACAGCAACAAAAGTCAAAAACAAAACCACAAACGGAATCGCATTATACAATACCTGTCGACGACAACGGATATAAATCGTATCATCATCTATATTATTCATAAAATAAAGAGAAGCCTGTACACGTGCCAAGAAAAATACCGTAACGCCCAGCAACAAATTGCGCCAATCAACAATGGCCTCCAAACCATGAGACGGATTTTGCCAAGTCGAAATCACCGGCATAGATACATCCATCAAATTATTCTTATCTATTCTAAAATCAGCTCCAGTAAAAAACGTTCCCACAGCGATACCCAATAAGATAATGCCAACAAACCCATTTATTAATAAAAAAATATCATACACCTTAGTTCCCAATAAATTACCTTTTTTGGAACGATATTCATATGAAACCGCTTGTATAATAAAGCTAAACAATATAGCCATCCATAACCAATAAGCTCCACCAAAGCTGGTAGAATAAAATAACGGAAATGATGCAAAAAATGCACCTCCGAAAACGACCAAAGTAGTAAACGTAAACTCCCACTTACGTCCTAAAGAATTTACGAGCATAGTCTTTTCAATCGGTTTTTTGGCTACTGCCGAAAATAAGGTCTGCCCTCCCTGAACAAAAAGCAAAAAAACGAGTAATGCACCCAACAGAGAGATAAGAAACCACCAATAGTGCTGATAAAAAAGTTCATTCAGTTCCATAATATTCTATTTTTGTTCAGTTCCTTTTTTAATTTGTTTCACCATAATACCTACCTCTGCAATCAATAATACTGTAAACAATGCGGCAAACATCCAAAAAGTAGTTTGTACATTAGCAGCACCTATTTTTGATATAGCAGCAAATGTTGGCATAATACTCTCTATTACCCAAGGTTGACGCCCCATTTCTGCGACAATCCAGCCCGATTCGAGGCAAATATATGCAATAGGCAACGAAATCACACAAACCCAAAGCATCCATTTCATCTTATATAGACGATCTTTTCGTATGAGCCATAATACAACAATAAACAACAGTAAAAAATAACATCCCAATGTAATCATAACATGGAAAGCATAAAATACATACGGAACAGGAGGAATCACTTGTGATGGATCTGTTACATATCCGTAACCAAAATATTCATAATTTTCATCCAAGGTCTTTCCTGCAGCAATCATGGCTTCTTCATCCCCTTGTTTCTGTGCTTTTTTATATGCGCTCAGAGCTTCCACTGCTTTCTTACCTTTAGCCATTTTTTCCATCACAGACGGAGCCACAATCTCATCCCCGGCCAGATTTTTCATTACATACCCACCATTTATAATATCATTTATTCCAGGAACAAATCCATCGACCTGACGCGTAGCCAAAATAGACAACAATTTAGGAACTTTTATCTCAAACAAAAAAGCATCTTCATTATCAGCATAACTTTTCTTCTCCGGATTAAGAATACCAAAAGCAACTAATCCTTGACCTTTTTCTCCATGATAAACGCCCTCCATAGCCGCCAATTTCATCGGTTGTTTCTCTGCTACCTGAAATGCCGAGCCATCACCGGTATAAGCGACAATCAACATACCGACAAGACCTACCCATGCACCGACTTTCATACTCCGTTTAGCCAGATTCATTTCTCGATTCTTCAAAATATACCAAGCGCTGACACTCATTACAAATATACCGCCCAACACCCAACCTGAAGTAACTGTATGGAAAAACTTATTGACAGCTACCGGAGAAGAAACGACCTCCCAGAAACTAAACATTTCATTTCGTACCGTATCAGGATTAAATTTCATGCCTACCGGATATTGCATCCAGGCATTTGCAACCAATATCCATAATGCAGAGATTGTAGCACCTATTACTGTAAGCCAAGTAGCCGCAAGATGAGCTCTCTTACTTACCTTATTCCAGCCGAAAAACATAATCGCAATAAAAGTCGATTCCATAAAAAACGCCATAATACCTTCAATAGCTAATGGCGCACCGAATATATCTCCTACGAACCAACTATAATTTGACCAATTGGTTCCGAACTGGAATTCGAGAATAATACCAGTCGCAACACCAATAGCAAAATTTACGCCAAAAAGCGTCATCCAAAATTTAGTTATTCTCTTCCAACTTTCATCCCCAGTACGATAATATATTGTCTCCATAATAGAAACAATAAGCCCCAAGCCTAATGTAAGTGGTACAAAAAGCCAATGGTACATGGCTGTCAAGGCAAACTGTGCCCGAGACCAATCCACAACCGAAAATAAATCATTCATACTCTTATTTTTTACAGGTTACTTATTATCAGAATTCGGAATAGGCAATGCCAATTCATTACTTACATGCTCAGCACGTTCTGCATCCGTCTTAAAATTAGTATTCAAAACATTCGGAAAGAAAAACAACTTCAGAATAAAAAACATGATAAACAACTTTATCAATATTATTGCCCATAAAGTCCACCCCAATGTCATACTCCTAAAACCATTAAGATAAAAATAAAATATGCGGACAAAAATATTTCGGGATACAACTGACTGCGCCATATATTACAAGCTTTTCATTAAGATTTAGGAATATAAAATACTATCTCGAATATAAACAGATAATAATTTTTTATACCTCTACTACAAATATATAAAATGTTTCCTTTTTATCGTATGTTAATTATACAAATTATTCTTGCTATATCTTCATTATATTAAAAACATATGCAATATACAATTATCCATTTACATAGCAACTGCCTCATCGACTCGCCTACACATACTCTTTGTGTAACAATTCTAAAATGTTTTTGTTCAAACTTTATCTGCAAAAAAACTTTGGAAAATAATATAAATTTCATACTCAATAACTATTTTTGTCATAAATAATTTATTAAAACCTTATTTACTCAAACACGTATCATCCTAGTTACCGTCCTTACGATTATATTACTATTTACATTCACCGGAGAAAAAGTAGCCCGTTTCAAACAATCAGGGTGGGATAGCAGAGAATATTGTGAAATGGCTCAAACCTTTAGTGAAAAGATAAATGGTGACTCATACAATACATACAAAATACAGCATATACTCCCTTTTGCTCTTATCAATACTATCTTCAATATTTTCGGATGGGACAAAAGCAACACCCAGATAATGACTGCAATGATTATATTATGCATATTGGTTGTCATTGTAAGTCTTATCTGCTTTTTTAAAACCAGCAACACATTACGACTCAACACAACCCTCGAAATCATAGCTTTTTCAGCTATCTTCTATAACTATCCTATTCTAAAACATCTCGGCTACTACCCTCTCCAAACTAACATATTCGCTTTTATGCTCGGTATAATGATCTTTTATTTCTTCATCAAAAGGAAAAAATGGCTTATCATCCTAACAGGAATCCTTCTTATTGTTATTTATAGCTCGGTTTATATAATAATCCATCTACTTGTAAAAGGTGAGAGCAATTTCGATTTGCAAGTTTTAATTGTTCAGACATCCTTACGTGCAACCGCCAAACCTATCGTATTTTTAGAGGCACACTTCATTTACTTCGGTCCTATTGCCCTATTAATCATATTTTTATGGAAATCTTATATCTCATATGTTGCAAAATATGGTTACGGATTCAATTTCCTGGAATTTCCAGCACAACTATATTTCATGAATTCAGGTTCTTGGCAAAACTGGACAACTTATTTTATATTCATGACCATTATTATAATATACGCATTTTTAATATGGTACGGGGTACGGGTATCGCCACAGATGGTACACTCGTCCACAAAAAAAGTAGCTCCACTCACGTTGGAACTACCTTTCTCATACAATTGACATACAAAGTATCAGAATAGAACAACTTTATGAGCCACTCCTTTAGTTTTCACTATATATAATCCTTTAGTAAGAGCAATAGAAACTTGCTGAGAATCACAGAGAGCCTTCTGTACTAAAACTCCTTGTTGATCATAAATTTCTATTTCTGTCCCGATTGCACCCTTGACATATATAAACCCATTAGCAGCATATACTTCCGTTTCTGCTATCATATCAGTCTCCACCGAAACTGTTTCTGAAGCCTTTATTTCAACAGGGACCAATTGTGTCTGAGGCTCACCGTTTCTCTCATAAACTAATATAACTCCCGTTATGTCCTGTTTACCAACCGGTATATTCTGACCAACACATGCCAAATCATTATACTGTATACGAACCGGCAGATTTTCATAGCCACTCAATGAATAACTTGTACTAGCTTCAAAGACTCCGGTTTCCACAAATTCCACCCCTTTGACCTGAATTAGTTTACCTTGATCTCCTACCGTGATTTCCGAAGGATTCTTTACTTCTGCAATCACCTCTTTTCCTGACTCCCCTTTTACAGCATCAGAAATAGGAACAAATTGTAACATACCGAAATATTCCGATAAAGTACCTTGTATCAATGTTATTTCATCTCCAGATACATAATCACCCTGAATTATCCCACTGGCATCATCGATTAATATAGCACCACTATCATCTTGTATATATTTAACATTTCTCGATGATGAAGATAAGGTTACTATGGCTGTCCCTTTGAATGTGTATACAGTATTATCTCCTTCCTCATAAAAAGAACGTAACTCAGCGATATTAGAAGCTGATAATTTCTTACATGTTCCTATCAATTCTACTTCTACACTCTCTGCACCGCTACTGGTTAACGTCAAGGTTGCCTTATGATTTCCCATAGCAGAAGGCCGATAAGTGATTGTCAACGTCCCACCAACAGATGTTAACTCTCCTGAGGTAGTAAAATTTATTTCATCGGATAAGTGAACTGAAATATCATCTGTCAAATCAGATGCTATAATATCCAATGACAAAGATTTTGTCTCACCACTCTCCACTGCACCAAAATCCAAAGAAGAAACAGCACTGATTGTAGGTGTACCATCCGCTTCTATTTGAGTAATTACCACATCATCAATAAAAAAACGCTTTTTATTGGCTGCCGACGCAACAAAAGCAATCTTATCTGTCGCTCCAGTCAACATTCCAGTCACTGTAAATGTCTTCATTTTACCAGCATCACTGTCTACCTCTGGAAGCCCTGTTACTGTTTCTATCTCCAAATCATTCAGCAATATCTTTATATCTGTTTTATCTCCGTCCCACGTACATGCTTTAAATGTCATCGTAAAGGCTCCTGCTTTTGCTTTTTCCAACGAGGGAGTTACCAATTTTCCCATTTTAGAACTCGAACCAAGTTTTACCACTCCAGCTGCAGCATATCCATTTTCGGCTGACCAACCAGAATTTCCCAAATCCAATTTTCCATTAGCTGTCGATCCACTCGTCCCAAACTCACCATCAGCGGCTATCACATTAAAATCCTCACTTAATATCACTACCTCTTTAGCCGCCAATTGGCCCAAACACAAACATGTTATCACAATAGCAACTGCACATTTCAAGTAAAATTTTTTCATAATCATACTTTTAGCTAATTTATATACTTATATATTTAAACTCATGACAAAAGTATCGGGAAGATGTAACAAACAAATGACAAACATTCTACCTTATGATTTCATTCTCATATCATTTTGACTTCATCATAACACGTCTCAACAATATTATATAATAACTTTATCAAAATTATAAGAGGTTATATGACCGACTTTTCTTATATTTGGGAAAAAGAGAATTATGGAAGATAGTAAAATTGTCGTATACAGAACATTTCAGAATGTATATGAAGCCCACGAAGCAAAAAATATACTTGAAGCAAACGGTGTTCCTTGTTTCTTGTCAAACGAAAACATGTCAACACTCTATCCTATTTTCAATGAAGATATAAGTGGAGTCCGATTACAACTATTTGAAAAAGACATTCCTATAGCTGACCAAATTTTGGACAATTTTATGAAAGGATAAAATTATAATAATAGGAAACAAATACTTCTAAGAATAATTCCAACCATAATCTGAAATCAATGATAAAATACTTTATAGCAGCCCTGCTTATATCAGTAGCTTGTACACAAGTAACTAATAAAAAAACATCTGCCAATAAAGATATAGAAGCAATAGAATTTCCTGTTGCCGACACTCTTACTTTGTTATTTGGAGGTGATGCCATGCAACATCTGCCTCAAATTAACTCTGCTCGTACTGATACAGGATACGATTATACATCCTGTCTGGCTCCAGTCAAAAACATCATATCCCAAACTGATATTTCAATAATAAATTTTGAGACCACATTGGGGGATAAACCATATACCGGATATCCGCAATTCAGCTCTCCCGACGAATTCGCCAAAGCATTAAAAGAATGCGGATTCGATATTTTCCTGACAGCAAATAATCATTGTCTCGACCGTTATACCCAAGGAGCCCAACGTACTCTTAACAAATTAGACTCTCTATCTATCACTCATATAGGAACTTATCGAAATTCCTTGGAACGACAGCATAACTATCCTATGATAAAAACAATCAACAACATCCATATCGCATTTCTTAACTATACATACGGAACAAACGGTATTTCCCCTCAAGCCCCCTTTGTTGTAAATCTTATAGATACTCTCCAAATAAAGCAAGATATAAACTCGGCTCGAAATAAAGGTGCAGAATTGCTAATTGCTTGTATGCACTGGGGAGATGAATATTATCGGCATCCGAACAAAACACAAAAGATGCTGGCAAATTGGTTAGAAAAAAACGGAGTACAACTCATTATCGGATCACACCCTCATGTTGTACAACCTATCGAATTACACTCCGATTCAACAGGTTCTGCTCAGTCACTCGTAGCCTATTCATTAGGAAATTTTGTCTCCAACATGCAAAAAAGATATTGTGACGGAGGAATTATGCTAAAAGTGAAAATCTGTAAAGAACACGAACAGATTCGAATCATCTCAGCCGGCTACATCTTGCATTTTACTCGTCGTCCGGCACATGGTGCAGGTCCAGGATACGAAATATTGCCTCTCGCTCATATCTCAGAAAAAAAAGATTCAATTCCCCAACTTCTTTGGACATCTATCTCTCGCTTTGTCAGTGATACCCGCTCTTTAATGGAGCAATATAGTTTTGGTGTAAAAGAAATTATAAATTAATTTCCAAATGCATTTTTTATTATCAGCACATCATTCTTAACTAAAAACAAATTCATTTTTAGTCATCATATTTGTATCTTTGTAATACTTAATATTTAAGTTATGGACTACGATATGACTACAAATCATATAAAATCATTGATTGACAATAATTGTCTCGATGAGGCCATTCATCTTCTTTCTCACCGGATAGAGAGAAACAAAGAAGACGATGAAGCCTACTATTTAATGGGCAATGTATATCGAAAGCAAGGAAATATGAAAATGGCTATGTTTTATTATACGAGCGCAACGGAAATAAACGCACACAGCCCTGCTGCCGAAGCTTACCGTGTATTGCTGGATATTCGTAATTTTATCAATCCGGATTATAATCCATAATTTTTATATAAATTATTTTGACCGGACTAATTTTTTCGTGACAAAAATATCAAGGTATTTTTCTCCTTGAAAGGGAGGTATATTTATTCAAAGTAAAATACGTAATTTTGTCATTTATTATTTTAATTCAAAAAAACGAGCAAACATAATGGAGAAAAAAGACCTCAGAATAGTATACATGGGAACTCCCGACTTTGCAGTTGAGAGCCTTAGACATCTAATCGAAAATAATTACAATGTGGTAGGTGTCATCACTATGCCCGACAAGCCTTCTGGACGCGGTCATAAAATACAATTTTCCCCCGTTAAAGAATACGCTCTATCTCAAAATCTGCCTTTATTACAACCCGAAAAATTGAAAAATGAAGAATTCCTTAACGCTTTGCGTGAGTGGAAAGCCGATTTGCAGATTGTCGTTGCTTTCCGTATGTTACCCGAAGTAGTTTGGAATATGCCACGACTCGGTACTTTTAATTTACACGCATCTCTACTACCTCAATACAGAGGAGCAGCTCCGATAAACTGGGCCATCATTAATGGAGAAACAGAAACCGGTGCCACAACCTTTTTCCTGACACACGAAATCGACACAGGAAAAATAATACTACAAAAACACATGACAATCAATGATACGGATAATGCCGGTTCCGTACATGATCGTCTCATGATAATGGGAGCAGAAATGGTTTCCCAAACCGTAGATATGATACTCGATGGTTCTGTCAACACCATAGAACAAGAATCGATGATAAATAACATCTCTCTCAAATCTGCCCCAAAAATTTTCAAAGAAACCTGTCGCATCGACTGGAATAACTCCGTAAAGAAAATACATAATCTAATTAGAGGACTCTCGCCTTACCCATCGGCATGGAGTGAACTTGAAGCTCCTGACGGTACACGATATCCAATAAAAATATATGAAACCACGTGCTTATCGGAAAATACAAAAATGAAAACAGGAGAAATACGCTGTGACGGGAAAAAATATATTGATGTTGCCTGTGCCGATGGTCTCTTACGCATCAAAACGTTACAACTGGCAGGGAAAAAACGATTAAATGCAGACGAATTGCTCCGAGGGTTTACTATTGATGAAAGATTCCGTTTTATTTAGACGATGAATCAATCATCATCCATTACTCAAATTTTTTTGCTAATAGCAGGCTCGCTCTGTCTGCTATTAGGTGCATTGGGACTTTTTCTTCCTGTACTCCCTACTACCCCATTTTGGCTGCTTACAGCCTGGTGCTACACCAAAGCATCCCCCAAACTTTACCAGCGCATGATGAAAGTTCCCATTTTTGGTAACTGCATACGCAATTATCGCCTATACCACGCTATATCCATCAAAAATAAAATCATCTCTATATCTACCTTATGGATAACAATACTATTATCGATATATCTGGTCAACAAATTATGGATAACGATATTACTATTAATTGTCGCTATAGGAGTTACTTGCCATTTACTCTCGTTCAAGACCTTAAAAAAATAAAAGAATCGAGATAGAAAAACTATCTCGAACGCGTCACAACCATTCCTAATACTGCACCATATACAATATAGGCTATAGCCATACCTGCTGAAGCCACCAACAAATCACTCTCCATTATTTCACTGTCGGACATAAATATGATAATCTGTAAAAGTATAGCAATCAGAAGTCCATATACAGCACCTCTAAATACATTGGAAGGAATCCATTCCAAAACCTTAATAAAAAGAAATGAATATATAATAGCAAACAAACAACCAAAAAATAGGTGTATTAACCATTCGACCCAAATAATTCCACCTGCCCACCCAATCAGAAATTTAGGAGTATCAAATGACAAAATACCAGTCATATTCTCAACTCCGATTACCAAAAGTAAAAAAACAGTCGCAAAAAAACCACCAATCAGAGATAATTGTAACTTTTTCATAAGATTATTCTTTATCCTATCCTTCCATAAACACTTATATCTCGACTTTTGTTTAGCTTTTAAATCGGTTCTTTACCCGCCTTTACAGAATACTATCCTGAGAAAATGGATTATCCATCCCCATTTCCAATAACAAGTATAAATACAATACCTCTTTCACATCCTTTCCAAGAAAAAGATAAAATTCCCCCCTCTTACTATTCTATCAATCCGAACGTCCTATTAATTTACCTGTCATAAAAAAGGGTCTGAATAACCAATGATTGGTTATTCAGACCCTCCTATATATTGTTATAGAAAATCTTACTTATTTAGCAAGAACTTCATTTACTTTTTCATTAGGAACCATTTCTTCCTGGAAGATATAAGCACCTGTCTTAGGAGATTTTACCATTTTAATCACCTTAGAATAAGTACGTCCTTCACCTTTTTGTAATGATGCAACGGTTTTCTTTGCCATGACCTAAACTTATTTAATTTCTTTGTGAATAGTTACTTTTTTCAAGATAGGATTGTATTTTTTCAATTCCAATCTTTCCGTGGTATTTTTTCTGTTCTTGGTGGTAATGTATCTTGATGTACCAGGCATACCACTATTTTTGTGCTCTGTACATTCGAGAATTACTTGTACTCTATTACCTTTAGCTTTCTTTGCCATCTTTCAATTAATTATGCGTTTAAATACCCTTTTTCGGCAGCCTGTTTCAATGCAGCATCCAACCCCACTTTGTTAATGAGACGAAGTCCTGCAGCTGAAATCTTCAAGCTGATCCAACAATCCTGTTCTACCCAATAGAACTTCTTAGTAAACAAGTTGACATTAAATCTTCTCTTTGTGCGTCTCTTTGAATGCGAGACATTATTGCCAACCAATGCTTTCTTTCCGGTAATTTGACAAATCTTCGACATCGCTTTATCTTATTTTTTTATTGATACTTTTTACTGCTTTCACAAACAGAGTGCAAAGTAAATGATTTTACGAATACTATCCAAATTTTTTATTCATTAAATATTTCTCCATTTACACTACTCTATGATTATTTTGGCCTGCATATTTATCTGTCACGAAATATAACAAGCCAGATTCAATTATTCTTACCTCAAAAAGTATTTTGCAAAATATTCAAAAGATATGTGCCAAATTTACAATGATTATATACCTTTACAAAAATTACCAACAGCAAGTACTTTATCAAAAACTGGACTTATGAAAAAAATCGTCATTGCTCCTGATTCTTTCAAAGGCTCTCTGACCTCTCTACAGGTTGCTCAAGCAATAGAAGAAGGAATACATATGACTCTTCCATCAGCCCACGTAATAAAAATCCCTGTTGCCGACGGAGGAGAGGGTACTATGCATACCCTTATCGATGCTCTCCATGGAATATACACAACATGTAAAGTATATAATCCTCTGATGCGTGAAATCACAGCAGAATATGGCATAATAAAAAACTCCGATAGCTATACTGCGATCATTGACATGGCTTCAGCCAGTGGACTGACTCTACTTACGGAAAAAGAGAGAAATCCACTTATAACAAGCACTTATGGGACAGGACAACTTATCGCCGACGCCTATGCTCGAGGGTGTAGGCATTTTATTATAGGGATAGGAGGCAGCGCAACTAACGATGCCGGCAAAGGTATGCTCGAAGCCTTAGGATGTAGATTTTTAGATGCCAATGGACATCCATTAACCCAAGGGGGAGAATCCTTAAACCTATTATCTCACATCGATATATCAGGAGTAAAGGCATCCCTTCTACGCTCTGATTTCACAATTATTTGTGATGTCAATAATCCACTTTACGGAGAATCAGGGGCTGCTCACATATTTGCCAGTCAAAAAGGTGCTTCATTTGCTGCTATAGAAATATTAGACAAAGGCCTACGCAGATTTGCTTTCTGTATAAAAAAACAATTTGGAATTGATATCGCCCATACTCCCGGAGCTGGAGCAGCCGGAGGTATGGGTGCTGCATTTACAACATTTTTTAATGCTACACTCAAATCTGGAATAAAAACCATACTCAAAATATTAGATTTCGAAAAGAGAATTACTGGGGCAGACCTAATTATCACAGGGGAAGGCAAAATCGATAAACAGACCCTCATGGGAAAACTTTCTCAAGGGGTTCTTTTTGCCGCACAAAAAAAATCGATTCCAGTCATTGCTCTTGGTGGAACAATTGAAGACAGGAAACTGCTTACAGACGCAGGATTCTTAGGTGTATTTTGCATACAATCATCCGCAATACCGCTCTCTCAAGCAATGCAACCTGAAATTACGGCAGAAAACCTAAAACAAACTACATCTCAAATTATCAGACTGATATCGTTCAATCATCTTATACCTTAGTATTATGAATCATACAAAATATTTATATTCAAAAGATAAGACTAAACATTGTAAATTGTATTTTATCATAGTAGCAATTTTTACCGGACAGCTATTTCATGCTCAAGCAAAAGAATCAGAATTTATTTTCACCTGCCAGCCTTACTTACAACAAGTTTCCGGAACGGAAGCAACAATCATGTGGGCTACCAACAAAGATGCCGTATCATGGGTAGAAATTGCCCCCAACGATACATTACATTTTTATGCAGCTGAACGTCCCCAATTTTTTGACACGAATTTTGGTCGAAAAAAAATCGGGAAACTGCACAAAATCCGTATTACCGGACTTACACCCGCTACCTCATATCGTTACCGCATTTTTTCCAAAGAAATTACTCATAAAGAACATCAGGATATAAGATACGGACGTACAATTGCCAACGATGTATACAAAGGGAAACCCTACATATTCTCTACCACAGTTCCCTCAAAAAATAAAATACACTTTGCCGTAGTAAACGATATACACGAAAATACAGAACGTTACTCTAGTCTATTTCATGCAATAGATTCTGCTTCATTGGACTTCATGATACTTAACGGAGACATGGTAAATAAAATGGATTCTGCACAACAAATGTATAAAAGTTTTATCAATACTTCTTCACAACTATATGCTAAAACCATTCCTTTTTTTATGGTAAGAGGCAACCATGAAACACGAGGAAACTACTCGGAAGAATACGCTAATCTTTTTCCTTCCCCTACAGGACAACCCTACTATTCTTTTTCCAGAGGTCCCGTATATTTCATCGTACTTGATGGTGGAGAAGACAAACCTGATTCGGATATCGAATATAACGGACTTGCAGATTTTGATAAATATAGAGATGAAGAGGCTATCTGGTTGAAACAAATAATCAACTCAAACGAATATCGAAAAGCATCAGTTCACATTGTCTTGATTCATGTCCCCCCAACAGGTGACACCTGGCATGGGTCACTTGAAGTTCAATCAAAATTTATACCTATTCTCAATAATGCAGGAATAGACCTTATGCTTAGTGGACATATACACCGACATGCATATTACTCTCCAGACAAAACACTATGCAAATTTCCACTATTAATCAATTCAAACCGTCATATTTTAGACATAACAGTTGACAACATGTATATAAATATAAATATGATAAATGAGCAAGGCCTATCTGAAAAGCAATTTAAATTTGACGTAAAATAACCAAACAAATACATCACGACCTTTTGTCCGATTCCACTTTATAAAAAAGAGTTAGTTTTTTAATCACAAATATAAAAATCAAATCAAAACATTCTATTTTCCACACAACTTCCTAGACATTTTCTTTTCTGATAATTCGCTGTTTCAACGTTTTATAAAGAGTCTCCGTTTTTTCTTTATCAGTAAAATTTATATATACAGGCTCCAGCGAACGCCGCATAATAAGGACATAAGGACCATGACCCTCCTCTAAATACAAAATTGCAGGCAAATCATTATCCAGTAAAAAATGCCCCTTACGTATTTCCATCATCGAAAATCCATTTGTTCGTATACGTATTCCCGGCATACTATCGATGAGCTCTACCGACTCTATTGTTTTCAACGGGAAACTTTGTCCATAACTTCCCGATATAGTAACATCCTTCATACTCAACGATACCGAAGGAGACCTGAAAGAATAAAATACAGCTCCACACAATGTCAACGCCACAACAATAACTACCCATACAGACTTAGAGCGATGATATAGCATATTGATATGTGTCCCATGAGAATATTTGTGAATCTGAAAAAATATATAGATAGTAATAGGAAATACAAACACAGGTACTAAGAAATTAATAATCATCGGAGAACCCACCAGCCGTAAAAAACAATGAGATGCAATAATCCCAGCCCCCATAATGACAAAACTATTACATATCATACAAGAAAGACGCCGAATATCTATCTTTTCTTTTTCATTCTTCGACAAAGTATTGTAACCAGCAATAAAACAAGGAAACTTATACACTAAAAAACCTGCAATAATAAGTATACAGCCTGTTATATAATTAGCAAAATCCATAGTATTATTTCATAATTATGTTACAAATTTAATAAAATAGGAAGAAATTACTCCAAATAAATTTATTTTTTGCCCAATTATTCACAGACTACCAAACACAAATTATCACATTGCCAACAAAAATTATCGAAATATAGGAAGAACTGTATAAAAGAATAACCAAAGAACAATTATTTATCTACCTTTCACATTTCTCCTGAGCAAAAGTCTCCCATTATTATGATTGTAATTCTCCCCCCCCCTCTCGTTTTTAATCACTAAAAACTTCAAATTTACATTTCTACAATAAACTATCCTAAAAACTATTTTTCTAAGATTTTCGATAATTAACGAGAAAAGCTTTTTTTTATTGTAAAAAAGAAGTACTTTTATAGCGATTTTAATCTGTTTTTAAAAAACTTAGGGATATGAAAGTGATAAAAATTTCGGGTGTATTGCTTAGCTTGTGGCTGGTGGCAGCTTCAAGTGCTGCACAATCATTACTTCCGGATTATTGGAACGACTCATCCCATGAAGTAGCACAGCCCGTAGACAATGCTGATATGACAGAAGATAATTATGTATTTCAGGGTCAGTCATTAAATAGTGATCAGTCGGACGATGAAATCGAAATCTATAGTAGTGACGGCTATATTTACATACGTTCCTCCAAAAAGCAATCGGCAAAAGTCTTTACTATTTTAGGACAATTGGTTTTCAATGGAAATGTAGGGCCTGGACTTACAGAGATACAAATGCAACCACGAGGAATTTACATTGTCAAAGTTGGCTCAGTAACTCAGAAGGTTGCATTGTAAAATTGGGATTACACCTAACGCTAAAGAAACATTATTATAGAAAGCGGAATAAATTATTAAATTTATCCCGCTTTGTTTTTTTGAAACACTTAATCGAGCCTTATCAAAAAACTATATTACAGGAATTTTTCCTATTCGCTTTTGATGCCTCCCTCCCTCAAATGGAGTAGAAAGAAATGTCTCAACTATTGATTTCGCTGTAGGATGATCAATAAACCGACCAGGCATAACACAAACATTAGCATCATTATGCAAACGTGCTAAACGGCTTATTTCCTCAATCCAGCATAAAGCCGCTCTTATACTTTGATGTTTATTCAATGTCATATTTATTCCATTCCCACTACCACAAATAGCTATTCCGGGATAACATTCGCCTTTTTCAACAGCAATCGCTAAAGGATGGGCAAAATCCGGATAATCGACACTTTCTGTCGAATAAGTTCCAAAATCATGAAAAGGAATATTTTTTCCAGTCAAAAGCTGTTTCACATACTCTTTCAACTCATAGCCTGCATGATCGCTTGCTAACCCTACTGGAATATTTTTTTTCAAAATTGTCATTTTGTTATCTGTTAGAATTCAAAAATATACAAAAGTAAAAAATACATTTGTATAATCAACAATTCTTCTTTAAATTAAATCGATGATCAATACAACTTGGCATTTCGTCAGGATAGTGTGTTACATATATCAATGTTTTCCCCGGACGATTACAAAACTTTTCAATAACAAACCCAGCCTTCTTTTTGTTCGCAATATCCAGTCCATGCAAAGGTTCATCAAGAATAAGAAGATCGGGATCCTTGACAAATGCACGAGCTAATAAAACAAGACGTTGTTCTCCGGAAGATAAACTCAAAAACGAACGCTCATGCAAATGTAAAATTCCAAAAACTTCCATCCAGTTCATCGCAATACGTTCTTGCTCAGACGAACACTTCCGATAAAGTCCTACAGAATCAAAAAAGCCAGATCCCACAATCTGCACAGCAGGAACATTTTCCATATAATAAAGATGCATTTCGGGAGAAACATATCCAATACGTTTTTTTATCTCCCATATACTTTCTCCTGTACCCCGTTTTCGGTCAAAAAGATATAATGTATTAGCATACGATTGAGGATTATCAGCATATATTAAACTTAAAAGAGTAGACTTTCCTGCCCCATTCGGCCCCAATAAAGCCCACTTTTCGCCATTCTTTACCTCCCAGTCGAGTTCTTTAAGTATGATACGTTTACCATATTTTATATTTACTTTCTCCATTCTGAAAGTAACATTATGTTCCGAAACTCTTGAAACCTGAATTGGCAGGCCGATATCTCGAAAACTTACGGGAAACAATTTCCTCATCAAAACTGTATCAGAAAGGAACTCTTCTCTTTTAACAGGATTTCCACATTCACAATTACAAATAGGAAGTACATCTGTAATCATATCCGGTATATCTTGTGGATTCGACAATAAAAGAACTACATGTAACCCGTTTAACTCACTCATTTGTTTCAAAAGTTCATTCAGAATACCTCGTGATGAAGCATCTAACCCAATAAAAGGATTATCGAGAATAAGAATACGAGGTCGAGTCAACAATATCCTGAATATAAGAAATTTACGAAGTTCACCACTGGATAAATATATCACCAACTTATCAAGCATTTCTCCGATATTAAAATACTTGAAAAGTCCATCGATAACCTCATCATTCTGATTTTTATCCAACAATTCACGTACTGTAGGGACACCGTCAGTTTCAGTAGAATGCCAACGCTGTTGGTAATAAGTCGTTTTGCTATCAGCAAAAGAATGAATATCCTTAAATGCTATAGACTTTATCTTTTCAGAAATATTTTCATCTTCATGAAAAATAATTTCACCCTCTCTCAATGCCAATTTTTTCTGCATTAAATCAGCCAATAGTGTCTTCCCCGCACCATTAGGTCCGATAATCGCCCATTGTTCTCCTTCTTTGATTTCCCAATTTATAGGTTTTCGAAATCGTAATTCAGGTATACGGGGAACCAAATCGTGTAATTTTAGAATCGTTTTCATATCTTTAAAACAACTGTACAAAAATATGCAAATTAGTTTAGAGTGGTAAATAAACAATTAAGAAACATCTTTTAGTACCATTTACTATCTTATTCCAATATACCCAGTTTCCTAAACTTTAAATAAAAAAAGCAAATCATTATTGACAATATACATTTTATTTGAAAATAAAAGTACTTGATTATTAAAAATTAAGAAGATTTCGACAAAACGAGGGAAAACTGATAGAAACAAAAGAAGTTTTCTATTATCTTTGTCGTACAATAAAAGCGCCAAAAATATCTGTAAAAAAACAATAAACTAATTTGTAACAATCCTCATTAAGGATAGATTTGAACATCCATTTTATGAAAGAGATTAAAATTCTCACGGCTATATGCTTATTTATGATTTCGACAATTTCGGCGGCTACATTGACCGATAGCATACCAGCCGGAGAAATTCTTACAAATATCGTACCCGATTCTATCGATTCGACGAAAACTACAGTCGACTCCATTACAAAAAAAAGAACTTTTTTCCGTCGTTTTGCCGACTATTTTGTTAATGCCAACAAACCTCATCCAAATAAAAAATTTGATTTCAGTATCATAGGCGGACCACAATATTCGAGCACAACCTCTTTGGGTATTGGCTTAGTTGCTGCAGGAGTCTATCGTATGGACCAGCACGATACCATTACTCAACCATCAGTAATGTCCGTCTACGGAAACGTTTCGATTACAGGATTCTATTTATTAGGTGTACGCGGAACCAATATTTTTCCGGGAGATAAATATCGGTTATTATACAATCTATATTTTTTCTCTTTCCCCAGTAATTTCTGGGGTTGGGGATACCACGATGGAGCCAATAAAGACAATAAAAGTACCTACCTCAGATTACAAAACCAAGTAAAATTCGATTTCTTATTCCGTTTGTCCCATAACTTATACTTAGGACCGATGGTCAGTTTCGATTATGTTTCAGGACGAGATTTTTCAAAACCCGAATTATTACATGGGCAAGAAAAAACGACCTTAACCACCGGAATTGGAGCCTCCATATCATATGATACCAGAGATTTGATAACAAATGCTTACAAAGGTATATATGTTAAATTTGAACAAGGTATATATCCATCATTTATGGGAAATAAATATGCTTTTTATATGACAGACGTTATTGTAGACTGGTACAAAAAGATATGGAAAGGAGGCGTCATAGCCATTGACTTCCATAGCAAATTTAACTACGGAGATGTGCCTTGGACAATGATGAGCCGTTTAGGAGGTGTTGCCCGTATGCGCGGATACTATGAAGGCCAATACAGAGATAATAATATAACCGAATTACAAGTAGAACTACGTCAGCACATATGGCGTCGTAATGGCATTGCAGTATGGGCTGGAGCAGCAAATGTATACAAAGATTTCAAAACATTCAATTTCAAACAAACACTTCCCAACTATGGCATCGGTTACCGTTGGGAGTTTAAAAAACGAGTAAATGTACGGCTCGATTTAGGCTTTGGAAAAGGCAGTACAGGTTTTATGTTTAACATCAACGAAGCATTCTAAATAACATCTTAAAAAAATGAGCGCCTTAATACCCTGAACTACTTGAATATAATCAACATATTTCATCACTAAAAAATCGATATGCCATATTTTTAGAAGAATCTTTATATAATCCAATAATAATTTACCATTGAAAAAGTCCCTATACATCATAATTATAACGACCAAATAATATTCAATATCTTAAACAGCGAAAAGAATAGATTTGAGGCAAAAAAGTATAACAAAATATGTAAAACACACAATGTTAATAAGTGATAATAATCAAACAATAAATAATTAACTGTATTGCATTTTTTATATTAAACACTTAATTTTGTAAGATACGTGAATGTTAATTTAAGCACCGGAAAATGGAGTATCCAAAATTAAAAAACAATATATTATCCCTATTTTTTATTGTATTCATACTCTTTGCTTTACCCTTATTTGCAACAGTAAAAGCACAAAATACACATCATTCCCAGGCCAAGTATATATCACCTATCGGTCATAAAACTATTATGGAACTGGCAAAACCTTCTGTTTACATCGAAGACCTTGTCCCTTCCATTTCTGTCGTAAACAAAGACGACACATCTGATGACATAGTAGACAATTTACTTAAATATGCTTTCAAATTTAAAGGTCGCCCATATCGTAGTGGAAGTAAAGGTCCATCGAGTTTTGACTGCTCAGGTTTTACATGTTATGTATTCAAAAAGTTATCGATGACTTTGAACGCTTCATCAGCCTCTCAATACCGACAGGGTAAATCTGTAACACGAGATGAATTGAAACCCGGAGATTTAGTATTCTTCAAAGGTCGAAATACAACAACTTCAAGGGTTGGACATGTAGGGTTAGTATCAGAAGTATTACCCAATGGAAGTTTCAAATTCATACACGCCTCCTGCTCAAAAGGCATCTGTGAAGAATCGATAAATTCTACTTACTATTCAAAACGTTATATCGGAGCGCGTCGGGTTATCGACTAATTGTAAAAAGAAAGACTAATTGAACAATATATTTTTCAATAAACAGAGTTTTATTCATCTGTTTATTCTTCAAAAGCAGAAGCCTGAGAAGGTCCCCTGCTTTTTGATTATTCATAAACTAAATCTTTCTTAATGATAAACGGCCGCTTCGGATGTAATGAACAAATATAGATACAAAAATTTAAGCTTATTAGAATAACTGCCCAATGACTTAAACAAAAATTGATTAAAAAAGACAAGTTCAAATCATAAAAAACAAATCCTACAAATCCACTTTTTCATCACTTTTCATGACTTCTTATTTCATCATCCCACGGATACTTCCTTTTTGGATTTCGAGGAAACCATCCTTTTTTTACACGTTGTTCCTGCTCAAATATTTCTTTTATTGTCCAAAAAGAAGAGAAAGCGAATACCCCTAACAATGCGGCCCATAATACATTAGACGTACATATTGAAAATATAATTCCGATTACTCCTAAAACAAGAAAAAGCCACCAGCCCTTCGTGCCCCAATAGTATTCCACTTTGACAACAACAGGATGAAAAAGACCGATAATCAAAAAAGTAGATATACCAATTACGAGTCCCAACAAGTGATAATCTTCCAAAAAATCCATTCTACTAAAAAATTATTTAATATCAAAAAAGTGTTTCAGAATGAAGGTAACAGTTACCCTATTCTAAAACACTTATCATCACAGTTAAGTTCGGTTATATTCTTAATTATGCAAATATACTGATAAAATCAGTCTGTCGTTCAAGTAAGCAAATTATTTAATAATTATTTTTCTTACGTTCGAAGTATGCTTGTGGATGTGCACATGCCGGACATTTTTCTGGAGCTTTCTTCCCCTTATGTACATAACCGCAATTACGGCATTGCCATTCGATTTCTTCGTCCTCTTCAAAGAATTTACCTGCTTCAACACGTTCCAGTAACTTACGGTAACGAGCTTCATGCTCAGCCTCAACTTTAGCTACCATTCTAAATGTCACAGCAATTGCTTTAAATCCTTCCTCATCAGCAATACGGGCAAATTCAGGATAAAGATCAGCCCACTCTTCATTTTCACCTTCTGCTGCAGCCTTCAAATTCTCAACCGTAGTACCAATAACCCCAGCAGGATAAGAAGCTGTAATTTCAACCATTCCTCCTTCAAGATATTTAAAAAACTTCTTAGCATGTTCTTTTTCTTGTTCGGCAGTTTCCATAAACACTCCCGCAATCTGTTCATAACCTTCTTTTTTCGCTACACTGGCAAAAAATGTATAACGACTGCGTGCCTGAGATTCGCCGGCAAATGATTTCAATAAATTTTGTTCTGTCCTTGTTCCTTTAATACTTTTTTCCATTTCTCTTTAGTTTTTGGGTTATTATTCTCCTATATTTCCTATTAATTGCAAATTAATTTTTTCTAATTTAAATCCAGGTATTTTTTTATTTTGAATATGTTTTCGAATAATATCCGAAAGCTCTTCAT
The DNA here is from genome assembly GCF_001403595.1 of Gabonia massiliensis. Lineage (NCBI taxonomy): Bacteria > Pseudomonadati > Bacteroidota > Bacteroidia > Bacteroidales > Porphyromonadaceae > Gabonia > Gabonia massiliensis. The sequence continues at coordinate 1,286,728 of NZ_LN877940.1, read as the reverse complement.
CATAATAATCAGCAATCTCATGCTTATTAGAGCAATATAAATGATGGTGTTCGTGTACATCAACATCAAAATACATGCGGTTATCTCCTGTCAGTACTTTATTTATGAGTCCGCTTTTGAAAAAAAACTCAAGTACATTATAAACCGTCGCAACAGAAACTAAAGGCGTTTTACTTCTAACCTGCTCAATCACTTCTTCAGCGCAAGGATGCTTCAACTCCATTAAAGCCTTATACACCACAACTCTTTGAGGTGTTGCTTTTATACCTTTAGACTTAAACATATCTATTATCTCTATATCACTCATCATCCATTCCTCATTTTGATAATGCAAATATAATTAGAATAATTCTAAATTAAAAATTATTCTAATCTAATTTTACAATAATTAACAAAATGATAAGGCTATGATAATAAATACAAAAAAGGCAGTTAAAAAAACTGCCTTAAACTGTTTTATATATAGAACAATTACTGTTTATCACACTCCTTTACTGGTTCAGCTTTTATCTTAAGAGATGAAAAACCTTTTATTATATTCTTATCATTGTTCTTTCTCACATCATATACAACTGTTACTTTCTTCTTTGCAAGATCTACTTGCACATCTTTAATACCTTTTCCTAAAGAAGGGACATTATTCATAATCTTTTTGACACAATTCTCACATACAATATCCGTTTTGAATACAGTAGTTACGACTTTCTTTTGTCCCGTTTCCTGAGCCTCACTAATCCCAATTCCAAGTATTAGTGCAAAACAAATAATTAAAATTCTTTTCATTTTCATATCAATTTTCAATATCTAACTAATACAAATTCAAACGGAACCCGGCATAGAACTTCCGTCCCATCAAAGGGCCCCATACATTCATCGAATTAAAACCAGCCGAATAAGGTTCTGATGCATTCAATATCGGATCCGCCTGCCGATAATCACCTATATTTTCACAACCAATGTAAATATCGAATTTACCAATTTTATGCGTTATCTGTGCATAAAAAACCGGATAATGTGGAGAATAATAACTATCCTGAAGATTAGCGGTTTGTGTAGGTATACGCATAGGCCCATTAAACTGGGCTGTAGCATCAAACACCCAACGACGAAATTTCGTCGCATATTGCATATTCAACAATGTCTTATATCTGCTCACCAATGGTCTTTCGACATGGATATATTTTTCTCCATGCCGACGAACAGTTACTTCACTATCTGTATATCGGAATGTAGCAAAAATATCAAACCGAGCAACAGGCGTCCATGAAAAGTCTACCTGATAAGTATTGGTAAACGAGCGCTTACCCGTATTATAAAAAACTATTTTATCTGCAAACATTTCTTGATCCACAATTACAGTATTATAGAATTGTGTACGAAAATAATCAAAACTCAATGATGCATCATTTGAACCAACCAAAGAAAATGTCTGAGTTATACTACCTCCAACCGTAAGGGCCTTTTCCATACGGTCAAAAGTCCTCATATCCGGAATTTCAATTTGCCGTCCTGTCGCCAATACACCAATATTATCAGTAATGATATTGGTCGAGCGATAACCCAGTCCGGCAGAAGCTCGTAATGTTGTCAACGGAAAAATATTCCACTTAATATGACCACGAGGTGTCAGGAAAAAACGATTATAATAACGATTATAATCTCCTCTCGCCCCAAGAACTACCGAAAATCTGTCCCTAAAAGCATATGTATATTCAGCATAAGCACCAATCTCTCCCTCATCACGATCAAAATTATAATATTTCATCTGCTCTGGCAATTCGGTCAGCCATGGAGTTCGATTGGTTAGCCCCTCCCGATAATATGAAAAATACATCTGTGTGCCAACAATAAGAGAAGAACGATAGGTAAAATAATGGTTATACATCAAATTAGCCGAAACCAAATTTTCATTCCCAGTATAATCATTTAACCCCCAATAAGCATTCTCGTTAAAATGATCAAAATCTGCTACCAATGCCACATTTGAGCGTTTTTCATCATTTTCGTCAGAATCATAAACAGCTTTTCCGACAGGCATTGCAATTTTCAAGTAACCGTTAATATTGCGATTCTTAATAAACGAGCCGTATAAAGGCTTATTTTTACTGCTCCAATCAGAATACATAGCCTCACGCATATTTTCCGAATCGTTATATCCCAACATCCCGCCTAAACGATTCTCTTGTACAAACTTCCATCCCCAACGCATTTGCATGCCATTATCTGCCATATATAACCAACGGTTAGCTACATTTACCTGATCTGATTTGGGCAAATCCCGAAAATGGTCGTGATTATGGTCAATTTTGCGAACATCTGTATCTACAGAACCGTGCAACAAAATGATACTCGACAATTTCTTATTTTTCGTCACTGGAAATGCCGTAGAAACATTAGCTTCTGTACGTAGCTCATCGTCGACATATACATTTACAAACAATCTCTCGTCGTCCACTGGCTTACGATATTCCAAATTAATTTGTCCGGTAATAGCTTCATGCCCAGCAGTAACGGACGATACACCTTTGGACACTTGAATAGAATTAAGCCACATCCCCGGTGTATACCCCAATCCGTAAGGTGCACTAAGACCTCGCATTATCGGCCGGTTTTCATCAAGTATTTGTGTATATGTCCCGGCCAATCCAAGCATCTTTATCTGACGCGCTCCCGAAATCGCATCACTATAACCTACCGTCACTGAAGCCGAATTCTCAAAACTTTCGGCAAGATTACAACAAGCCATTTTAGTCAATCCAGCAAAAGTAATCAGTTCATTTTTTGCAATACCGTCACGTTTTATCAAATTTCCCCTTTGAATACCTTCAATAACTATATCATTTAAAGCGACTTCCTGCTCCTGAAGCAAAAATCGTACATAATCGTTATTGTTATTCTTTTTCAAATCCAACGTATCATTGATATATCCCAAATATGAAGCTACAAGTTTACTATAACCCTTTACTTTATGAATCGAAAAACGACCTATGCTGTCAGTACTTACCCCAGCATTCGTCTCTGCCCAATAAACCGAAGCTCCAATAAGAGGTTCTCCGTCAGAACCAAAAACCTCTCCCCGCAATCCCTGGGCAAAAAGGACTCCACTTGCAATAAAATCAAAAAACAATATGATTAGAAATTTCATTTTTCCCATAAATATCTATATTTTATTAAAAAGATACACAAAAAACACTAAACCTTCTGGCTTCAATGTTACTTTTTAACTAAATATAGGTGGCGCTCGTAAACCTGTCGCAGATGAAAGAACATCCGATATAAAAAAGACAAACTGTTCTACAATACTTTCACTCGTATAAAAAGGTTCCTGACATAAACTTCTAACTCCTATTTTAGGAGGCAAACTCAATATTACGATACGAACATTATAATCTTCTTTCTGAAACAAAGAGCTTATATAAGAATACCCCTTTATAGAATGATTACAACAACATATCATTCCGGTCCTGTCCGAAACCGGAATATCACTTTTACAAACAGCCTCTCCCGTATGGCAACAATCAGCGCTTTTACAGTTTCCTACACCATAGATACATGTACTAATAATCAATAACTGTCCTCCCATCACTGCCAAAAAGACGATGAATAACAGTAATGATATAAATTTTTTTCGTTGTGACATGCTTATATATTTCCTCCTTAGAACAGACAAAGGTAATAGGAAATAATGAAAAAAATTTTACAAAATTGTGGGATAGATTTATAAGATTTTTGGTCCGATAATCAAATTTTATCCAATGGAGTACGCCTATTCTGCTTTCGCTTTTTATAAGAACTGGGTGTTTCCCCTGTTACACTTTTAAACTGAGCACTTAGATAAGCTACACTGGAATAATTCATCGCATCCGCAATTTGACTCAATGACAATTCCCCATAAAAAAGCAGTTCTTTTGCACGTTCTATTTTCTGTGCTATGAAATATTTTTCAATAGTCGTACCTGTTGTCTCAGAAAATAATTTACTCAACTGGCTATATTCACAACGCATTATTTCCGTCAAAAAATCAGATAAATTCTCTTTTAAACACCCATTATCATGATGTACCAATTTTATAATTTCATTTTTTATTTGCTCCGTAATTTGTTGCCTTCGATCATCAATCAGTTCAAATCCCAATTCATACAAAGACTCTCTTAATTTATAAAGATTATCTTCCTCAACTGAAGTCACAACACAAACTATTCCCAATTCTACCGATTCAGTGCTTATGCCCATAGATTCAAACAAATTGCGAACTACCATAATACAACGATCACAGACCATATTTTTGATATACAAAGTTTGCCTCTTATTATTATTACACTGCATCATAACAACAGATATTTAGAACAATCATAAATACTTCATTCTATTACTCCCCTAGACAAATAAAAAACATTCTTAATTTTTCAAAATTACTATATTCCACAATAAAGCACAAAAATATATCTATTTATAATTACAATTTCATTATTAAATTGTTTCTGGCACAAACTGATTATTAGTAATCTCACAAGTTTGAATTACTTTCCATTAACCAGATAAAATCATCCTCGTATTCTCCATACCAGCACTCAACTATCTCCTTAATATTATATTTTATCGAAAGCTTGCCTTAAGTCATCTAACAAATCCTCAATATGTTCTATCCCTACAGACAGACGTACCGTACTGGGAAATATTCCCTGTTCTGTAAGTTCCTCCGTACTAAGCTGTGAATGTGTAGTACTCGCCGGATGTATTACCAGAGATTTTACATCTGCAACATTAGCCAATAAAGAAAAAATTTCCAGACTATCAATAAAACGATGAGCTTCTTTTTCACCCCCCTTTATCTCAAACGTAAAAATAGATCCAGCTCCACGGGGAAAATAACGTTTATATAAAAGATGGTCAGGATGACCGGACAATGCTGGATGATTTACACTCTTTACTTTAGGATGGCTCTGAAGGAACTTTACTACTTTCAACGCATTGTCCACATGCCGTTCTACACGTAGAGACAATGTTTCCAAACCTTGTAATAAAATAAAAGCATTGAACGGACTGATAGTCGCACCCATATCACGCAAAAGAATAGCACGTATACGTACAATATAAGCTGCTGCTCCCGCTGCATCGATAAAACGCACTCCATGATAACTTGGATCGGGTTCAGTTAACTGCGGAAATTTTCCCGATGCAACCCAGTCAAATTTACCCGAATCCACAATAATTCCCCCCAACGAAGAGCCATGTCCCCCAATAAATTTAGTCGCAGAATGTATTACAATATCTGCTCCATACTCAATAGGACGAATCAAATAAGGAGTACCGAATGTATTGTCAATAATAAGAGGAATTTTATGATGATGTGCAATATTTGCAACTGCTTCTATATCTATAACATTTGAATTCGGATTACCTAAAGTTTCAATAAATATGGCTTTCGTATTTTCTCGGATTGCCCTTTCGAAATTAGATAAATCCTCCGGATTTACAAAAGTTGTAGTCACCCCATAAGCCGGTAAAGTATGTGCTAACAGATTATAACTGCCTCCATAGATAGTTTTAGCTGCAACAATATGATCACCACTCCGTGTTATATTTTCAAAAGCATAGGTTATAGCTGCTGCACCTGAAGCTACGGCCAAACCTGCAATACCCCCTTCGAGTGCAGCCACACGTTCTTCAAATACCCCCTGAGTAGGGTTGGTCAATCGTCCATAAATATTTCCGGGATCTTGTAACCCAAAACGTGCCGCAGCGTGAGCCGAATCTCGAAATACATACGACGTTGTCTGATAAATAGGTACAGCACGTGCACCCGTAGCTAAATCGGGTTGTTCTTGTCCTACATGTACTTGTAATGTCTCAAAACGTAGTTTTCTTGTTTTCATAATCACAATTTTTATAAAATTATTTTCTAACAAAATTAGAAATTAAAGAATTAAAATTCAATATATTTTTTATAATTAGAAAATAAAACTAATTTTGTGTAAGAATTTAGAAAATAAGAATAAAACAATAAACAAAAATATCTTCTAAAAGAAATTTTTTCTATGGACACCTTAGATAAAACAGACTTACAGATACTGAGTATTCTTCAAAGTAACGCCAGACTTACGACAAAAGAGCTAGCTTCACAAGTAAATTTATCATCTACCCCAGTTTTCGAACGTCTTAAACGCCTCGAAAATGGAGGATATATAAAAAAATATATTGCTGTATTAGACGCAGAGAAACTCAATCAAGGATTTATCGTATTTTGCAGTGTAAAACTCTCTAAACTTAATCGGGATATTGCTGCTGAATTTACAAAAATCGTACAAGACATTCCTGAAGTAACCGAATGTTATAATATTTCGGGCAGTTATGATTATCTATTAAAAATCCATGCTCCCAATATGAAATACTATCAGGAATTCATCCTTAATGTACTAGGTAGTATCGATAGTTTAGGATCTTTAACCAGTACATTTGTTATGGATGAAGTAAAACACAATTACGGAATCCCGTTATAACTCTTCCTTTATAGAAAAAGCGAATCCCATAGTTCAGATGACCATGAAATTCGCTTAAATAATTTCAATTTTCAAATAATTCTAAAACTTACCAAAATGCTCTTGCAAATATTACATGATACCGCGTTCACGTAATTTTTGTTGCCATTTCCATGCAGAAGCCAAAGTATCTTCAAGAGTTTCTTTTGCTTCCCAGCCTAATTCTTTATTTGCCCATTCCGGATTTGCCCATACTTTTTCGATATCACCTTCACGTCGACCAACAATTTTGTAATTGACTTTTACTCCTGTAGCTTTCTCAAAAGTTTGAATCAACTCCAATACCGAAACGCCCTTTCCGGTACCCAAATTGAATATTTCTACATCTTGCTTTGACTTACCTCCAAGCATACGATCCACAGCAATGACATGAGCCTTAGCCAAATCCACAACATTGATATAATCACGAATACAGGAACCATCAGGAGTATTGTAATCATCTCCAAAAACACTTAACTGCTCACGTATCCCCATAGCTGTCTGAGTTACATAAGGCAACAAATTTTGAGGAACTCCAAGAGGTAATTCTCCAATTTCTGCAGTCGGATGAGCTCCTATCGGATTAAAATAACGAAGAATTATCGATTTAAATGGTACACCGGAATATATCGTATCTTTAATAATTTCCTCACATATTTGCTTAGTATTACCATAAGGTGACATCGCAGGCTTTATAGGCGCTTTCTCATCTACCGGCAAGATATCCGGCTGTCCGTACACAGTACAAGAAGACGAAAATACAATAGCTTCTACCCCATACTCCGGCATAAGATCTAACAAATTCATTAACGTCACTAAATTATTGCGATAATACAACAAAGGTTTCTGTACCGACTCACCCACAGCCTTGCTCGCTGCAAAATTAATTATGCCTTTAATGCCCTTGTGCTCTTCAAATAGTTTGCGAAGAGCATCTTTATCTTGAAGATCCATTTGAACAAAAACCGGACGAATTCCCGTAATATGTTCTATACCATCAATAACACCTGCATTGGAGTTAGATAAGTTATCCAATACCACAACTTCATATCCGGCATTCTGCAATTCTACAGTAGTATGCGAACCAATATATCCGGCACCACCGGTCACTAAAATTTTACCTTTCATAATTTGCCTTTCGTTATTTTAATATGTATAATTTAAGGATTATAGTGAGCTACAAAAATAGTTAAAAACAAAAACATACAGAACTAATTTTCACATAAATTTCCGCACCAAATCGACAAATATTATCTATACTTCAATTATAAAACTCACCAGACATAACATATGATATATCCAGATTTTATTGACTAAAAACTTTTTACCCAAACAATCTTATTAAAATATTGAATCTCCCTATTAGATTATCAAAAAATATTTTTACCTTTGCCTCGCTTTTTGAATAGTACCGTGTGATGGGAAATTAGGAAGCAAACTAATTTTGAGTAACACAAACAAATTAAACAAATGAAAACATTCCAATTAGAAGGAATTCCCCGTGTAGACTTGGGGAAAAAAGCTGTAAAAGCTATCCGTAAACAAGATTTAATCCCTGCAGTACTCAATGGCGGAGAAATTGTTGAAATGCCTTGTAATAAAGCATTAAAAGCTGGAGAAAAAGTTGTTGAAATAGCTAATAACAAAGGTCTTATCGTTACAGACTTTACTGTTTCTAATGACGCTGTTCGCAAACTTATCTATACTCCCGAAATTTTTGCAGTAGATCTGACCATCGGAGAAAAGAAAGTAATGGCCGTTGTAAAAGACGTACAATTCCATCCGGTAAATGACCGTATCCTCCATATGGATTTCCTTGAAGTTAACGATAAGAAACCTATCGTAATGGAAGTTCCTGTAGCCCTTGAAGGTCACTCTGAAGGTGTTAAAGCCGGTGGTAAATTAAGTCTCGAAATGAGAAAGCTTAAAGTAAAAGCTATATATACTCAAATCCCTGAAAAGTTGGTTATCAATATAGACAATTTAGGTTTAGGTAAGACTATGCAGGTAGGAGATCTTCATTTTGAAGGTCTTGAAATCATGAATGCCAAAAATGCTGTGGTTTGTGCCGTTAAGTTGACAAGAGCAGCCAGAGGTGCCCAAGCAAAAAGTGGTAAATAATATTGCTTAAATGAAATATTTGATTGTAGGGTTGGGCAATATCGGTAGTGAATACGAAAATACCCGACACAACATAGGATTCAGAGTATTGGACGCTTTAGCTAAGGCGTCCAATCTTATTTTTAGTGATGGCCGCTACGGAGCCACATGCGAGATGAAAATCAAAGGCCGCACATTGGTGTTGCTGAAACCATCCACATATATGAATCTAAGTGGTAACGCTGTAAGATTCTGGCTACAAAAAGAAAATATTTCCATCGAAAACCTTTTAGTTGTTGTCGATGACTTGGCATTACCATTCGGTACTTTACGACTTAAACCGAGAGGTAGTGATGCCGGACATAACGGACTAAAACATATACAACAAATATTAGGAACCGATAACTATGCACGTTTACGATTTGGTATCGGAAATGACTTTCCTCGAGGAGGACAAGTAAATTTTGTTTTAGGCAGTTTTCCTCCAGAGGAAGAAAAAATATTACCCGAGAAATTTGAACGGGCAGGTGAAATAATCAAAAGTTTTTGCTTAGCCGGAATACAACTCACCATGACACAGTTCAACAATAAATAAACGAACTATGGGTAAAGAAAACGAAGTGCGTATAGACAAATGGATGTGGGCCACCCGCATTTTCAAAACCCGTACTATTGCAGCCGAGGCTTGTAAAAAAGGTCGGGTATCGGTATCGGGAACCACAGTAAAACCTTCACGTACTATCAAAATTGGAGATATCATACAAGTACGTAAACCACCAGTTACATATTCTTTCAAAGTATTAGCATTGACAGAAAACCGAATGGGAGCTAAGCTCGTACCCGAATTTCTCGAAAACGTGACACCTCCTGAACAAATGGAGATACTCGAATTGAGCCGTATCAGTGGTTTTATCAATAGAAGTAAAGGTATGGGAAGACCGACAAAACGAGATAGCCGAGAACTAAAAAAATTTACCGAACAACAATATTTCGACGACACCTTCGATTTTGATTTCGACTTTGATAGCGAAGATTAATTAAAAACAAAATAAACCGCCTATTTGTTATATAAGACAGTGGGTATATATACTGTCTTATTTTTTTAAGAGGGTTCATAATATGACATCATTCAAACCATCAGATGAACTAAAGCAAAAACTCTACGTTATCATTTTTAAATCAGATACGAAGGGCGGAAAACTGTTTGACGTATTGCTTCTGATTGTCATTGTTTTTAGTGTCCTCCTCTCTATGCTTGAGAGTATCGTAGAATATGATAAGCAATACCTCATACCCTTCCACATAGGAGAATGGATTATAACTTTTCTTTTCACAATAGAATACATTTTACGTATTTACTGCGTTCCCAATAAAAAGAAATATATATTTTCATTCTATGGCATTATCGACTTTCTTTCTATACTCCCTGCTTTTATTAGTATTCTATTTAGTAGTACCCGGTATTTCAGCATTATCAGATCTCTGAGGTTACTTCGAATTTTCCGCATCTTGAAACTATCCCGATATGTAAAAGAAAGTAACCATCTGGCCGAATCAATAAAACGAAGCGCAAAAAAAATATTACTCTTCTCTTATTTCATCATTATTATGGTAACTATATTAGGAGCCATCATGTATGTTGTAGAGAGTAAAGTAAACCCAGGATTCGGCAATATACCCGAAAGCGTATACTGGGCTGTCGTTACCCTCACAATGGTAGGTTACGGAGATATTACACCTGTAACTTTTCTCGGACAATTGATTGCAACTGTCATTATGCTTCTCGGCTACTCGATCATTGCCGTACCTACTGGTATCGTTTCTTCAGAAATGATACGCAGCCATCGCATGAAAGATGTTGTATGCCTTAAATGTGGGAATCAAGAACACGATAAAAATGCATTTTATTGCCATCAATGTGGTTCTCGACTGCCTGTATCCAAATCACCATAAAAATTATATTATCTTAAACTATATCCGACTTTTTTACAAATCCATTTCTAAAATTTCGTTGAATATATTTTTTCGATTTTATATAGAAAAAACTGATTATCCGATAAATAAAAATACAAAGTAGAAAGATATTCAAAACCAGTCTTCACGATTTCATCAAATAATTTAAACGGCTTCTATAGAAAAAAATAGCATTTATCCATCAGAAACTAATATTTTATCAAAAAAAATACGCTTATTGCTAAAAAACATTAACTTTGTGAATCAATGAAAGAATATTGAAAAATTATATAGAATTAAAATATCGATTCAAAAAAATTTAATAGTATGGAAACTATAGACTGGTCGAATCTATCGTTCGGTTATATGCCGACCGATTATAATGTACGCTACACATACAAAAATAATGCATGGGGCGATTTAGAAATTTGGGATACTCCCGACATCAATTTGCATATGGCTGCAACATGTCTTCACTATGGCCAAGAAGGATTTGAAGGATTAAAAGCCTTCAGAGGTAAAGATGGAAGAATACGAATCTTTCGACTCGAAGAAAATGCAGCACGTTTACAAAGTACCTGTCGAGGTATCATGATGGCCGAACTATCAACAGAAAAATTCAAAGAAGCCATTGTTACAGTTGTAAAGAAAAATGAGAGATTCGTTCCTCCTTACGAAAGCGGAGCATCATTATATATACGTCCTTTACTTATCGGGACAAGTGCCCAAGTTGGAGTAAAACCATCATCTGAATATTTATTTGTTGTTTTTGTAACACCTGTTGGCCCTTACTTCAAAGAAGGATTTAAACCAACCCCAATGGTAATACTAAGACAGTATGACCGTGCAGCACCTTTAGGCACAGGTATCTACAAAGTTGGAGGTAACTATGCCGCCAGCCTGGTAGCTGGAGAGAAAGCCCATGCAATGGGATACTCTGCAGTATTATATCTCGATGCAAAAGAGAAAAAATATATAGACGAATGTGGACCAGCCAACTTTTTTGGAATCCGAGACAATCACTACATCACTCCTAAATCATCATCTATTCTTCCCTCAATCACCAACAAAAGTTTGATGAAAATTGCCGATTCGATGGGTATGATTGTCGAACAACGTCGAGTACCAGAAGAAGAACTTGAAACTTTCGAAGAAGCCGGAGCATGTGGTACAGCCGCTGTTATCAGTCCTATCGAACGCATAGATGACTTAGATGCCAATAAATCTTATATTTTTTCTAAGGATGGCAAACCTGGGGTAATATGTGAAAAACTTTATAATAAACTTCGGGCCATTCAATACGGAGACGAACCTGATACCTTCGGATGGATAACTATTGTTGAATAAATATCATAAATTCAAAAATACCTTTATCAAAAATCCTGCCTAAAGCAGGATTTTTTTGTCATTTTTATAAACAAATCATACAAGCAACTTGTTAATAAATACATAAGATTATAAAGATTCACACATTTGTATTAACCATAGTTGCTATAATAATGGATTTTAACGACTTATCTTACAAAAAAACTTATGTTGCTCTACACAACAGCTGCAACCAGTCTCTCAAAGAGGGAAATGACAACTCCTACGAGGACGAAACTTATAATTGTAAAAACTGTAATACCCCTCTATTCTCACTCAAAAACAAACTGGCTTCCCGAATAGGATGGTTCTCTTTCGCCAATGCTATACCTGGAAAAATCCGACACCAACCTGTTACAGAAAATATACGTTCCGAAATTTTTTGCAACTGTTGCGGTACTTTTTTAGGATATATATTTTTCAGCGAACGTTTATCATCAAACGGATTCAGATATTTTATCAATGCTCTTTCTGTAAAAATCAAAAATAAAAATTTAGAAAACGTAACTCGAACCGCATGGCTAGCTGGTGGCAGTTTTTGGGGTATCGAATATTATCTTAAAAAACTCAATGGCGTACTTTATACCACTGTCGGATATATGGGAGGCGAAATAGAAAATCCTACATATAAACAAGTATGCACGCAAACAACAGGACATTATGAAACCGTAGAAATTCAATATGAACCTCGGAAATTAAGCTATGAAAAACTCCTTAAATACTTTTTCGAAATACATGATTTCACCCAAACAAATGGACAAAACTCAGATATTGGACCACAATACCGTTCTGCAATTTTTTGGTCTACTCCTGAAGAAAAGGATATTGCAATCAAACTTATGAAACGACTTTCACAAATGGGCTTTAAAGTAGCTACTCAATTACTTCCTGTAACAAAATTTTGGCCAGCAGAAAACTATCATCAAGATTATTATATGCATAAGCAAGATCAACCCCACAGTCATAAATATCACAAAATATTCTGAATACTTCTATCCCCCTAAAACAATAATAAGTCATAAATCAAATTATAACCTTTATATTAGTTTCTTCCCGACATTGACATTCTCTGCTTTTTATTTATCTTTGCAGTAACAGAGATACATTAGCCTTTAAAATCATGTTTAGAAACCTTCACTCTATTTTCCTATTTTTATTGTTTTCACTCATCGGATATAACATATCCGTTTCGGCACAAACCGCATCTGAAAGAATAAAACAATCTTATACGACACTCCATCCACATATCATCATTAACAATATAGAAGATATCACCGGAGGAAACTTTATTGAGCCTTACTCTCAAAAGATAATGACCGGACTACCTCCATTCCGACGTATTTCATTAATATCACGACCTACATCCGAATCAAACATTGGAATAGAAGTATGGATGCCCATTGAAAACTGGAATGGGCGTTTTTTAGGTACAGGAACTGGAGGAGGAGCTGGATATATAAATTTTTGGGCTCTTGAAATCGGGCTAAAACGAGGGTTTGCCGTTGCCAATACAGACATGGGAACTTCTCCGGCAGCACATGAGGTGTATGAATATCCCGAACGATGGAAAGACTTTGGATATCGAGCAACACACGAAATGACCGTAGTTGCAAAAAAATTCATAAAAAAATATTATGGAAAAGAACCACTCTATTCTTACTTCCAAGGTTGCTCTACAGGAGGACAGCAAGCTCTCTCCGAAGCCCAACGCTACCCTGAAGATTACAATGGAATATTAGCCGGAGCTCCAGCCAATAACCGCACACATCTACACACCATGTTTTTATGGTGCCATGCTCTATGCAACGAAAATCCAGAATTGATGTTTTCAAAAAAACAATTACAGAAAATAACTGAAATTGTCATACAAAAAAATGTGGGTAAAGACGGGGGAGCTCCAACTGACCATTTTCTCACAGACCCAAGAATTGCCACCATCGATACGGAAATCTTCAAATCTTTTCTATCAGAAAAGCAAATAAACATATTAAAAAAGATACTCAACGGACCTGTCAATCCAAATACAGGAGAAAGAATATACTGCTCTTTTCCTTTAAACAGCGAAGATAAACCATCTGGACAAGAATACTTTCAAGGAAAATCAGCAGTCAACGAACTTTTGTACCCATTTATCTGGGCATTTGGAAAAGATTTCGATTACCGCAAATTTGATTTTGACAAAGATTTAGAAAAAGTCGATTCTATACTGGCACCAATATTAAATGCAAACAATCCAGATTTAAGACCATTGAAAAAAAATAATGGAAAAATCATAATGTACACAGGAACATGTGATCCCATTGTTCCTTTTCCTGACGCAATAAATTATTATGAACGGGTAATAGAACAAACAGGAAGTTTAGAAGAAACACAAACATTTTTCCGTTATTTCATTATTCCTGGAATGAATCATTGTGCCAACGGTCCTGGAGTAAACGACTTTGGACAAGGATTTCCTACACCTCCAAATCCAGACAAAGAGCAAGATATTCTCACCTTATTGATGGACTGGGTAGAAAAGGGAAAAGCCCCTGAGCGAATAATAGCCACCCGATATAAAGATAATTCCAGAAAAGAAATAGAAATGCAACGACCTGTATATCCATATCCAGATTTTCCTCATTATATAGGAGGAGATCCGACTTTACCCCAAAACTATAAGAGAAAAACCCACCTTAGAAACAATGTTCCTATTCCGGCAAAAAAATATTTGAAATAAAACAAACAAAAAATAATACATATAATATACTCAACTATGAAATCCTATTACTTACCAATAGCATGCTTCTTTCTTAGCATCTCTCTATTGGCAAATAGCCAACAAACCGAAAAAGGTGGCATTTCTTCTGAAATGCTGCAACAAATCAAACAATCATATCAGGGAACATCAACTGATAAAGCGATACGCAATGCTATTTGCAATAACGATATAAATAAACTGGCCATAAACATTGACAACAAAAATAACTTTGATACCTATTTCTCTCACAAAATCAATAGTAAAGGTATCACCGACCAAAAATCATCTGGACGATGTTGGCTATTCACGGGATTGAATGTATTCCGAGCACAAGCTATTGCCAAATATGATATGGGAGATTTTCAATTTTCTCAAGTCTATCCTTTTTTCTGGGACCAGCTCGAAAAAGCCAACCTCTTTCTACAAGGAATCATCGATACCCGCAAAAAGCCTATAAACGATAAGATGGTAGAATGGCTCTTCAAAAACCCCTTAAGTGACGGGGGACAATTCACTGGAATATCCGATATTTTAAGCAAATATGGTGTAGTTCCAGCAGAAGTTATGACAGAGACAAACAGTAGCGAAAACACCAGTCGTATGGCATATTTGATAAAGCTAAAACTAAGAGAGTTTGGGATACAATTACGTAATGAAGCGGCCCAAGGAAGCTCTATTGCCTCATTAGAAAAAAGCAAGATACAAATGTTAGGTACTATATACCGTATGCTGGTACTCAACCTAGGAGAACCACCTGCCTCATTTACCTGGACACGAAAAGATGCCAAAGGCAATCCGGTTGAAACCAAAGAATATACACCTATGTCTTTCTTCAATGAATTTATAGGAAAAGACTTAACCAATAACTATGTCATGCTAATGAATGATCCCAGCCGCGACTACTATAAGCTATATGAAATAGATTACGACCGCCATCGCTATGATGGTAGAAACTGGACATACGTAAACTTACCAATAGAAGACATCAAAGAAATGGCTATTGCATCCATTAAAGATAGTACTATGATGTATTTTTCATGCGATGTAGGCAAATTTCTCGATAGAGAACGAGGCTTACTCGATACAGACTATTATGATTATGGTTCTTTGATGGGAACTACTTTCAATATGGATAAGAAGCAACGTGTACAAACTTTTGCAAGCGGTTCATCTCATGCAATGACTTTGATGGCCGTAGACTTAGACCCAAACGGTAAGCCTAAAAAGTGGATGGTAGAGAATAGTTGGGGACCAGGTGCAAACAATGGACATTTAATCATGACAGACAAATGGTTTGACGAATACATGTTCCGTCTTGTCGTCGATAAAAAATACATTACTCCAAAAGTAAAAGAAGTACTAAAACAAAAAGCAACCCTCCTGCCGGCCTGGGATCCGATGTTTGCTGAGGAAAAATAAAATTTACAACATACAAACAAGACAATTTCTTTTTTCAAGAGAATATGAAAATACCCTCTTGAAAAAAGGAATTGTATATGATATCTTAATTTAAAATCCTATCTGATAAAAATCTGAAGTCAAAGGACAAAAGCAGAACTTACATATAACCAGACTTCTAAATAAAAAACATACTACAGAATAATAAATAAAAAGAATAACCTATTTTTTGATAATTTTAAACAGCCTCTAAGTTTATTTGTAAATTGCACGCTTTCTTTTTCAAAAAGATTTTGTATCATTGCATAAAATAAAGAGGATATGGACCCGCAAACAATAATAAAAAAATACTATACACCCGGTACTAAACTTTATGATATACTTGTAGACCATAGTCAATTAGTAACAGAAAAAGCATTGGCTATAGCCAATGCCCACCCTGAATTTAATGCAGATAAGCAATTTATTGCCGAAGCTGCCATGTTACACGATATTGGAATTTTTCTAACTGATGCTCCAGATATTGAATGCCATGGAGCGAGACCATATATTTGCCACGGGACTTTGGGTAGTGAACTTTTAAAAAAAGAAGGATTACCTCGACATGCCCTTGTCTGCGAACGGCATACAGGTGCCGGACTCTCCCTTGATGAAATTATAGCTCAAAATCTACCTATCCCGCATCGGGACATGCTGCCCATAAGTATTGAAGAGCAAATAATCTGTTTTTCAGACAAATTTTATTCCAAATCAGACCCTTTAAAAGAAAAAAGCCTCGATAAAATACGTAAAAGTATGGTCAAATATGGAGAAGCATCTGTCCATCGTTTTGAAAGCTGGTGTAAATTGTTTCTTCTCTAAAATATATTAAATCCCGCCCAATCCCTTATAAGTTGGGGTAAATTATGTATTTTTGCAGTCCGATAACCTATAGGTTTGCGAATGTCGCCAAAAAATAAAATTTATATATCCATCTTAGCTGTTTTCTGCACATTGTTGATGCTCGGCCTGAGTGCACAAACTAAGCGGATTTCAACTCCTGCACTCCGTCCGGTAACAGCCAATGTTATACCTGACAGTACCGTAAAAGATTCCTTGGCTGCCATTCTCAATCTTATTGATTCTCTTCATCAAAAAAAGAATGACTCCATTCCTCCTATTGCAATAGATTCATTAAAAAATGATTCCCTTCCAAGTGATTCTACAAAGAAATCTAAAAAAGCAGGATTAGATGATGTGGTAGAATATAAGGCAAACGACTCTATCGTATTTTTGGGTAATAATATGGCCTATATGTATGGGCAAGGGGTCGTCAACTATCAAGATATAGAACTTGATGCCGATGAGATACGAATGAACATGGATAGCAGTATGGTATATGCCGTAGGACGTCCAGATACAGCCGGTGAAATAGTCGGAAATCCGATTTATAAAGATAAAAGCGGAGAATACGAATCCAAAACCATGCAATACAATTTCAAATCGAAAAAAGGATACATAACAAATATCATTACCCAGCAAGGAGAAGGATACTTGACAGGAGGACGTACAAAAAAAATGGACAACGATGAGTTCTACATGGTAGATGGCAAATACACTACATGTGACGATCATGAACACCCCCACTTTTATCTACAACTTACCAAAGCCAAAGTACGTCCCAAAAAGAATATCGTTACAGGTCCTGCCTACATGGTACTCGCCGATGTACCGTTACCTTTAGCCATACCATTTGGCTTTTTTCCATTTACAGACAAATACTCTTCCGGTATTATTATGCCGACATTTGGAGATGAAAGTGCCCGAGGATTCTATTTAAGAGATGGAGGATATTATTTTGCAATTAGTGATTATATAGATTTGGCCTTAACCGGTGAAATTTATACCAAAGGGTCTTGGGGGCTCAATGGTCAATCCAATTATATAAAACGATACAAATACTCTGGAAATTTCAATATTGGGTATCTGGTCACCATATTAGGAGACAAAGGTATGCCCGATTATCAAAAGCAAAAGAATTTCAGATTGACATGGAACCACTCTCAAGACTCGAAAGCAAATCCCAATATGAGTTTCTCTGCCAACGTAAATTTCACAACCAGTGGTTATGACCGCAACAATTTAAATAGTTATTATAATTCAGCAACATTTACGGAAAATACCAAAAGTTCTACGGTAAACATGACTTATAATTTCCCGAATGCACCTCTCAGCATTTCAACAACAGCCAGTATAAACCAAAGAACAAAAGATTCGACCTTATCTGTGTCATTTCCGGACTTTACATTGAATCTAAGCCGTGTATACCCATTCAAGAGAAAAAATCCCGTAGGAAAAGAACGCTGGTATGAAAAAATAAGCCTCAACTACACTGGTATATTTCGCAATTCCATCGAAACCAAACAAAATCTATTTTTCAAATCTAATCTGATTAGAGATTGGCAAAACGGGATGCAGCATACTATTCCTATTTCGGCCACATTTAATATGCTGAAATATATAAATATATCTCCATCTTTTTCTTTCACCGACCGTATGTATACCAACAAAATCATGCGGCAATGGGATCCTAAAGCTTCTCAAGAAGTACGAGATACTACTTACGGGTTTTATAACGTATTCAATTATAGTTTTGGCGTAAGCGCACAGACCAAACTTTACGGTTTTTATAAACCCCTACCCTTTTTAGGTGATAAAATTGAAATGATACGCCATGTGTTCACTCCAAGTGTCAGTTTTAGTGGCGCACCGGATTTCGGAAGCTCCCGATATGGATTCTGGCAAACTTATACCAAAATAGATGCAAATGGCCGACGACAAGATGTAGAATACTCACCCTTCTCAGAAGGTATGTTCGGGACTGTTTCTCGTGGAAAACAGGGAGTGATATCTTTCAATATGAGCAATAATCTCGAAATGAAGGTTAAATCTGACCGAGATACTACAGGTGTCAGGAAAATTTCTCTTATTGAAAACTTATCAGCAGGTATCAGTTATAACATGGCTGCTGATTCCATGAAATGGAGCAATATCAACTCATCTATACTAATAAAACTAACCAAAGGATTTAACCTTCAAATGAGTGCCACATGGGATACTTATACATATAAACTCAATTCTGCAGGACAACCAGTACGAGTAAACATCCCCCGATGGAAAGCAGGCAAAGGCCTCGGTCGCCTATCAAGTACCGGTACATCATTTTCTTATACCTTCAATAACGATACCTTTAAGAAAAAAAATAAAGACGATAAAAAAAGTAACGATGATACCGGTCCTGCCTCTACCCAAATAGATAATAGCCAAAGTACTTTGAAATATGAAAATGAAGAAAATAAACAAGAGGAAGAGAATAATACCGATATGGAATTTGGAAAAGACGGTTATATGATCTGGAAAGTACCTTGGAGCCTTTCGATAAATTACTCTATAAACTATGGCTATGGTGACTTCAATTATAAGAAAATGGAATATAACGGCAAAATCACTCAAAATCTGAGTTTTTCCGGGAATATAAGCCCGACCAAAAACTGGTCATTCAATTTTTCTGCCAGTTATGATTTTGACCGGAAAAAAATAGCTTATATGAATTGCGGTATTACTCGTGATTTGCACTGTTGGAGTATGAGTGCAAACTTTATACCTGTGGGACCATACAAATCTTACAATTTTCACATCAGCGTAAAATCATCTCTATTAAGCGACCTGAAATACGATAAGAGTGGAAACTCTTATGATCGTTTACAATGGTATTAATACTTAGGAAGCCCCTTGAAAAACTTTATTATTTTCCATCTATCGGGACCACAAGACCTTCATTGGCCAATATTGTATTCGGAAAAACCATCCGGGCCTCATCCAAAAAAATAGAATCATTTAAATAACGGGCCGAATAATGTCCCAGTAATAATTGCCCTACACGGGCTTTTAATGCCATAGTAGCTGCTTGCTTGGCTGTCGAATGGAAAGTTTCCTTTGCTCGCAAAACATTATCTTCAGCAAATGTAGACTCATGGTATAACAAGTCTACTCCTTCAATATAAGGAAGCAATTTTTCAGTATAAGCTGTATCGGAACAATATGCATAGCGTATCGACCGATCCGCCGGGCGGGTCAATCGTTCGTTCAAAATAATCCGGCCATCAGGCGTTACGTAATCTGCTCCCATTTTTATATCAGCCAACAACTTCACCGGAATATTATAAAACCTTACCATATCCCCCAACAGATGCCGAGGCTTTTGCTTTTCCTCAAAAAGAAATCCACAAGTAGGTATACGATGCTTTAAAGGCAATGTCCGCACAATCAAAGAACGGTCTTCATATATATTTTCTCCAGGAACAATCGGATTGAATCTTAACGAAAAAGGCAAATCTCGACAAAAGTAATCGAGCATAGCTCTAAATGGTTTTTCAGCTTCATAATGCACATGAACCACCAGTTCTCCGGAATAACCCAGTAATGCTAAGGTTGAAATCAAACCTGGCAATCCAAAACAATGGTCTCCATGCAAATGCGAAATAAATAAATGTTGCAATCGGGAAAATCTTAATTTCTGACGACGAAATTGTAACTGGGCACCTTCACCACAATCAATCATAAACAATTTCTCCCTCACATTCAACACCTGTGAACTGGGTAAATGACGAGTCGTCGGCAAAGCCGAGCCACATCCCAAAATGTTCAATTCAATATTTGCCATTATCTAAAATTCCCATCTCTATAAGTGGTATAACAAATATAACTTATCTAAATTAATAATCCAATAAAAAAGTATTCATTTTACAGATAATATATACAGATATTCCGTCCCCAATAATAACACAGGTATCAGATACTATATTTACATTACCAGACCAAAAGATATCCTCATCCTATCGACTATCTCCCGGTGTTCAAAATTTGAAAGACACATTTAAATATGTTCGTAATCTCGCCTTGATATTACTCAGCCTCCAATAACATCAAAATATCAATCACATGACAAGTCATTTTACCTATCTGCAGGATAGACTACACCTATTTGCTTGCGTATTTCATCTATAATTTCTAACGTAACCAAAGAATTTTGGTGACTATTAATTTTCGATTCCAATAATCCTTGTTCAATTAAGTTAATGAATTCAGCAACCTCATAATAATATTCATTTTTATTCAATTCAACACCTATCGATTCACGAAGAGCCTGAGGGCCTCTCCCCGACATTGCAAGAGGTCGAGGCAAGTAAGTAACATCTCGTATAATATGAATCCCGTCCATAAGAAGATTCCCCTCCTCACCTTCTATCTCAGATGGAAGATAAGAATTGGCTATTTTAGAATACAATACAGTTGCATTTAAACCTTCATACTGAAAATTAACAGCTCCTTGACCGTCAGTTCCGGAAGAGAGAAGAATACCCGTTGCATCTATTTTAGAAGGCTTTCCCCAAAGGACTACCATCGGATAAATAGTATAAATCCCTATATCCATAATCGCACCATTCGACAATGCCGGATTAAAGGCGTTCATTACAACCCCTTCTTTAAACTTATCATATCTGGAAGAATACTGGCAATAACTGGCAAAATAACGACGAATAGTCCCTAACTTCTTCATATAATCTCTGACAATAAGAAAATTAGGATTCAATGTCGAAATCATGGCTTCCATTAACGTTACATGATACTTATGAGACGCTTTTATCATTTCCTGTACTTCCAATGCATTTGATGCAAACGGCTTCTCACACAGTACATGTTTCCCGTAACTCATACACAATATACTCTGAGATGCATGCACATAATTAGGCGTAGCAATATAGACCGCATCAATTTTCGAACTTTTCGCCATATTCTCCAACGAAGAAAAAGTACACGGAATATGATGCTTAGCAGCAAATGCCTCGGCTCGTTCCTGTGAGCGTGAGCAAACAGCTGTCAATTCGAAACGAGAGTCTTGTCGTGCGCCAGCAATAAACCAGTCACTAATCGTATTCGTTCCTACTACTCCAAAACGGACTTTCTTTTCCATATCCTAAAAATAGGGATAATTCAAACTATATAACAATTTCAAATTATAAATATAAAAAGAAAATACGGGAACTACACAAAACTGTAGCCCCCGTATTCTAATAGCCTATAAATTTGTCAATCAGATCATTTCTTTTCTGATTCAAGTTTTTCTTTCAAAGCAGCAAGTTCTTCAATGTCACCTAATGTAGTTTTTTCTACATTATTATTAATAGCTACATTTTCATCTGCCTTAGCAGCCTTCTTGGATGCTTTCTTAGCTGCAGCTTCTTTCTTTGCTTCAGCTTTAGCTTCATCTTCAAAAATACGGCTGTGAGAAAGGATGATACGCTTTGCATCCTTGTTAAACTCGATTACTTTAAATTGGAGTTTTTCATCCACCTGAGCTTGAGTTCCATCCTCTTTCACCAAATGTTTAGGAGTTGCAAATCCCTCTACACCATAAGGTAATGCAATTACAGCACCCTTATCTAACATCTCGATAATAGTACCTTCGTGTACCGAATCTACTGTAAAAATAGTTTCGAATACATCCCAAGGATTCTCTTCCAATTGTTTATGACCTAAACTTAAGCGACGATTTTCCTTATCAATTTCAAGAACCTGAACTTCGATTTCAGCTCCAATCTGAGTAAATTCAGACGGGTGTTTGATTTTCTTTGTCCAAGAAAGGTCTGAAATATGAATCAATCCATCTACACCTTCTTCGATTTCTACAAATACGCCAAAGTTAGTGAAATTACGTACTTTAGCCATATGACGAGAACCTACGGCATATTTGGTTTCGATATCTTCCCAAGGATCTGGTTTCAATTGTTTGATACCTAAAGACATCTTACGTTCTTCACGATCCAAAGTCAAAATAACGGCCTCAACTTCATCTCCTACTTTCATAAAGTCTTGAGCACTACGCAGATGTTGTGACCAAGACATTTCTGATACATGTATAAGGCCTTCAACACCCGGGGCAATTTCAATAAATGCTCCGTAATCAGCCATAACAACTACTTTACCTTTAACCTTATCGCCAACTTTAAGATCTGCACTGAGCGCATCCCAAGGATGAGGCATCAACTGCTTCAAACCTAAAGCAATACGTTTCTTCTCATCATCAAAGTCAAGAATTACAACATTCAATTTCTGATCCAAAGAAACAACTTCTTCCGGATGACTTACGCGGCCCCAAGAAAGGTCCGTAATATGAATCAATCCATCTACGCCACCCAAGTCGATAAATACACCGTAAGAGGTGATATTCTTAACGGTACCTTCAAGTACCTGACCTTTTTCGAGTTTTGCAATAATGTCTTTTTTCTGTTGTTCCAGCTCAGCTTCAATAAGAGCTTTATGGGAAACAACCACATTTTTGAATTCCTGATTGATTTTAACCACTTTGAATTCCATCGTTTTTCCAACGAACACATCATAATCACGAATAGGCTTAACATCAATTTGAGAGCCCGGCAAAAATGCTTCAATACCGAACACATCAACAATCATACCGCCTTTCGTACGACACTTGATAAACCCTTTAATGATTTCATCATTTTCAAGAGCTGAATTAACGCGATCCCAAGAACGAGTAGCGCGAGCTTTCTTGTGAGACAATACTAATTGTCCTTTTTTATCTTCCTGACTTTCAATATATACTTCTACAGTATCACCTACTTTCAAATCAGGATTGTAACGGAATTCGTTCATCGAAATGACACCATCCGATTTGTAACCGATATTTACAACGACTTCTCTTTTGTTCATAGAGATTACTGTACCTTCGATTACTTCTTTGTCTTTAACTGTGTTTAAAGACTGGTCATAAGTATTTACCAATTCTTCTCGGCTCTTATCACCATACACTTCGCCTTTCTCATAGGCATCCCAGTCAAAATTTTCGACTGGAGAATTTTTTAATTCTTCCATTTAATTAATTAGTTGATTTTCATTAATAAATTAGACATTATATGGTCTTTCAAAATCGGGTACAAAGGTAAATAATGTTTTCTTATTTACAAAAATTAAACTTCTCTTTTTTAGACGATTTGGAAAAAGAGAAGTTTTTAAGACATTACAACACGATACAAATACTCATTTTTTCTTTCTCAACAAATGCTCATCTACAATTTTGAAACAAGCATCTTTGAGCTTTTGCGTCGCCATGCTCAAATTATCATCAAATTGTTGTGCCGTAGGTCTATCTGCACCGACCAAATCTGTTATAGCTTTCACACATAATATCGGTGTCTTATACAACTGTGCTACCCAAGCTACCGCAGCAGCTTCCATATCTTTCACTTCTCCTCCGGTCTGGCGCATTTGCTCAGCATCATCTTCAGTCATATCCAAAGAACTGCCAGTTGTACAAATTCCCTGTTTAAATCCTCCCAAACGAGCTATCTCATCTGAGTCTATACAAGGGAAATACCCTTGCCCCATCCTGTTCCATCCGGGAATATCGACCCTCCGGTCATGGAATACTATATATTTATGACTCAAATATACATCTCCTATTTTTGCACCTTTAGACGCAAAGCCCCCTGCCGTCCCCGCATTAATAATAATATCGGGATGATAATATGCAATGGCCAAGTGTGTACTCAAAGTTGCGGCTTCACATCCAATATAATCAAAACCTGTATCGGCATCTTTTCCATTGGTTACTAATGTAATCTCTATATTTTTATAATTGCCTTGATATACTTGGCTCGGAGCCTGCCCAAAACGACCTCCCTGATGCATCAATCCAAAATGTTGTATAAGAGGCTTGGCCTCAGCAGCCATAGCGACAATGAAACATATCTTTTTCATATGGTTTTTCAAGTATAAATATAATAATTATCAGCGTTTTTTCTTAAAAAATTCTTTCATCAATGCAGCACATTCTTCTTTCATAACACCACTTGTCACCACAGTTTTCGGACGTAATGCTTCCGGAGCAAATTTACGGAAACCACGTTTATCATCTGACGCCCCATATACAACTGCCCCTACCTGAGACCAACCTAAGGCACCAGCACACATTACACAAGGTTCTACTGTGACATACAATGTACATCCTGTGAGATATTTTCCCCCTAAGACATTCGCCGCTGCTGTTATTACCTGCATCTCTGCATGAGCTGTTACATCAGTCAATGTTTCCGTCAAATTATGTGCTCGAGCAATAATACGTCCATTACATACAACAACCGCTCCTACCGGAATTTCATTACGGTCACGAGCGGCTTCCGCCTCACGAAGAGCAAACTTCATGTAATATTCGTGAGAATTTACCATCAATCTTTTAGATAATAATCAACTGTCGTCACGACTCTAACTTTCTTAATGTAAGGCGTGTTTGCATCTCGGTCATCAATAGAAAATTGACCTTGATATGCCGTTTTTATCTTACCTAATTCACTCTCAGAATCTTTCGCAAACTTGACAGCAGCATTTCGTGCATTCTTTGTTGCCTGCTCTATCATTTCAGGCTTTATATCATTAAGTTTAGTAAACATAAACTGCGGACGATATTGGTAATCTCCCACAGAAATAGCAATGCCCTGTTTCAACAAATCGGTTTGCCGATACATCAGCTCCCTCACCTTATCTATCTGGGTTGACGTAACCGTAACGACAGAAGTTACATTATAACGATAAGGGACTCTGTTATTTGAATACCGGTCAGCTTCCATGTCTATAATCTGAGGGGCAGAAGTAGTAATCTCACTATCGGTAATCCCATTTTTCTTGAGAAAATTTATTATCGTCGAGTTCTTTTGACTTACCGTCGTATAAATTGAAACCAAATCATTCCCTATCTCTTTATATGTCAGTGGCCATATAACCATATCAGCCGAAACTTCTCTTTCTGCTAAGCCCTTTACACTCACCACTCGGTCTTTATTCTTTACCTCGATAATAGCATGTCCCAATGCCCATCCGGACAAATACAATCCAATGGCAATGATAACGGCAACAACAATCATCTGACTTTTTCCCATCTCCGTATTATTTTAATTAATAACCGCCGTTTGTCTCGTTATGAAACTTCCAGACTTCTTATACAAATATAGAAAACAAAATCCAATATTTCAATATATCCCAAACATTATTTTTCTTTTATAGCAATACAAGAGGAGAATATACTTCATGCCCCACAAATATCCGTAGCCCTAAAAGACTATCTCAAAATTGGAAATAATCTGTGAAGCATCTTTCTCGTCATGATTTTTTGATTTAAAAAAGTCACTATATAACCTGTTATACATGCTGCAATAAATGACCCTTCACGAATACCTTCAATTCGCTGGGTAAACATTAAGGAAATAACAACAGCCAGTGAAACCAAAGTAATATCAAAATATACCTTGAATTTTCCGAACTCTTTATTACAATAACGTGAAGCATATTTTACAAAACCTTCAGCACTCATCATCGCCACCCGAGGCTTTATTTCAAGTACGACACCTATCGATTGTATAACGCATCCTATAATCAATAAAGCTAAAGACATCAAATAATCATTAGGATGCAACCCCGTCGTTATTATCATATTGAAGTCGATAAATGCCGAAAATATAAATGAAAATGGAATTTGTAGAAGAATTTCTATGACATCTTGCCTGCTACCAACCTTTCTTACAAGCCACAACTGTCCCATAATCAACAATACATTTACGATAAATGTCCAAGCCCCCAATGTTAAAGGCGTATTAAGACTCAGCACATAATTCACACTGGATATAGGTGTAGTTCCCAAAGCTGAACGCACAATCAATACAATACCTACGGCTAAAAAATACAATCCAACGACAAATACCAAATACTTCTCCAAAATTTTTTTCATCTGCATATCAAACTTATTTTTATCTCAAAAATCATTGCAAATATCCCATTTTTTTATCTAAAAAAGACATTGTTTTCTTATATTTTTNAGCAAGTTTCTTTCTATGACAATCTTTTTAGAAATCCTTCAATCTTCAATTCATACAAATCTTTCATAAACTATTATTTATATTGACTATCTTTGTATTCAAAATCTCAAATTCCGATAATATGGCAAAGCACAATATTCTGGGAAAGAATGGAGAAAAAATCGCAGCAGAATATTTAGTTAAGCAGGGATATGACATACGTGATATAAATTGGCGAAACGGCCGATATGAAATAGATATCGTTGCTACCCAAGGTAAATATCTGGTCATTGTCGAAGTAAAGACTCGCCAATCCGATATATTCGGCTTACCCGAAGATGCCATAAACGACAAAAAAATCAGACACCTGATAGATGCCGCTGACTCCTACATCAAACAAACCGACTTACCGTTTGACATACGATTTGATATAGTCTCTATCATATGCAAAGAAAACTCTTACGAAATAGAACATATTCAAGACGCATTTTATCCACCTATACAAAGTAAAAAATATGGATATTGAATCTTTACGGGAATACTGCCTTAGCTTCCCACAAACAACCGAATGCTTTCCTTTCGACGAAACTACTTTAGTATTTAAAGTAGCAGGAAAAATGTTCTTATATACCGACATCAGTAACAGTACCGAAACATGGGCTAATGTAAAATGTGACCCGGAACTGGCAATAGAACTACGAGAAAAATATCCAACCGTATTACCCGGCTATCATGCAAATAAAAAATATTGGAATACAATACAATATAGCCGAGTTAAAGACAGTCTTTTTAAAGAATGGATACGACATTCTTATCTCGAAGTAATAAAAAAATTACCCCGGATTCAACAAGAAAAAATCCTGCATCAATTCGAGGAAATGGATAATAAAAAATAAACCCTTATTTTATGTTACTACAATTAGAAGAGACCGACTCTACCAATAATTATCTCAAACAACTCCTATCAAAACAGGAAATCGAGGAATGTTCGGTTGTCATTGCTGAAAAACAAACTTCCGGACGAGGTCAAAGAGGTAATAGTTGGGAATCTGAACCGGGCAAAAACTTGACCTTCAGCATAGTCTTATATCCTCATCATATTCCGGCATCTCGACAATTCGCTTTATCACAAATAATTTCTCTGGGGATTATCGATATTTTACAAAAATTTGGTCCCGGTTTTTCTATCAAATGGCCTAATGATATTTACTGGAACGAAAAAAAATTGGTAGGAATACTTATCGAAAATGAGCTCACCGGGCATACATTCAATACGGCCATCGTAGGCATCGGTATCAATGTCAACCAAGAACTTTTTTTATCCACAGCCCCAAATCCTATCTCCCTTAAACAAATTACAGGTAAAGATATCGACCGATACTCCTTACTGTCCGATATCTTAAATGCCATAATGAAACGTTATTATCATTACGAAGAAAACAATGATAAAACATTAAATGACAGCTATATGAAATTCCTTTTCAGAAACAACGGCACATATTTTTTCAAAACCGAAAATGAACTATTTAAAGCTTCTATAAAAGGTATCGAAAATGATGGTCACCTGATACTCGAAACCGAAAATGGGGAAGAACGAAAGTACGCATTTAAAGAAGTCTCTTACGTACTTTAGGTTTCAATGCTTCAGCTTTAGAAACTTCCGAACGCTGTACATATATATCATACAAAACTTGTTTTACATAAGGAGTCATACCTTTAGCCGATACTTTCTCCAAATAGTAAGCCGCAGAAGCGAAGTCACTGTCCAATATACTGTCCTTCTCTTTTTTATAAACAGCGTACTGCATACGGTTTGGAGAAGTCAAATCATTAAAATTACGGTCCAATGCTTTTAATGCTTCCGAACCTTTCCAATAATAATAATTCCCAAGAAATAAAGAAGCATCAGTATTTTGAGAATCAAGCTCCAATATCTTTTTATAAATACCCACCGATTCCGCCTCCTTTCCTGTCATAAAAAGAGCTTCTCCTTTTACTTTCAATATCGCAATATTATCAGGAACAGTCAGTAACAGCTCATCGGCAATAGTCACAATTTCCTCATAATTATTTCTAAATCGATAATAACGAAGCAAATATCCATTTATTATTTTTTTCAACCAAGGTTGTTCTCCCTTCATCAATATCAACATATTCTCATATATCGGAGTATCTTGCATATTCCGAGCCAGACGTTCTACACCTATGAACAGAGAATCAAGAGAAACTCCGTTTTTTTCTGACAATTCGATATAATGCATTACCGACTGAGAAGCTCCAATCTTTGACGACGCAATAATAGACGATACATATAGAGGAAGGTAAGTCGGATTTTCTGTTAATAATACATCATACATCATCATAGCCTCATTCCACTCCCTATTATTGAAATGGGTTTCGGCTTTACGGTATAGTTTTTCATTTGTAATACCAGCGGCACAAGACATTACTGTAAAAAAGACGCACAACGATATAGAAATCCATTTTTCCATATTTCAATTTATCTGAATCACTACGACAAATGTACTAAAAAAGCGACATATCACATTACATTTTTTTACCAGAGCAGAGAAGAATCACTCAAAATAGTTATTTTTGACAAAAAATAACGAGACATAAATTATAAACCATAAAATTGGGATATGAATACAAAATACAAACGCATTTTATTAAAACTGAGTGGAGAATCACTCATGGGAGAAAAGCAATATGGTATTGATGAAAAAAAACTGGCAGAATATGCCGGGCAGATAAAAGAAATAGCTGATATGGGTATAGAAATAGGAATCGTCATCGGTGGCGGTAATATATTTCGAGGACTCAGCGGCACCACCCAAGGTTTTGACCGTGTAAAAGGAGACCAAATGGGAATGCTGGCAACCGTAATAAACAGCCTGGCTCTAAGCTCCGCCCTCAATTCTGCCGGTCAAAAAGCACGGGTATTTACAGCTATCAACATGTATCCCATCGGTGAATATTATAGTAAATGGAAAGCCATAGAAGCTATGCAACAGGGAGAAATTGCCATTATTTCAGGAGGTACAGGCAATCCATTCTTTACTACTGATACCGGCTCTGCATTACGTGGAATAGAGATAGAAGCAGAGGTTATGTTGAAAGGTACCCGAGTCGACGGCATATATACGGCCGATCCAGAAAAGGATAAATCGGCTGTAAAATTCGATAAAATAAGTTATGACGAAATTTACAATCGAGGATTAAAGGTTATGGACCTTACTGCGACAACTATGTGTAAGGAAAACCACCTTCCTATTATTGTTTTTGATATGGATACTCCAGGTAATCTCAAAAAAGTAATGTCCGGTGAAAATATCGGAACTTTAGTATATTAATCCGCTTTTTTCGATATAAAATGAAACAGCAAGACATAGGAATGGAAATCTTTATGTTTTGCTGTTCTACCCACACAAAAAAGGCTAAACAACTTCATTAACATATTTGGTGTTTTAACAAATCTATAGTATATTTGTTTTTAGAATTAAAAATCATCAGAAACAGACAAAATTATGGCAGAGGTAAAAGTATATTTAGATGCAGCCGAAGAAAAAATGCAAATGGCTGTTGAATTTCTGGACGATGCATTGGCTCATATACGAGCTGGTAAAGCCAATCCGCGAATTCTCGATGCTGTACGTGTAGAATATTACGGTAGTATTGTGCCCATTAGCAATGTGGCAACTATTACTACTCCCGACGCTCGTACTATAACAATTCTCCCTTGGGAAAAATCCATGTTCAAAGAAATAGAAAAGGCCATTATAAACTCCGAAGTAGGAATCATGCCGGAGAATAACGGCGAAATTATCCGTTTAGGGATGCCTCCTTTGACCGAAGAGCGCCGTAAAGCTCTTGTAAAACAAGCAAAACAAGAAGCCGAAAATNACGCAATAGAAAGCCTTAAAAAAGCAATTAAAGAGGGACTACCCGAAGACGTAGAAAAAGACGGTGAGGCCAACGTTCAGAAACTCCATGACAAATTTGTCAAGAAAGTAGATGATATGTTTGCAGCTAAAGAAAAAGAAATACTTACAGTATAAAAAACAGTAGTTTGTTACATATCAAATCCCCTATTTATATTTCTGTAAAGTAACCTTTTACAACTGAGAAATAAATAGGGGATTTATTTATTTTACTTTATAATAAGTTCTCAAATAATCATTTCTATCTTTTCTTCATAATCAACTCAATCTTATCAATATCTGGGCCTATCTCTTTTGAATTACTAAAACGAATACAATTCCCTCCTTTATTCAGACAGATGGGTATGTCTACATAAGTAAAAACATCATTACCACCCGACGGCTTAAAATCAACCGTTTTCAAAAATTTGCTATTTAACGAAAGATCCAAAAATCGCTTTTCTTTCGAACAATAAAATATGCGCAATACCGCATCTTGCTTTTCTGGACTATATACATCACGAAACTCTGCCCAATTGTCCTGAGCCCCTCCAATTCCTGTCACAACATGTTTCCCCGAAGCACCTTGATGCTCAATTACAAATCTTGTATTTTTTTCCGGATAATAACCATCTTCAAAAAACATATTCATAAAAGCATATTCTCCCTCATAAACAATTGGTGCAAACCATTTCTGTCCTTCTGCTTTCAACATCACAACTCCATGGGCCGGAACTTTAGTCTCATACTCATTTTTAAAAATCCCTAAGTCTTTATGTTTCCATAAATCCCGAATAGCAACCTCCCCTTCTAAACACAAATCTTTAAAAGCAACTTTCATTGTAGTTTCACTATCCGAAGGATTATACATCGCGATTGCTCGTATCGTACCCCACTTTTCTTGTAATGGCTTAGCAAGAACAATCCCTGCCCCGCTATATGCAACCACTTTTGCCTGCATTCCTAATGGATCTTGATTGAGTGCTATAATTTCTTCATTTTTTATAATCTCTAACGATTCGTCCCGAATAGTACGCATATTGCAACCGATCATCAAAGGTGAACTCATTATACACCATATTCCAAAATGAGTACGTTCTTCCTCCAAAGACATTCCCCTGTCTATTTCCAGCATATCCATATCGTTATAATGTCCTGAAGATGCATATTGACCGAGATAGAGATTCTTATTTATGATACTTTTTACCGAATAAAAGTTATTTGTAATATCTGCAAGTATTCTCCATGAATCAGCCATTTTTATAGCCCATGTTCCGGGAAAAGCCCATCGGCATATATTGTATCTGATATCTGTACGACCCGTAGCTTGTATACTCTCATATATAGAAGTATATCTCTCTTTTGGATCTTGGTCGAGCTTATCTCCCCCGCAAAAATCAACTTTAATAAAATCAAATCCCCACTCTTTGAAGAATGTATTTATATCTTGTTGCTGGTGTCCCCAAAGTCCGACACCGATACCGAACTCATCATTATCCCATATAGACCCGCAAGTATTTGACCCGGCATCACTATAAATCCCAGCTTTCAAACCCTTAGAATGAATATAATCAGATACAACTTTCATTCCATTAGGAAACCTTTCCGGATGAGCCAATAAATGGCCATTTTCATCCCGACCTCCAAAAAATCCATCATCTATATTTATATATCGGTAACCTACTTTATCTAACCCCTTTTCTATCAGGGCATCGGCACTCCCTTTTATAATGTCTTCACTTATATTTACTCTAAACGTATTCCAACTACTCCATCCCATCATAGGAGGCCGCCCCGATTGAGCTTGAATGCCGGCATGAATCAGCAATAAACTGACTCCGAAAATAAAAAATTTCTTCATCCTTTGTGTCCTCATAAATCAGATAAACAATAATTTTATACTTCTTTACAAAGATACACAATATTCATCTTCTAATCTTAAAACCCTTATTTTTGTTATATATAAAACTTGAAGACAAATAAATAATGTATATTTGTAATCAAATAATACATCCAATAAATGAATGGTCTTGTCATAAAAAATACGGGAAGCTGGTATCTGGTAAAAACAGAGGAAGGAAAATCTATAGAATGTAAAATAAAAGGAAATTTTCGTCTGAAAGGTATTCGCAGTACTAATCCGGTTGCCGTAGGTGACCGAGTCAAAATAGAAACGAATAAAGAAGGATCGGCCTTTATCTATGAAATAGAAGAACGTAAAAACTACATTATTCGCCGTTCTTCCAATCTATCAAAAGAGTCTCATATTATAGCTGCCAATATCGACCAGGCATTTCTGGTCATTACAGCCAATTATCCGAAGACACATACTACATTTATCGACCGCTTCCTGGCAACAGCAGAAGCTTATCGTATTCCTGTACAGCTTATAATAAATAAGACCGACCTATATGATAAAGATGACTGGGAGTTGACCGAAGGTATCCGTTACCTATATACTACTATCGGGTATAATTGCTATCTAGTATCTACCAAAACAGGAGAAGGTCTGGAACAAATAAAAGAACTGCTAAAAGGGAAAATTACGCTTTTTTCAGGAAACTCCGGTGTAGGGAAATCAACTTTAATCAATACCATTCTTCCTGAACTGAATCTAAAAACCGGTTCCATTTCAGCATCTTATCATAAAGGAATGCACACTACCACCTTTTCCGAAATGTTTTCTCTTCCTGATGGGGGATATATCATCGATACTCCGGGGATAAAAGGTTTTGGCACCATTGACTTCTTACCCGAAGAAGTGGCACACTTCTTCCCGGAAATATTCCAAATATCGCACAATTGCCGTTTCAATAACTGCACCCATCGGCACGAACCGGGTTGTGCTGTACTTGCCGCGTTAGAAGAACATCTCATAAGCGAATCCCGATACAATAGTTACCTCAGTATCATAGATGACAATACCGATGGAAAATATCGCACCGGATATTAAAAATCCAGATATTACCCTTTTTCAAAATTCCAGAGGTTTGCCATTATAAAAGTCTAAAACTTTCGAACGAAACAAAAATTCGTATCGAGCTTGAACTTGTTCTGAAAGACTTTTTTCATAACGAGTTTTAGCATCGGTATACTCAAAAATAGTAGATTTTCCGGCATCATATTTTTTCTGTTCATATTCAAAAGCAATACGTGCCGCATCGACCGACTTCTGTGATGACGTAAACTTCTTATGAGCAGCAATCGCTGTATAATAAGCTTGTTCTATCTCTTTGTATAAATCTGACTTTGCATTTTCCAATGCCAATTGTTGCATTGCAATTTGTACTCGTGCCTGCTTAACCTGATTACGAGTACTAAAACGATTAAACAAAGGTACAGATAAAGATAAACCGACAGTTTCGCTTCCATTATTTTTCATCTGTTCAGAAAAAGGAATGTTCCCCTCACTATTCTGATAAGCATGATAGTAGCTGGTCCCATACGAAGCTCCAAAAGATATCGACGGATAATATCCAGCCTTCGCCTGCTTCAATCCATAACGGCTACTCTCCAAAGCATGCATGGCAGCTTTTATCCCCGGACGATTTTCGACAGAATATCTAAAGGCATCTTTCGGCAATACTAACGATGCAGTCTGATCTATCATAATAGACTGTATATCTGGAACTTGAATATCAAAACCCTCAACAGTCTCCAGATTCAGCAACTGAGCCAAATCTACCAAAGCCAATGACCATTCATTTTCGGCCTGTGTTACGCTCAATTCATCGGTAGCAACTAACGCCCGGCTTTCATACAAAGCTGATTCAGGATTCTTTCCTCCCTCCACCAACTTTTCCGTTTTTTCCAACTGAGACTTACTTAGTGCCAATTGATTCTGAGCAACATCCAATATTTCTTTCTTAAACAACACTTGCAAATAATAAGATGTCACATTCAGAGCGACATCCTCCCGTGCTTTATTCAAATCTTCAATCGAAGCTTTTAAATCCAATCGTGCCCCTTTTACCTGATTATTAATCCGGAATCCAGAAAATACAGGAACCGACGTAGACAGACGAAAAGATGTAGATGCACTTGATTGATCTTCATATACATTATTCCGATTCAAACTGCGTCCAAAATAAAAGTCCTGCCCCGCTCCAGCATTCAAATCCGGTAGACGACTCATCCGTGCCGTATTCAACTTTATTTCATTATTTTCCTTTTCCAGCTGTTTCTGTCTTATCTGTATATTATTTTCCATTGCATAATGAATGCAATTTTCTAAAGACCATTTTGTCTCTTGGGCGCATAGAGAGCAAACAGAACTTATCAAAACAACACCGAACACCATCTTGTTAAGAAATTTCTCCATATCCCTATCTCTCTATTATTTTATTACCTCGAATATTTTCACCAGACTTCAACCCAGATTTTACTTCAATCTTAATACCATCGGATAATCCCAACGTCACCGGTGACCGTTTAAATTTTTGAGGACGACTAAGAGAGTCCTGAAGTATTTGTACGAATGTCGAATCTCCACTAAATTCGACTGTACTTTCCGGGATAGACAAAACTTTTTCTTTGCGTTCTAATATAATCTCCGCATTTGCACTATAACCGGCACGTACAAAAATTGTATCGGGTATAGCAGCTGCAGCCTTTATTTCAAAAAGCACGGCTCCGTTCTCCTCTGTACCCTTCGGAGATATATATTCAAGACGTGCATCAAATCGAGCCTCCTTCAATGCACCTATGGTAAGTGTAATAGGCATGCCCTCTCTCAACATTCCTACCTCGGTCTCATCTATCTTGCCTTTAAATATCATATCATTCATATCAGCTACTGTAGCAATTGTAGTACCATCATTAAAATTATTCGACTGTATTACCGAATTACCCACCTTTACCGGCACATCTAATATCATACCATCAATAGTCGAACGTATTTGCGTATTACTATACTGAGCCGAGCGCTTAGCTATGCCGTCACGAACAATTTCCAAATTATCCTGAGCATTTTGTAACTCTTCTTTGGCTTTTCGATTTTCTACCAATGCTTTTTCATATTCTTCCTTCGATATAACCCCCGAATCAAAAAGTTGCTTGGCTCTATTATAATCCCTCTGTGTCTGCTCCTGGCTGATACGAGCTACATTTACACGAGATTCGGCAGAATTCAATGTACCCATCTCAGGTATCACCTTCACAAGAGCGATGACATCTCCGGCTCTAACTCGTTCTCCTGCTTCCTTATATACTTCTGATACAATACCCGAAATTTGAGGTTTAATCAATACTTCATCACGAGGCTCCACATTACCTGTAGCCACCGTTTTCTTTTCAATAGTTTCTATCCGGGGCTTTATAATTTCATAAACAATCTCCTCTGGACGAGACTTTTTCCACAAAAATACAAACGTACCTATCAATAACCCTATAAAGAGCACCAATAAGAAA
Source organism: Gabonia massiliensis (assembly GCF_001403595.1). Lineage (NCBI taxonomy): Bacteria > Pseudomonadati > Bacteroidota > Bacteroidia > Bacteroidales > Porphyromonadaceae > Gabonia > Gabonia massiliensis. The sequence goes on along the minus strand of NZ_LN877940.1, from coordinate 1,250,421 downwards.
ATCTTTACATACTTCTTCATTTGTCCAATTTTATTCGTATATATATTTTTTTATTCTTCACGGATAGCATCTATCGCTTTTATCTGCAATGCCCGCCAGGCAGGCAGCATTCCCGCCAACATTCCTGCAATCAACAAAACTGCCGTAGCAGCCATTGCCGTCCCAAACGAAATTTGTGGCGAGCGGAAAAACATCGTCTCGCTGGGAACACTTTGTAACATCATATCCACTAATTGTAACAAACCTACACCTGCAGCGAGTCCAGCAAATCCCGCAACAGAGGTAAGTAACAGACTCTCGCCCATAATCTGTATAATAATCGTCCTCGGACGTGCGCCCAGTGCCCGTCGTATTCCTATCTCCTTCGTACGCTCCTTTACCGTTACAAGCATAATGTTACTTACACCCACAATTCCAGCTAATAGTGTCCCTGTACCTACAATCCAAATTAACCACGAAATACCCGAAAACAGATTATTAAACATTGTAAATTCTTTTTCTACATTCATACTCATTACAGCCTGCAAATCATCCGGAGAAATATGATTTTGTTTTTTCAATACATTCTTAATCACATCTTCTATCTCTGAAACAGGAGTACTATCATAAGCAGCTAAAGCAATACAATCGATATTGTCTCCTCTACGATAACTCTGTTGCATAGTACTGAACGGAAGTATTATCGACTCCTCTGACCTACCTCCAATTTGTATTTGTGTAACTGGTATATTTACCCCTACCACGCTATAAGCGATACCATTTATCTGTAATAACTGTCCCAGAGGATTTTCCCCCGGCTGGAACATCTCTTCATATACTCGTTTTCCAATTACACACACTTTACGTGTATTCAATATATCTACATTATTGATATAGCGACCATACAACATTGTTTGAGGTTCAATATATTGATAATCGGGTGATAAACCCTTGATAGAGTAAGTCCCATATTTATCACCCCGCATGGTATTTTTTTCGCTCCAAGTTCCAAAAAGAATAGGAGAAATCAGCCTTATTTCAGGAAAACTCTGTTTCAACACTTCCATATCGGAAGAATGTAACGACCACCAACGCCCCTTACGAAAACCGTCATATGCCACCGTAGTGCGGTTCGTAAAAAAATAACAAGAATTGTGTGCAAAATCTTTTACTCCGGACATAATCCCATTCTCAAGTCCCCATCCGGCACCCGACATAATGACCAACATAAATATTCCCCAAAACACACCAAATGCTGTCAACATGCTTCGCATCTTGTTCCGGGTTATCGTAATCCATATTTCCTGCCACTTATCTATATCAAACATTCTTGCCGTCCTCCCATTATTAAATCATTCATTCCGTAATGCCTCGATAGGTTTTATTTTTACCGCTTTACGGGCCGGAAAATAACCGGCAAGTACTCCGGCAACGATCAATACAGCTGTAGCAGAAACTGCAATCGGTAACTCAACCGTCGGATTCATAAATATGGAACGTCCCATATGTCCCCCACTTATCGATAAGTATGAAGCTGCCAATTCGGTAATACCTATACCTGCAATCATACCTATATATCCAAAAAACAAAGTTATTACGATTGACTCGGTAACCACTAATTTCAGAATAGAAGATGGGCGTGCTCCTAAAGCTTTCCGGATACCAAGTTCATGAGTCCGCTCTTTCACAGTTATAAGCATAATATTACTTACTCCTACCACTCCGGCAATAAGGGTTCCGATTCCTATAATCCATATAAACAAACTTATACCGTTAAAAATACCTTGGGTTTGTAAATAGTTGGTCAAAATATTCCATATATATACAGCATTATTATCATCTGGAGAAAAATCTTTAATTCTTCCCAGACTCTCCCGGATTTTTCGTTCGAGAATTTCATTATCTTTCACTGAATTAACCCCATCAATCAGCATATCAAAACTATCATACGACCATTCAGGGTGGTAAATAATTTGAATAGTAGATAAAGGCGCATATGTATAAGGAGACTGATTCATATTGTCATCACTATATATGCCCACTACCTGAAACAAAATATTATTCACTTTTACATATTTACCTAAGGGAGACACATGACGAAACAAAACCTCTGCCGTACGGTCATGTATTACAACAACCTTCCTTGCTTGCAATATATCAGCCTCATTGATAAAACGTCCGTTTCCGGACTTAACCTCCACATTTCTCGATTTTGGAAAATCCGGAGTGACTCCCACCATCGAACTATAAGTATATTCTTTCCCTACTGACAAAGTATCTCCTCTATGCTCTATCACCGGCAATATATATTTGATTTGCTCATGTTGACCTTTCAAATATTCCGGATCTCCCGGTCTGAACTTAATCGAACGATTTTTTGGCAACCCGTTATACGGTATCGATGTTCGGCCAGGCCACATCATAAGAGAATTTTTTGCCCTCCAAGAAAACTGGCTCTTAACACCATTCTTCAATCCATTACCTGCAGCTAGTAATATAATCAACATAAATATTCCCCATGCAACAGAAAAACCCGTCAAGAATGTTCTTAGCTTATTTTTTCGTATTGTCCCCCATATTTCCTGCCATATATCCCACATATCACCCTTATTTCATCATTTCTATTTCTCCGATTATCCCATCCTTTATATGGACTATCTTATGGGTTTGCATAGCTATGTCACGCTCATGTGTCACCACTACCAAAGTCATACCCTCTCGATTTACCTCTTTCAATAAATCCATTACTTCCTGAGTCGTTTCACTGTCTAATGCCCCTGTAGGCTCATCTGCCAAAATTATTTGAGGTTTCGAAATCAAAGCCCGAGCAATAGCTACCCGTTGCTTTTGTCCTCCGGACATTTCTGAAGGAAGGTGGTAGGCATGCTCTTTCAGACCCATTCGGTCAAGATATTCAAGGGCCAATATATTCCTTTTCTTTCGGGATATATTCTGATAATACAATGGAAGAGCTACATTTTCCATTGCATTTTTAAATGAAATGAGGTTAAACGACTGAAAGATAAAACCTATCATTCGATTCCGATATTCCGCAGCTTTATTTTCTGATAAATCTTTTATCAATACATTATTCAAATAATAATCTCCTGAATCATAATCATCAAGTATACCCAAAATATTCAATAAAGTAGATTTTCCCGAACCGGATGCTCCCATGATAGAAACCAACTCGCCTCTCTCTACCTGAAGATTAATTCCCTTTAGCACATGTAGCGGAGAACCATTGTAATAAGTCTTATTTATACCTTCTAATCGTATCATAAATAGCAAACTATTCTATATTATAATTAACAGGTGATTTTCATATAAAAAAGCTGTGAAAAAATTTTATATTTATCTTTTTTATATTTCTTCGCCACAAATCTAAGAATTATATACTACTTTGCATTACATAGTAGTATAAAAATTAAATATTCTAACATAGTTTAACGTTGAGGACTTTCTTTCATTGAAAGAAGAAAATACTAGAGCTCATATAGCTTGTTTAAATTTATCATAGCAATACATTTTAAAATTTATTTCTCGGGGCAAGCGAGGGCATTTTTTTGTTTTTAAAAGGGGAATAGCAGGTTACCTGAAAGTGAAAACAGAAAAACTGTCCGGAAGAAAACGCAAAAAAGGTCCGATAATATTTCTTTATTGGAAATGTTAGACCGGCTTCTAAACCAGTTTATAAACTTATCATTTCAATTTAAGCTATAAAAAAGAACTGGACAAAAAAATTTATAGTGTATGATTTTATTCATACATTATTATTATTTTTGTAAGCTCATGCAATGAAAAATGAAACAATATTTAGACCTATTACAGCGCGTATTAACTGAAGGTACCCCTAAAGAAGACCGGACAGGTACCGGTACAATAAGTATATTCGGACATCAAATGCGGTTCAATATGGACGACGGTTTTCCGATGCTTACGACCAAAAAGTTACATTTAAAATCTATCATATACGAATTACTTTGGTTCCTTAACGGTGACACCAATATAAAGTATTTACAAGAACACGGTGTAAGAATTTGGAATGAATGGGCCGACAACAATGGAGACTTAGGCCATATATACGGTTACCAATGGCGCTCATGGCCCGATTATAACGGTGGATATATCGACCAGATAAAAGAAGCTGTAGAAACCATAAAACACAACCCCGACTCGAGACGTATTATTGTCAGTGCATGGAATGTTGCCGACCTTCCAAATATGAAATTGCCTCCCTGCCATGCTTTCTTTCAATTTTATGTAGCCAACAAACGTCTCAGCCTCCAACTTTATCAACGCAGCGCTGACATTTTTCTGGGAGTTCCCTTTAATATTGCATCTTATGCCCTTTTATTACATATGATGGCACAAGTCACAGGACTTAAAGCTGGAGATTTTGTCCATACTCTTGGAGATGCCCACATCTACAAAAACCATCTTGAACAGGTAAAATTACAATTAAGCCGTATACCGCGTTCATTACCTCAAATAAAAATAAATCCTGAAGTAAAAGATATATTTAATTTCAAATATGAAGATTTTGAAATTATAGGATACGATCCACACCCGCACATAAAAGGAGAAGTGGCCGTATAACCTTTTCTTCATATTTTATATTATTAACCAAAAACAAAAGACCTATGCCAACAATTTCTTTGATCGCTGCCGTAGCCGAAGATATGGCTATCGGCAAAAATAAAGAGCTTCTATGTGATCTTCCCAACGATATGAAGCACTTTAAAGAACGAACACTAAACCATGCTGTTATCATGGGGCGTCGAACCTTCGAATCTCTTCCCAATGGAGCATTGAAAAATCGGAAAAATCTGATCTTGACAACTGTCCCTGAGTCGGTTTATACCGATGCTTTCGCTTGTTATTCTATAGAAGATGCTTTACAACTTTGTGAAACACAAGATGAAGTATTCGTAATCGGAGGGGCTATGGTGTACAAACAGACCATAGACATGGCCAATAAACTTTATATTACAGAAATCCACCATACATTTGAAAATGCAGACAGCTTTTTCCCTGCTATCAATCCGTCCATATGGAAAGAAACAAGTCGAGAGGATCATCCGGCCGATAAACAGCACCCATATGCTTATTCCTTTGTGGTCTATGAGCGCATAAAATAAAAATAAAAAGAGGTGTCTAAAAATTAGAATTCAACTATTTTTAAGGCACCTCTTTCGATAAATGACTACTAAAAGACTACTCGACAGCATTGACAATCATATTGCCGTCTTTATCAAAATGTATTTCTGTTTCTGGATTGGTATTCAGCTCTATTTCAAATCCATAATTATGCCGGCTCATTTCCACCATTTCAGCTACCGGAAAATTCTCACTTACATAATTTACTATTTTGATGGGTAAAAGTTCGATTTGCATCTTATAAGGTATAGATGTACCATTCCCGTCCACTGCCTGCCATTCTCCCGACTCAAAAAAACGAACTTCAAAACCGTTGGCCAAATCCACTTTATAATGAGGTTCTCCCGACTTCTTCTCCACTTTAGTTATAATCACCCCTTCAAAATAAGTTTCAATAAATTGTTGTGATAGTTCCGGTAACTTGCTATATGAAATTTTTTGGTCATCATCACCGCAAGAAACTACCCCCCAAATAATCATCATCAATACTGATATTCGACTGTAAATAATGTTTGTTTTCATAATTCTATTATTAAAATCATAAACCGGTTTAAATTTCTCGAATCCATCATAAGGAAACACTCAAAAAAATCTGGCCAAGAGCTACTATAGCCTTATCAAAAAATCAATACAAGTTCTATACTCAATAACAAAACATATCCAAAATATTTCATACAATTAAGGTTATTTCAGCAAGAATAATACCATGTGCCCTAAAGTCTTTATTTTTATCTGTCTATACGATAAAAGAATTACAATATATAAAAAATAGTATTTAACATAAAATAATAGTGTACATATTACACTTATATACATATCTCTAAATACCCGATAGATACATAATAATCAATCACATAACAAATTAACAATTATTTTATTTTATAGTTACTAAACTCACTTTTCCCATATATAATCCTATTGTCATCCAATTTTACATGTTATAAAACATATTTTTCAAAAACATTTTGTATCTTTGCAGTGTTAATAATAGAAAGAAGTAATAATCGTTTGCCGAATGGCGGTAAACAAAAAATGATGAAAATGATGGAAAAAGAAAAAAACTTAATCGCATCTCTGAGATATCAGATTGAGCGATACAAATCAGTAGGTAATGGATTTATGTGTCAACGTTTAAACGCTGAACTCCAAAAACTTATGACAAAGCAGGCAGCCTGCTAATAAAAAATTATTTTATCCTATAATGCTGGACATCATCGCAAATATGTTGCGAAGATTGTCCATTTTTATTTTATCGCCTTTTATTCTGCGCCCTATAAATTCATATGCCTATTTTACATTTCCAACCAACTCTCATTTTCTGAGCTTCAAATCCACAAAAGCTGATACATTTTTTTTATCCTAAAAGAATATTTATTTTTGTACCCATTCAAACACAAAAATATCTCTTACATGAAAACACTCTCGATTATCTGTTTCTTTATTTTATCTTTAACAAATAACATTATTGCCCAAAACAAAGAAAAATATCCGTTGGGAGACTATACAGAATTGACCGATACCAAGCCTCATGACAGTAATACCTTCTGGGATAAACAAGGAACACTGCCACAATTAAGATGGGGCTCTACCGATATACGATATTCCAAACTAAATATTCCTGTCGAAACCAAAGGTTCATTATGGAAAGCCAAGGCATGGAAAGGAGAAAGAGTCAACGCTCAAGCTGTCCTATGGAGTGCCAAAGAATTAAAAAATGTACAAATATCCGTATCGGAATTGACAAACGGTTCTGACATAATACCAATAAGCTCTATTACGACAAATTTCGTCAGATATGTCATGACTGATGAATTGAACAAGGATAAAAGAGGCGGATGTAGCCATCGCCCCAACAAAGCGGAATGGGATTCGTCCCTTGTTGCTGATCCGTTGGATATCATCAAAATAAGAGATGTACAAGCCCGTTCCACTCAACCGATATGGGTAAATATATGGGTTCCCAAAAACACAAGAACAGGGAAATATAAAGGAACTTTAACTATTTCAGGGACCAACTTTTCTCCGATGAAACTCAAAATTGAAGTGGAGGTCTTAAACCATACTTTACCGTCTCCCGAAGACTGGAAATTCCATCTTGATTTATGGCAAAACCCTTATGCCGTAGCTCGATACTATCAAGTGCCATTATGGAGCAAGAAGCATTTCGAAGCTATGCGCCCGATTATGAAAAAACTCGCAGATACCGGGCAAAAAGTCATCACGGCAACCATTATGCACAAACCTTGGAACGGCCAAACTTTAGACCTTTTCAATAGTATGGTCACCAAAATAAAAAAGATCGATGGTACTTGGAGCTATGATTATACGGTCTTTGACAAATGGGTCGATTTTATGATGAATGAAATAGGTATAAATCAGCAAATCAACTGTTATACGCTGATTCCTTGGGCTCTCCAATTCGATTATTATGACCAGGCAACAAATACGATAAAATATATAAACACTAAACCGGGAGATAAAAGTTATAGCGACTATTGGGGTAGTTTCCTCACCGATTTTTCACGCCACCTACGCAAAAAAGGCTGGTTCGAAAAAACAACTATTGCTATGGATGAACGAGAATTAAATGCTATGCAAGAAGCATTAAAAATAATAAAAAAAGCCGACCCTGAATTTAAAGTTTCATTGGCCGGAAACTATCACAATGAAATAGAATCTGATCTATATGATTATTGCCTTGCCTTCGGCCATAATTTCCCAAAAGACACTAAAAATTCCCGTTCACAAAAAAATAAAAAAAGTACTGTATACACATGTTGCACCGAAGCCATACCCAATGTCTTTACTTTCTCCCCTCCTGCAGAAGCAACGTGGCTCGGATGGCATGTTGCTGCCGGAAATTATGATGGATACCTACGATGGGCCTATAACAGTTGGCCCGAAGATCCCCTGAGAGATTCCCGATTTCGTACATGGGCTGCAGGAGATTGTTTCCTGATATATCCTGGATTTCGTAGTAGTATCCGTATGGAACGGCTTATTGAAGGAATACAGGATTGTGAGAAAATATGGATATTACAGAAAAAAATAACCAATAAAAAACAGCTCGAAAAACTTAATAAAATCGTTTCACAATTCACCCCAGAAGGTCTTACCCGGAAAGATGTAACTCAAATGGTCAATGAAGCGCGTAAAGTATTAAATTCATTCTAAAAAATTCATTAAGAGTCTGTTTAAATTTACTCAAGTCAATTTTGAGGAATTTCTTTTTTGATTGTTATAAGAATGACCAAACCATTTTGACGTATGAAAACAAGAAAACAGACCGACAGAAAACGCAAAAATAACCTGTCTGAATTATTTCTATCAGCAAATTTAATCAAACTCCAAAGTTTTCGGGATTTTATCTTTTTCATAGTAGAAAAAGATAAAATCCCGAAAATACAATTATTGACATATATATCAAATTAACCAATATCTTTTGGAAATTTATTGCACAAACGAAAGTAAAACTTATGTTTTACAAAATAAGGTTCTACAATACCAAACCGCATAAACTTGGATAATAATATTTCAGCTTCATGCCGAGAGACATGTCCTTTACGGCAATACTGGTTAAAAGAGATATATTCGTTATCATTCAGATAGCTCAAGAGAAACTGCTCTCTTTCTGTGTACTCGACCAACTCACCCAAAGGACTATCTGCCTGTTTCCATACCCGAATATGTACTGGAGTCGCCAAAATATTTTCATCGGCAATACGAATGTACGCCCACGACTTGCCGTATTCATCTTTTGCATACACAGGTTTTACCACATTCTCTTTTACATCAACCTCAAGCACTGTACGTTTTTCAATATAATGTACCTGCATAGTATACTTTATTTCCGGTATACAATAAAGCTGTGCAGCAGTTTCTATCATATACATCTCTTCCTCCGAACGAACTCCCGCAATACGGCCATTATCCTTTACGCCTACCAACAATTTTCCCCCATCGGTATTGGCAAAAGCAGAAAAAGTTTTAGCGATTTTTCGTGCATCCGAGATTTCAAATTTAAAATCCTGTTGCTGGTGCTCTCCTTCTGCTATCAAAGAATATATATAATCTGTGTCCCCAAACGATTTCATACTGCAAAAGTACAAAAAAGAGTATTTATCCTGCAAAAACTATCATCGCATAAACTTTTCATATATCATTTTAGCCGTAAATAATATATCAATTAGTTCCCCAAAAACAGCACACTTCTATAATCAACTTAAATTTTGCACAAGTCGGTTTTAAGAATTTCTTTTGTGGGAGTTTTTCTAAATTTCATGAGAATGATAACGGGTATCTGACGAATAAAGACGAGAAAAAACAACCGAAAGAAAACACAAAAATGTCCAGATAATATTCCCTTATTGGAAAATTTAGACAATTGTCTCTTAATATCCAATGCATTTTTATAATATTTTTAAAGATATCAGAACAACTATTTTCCCGATATTTTTTCTACATTTGCAACATCTTTACAGACAAAAACAAAAGTAAACGATAAAAATATAAGCAAAATGAAAAAAATTAGAGCAGCCATAGTTGGATATGGCAATATTGGTAAATATGTGTTGGAAGCCCTCCAAGCTGCCCCCGATTTCGAAATAGCCGGTATCGTACGTCGTGATGCCTCAAACATTCCAGCTGAACTAAAAGAATATCCTGTAACTGAAGATATTGCGTCACTCCAACAAGTAAACGTAGCCATTTTATGTACTCCCACTCGGAAGGTAGAAGCTTTTGCAGAAAAAGCCTTGGCTTTAGGAATCAATACAGTAGACAGTTTTGACATACATACACAAATATGGGAATTGAAATGCCATCTCGATACTGTGGCTAAACAACATAATGCCGTTTCTATCACGGCAGCCGGATGGGATCCCGGTAGCGATTCTATTGTTCGCGCCCTCATGCAGGCTTGTGCCCCTAAAGGCATAACCTATACCAATTTCGGACCGGGTATGAGCATGGGACACACAGTTGCCGTAAAAGCCGTCGATGGAGTAAAAGCAGCACTTTCAATGACAATTCCTTTGGGTACTGGCATACACCGTCGCATGGTATACATTGAACTGAAAGACGGGTACAAATTTGAAGACGTTGCAAAAAATATCAAAAACGATCCTTATTTCGTAAATGATGAAACCCACGTAATGCAGGTAGAAAATGTTGATGATTTATTAGATATGGGACATGGAGTACACATGACCAGAAAAGGTGTCTCTGGAAAAACGCAGAATCAACTGTTCGAATTCAATATGAAAATAAACAATCCTGCCCTTACCGGACAAGTATTGGTTGCCGTAGCTCGTGCATCCATGTTACAAAAGCCAGGATGTTATACAATGATCGAAATACCGGTTATCGATATGCTATACGGCAATAAAGAATCATTAATTAAACACCTTGTATAAAAGTAAACAATACCGACGAACAGTCTTTAAAATATTTTTATACCTTTGTGAAGTTGTCCTAATATTCAATATGGGACAGCTTTTTTATTTATTATAAAAGTAAGCTTATGTTAGATTTCATTACCTGGACGGCAGATCCGGCAATTTTTTCCATTTTTTCACGGGAAATCCGCTGGTACGGATTATTTTTTGCAATAGGTTTTTTAATCGGATACCAGATTGAAGATAAAATTTTCAAGCATGATAAAGCCCCGGAAGGGTGGGTAGACAAAATATTTATCTATACCATTATCGCGACAGTAATAGGCGCACGATTAGGGCATTGCTTGTTTTACGGATGGGATTACTATTCTCAACATCCTATCGAAATATTAAAAATTTGGGAAGGAGGTCTCGCCAGTCACGGAGGAGCAATAGGAATCATCATCGCCATACTTATATATTCCAAAAAAGTAACACATAAAAATCCTCTTTGGGCCTTTGACCGATTGGTTATACCCACAGCTTTAGTTGGTGCACTTATACGCATGGGGAACTTAATGAATCATGAAATATACGGACATCCGACCCATCTCCCTTGGGGATTTCGATTCATAGAAAACATTACGGCTTGGCGTCAAGGAATGGAGCCCATATTCTCTGCTCCATCCCATCCGACACAAATCTACGAAGCATTATGTTACTTCATCATCTTTTTGTTATTGATGTACATGTATTGGAAAAAAAATGCCGGACAACGTCAAGGGCTCATTTTCGGAGTATTTCTTGTCGGAGTATTCTTCTCTCGGTTCTGTATTGAATTCCTAAAAAATAATCAAGAAGAATTTGAAGAAAATATGATTCTGAACATGGGACAGTTATTAAGTATTCCATTTGTTATATTCGGTATATACCTAATAATCAGGTCACTAAAACACCCCATCGATACAGGAGCCATTATTTATAAAAAACATTAAAACTACTATATAAGGGGAGGTTGCTCTTTCAGACAATACTCCCTTTATTTATCGTAACATTTGCTGTCATTTACCACCATTATGAATGTAAAAGTTAAAGGGTACACATTAGGAGCTCTTGCTGCCGCCACTTATGGAATGAATCCATTATTCGCTTTACCTTTATATAAAGCGGGGATGAATCCCGATTCTGTCCTTTTCTTTAGATACTTATTTGCAATTCCTGTATTAGGCATTATGATCAAAGTCCGAGGAAGAAATTTTAAACTTCAAAAGAAAGAAATTTTACCATTGATTATCATGGGATTATTAGTGGCACTTTCATCCCTTACCCTCTTCCAAAGCTATAACTACATGGAAGCCGGCATTGCATCAACACTATTATTCATCTACCCAATTCTGGTAGCCCTGATTATGTCTTTCGTCTTTAAAGAAAAATTGACTATGCAAACTATCCTATGCATTTTACTCGCATTAGCCGGAATCGGATTGCTTTACAAAGGCGGTGACGGTACAACCCTTAGCCTGACAGGGATAGCACTGGTTATTATTTCCGCACTCTCCTATGCAATCTATATTGTGAGTGTAAATCAGTCAACATTAAAAAACGTTGCTACTCTTAAACTGACATTTTATATATTACTTTTCGGTCTAACTCTTTTTCTGGTACGTATAGATTTTGGAAAAAGCCTCCACATTGTCAACACTTGGTACCTCTGGGGTAATCTGATTGCATTAGCAATATTTCCCACAGCCATATCATTTCTCTGTACTACACAAGCTATCCAATATATAGGCTCTACACCTACAGCCATTCTTGGGGCCCTGGAACCTCTGACTGCCGTATTTTTTGGAGTAACCATTTTCGGTGAATCACTGACTCCCAGACTTAGTTGCGGAATAGTAATGATTATTTTGGCCGTTACTTTTATTATAGCCGGAGGCAATATTACTTCTCATCTGATACGTTTTAGAAAGCTCTTTCCCAGACTTCCTATCAGAAAAAGAGCCAGACAATAAATAAATGCCTAATTCTCTGGTTCAGCAGCCCCACTTATTGTTTCCTCTTTTACTTCACGGGAAGCTTTAGCTGCCTGCCCTTCTTCAATAAGCTTTACACTATATGCTCTTTTCAACAGGTAATCTATCGAACATTTACCGGGGCCCAACATTAAAATGGTAATATAAATTCCTAAATACAGCATTGGCAATTCAATATTGGATAATGTAATAACCGGATAAGTAAAAAATGTAGCTATTACCATCCCGAAAATTAAAGGTAAAACTGCCAATCGTGTCATCAACCCCACAACAAGCAAAATCGAACAACCAACCTCTGCCAACAATATTAGTGTTAAAGATATTGCACGTCCCATCCCCAGAGGATCAGGAAAAGTATCTACCATCAAATCAAAATTCTCAATCTTTGCAATCCCATGTGACAGCATCAAAACTCCTATAAATACCCGTAAAAACAATCGGGCAAAATTAGAACAACACTCCGAGAGCATAATGTTCATAAATACAGATAACCTCTTATTCATAATATTTCTATTTTTGTTATTAATAACAAATAAACTCTAACAAACAACAATCTTAGAGGACCATTTGTTCCCCTCCAATAAATATATATTACCAATTATCTGTTCTAAATGAAGAGACCGGTATTCCTGATGTACTAAATAAAGATGCTTCTGCATAATTCTTAAAAGCATAACGAGCCGCAACCGGCTTTTCCACTTCATCACTCCATACTATAATAGCTTTTGTTCTTGTATCAAATACCGCTTTGGCCGGATGAAAGACTTTATCTGTACCGGCAATTTCAAAACTCTTTAGAGGTGTATTTACAGGTATCAGCCCTCCATACCCTAAATCATCAAAAGTTATATAAATCTTCCCGTCCTTCATTTCCATCGACTTATATACCGGAGCCGAATAAACAATACCTTTTTTCCCATAAGTCTTAGCCAAAGCCCAATAAGCCAATCGCTCGGCAACAACCTCTTTATTAGCCGGATGTATACAATCTATATCACCGACATCCATAGTAGTAACCATACCTGAATTAGGGATATTCAACATACTCTTCAGCTGTACCTCCCGCATAAGAGCTGTTTGCACATCATCTGCATTATCATATCTATAAGGAGCAATTTGGACATAATAAAAAGGCAATGCCCCAAGTCCCCATTTGTCCCGCAAGTCTTTCACAAAAGCAGGAAATAAACGGGCATACTTTTCTACATTTCCCCTATTACTCTCTCCCTGATACCAAAGAAAACCTCTTATTGTAAAATTTGTCAAAGGAGCAAGCTTTGCATTATACAACACACACGGAGTATTATGCGGACGCTCTATCTTTTCTTTATCATCCAAGTGAGAAAGACCTATCTCCGGGAAATCAGCTAATGCCTCTCTGCTCATCCAGGCTTCAATTTGAGTTCCTCCTAATGTAGAAACAATAATCCCAACTGGGACTTTTAAAGCTTCCTGCAAATAACAAGCATATAAATAGGCCACTGCACTTGTATATGCAACATTTTCAGAAGAATTGTCCATCCAACGACCGATACAGTCATTTTGAGGTTTCTTACTATATTGCCAAGTCCAATTTCCATTCTCATCCATATCCGATGTATATATCCTTATGGGAATACTCGGATTGGATTTCGCTATAATTTTATTCGAATTCAAAACCGGTTGGTACGGAAAACCTCTCATAGGGACTTCCATATTCGACTGTCCGGAACATAGCCAAACTTCTCCAATCAGAATATTTCTCAAGACCAAACATTCTCCATCATCTATCATAATCTCATAGGGGCCACCTGCAACAGGAGTGGATACTTGTATCTCCCAACTACCATCTTTGCCGCTTTTTGTCATATACATTTTACTATCCCACGAAGTTCTTACTTTTATCCCGATATTAAAACTCGCTTTTCCCCACAATTTTACTTTAGTCTGCTGTTGCAGCACCATCCCGTCAGCCAACACCGATGGCAATTGAATTTTCGCACTAACTGCTGTTACGAAAAATAACAAACCTATAACAAATCTTATTCTCCTTCCCATTATATCAAACTACATTATTATATAAATCAAATATTTTTTTTGTCAATAAGCCCCAAAATTTACCCATCACTTTTACCACTCTCTTTCTTCTTAGAACCCCGATTGCGATTAAGCGCAGATTTTGGCTTTCCATTATTTTTTCTTCTTCTATGCCCCTGTTTCTTCCCGGAAAATGATTGCGGATTGTACACCGGGGCTTCACCAATCTCTGGAGAAAGAGGTATTTTGTAAATATCCTTCTCCAAAAATCTTTCTATCCGGTAAAATCGCCCTTGCTCGGTTTCCGATACAAGCGTTATCGCAGCACCCTCCGCATTGGCCCGAGCAGTACGCCCGATACGATGAATATAATCTTCCGGGTCGTGCGGTACATCATAATTAATAACCAACACAATATCCGTAATATCTATTCCCCGAGCTACAATATCAGTTGCAACAAGAATATCGATTTTCCCATTCTTAAAATCCAACATTACCTCCTCTCTCTGAAACTGTTCCAAATCTGAATGCATTGCAGCAACAGAATATTTCATTCGTTTTAGAGTATATGCAAGGTCTTTGACCTTCTGCTTCGAAGAAGAAAATATAATAGTTTTACCGGCTATGGGTTTACTGAACAATTCTTTTATAATAGGCATCTTTTGGGCTTCATAACAAATATATACCGATTGTAGAATCGCCTCATTCGGTTTAGATATAGCAACATTTATCTCTGACGGATTATGCAAAATATTTTTGGCAAGCTGACGTATTTTCGAAGGCATCGTTGCCGAAAACAGAATAGTCTGTCGTCTCATCGGCAATTGCTTTCCTATCTGCATAATATCATCATAAAACCCCATATCCAGCATACGGTCGGCTTCATCGAGAATAAAATGCTCTACGCCCGACAAATCGATATCACTATGCATCAAGTGGGATATCAACCGACCCGGTGTAGCAATAACTACATCAGCCCCCATTTGGATACCCCGTTTCTGCTGCTCCCATAAAGCACCGTCTCCTCCCCCATATACAACAACTGTAGATATAGGCAAAAAATAAGAAAATCCTTCAAATTGCATATCTATCTGTTGGGCAAGTTCTCTCGTAGGAGCTATAATGACTGTACGCACTTTATCACATTTTCCAGCATTCTTATGCAACAAATTCAACAACGGCAAGATATAAGCTGCCGTTTTACCGGTCCCCGTCTGAGCACATGCAATCAAATCCCTCCCTTCCAATATAATAGGAATAGTTAGCTCCTGAATAGGAGTTGTTTCCTTAAAATTCATCGCATCCAGCCCTTGCAAGATCTCTTCGTCTAAATCTAACTCACTAAATTTCATATAATATATAACATATAATTTTCAAAATTACGATAAATTACGGATTTTGTACAGATTTCTACCTTAATTTAATTTTTATCTAATATCCTTGATCATAACTCAACCTTACAAGTGAAACAATTTTTTTTAAAAAGTTTACAAATTAATCCATTTTATTACTACAACTTTCAAAATGATAGGTTCAAAGCTCAAATTTATTAACGAACGTCAATAATAAAATTTTTCAAAATATTTATCTATATAATTTTGTATTTATATATAAAGCATTATATATTATAATATATATAATAAACTGTATTTTTTTATTCATCTGCAAAATCATAAAAAATTCACATTTCTCTACAAGTATTTTTTGGATAATAGATAACCTTAAACCCCTTTACTTATAGCCATATATATAAAACATTGACTACATAAACATATAAGGGCATTTTTAAAAGAATACTCACTGATTTGCAACAAAAAATCATAAATTAACTAAGTTAATTATTACTAAATAATATATGCATATTATTTTTTTTATCGTTCTTAAATATATATTTGTAACAAATTTAAAAATAGAACGTGATTATTAAAAAGTAATTGAAAAATATATTTAATCAGAAATCATCAAATATCGTGAACTAAAAACACATAATACCTATGGCATGATTCAAACATTCAAAACAACTTTTATTCATCTCTCTTTATCACTATCGAGAAATGCTAATATTAAAACAATTCAATAAAAATATTACAAAAAAATAATCTATACTAAAAACAAGAAATTACAAAACTCTTTTTTATTCGGAAAATTTCCAAAGACACATTGACATTCAAAGGGTTCTTATGTCAATAGTTGTTAAACACAAAATGAATGAACCCCTTAATAATTTATTAAATAAACTTATGAAAAAACTTTTACTCGGACCGCATCAGTCGATCCTATTACTTGTTTTTCCCATATTTTTAATTTTCACCTCATGGCAACATGCTATAGCCAATGATGTTGTGGCAGGCATACAGAGTTCCCAACAAAAAAAGACCATTGTAAAAGGTGTGGTAAAAGACGAAAAAGGCGAGCCTCTAATCGGTGTGAGTATTGCCTTGAAAAATTCTACACAAGGCACTATGACCGATATAGATGGCAACTATAGTATTTCCATCGAAACCGAAAATCCGGAACTGATATTCTCATACATTGGATATACCTCACAAACTGTTGTTGTCAATGGCAGAACAGAAATCAATATCACTCTGAGAGAAGAAAGCCATGTACTAAACGAAGTAGTTGTAACTGCTATGGGTATCATGCGTAAAGAAAAATCTCTTACCTATGCTACACAACAAATCAAAAGTGAAGACTTAAATAAAGTACAGGACCCGAACGTCGCCAATTCCATAGAGGGAAAAGTATCCGGAGTAGTGATTACTCCAAGTGCCGGTGGTGCCGGTGGTGCATCTAAAATCATCCTTCGGGGTAATAAATCTATTTTAGGGTCCAGCACTCCACTGATTGTTGTCGATGGTGTTCCTATGACAAATAGTACTCGTAATCAATTAGATATGAATAGCGGAGCAAATCTGACCTACGCAAGCTCCGCAGAAGGCTCTGACCCACTTTCCATGATCAATCCGGACGATATCGAATCTATCAACGTACTGAAAGGTGCCAATGCCGCTGCACTCTATGGTTCGGCAGCAGCCAATGGAGTCGTAATGATAACCACCAAAAAAGGTAAGGAAGGTAAACTCGCCATTAATTTCTCTTCTAATCTTACTTTTGATACCCCCCTTTTAACTCCGAATATCCAAAACATTTATGGAGCTTCTGTTACCTCTTTATCTGGTATTGGAGACCAGCTCTCGGTAGACAGCTGGGGTAATAAAGTAGCCTCCAGAAGCGCTGATAACTTAATCATAAACGTACCGATGGACGAAGACAAATTTGGAGGGGGTACTCGCGAAGTACATTTACGTAACAGTGCAGGAAATGACTTGGATGATTTCTACCGCACCGGTCTTACCACCAACAACTCCATCGCTTTATCAGGAGGTACTGAGAAAATACAGACCTATTTCTCGTTTGGAAATTCTCATGCAAACGGTATGTTAGAAAACAATACATATAATCGAAACTCCTTTGCATTACGTCAAAGCTACGAATTCTTCAAACGCCTTCATTTCAATGTAAACATGAATTACGTACAGACAGTCACGCGAAACCGTCCGGGAGGTGGTACTGTACTCAACCCTATCTATCATATGTATACCATGCCGCGTAATATAGACATAGACTATTACCGGAATAACTATGTCAAAAACGGAAATTGGAATAGTGAACTACAAAGTCTGTATGTTTTGAACCAAGGTGTATACCAATGGACTCAACAACGCGTGGCCCTCTCCGGCCCTATGCAAAACTGGGCCTATATGGAAAGCATGCAAAACAATCCTTATTGGTTGATGAACCAAAACAGAGGGAAACAGACCGAAGACCGCTTTTACGGGACAGTAACCGGCCGTGCAGATATCTATGATGGTTTGAGTTTCCAGGCTCGTGTCAGTATCGACCATACCAAATACACAAACGACAGTCGCCGTTACGCCACGACATTCAATCCTTCCGGAATGGAAGACTACGGTCGGTATTGGAAAGACATATCCAAATCAGAAGAGATATATACCGATTATTTATTAAGCTACAATAAAGATATCAAAGATTTTTCGGTATCGGCAACCGCAGGTTGGGTAGGCCACGTTATCAAAGGTGAAATTCAAAAAACTGACGTAGTAGCTACCTATATAGACCCAAATAAAAGAATGCTCTCAGACCGTATCAACCTGTTTGAGACAAATGCCGGAGGTTCGGGTGCCACGACAACTACCCTTTCTTCCAACTGGGATAAGGCAGCCCTTTTTACAGCTCAATTAGGATGGAAAGATATGGTATATATTGATGGTTCTTACCGTCGCGACTGGTATCGCGCCTACAAACAATTCGAAGACAGGGGTACTCCCGACAATTATGGGTATTTCGGCGTGGGTGCTAATGCCATCGTCAGCTCTATTGTTAAACTGCCCGAGTGGTTCAACTATATGAAATATCGTCTTTCCTATTCCGAAGTGGGTAACTCCATTCCGAATATCGTTTACGCCAAAGGCTCGGAAAATCTTCAAACTGGAACGATATCTCAAAGTACATTCGCTCGTTTTGCAAATCCATTGCCCGAAAAGACCAAATCATTCGAAACCGGTCTCGAAATGTTATTCTTCAACAACAACTTGAATGTAGACCTTACATATTACAATTCCAAAATGCAAGACCTCTATATGCTGGCAACCAATGCATCCGGATTGTCTGAACCTGTCAACTCAGGAAAAGTACGCAATCAAGGTATCGAAGCTACTGTAGGTTACAATTTCTGGTTCGGTAAAAATTGGAGTTGGAAAACTGCATATAATGTATCGTTCAATGACAACAAAATACTCGAGACTTCTTATGAAAAGGATGGCAGTGAAAAACTTATCTATCAAGATGTTGCCGGTGTACGCGTTCGTTACCGGAAGGGCGGGTCTATCGGAGATATGTATGTCACCGACTTCAAACGTGACGAAAACGGACATTATGTACTCTCTTCCAGCGGTAAAACCCAGATGGAAACAGAAGCTAATAAGATGTATACCATCTATGCGGGCAATATGAACTCAAAATGGCAAATGGGTTGGAGTAACACTATCAAGTTCAAAGACTTTACACTCTTTTTCCTTATCAACGGACGTATTGGCGGTAAAGTAATTTCACTCACCGAAGCCTATCTTGACAACCTCGGTCTTTCTAAACGTACTGCCGACGCTCGCATGAATGCTGAAGCAAATAATATTGTAGCAACCGGATACGGTTCTCAAGATGAAGCCGGCATGGTCCTACCGGACGGTAGCGGACGGATAGTACCCATCAAAGCCTATTACCAAAGTATCGGTGGTACACCCAACCCTTCACAATATATCTATAATGGTACCAATTTCCGCTTACGCGAACTTTCTTTAGGATATACTTTCCGTAATCTGTTGGGTGAAAACAAGAATCTAACATTATCATTCATTGGGCGGAACCTGTTCTTTATCTATAAAGACTGTCCTACCGACCCGGATGTTTCACTCTCTACAACAAACGGATTAGGCGCATTTGAACTATTCAACATGCCTACATCTCGTTCTTACGGATTTTCGTTGAACATTAATTTTTAAACATTAAAGTCTGACTATTTTATGAAAAAATCAAAAATATTCTATGCTCTTTTCTGCTCGATAGCCGTTTTGGGCTTTCAATCATGCTTAGATTATGATATACCCTCCGACGAATTTAGCCAAACTGAAGTAAAAACCGATGACACAATTTATCAAGGTGAGGCTGACAATATCGACTACACAAAAGAAATTACAAAAGAAGGTTTGGAAGAAGCTATTCAAGCTTTAACAACACCATTACGCCAAGCCAAAGGCGGCCAGTATGCTTTACGTGGAGGGAAAGACGGAAATTTACCGGTATCGCACTCTTACCAAAGGCAATATTCTTTGGGACCCGATAATTATGCCCAATTTGCCGTAGTTCCTCATTATGATTTTATGTATGGTACTCTTAATCATATATATGACGTAAGTAAAGATTTCAACCCGGGACCCTTTTCCTGCTATGAAATCTCAAAAAATGCATTCGTTCCATTGCTCAACCGGCCGGAAATAGACTCTATACCGGAGATGAAAGCGGTTTACCTGCTTTTATTCAACTACGCATCGCAAGAGGTTGCCGACCTATATGGCCCCTTCCCCTATGTCGATTATAAAGCAAACAAAACGGACGCCCCCTTTACCTACAATGACTTGCGTACCATATATGTGAATATAGAAGCCAATATAGACACAATTTTGAAATGCTTCCACTATTTCGAACAAAAACCCGATTGGTACAAACAGACTGTACAGGCTCAACTGAACAGAAATCTCAGCGACTGGACCGAAGGCAAATCGGGAAATATGGATACATGGATTCGATTTGCAAACTCATTCAAATTGCGTTTGGCCATGCACATTATCAAAGCGGACTACAATATGGCAAAGAAATGGGCAGAAGAAGCTGTAGAAGGTGGTGTCATTGAAGATATTTCTCAAGAAATCGTTCTCAAACCTTTCAATTCAGGTTTCGACCATCCCCTTATGCAAATCTCAGATACATGGGGAGATACCCGCCTAAGCGCATCATTCGAAAGCATACTGAAAAGTTTAAACCATCCATATGCCGATTATTTATTCTCAAAAAACAGCAATCCGATTGTAAACTCCAAAACTGGGGAAGTCACTGCTGCCAATACTCGTCTTGTAGGAATCCGGGAAGGGATAGAACCCGGACAAGGCCAAAGTGTCGGAACAAACTCCTACATCGCCTACAGCAAAATAAGCCCAGAGAGATTAGGAGCATTCGGTGTACCCTTGTACCTGATGAAATTATCTGAAGTAGATTTCCTACGCGCCGAAGGAGCATTACATGGATGGAACATGGGCGGTTCAGAATCATTTTTCTACAATCGAGGTATCGACTATGCCTATTTGGAAGACAGGAATGTCGGTTCTCCCGAATATACAAACGCTTTGGAAACGTACAAAAATCTTGAAAACGCAGTAGATTATACCTATGTCGACCCACAAGGAATAACCGATGATATGCCGAGCGTAACGAAAATAGGAGTAAAATGGAATGACGGAGATTCACCCGAAGTGAAACTCGAAAAAATTATTACTCAGAAATATATCGCTGCGTATCCATACAGCTATGAACCGTGGGTAGACATGCGCCGTACCGGCTATCCTAAAGTATTCCCGGTTCTGAATCCAGGTAATGGAGATGGTTCCCTGAAAGCAGGAGACCTAATCCGCCGTATGCCATTCCCGAATACCGATGATGCTTCTATCCAAGATATTCAAACTACCGGATTGAAAGCTTTGGGAGGTTCCGACCTTCAGGCTACCCGTTTGTGGTGGGATGTAAATACCCCTAATTTCTGAAAATAAAACTCGGAATAGAATCTTGCCTGCAGGCAGGATTCTATTCTTCCAAATCAATAACTAAATTAAATAATTTGCTTATGAAAAAAAGACACACTCTCGCTATGTGGGCTATGGCATGTTGCGCAGCCATAGGTACACCCAATGTGGCACTGTCTCAAGAATTGTCACCGACCGCAACATCCGAAGTATATGACTTCTCCGGATTCGTCGATGTACAATTGATGGAACTGTTCTACAATGCACACGTAGATGGACGCAAATACCCGACCGAAGAAGAGTTCAGAGCCAAAGGAATCCTCCCTTCTGACATCGCATTTATACGCTCACACGTGCGTAAAGCCCAGATTATGGACCGCAGCGACCGTATCATCCCCGATACGTACGAAAAACGCGACCTTTGGATGAACATCCCTATGAGTACCGGTAAAGACGGAGCCGTAGGCCAGCCTTCGACCAACTTTGCCGACGATGTCTTTTCCATGTGGAACTATACCAACTTGTTCGGCTCATGGAACCACAGTTTCTTTACGGCTCCCGGGGCTTGGGTAGATGCAGCTCACAAAAACGGTACTAACATTATGAGTGGTATCAAATTTTTTGATACCACGGGTAACCCTGGTGGTGTTGGTGCCGGAGACTGGATGGACATCATCACGTCCAAAAATGAAGACGGTACCTTTAAATATGTAAAACCGATGATCAACTGCCTGATGTTCTTCGGAGCAGACGGTATAAACTATAACTGGGAAGATTCTGGATATGGCGATGAAGATATTATAGCATTCCATAAAGCGTTGCATAAAGAGGCAGCAGCCTGTGGTTTCGACAATTTCCAATTAGGGATTTATACTTCTGCTTCAGGACTAAATACCGGAAATGTCAATTCCCTATTCGGTAATGAAGAAGGACGAACCGCACACACGATGCTTAATTATGCCGCTTCCGATTTCTCCTATCAAATGGCAAACTCGGTAAGAGTTGCAGAAAATGCCATGGGAACGTCTGAAGGACTATATGCCGGTGTATGGATTGTATCTATGGACCGTTCATGGACCCGTCTGAATGCTGATGAAGATTCCAAAAGATGCGGTGTATGCCTTTGGGGAGAACATAATACAAGCCGATTCTGGTCTTATAACTCCGGAGCAGACGCTTATGATGCACAAAGCAACTACCAAGCCCTGCTCGAACGTGCATTCTCCGGTGGTAACCGTAACCCGTTGAATCGTCCAGAAATTAGCAATACCGGAAATAATTGGGAAAAAGAAGGAGATAAATTACCTCTCTCCACATTTGCAGGACTGGCTACCTGGATTCCAGAACGTTCGGCCATCCAAGGAAACCTGCCTTTTGCAACCTATTTCAACTTAGGTAACGGTGACCGTTACAATTATAAAGGTAAAAAAACAGCCGGACCATGGTACAATATGGGTAACCAAGACCGTGTACCGACCTACCGTTGGCTGGTAACCCAAAGCGGAACAGAAACTGTAAGCTCAGACGTTCAACCGGAATTTTCTCATGACGATGCCTATACGGGAGGCTCTTGCCTGAAACTTACCGGAAAAGCTACTTCTGCAGGAACCGATATCGTTCTCTTCAAAACCAATCTTACAGCCAGCTCGACTGGAGCTTATGCCAGTGTTGCTGTAAAGAGCGGAAAAGAAGGAAGCAATGAAACCAACCTTTATGTTATCCTGAAAAAGAAAGACGGCAGTTGGGTTGAAGCCCCTGTAGGAACAACTACAAGTAAAAACTGGGAAGAAAAGAAAATCGACCTTTCCGGAATTGCACAAGGAGATGTTATCGAACGTATCGGTTTACGTGTAAAAGGCTCTGACGAGAATTACAAGCTCTATGTAGGTAAACTCGAAATCAATGATAATGTAAAAACTGTTCCTTCAAATATAACAGACCTTATGGTCGAAGTTAAAGAAGAAACAAAAACTTCTCTTTCCATTAAAGTAAACTGGAACGTCGATAAAGCTGCAGAAGAGCGTGCTGATTGGGATCTCCTTTTCAACGATGAAGCTAATATTGACCATTTTGAAGTCCTTTATAAAAACGGAGAAGAAGGCAGGGTATCTGAAATAGCACGTACTACCCAATGGGCTACTTATGTAGGCGATATCACATTTGAAAGCGTCGACGACCAACCATTCATCGGTGTGCGTGCTGTTTCTACCGATTTGAAAACATACTCTCCGGTAGAATGGGTAGAAATAACCCGTGCTGCACAAGATGCCTTACCCAATAAAGAAGAGAACACCTACGGCATAAGCCAGATGGACCCGAATTGCGAAGGTGCAGATATTGCCCGTCAACAACGTTACGTAACCGATTTTACGACAACCGGTGCTACTGAAAATATCAATTATCACGCTGACGGACCACAAGCTGACGGTACACAATATGTAAATGCCACAGATATGATTCTGAAAGTAGAACAAGGCCAACAAGTGACTCTTACCATCAAATGTGCCGATTTCTCCGACGGATTGAAATACTGCTTTGCCGGTGGTTGGATGGACTTGGATGGCAGCGGAACTTTCCAGCCAGATCCTATCGAGGATAATCCTGCCGCAGGTGAACGTCTGTTCCGCGTAGGAAATATACGTGCAGCTACACCTGAATTCCAAACAACAGGTATCACCCATACATTTACTGTACCGGCAGATGCACGCCCAGGCAAGAGCCGCTTGCGTATCGTATTCTCCGATGCATGGTTCGAAGGTTCTTTCTTGCCGACAGGTCTCCACGCAAAAGGTTTCTCTATCGACTTCGGTGTAGAAATTACAGGTAACAACGAACCACGTCCTCTGCCCGCTGATAATCATGACCAAGGTATAGCAGACGAACCCGATGGTTTGGACGATGTAGTCAGCATCGAAAAAGTAAACAGTGAAATATCGAGCTTCTATGTTGCCAACGATATGATTAATTTCAAGAATGTAGACAACGCTTGGATTTACAATGTTAACGGTGGTATCGTTAAATATCTGACCAATCCAAGTAGCGTTAGCATAGCAGACCTTGCAAACGGAGTATACATTGTCAGAATGCAAAATAATAACGTTATCCGTTCAGGTAAATTCATAAAATAAACAAGTAAAAAAACAATTCTGAAGATTTGAATTCTTCAGACCCTATCACTTCTTACCCAAGTTTTCACTTTATTTGAAAACTTGGGTAAGTTTTTATGTCATCCATCCACTCAATTATATCCTCAAAAAATATTCGGATACACTGATTTTACATACATTTGTAAATCCGAAAACAATTTTTTACTATAAAAAAACAAAAGCAGGCAATCATGAAATATAATTTTGATGAAATAGTTGACCGACATCACACCGAAGCACTAAAAATAGAAGCGCTAAAAAGCCGTTGGGGACGTGAAGACCTTATCCCCTTATGGGTAGCCGATATGGATTTTAAAACTCCTCCATTCATAATGGAGATGATACGTAAAAGATGCGAACATAAAATATTGGGATATACTGTCAAACCTGATGAATATTATAAAGCCATCTGTAACTGGCTGAAAAAAAGATATAATTGGGATATCTCGACACAATGGATTAGTTTTTGTTCGGGTATCGTCCCGGGCATCACTTTCGCTATACAGAGCCTGACACAGCCCGGAGATAAAATTCTGATACAACCACCTGTATACCACCCTTTTAAGTGGATAATCGAACAAAATAACCGTACTGCTGTCTGCAATCCATTATTACTTGAAAACGGGCAATACAAAATGAATATTGACCATTTTAGAAAGGCGGTCAAAAACTGTAAACTTTTCATTCTTTGTAATCCGCATAACCCCGGAGGACGAGTATGGTCTAAAGAAGAACTCAAAATTATTGCCGACATTTGCTATGAAAACAAAACCATCGTAATATCAGACGAAATACATGCAGACCTGACCCTTCCATCTTATAAACATACCCCTTTTGCTAAAGTCTGCGAAAAAGCACAGACAAATTCGGTCATATTCATGGCTCCCAGTAAAGCTTTCAATACTGCCGGACTATCCAGTTCATATTGCATTATCGAAAATGAAAACATCCGTCAAAAATTCAGAAGATATATAGAAGGAGGAGAATTAGGAGAAGGACATCTCTTTGCCTATATTCCGGTAGTCAGTGCATATAATGAACAGGGAGAAGAATGGCTAAATCAAGTACTTGAATATATATATAGTAATGTCGAATTCATAGACAATTATCTGCAAAAGAATATGCCTCATATAAAAGCCATTCGACCTCAAGCATCATTTCTGATATTCTTAGATTGCCGAGAACTTCACTTGTCCCAAGACAAATTAGTAGACTTTTTTGTTGATAAAGCACATCTGGCATTAAACGATGGCAGTATGTTCGGCAAAGAAGGAATAGGATTCATGCGTCTAAATATAGGTTGTCCGAAAAAAACACTTGAACAAGCTATGTCACAACTAAAAACGGCATATGATAACCTACACAATGTGTAGGTTATCATTATAGCTTCTCAGCCAAAAGTTATAACAACCGGCTCACATTAGTTATATAACCTACTTTTGACATACCGGTTTCTCTAATTGCTTCACAACTTCCACCGTTCCTTTCCTACAAAAATTATAAAAAATAAATACATCTATTCTACAATTGCACCAATATCCCCCAATTGTACACAAACAATTTTATCCCATGACATCATTTTAACAGCAAAAATCTGAAAATAACCGTTTTTTTGATACCTATTTATAAAAGTACCATTTTTCCAAAACTACAAAATCAAAATATTGAACTCTATTACACTTATAATCTACATTTTAATCCTGATTTTGACATATCTTATAGGCTGTCGTCTAAATTTTACTCGAACCAGGTTTGTGAAAATTTCTTTCATGGATGCTTTTCTGCTTTTACAAGGAAAATAGCAAGTTATCTGAAGAGTGAAAATTCGGACAGATTCTTTTTTTAATAACAACTAAAAACATACAAAAAAATCGATGAAGAAAAAACTCCAACTTTTGAGTTTATCTTTCCTCTTTCTGACAAGTTGTTCACAATCAACTCAAAACGGCCAGAAAAGCAATATGATTGAACATGATATAGATATTGCTTCACAACAAATCGGACACCAAGTAGAAGTTATCCAAAGGTCCGGAAAAATTCTGAATTCTCGTACTATTAAAATCCAGTACATTTCCAACGATGACTGGGCCATTAGACAGGCTCTAAGATTGTAACAGTAAACATATCAAAAACAAATATTTTCATAAAAATTAAACAGATGCTGAAACTGAGATAGTATAAAATCTGTTTTTTCTATAAAAAAATACTATATTTGTCTATAGCTTGTAGAGATTACCTAAAATGGAATACCTATAAAAATTGAAATAAACTGAAAATTTTATCTCATAGGCCGATTTACAATCAAAGTACTCTTACATTCATGGCTTTGTATTATAAAATATGCATCTGTTTGATAACCTGCATCACCGTTTTCATTCCGGTGAAAGCAACCCAACTCGGCATAGAATATTTCAGACTAAATAATCAACTACCCTCCACTTCAATTCAATGTATCACCCAAGATAAAGAAGGGCTTATCTGGTTCGGAACCAATGAATGGGCAGCATGGTACGACGGTTATACCCTTCAAAGATTATCAACTGTAGAATTACATAACAACTTATCCCCAAAAATATATTGTTTACAAAATGACAAATATGATAATATGTGGATAGGAACTACTAACGGAGCCTACCGTTACAATAAAAAAAATAGATTAGTAGAACAATATCGCCCTGACCCGAACAATAAACTTGATAAAAGCAGAATTATATACAGTATTGCTCTCTCCCCTGACAAACAGATATATTTAGGCACTCGAAACGGTGTTTTCATTTATAATGAAAATAAAAATTCATTAGAACTTTTCCCTTTATTTGCCCACCATAAAGAATTTAATGAAGCAATCAAGAGCGAACGTATAGCAAAAAAAATATATTTCGATAAGACAGGGCTACTATGGATTGGGACAGAAGGTAATGGACTCGTCATGATAAATATAAAAGAACAATCCCAATCTCACTATAAGTTTGACCCCAATAATATAAACAGTATTCCCAGTAATTTTATCCAAAACATATACGAAGACAGATTCGGAAATCTATGGATCGCGACCAATGAAGGATTTGCCTTATATAAAAGAGAGCAGGATTGTTTTGTAAGTTATCAGTCGACAGGAATAAAAAGGCCGGTAACATCAATTGTCGATGACGGAAACAAGTCCCTCATCATCGGTACAGATAATGGCATAGCCATATACGAACGTACTAAACATATTGTAAATTGGTTACAAAATAATCCTACAAATAATCTCAATAGCCTGCTCAGTAATAATGTAAGCACTTTATATAAAGACCGTTCTGGCGTCATCTGGATAGGAACCTCCAATGGTGTTTGTAAACTATCTGAAAAAGGAAATATCTATCTATTCAAAAATATACCGGGAGATGAACACTCCCAATCCCATAATACAATCCTCTTTATGCAAGCCGATAGCCATAGAAACGGAATATGGTTAGGTACCGGAGCTCAAGGAATAGATTTTTTTGATATGGATAATCAAATATTTTCCCATTACAATCTTCCCCCAATAGATAATAATACTACCCAATACAATCGGAATCATATACTAACCGGATTATTGACAAAAGAGGGAAAATTGATATTAGGCACAACATCGGCATTATTGAGCTTCGACCCTCAAAACAAAACATTTCAGTCTTTGGCATTTCCTCCAGAACATCAACCATTAAAAGAGGTATACGCCTTATGTGAGTCATCTGATGGAAATTTATGGATATCGGTTCTCGACAAAGGATTATACATGTACAATGCCAAACAAGACAAACTGACGCATATACTTCTCAAAGAAACACCCGAAGATAAACCCGATATTTTTACGAATATCAAAATCATTGTCGAGGATGAAAATCACGATATTTGGATGGCATTTCATCAAGGAGGTATAGCCTGTTATAACTCTCAATCAGGAAAAACAGAATTTTATACACAAGAAAATACCCATGGACTGTTACCGGATAATTTAATTTGGGGAATTCAAAACTTAAATCATAACAGATTAGGTATTGCTACAGCTTCAGGTATTACATTTTTCGATTTAAAGAACAGAAAATTTGTCCTCGACAAAAAAATAAATAAAATTATCAATGGTGCCGTAACATCCATATTACAAGAGAAAAACGGAAAAATTTGGTTAGGTAGTGAACATGGAATCTTTTCCGTCCTTCCTTCTCCCAATAATGATATTATCCGATATTCGGAAATGGACGGATTGCAAGGTAACATTTTCTTTTATCAAGTGAAAGCTCAATTAGGTCCCTATCTATTTTTCGGAGGTGATAACGGGTTCAACATGATTGATACCAAAAAAAATATAAAATACACCTATATTCCCATTCCCGCTATTATATCCATCCGTAATGGAAATAAACTTTTCCGAATCCAAGAATTAGACTCTGAGAAAAATATACCTCTTCTGAAATTAACAACAAAAGACAAAGACTGCATTATAAATGTCTCAAACTTTTCCTATATCAAAGAATGGAGAAATCGATTCCAATATCAAATAACGCCTTACGACACAACCTGGTACTGGATAGACTTTGGAAAAAATTCAATTAAACTTCCTGCATTATCAAGCGGTAAATATACTCTATTGCTTCGAAGTTCAAATACCGAGGGAAAATGGAGTAATGAAAAAGAAGTTCTTAAAATTGACATAACATCTATCTGGACAACCATTGCCTTAGTAACGTTATTATTAATCATTACTCTTTTGGCAACATTTTATCTACTAAATCTGAAATATCCTAAGTTTTATAAAAAATATAACAAGTTTAAAAACAAGAATAAAACAAAAATATTAAAAATACCTCAACTCAATATCATGCTCCCGAAACTACCGGATAATAAAACAAAAAAAATCATTGATGCTCTAATTTCCTCTATGGAAAACGACCATATATATACTAATAAACGATTAAATAAAGCTCAACTGGCGACATTAATCAACCTATCTGAATCTCAACTTTCCCAGATATTAAAAGAATTTTTTGGAAAAGGATTTAATGATTTTGTAAACTATTACCGAGTAGAAGCTGTCAAAAGAAAATTGCAAGCTCCCCAATACAAAGAGTATACTCTTTTAGGCATAGGAGAAGAATGCGGATTTAATTCCAAAACATCATTTTACCGCGTATTTAAAGAAATGACCGGTATTACACCCACCGAATATATTGAACAAATAAACAAAGACCGGAAACAAGAATAAGATAATAAATCCGGAAATGTTGTTTATTTGATAAACAACATTTCCGGATTTATAAGAAGCTGTCATTGTATCTCACATCAATCCGTTTATATAATCAAGCATCTCGGCCTCATGAGTCTCTATACTCTGTAATAATTTAAATTGAGCCAATGAACGTTGCCAATTATGCTCAGGGAATTTTATCTTATAATAGCAATCGCCGTCAAGATAATCAGTCAGAAATCGAACAGTTTGCATATATGTCAACAACTTTGCTCCATAAGGCAAATTTTCGACTTCAACAGGTAACAAAAATGACTTTGCACTTTCAATATATCCCTTGGCAAAAGATTTGAATATATCCATATTCAAATTCACATTATCCAAATTTGCATCATCTTCTGCCCCTGTATTCCCAGCCGTACGAATAAAATCTCCAAAATCCGATAATACATACCCCGGCATCGTAGTATCCAAATCTATTACACATAAAACTTTACCATTCTCATCAAAAAGCATATTGTTAACCTTAGTATCACAATGCGTTATGCGCTTAGGCAATATACCTTCTCTATGCAACCTCTCTGCCTTACACATTTCATCTGCACGCACCAATAACTCGTCTACCAACCCTTGCGCTTTCTCCAAACGTCCGGCCTTATTATTTTTTATTGATTCTTTAAACGTTTCCAAACGAAATTCCATATTATGGAACTTCGGTATAGTCTCACCCAATTGCTGAGGTATATCCACCAACATTGACTGAAAATCGCCAAATGCTTTTCCCGTATAATACGCAAACTCAGGATTGACGGTCTCAAAAGTTTTGGATTTGGGTATCAATACTGAAATTCTCCAATAGCTCTCCCCGTCAAAATAATACATCTTGCCATCTTTTGCCGGAATAAACCGAAGAGCTTTACGCTTAATATCAGTTTCTCCTCTTTCTTGCAATTTTTTCCGAATATGTTCTGTTACATTCACAACATTTCTCTGAAGGAGATCGACATCTTTAAAAATAGAATGATTGATACGTTGTAAAACATAATCATCTGTATCGGATGAAACTGTTGCAACCCGGTATGTATCATTTATCAAACCGGCCCCCATAGGCTCAATCACATCAACCGTTCCATCAATACTAAAATGTGACACAATGTCGTGTAAATTATTCATGATATCAAGTATTTTATATATAATAATCTAAATAAATCGCAAAATAAGAATATTTCAGAGAATAATCAAAACAAACATTTAAAAAGAAATTTCAAATCTAAGAAAATTTGTTCATTCTAATTCATTTTTTCTTTTTTACCGGCGACAATAGCAACAACAGCAATCACCAAATAAACAAACCAGATAATATTCAAAGCCGGAGGCATCTCTGTCCTACCATAAGAATGTAAACCTGACAAATAGTAATTTACTCCAAAATATGTCATCCATACCGACAACATTGCGACGACCGACATACAACTAAAAGCAAATGCAGAAGACAGAATCGGCAAAAAACGACTATGTAAAATAAATGCATAAATAATCAGTGTAATCAATGCCCATGTTTCTTTAGGATCCCACCCCCAATAACGTCCCCATGATTCATTAGCCCATACAGCTCCTAAAAATATTCCAGCTGACAAAAGAGCTACTCCAATATATAATGACATCTCATTTATAATACGAAGTTCCCGAATACCGCCATTCCATAGTAACAAATTGTCTGATTTTCTGAAAGCCATCAGAATCAAAGATAAAAATCCTATCAGAAAACTCATCCCGAAAAAACCATAACTGGCTGTAATAACCGCAACATGTATCATCAACCAATATGACTTCAACACCGGA
Source organism: Gabonia massiliensis (assembly GCF_001403595.1). Classification (NCBI taxonomy): domain Bacteria; kingdom Pseudomonadati; phylum Bacteroidota; class Bacteroidia; order Bacteroidales; family Porphyromonadaceae; genus Gabonia; species Gabonia massiliensis. Next base: position 1,218,282 of record NZ_LN877940.1, on the reverse strand, counting down.
ACCAAAGGGGTTATTTCAGGATCCATCCAATTCAAGTGTGCTACAAAAAGAATAACTCCCGCAAAAAACAAAGCTAAGGATAAAACAACTTGCGAACGTTTCAAAAATAACAATCCGGCAAATGCCGTAGACCATCCAATATATACCATCGACTCATATGCATTCGCCCAAGGTGCCTGCCCTGAGATATACCATCGTAAAGCAATACCAAAAGTCAATCCCCCAAAAGTTATACAAGCCAAAACTATTAATATTCTCAACACTGACTTCCACCGATATCGATTTAATATCCGATACAAAGATATTCCCAACAAAAGAAGTCCCAAACTTATAAACAAAAAAGCCGATACTTCAAAAATCTTTATTTTATTATATAACAGTTCGGCATGAATACGAGAATCTGATATCTGTATTGCTCCCCCTTTTGCCTTCTGGTATATTCTAATCATTCCTATTATTTCCTTTGCTTTTCCCCACTCTCCCGACAACACTGCAGCATTACTTTCTTCTGCAAACCATAGTAAAACCTTTGCTATAAACAAAGAATCGGCCCCTGATAATCCCCGTAAATCATCACCCGCTGAAATCCAATGGTTCCTCCCATCTGACACTCCGGGAAATAAAGGCAACATCCGTCCCTGCTGCAACGAAAATATGATATTTATTTTTTCATCCAATTTCAAAATATCTTTTTCCATTCGGGAACGTTCTTTCTCTGATTTGGAATAAGCAGCCTGGACCTTCTCTGCTAATTTATATTGCCCTGAAGCATTGAACGCATCAAAAAAAGCTATATAATTACCCGATGTTCCTAATAGTTGGTGTAATTCAAGAGATGTCTGTCGAATAAATGGAACCCGATTCCATATATCGGGCCGGAATATAATTCCTAAAAATACTTGTACAGCAGAATATCCATCGTAACTATCCGATTTGGAAATTTTACGCAGCACAGCCCGTGCATAAGTATCCACANCCTGTAACTCTGCCCACGAATGACAGACAGCCTCCGGTAACACAAATTTATCGACCTCTGCCATTACATTTCCCTCCGCTTTCAATACCGGCAAATTCGAAAAAAATAAGAATATGACAACAACCAAAGACTTATTCTTTGACAGTAGACCCAATTGCCTACCTAACTCCCGAAACCGAGAATTACGTTCAAACATCATTCCCAAAATACCAATCAATAAAAACAAATAACCCAAATAAGAAACAAGTGTCCCAAATTGATCTTTATTTACTGACAATACAGAACCTTTTTCATCTCTATCATAAGAAGTTTGGTATAATCGGTATCCTTGTTCACTTACTACTCGATTCATATAAACAGTCTCTTCTTTACTCCATTCTGGCGTTATAATCGTCAAATCACTTTCATAAGATGAGGGACTCTCTGAGCCTGGATAACGCACCAATCGAAAATCATTTAATTTTACACTAAATGGGAGTTTCATGTATATTGCTCCATATGATAAGTCTAATGATAAATTCTCTATTTCCAAACTAACCGGTTCTCCTACATTTCCAGCCCTACCGGGAACCTCCATAATTGTATCGCAAGTAGAAGTAACTACACGAAAATGAAGAATATCAACACCAGATATATCTTGATGTGCTCCCAATAGAGAAATATTAAAAAAACCACCGTCAAAAGTATGACATTCTGAAAAAGAAGTTGAGAATAAAGGATTTATATCCAATCGATGAAAAATACTAAAACTTTGTCCCGCACACATGCCCTTACAATTCAAATAAGTGTCACGTGTCAACATCTCTCTCGTCATCTTGCCTTCCCTTAAATGGATACTACCCTCTATCCCGCTGATTGCCGTTATCCAAGCCCCTGCCAATATCCAGACAAAAGCCAGATGAAACAACAAAGTACCATATTTTTTGCGTTGACATAATTTAACGGTAAATGCTATGGACAAAAAATTGATCACCATTAACAATTGCAACAAATAAAACCATGTACTATTATACACTGCTACTCGAGCCGAAACACGACCCCAACAACTCTCTATCCAAGTAGCGGCAGCTAACGATATTACATATAAAGACAGCAATATCGCCATTGTACGATAAGAAGAAAAAAAGAACTTTAAATAAGCATATAAACGGATAAAGATTTTCATGAAAAAATTATTTCTACAAATATAAAACAGTAATTATTAATAAGAAACCTTATCCTCTGTTTTTTATTGATAGGTATGTAATACTCACGTACAATCAAAATAAAAGATACAGCCTACTCTGCTGCGTCTTGGAAATAGCAACACAAACCAATTCTCTTACTGTGCCCCCTTATCTCCTCTCAAAAAGGGAAAATAGCAACCTTCTCAAAAGTGACATGTCCTCAGTGAAAAAGCTGTAATTTTGCTCCTTTCCCCCGAAAGGAATAATATATAAATAAAATACAATTTTTATATTACACATCAAAGAGATTTTTCTAAAATAACTTCTCCATATAAGGAGTATATTACAATTTTTCCTAAAGAATAAATAGCAAAAGTCGGTAAACGTCCCTCTTTAGGCAAAGCTATCGATCCCGGATTACAAATCATCATATTCTTATCTATTCTCAGTTCCCATAAATGTGTATGCCCAAAAAGAAATATTCCTTCAGAAAAACCCTTCGGCAACTGATTAGGATTATAAATATGACCATGAGTAGCGAATATACGATAATCATTATCCAATATCAATGCATAATCCGACATACAAGAGAAATCAAGCACCATTTGATCTACTTCTGCCTCACAATTTCCTCTAACTGCTATTATCTCTGCAGAATATTGATTCAATAATTCGGCAACCCCCTTAGGATTATGTCCTTCTGGAAGAGGATTACGAGGCCCATGATAAAGAATATCACCTAAGATAATCAATCCATCACACCCCAATCGTTCATATTGGGCTAAAGCTCTCTTTAATGCAATTTCCGACCCATGTATATCAGAAATTATCATATATGTCATTTCACCGCATTTTTTCATTGATAGGAATACTGAATTCTTTATTAGCAAAAAGTGATGCTAAACCTGAAATCTGTTTTAGCCGCAATAATTCATCCTTATCCATTCCGATATGTTTTTGTATCCAAGAATCTGTCATACCGGCCTGAGTCAGTTCCGACACAATTTCACACATCAATTCGATACTATGAGTTCCTCGTGCTCGATTATGACGAATTGTCGAAGCCATACGATTCGACAAATCTTTTTCTATAACCACAACCGGAAGCAAACCCTTTTCCCGTTCGTAAATCCTTTTAGACGTTTTGAGCACCGAATAACGATGAAATCCGTCCACCAATTCATACATATCTTCATCTGCAACATAATAACAGACGCAAGGCATTGTATAACCATCTTCCCAAATTGACAACTCCAACAATTTCATCTCTGGTGGTGGTACGATGTTTGGATTATAATTATTTGCTCTGACTTTTTCTACAGGAACTGCTTTTACATTATAAACAGGACTTATGAAAGACTTTTTCATATACTCGTTTTACAATATATCTTTATATTTCTCAAGTATTTTTTCTTTACGTTCCCGCTCGCTTTTATTCAATGCAAATCCCATATATTTGCAAGCGTGATCGTTCTTCAAAATACAAATACAAACTCTTTTAAATGTAGGTATCTCTCTAAACTCTGCAATATCTATATCATCCAAATACTCCATTCTTACAGGCTTTTTTGTGGTTTTATAATTTGTATCAGGCATGACAGTAATCTCGATTCCCGCATTCTTCAACTTCTGGATTGTTTCATCCGAAAGACAACCTCCTTTTCTACGCCAAAAATCAATACTGACAGATAACTTTTCAAGATAATTATTTCGTGTCGATTCAGGAAGCGTAGATAATAGAAAATGCATATAACTCTCCCACGTATGACCTTCAGGCAACTTGACCGACTGCCAACCGACTGCAGATGTGCCCCCATATATACCTGAAAAGTTCACACCGTTAACTCGTCCGATCAATCGTCCCCAAGTATTAGGGTCTATCGCCCGATATAAATGCAGGCTCTCTTGCGCAGGAGAAATAAAAGGACTGGCAACGCGCTGACGATCTAAACTAATGCCCGCTTTATAATACAAATCATATAACCGATTATAATCCCAACCGAACTTTCCATTTGCAGTCCACACGTCGGTGGTTTGCCAATCATATATCGGATAAACGTTGAATATATTATCATATAGTTTTTTCGTCCACTTTAATCCCATGAATTTACTATAAACATTCTCTCGATAAATTGTACGCCATCGATTCAAACTTTCTTGGGTACGGATACCTACCATACAACACGTACGTCGTGCTTTCTTCCGCCTATGTAACCATTCACAAAATTTAAACTGAAACTCGTAATCCCACATGTCAGGATCATAAAAAGGAAAATCTTTTACAGAATAACATCCCTCAGGCATCCGACGCACCCATAAATCACGCATCGACTCCTCCCACGGACGCCAATATGTTTGGTACATAGAAGCACAAGTTGTTACCTTGAAAGGAACACATATCCTGTATACATCCAATATATCTCTATTTTGAGATAACATCCTGTCGACATACTCTGTCGTCATTTTATACTGGGCTTCATAATCGAGATGCAATACACCGATTTTACGATTCAGATTATGTGTACGAATATAATCTATACATAGATTCAATAATACTCCACTATCCTTTCCTCCTGAAAATGAAACATATATATTATCAAATTCTGCAAAAATATTTTCTAATCTTCTTTGTGTCAGTTCATAAACATTCTTACGCAGCGCCATAGCTCCACTCCATTTTTACATACTTTTTCCACTCTTTTATTGTATTGAAACCATTCTCCTCGAAAATTTTCACATGGGGAGTCTGTACAACTCCCTCCAATACATAATGAGCTCCTAAAGCTGCTTTTACCTCCTTCAAAAGATCAGATAACAAGCCCATATTATCACCTGCCACGTAATAATTATTCAATATGGCCTTTTCATCCCTTATCTCAACCGGAATAAAACCAATTGGTGTATTATCGCTCAAAGCAACATACCAAATAAAATTTTTTGATGTTTTAAATGGATAATTATTGTTATATCTAAGTACCCTCGGGTTCATCACCAGAGGGGCAACCAATTGATAAAGGCGGGTATCAAGCCCTTGGAGAGATTCTATCTTTATCATAATTAATACGAAAATAAAAAGTTATATTTTTACAGACTAATTATACTTATTTATTCACTTAATATGGAGACCATATATACTTATTTTTTAAAAGAATATAAGCCTGAAATTTGTCTTTTTTATTATATGAATACAAATATAATAACAAATTCTTTAAATCATAAAACGACATTCACTTTTTTATCTATTATATATAAGTCTTGTATAGACTTAAAATATCATTAGATTTTAACATTTATCTCCTTTCTATTATTATAAATTCGAATTTTAAAAATTTTGCAATGCCTAAAATCAACACTTTAAAACATCACTTTTTTATTTTTTTTGGTAATCGCAAATTTAAAATTTAAATAATTATTTCTACCTGATTTATCTAATTTTATATAACAAGAATAACAATAAATACACGAAATATCAACATATACAAGCAACTGCATTTATAAATAAATTCATAAAATTCAAATGTAATACAAATAACCTTTAAATTAATTTTGTCAATTTACCCTATTTTTATACATTCGCGGCTAATTTCATTACATTATATAATATATTATATTCGTTTTTATTTCAAATAACAACTCTATGAGAATCAAAATATTAATTATCCTTTTCATTTCTTGTGCACTTTTAAATGCAACCAAGACATATGCTCAACAAGATTCTATGCATTTATCCCTATACCACACTCCTTTAATAAAAATAAATAATACTAAATGGGATAAGTTTAAATCCAGTAAGTTTTATCAAACTACTTATATCAGTATACCGCTGATTGCCGGTGGATTGATGCTTAAGAATGAAAGTAAGCCTTTCAGGACACTACGAAATGACTACATCCCGAATTTTCATTATAAATATGATGACATTCTTCAATATGCTCCGGCAATTGCCATGGTAGGGATGAAAATCGGAGGAATAAAAAGTCGGAACTCTTGGGGGCGTATGTTAACAGCAGATGCCTTTTCTGCAGCATTGATGGCAATAAGTGTAAATGCAATAAAATATACGGCAAAAGTACAACGCCCTGACGGGTCAAATTACAAATCATTTCCCTCAGGACACACTGCTACTGCCTTTATGACGGCAACTATGTTGCATAAAGAATACGGGCTGACTATAAGTCCATGGATTAGTGTCGCCAGCTATTCTGTAGCCACAGCAACCGGAATATCAAGACAGTTCAATAACCGACACTGGTTGTCTGACGTATTAGTCGGTGCGGGAATCGGTATTCTAACTACAGAATTGGGCTACCTGTTGGCAGATGTCATATTCAAAGATAAGGGAATAACTCGAGATTATCTTAAGTTCAATCAAATAGACCCTTACCGCAAACCGTCCTTCTTTGGTCTGTATATGGGATTTGGCCTTCTACCAAAGACTTTATCGCTCAGTAACACTCTAAAACTAAAAACCTCTACCGGAAGTCACGTAGGTTTAGAAGGTGCCTACTTTTTCAATCCTTACATTGGAATAGGAGGACGCTTAGCTGTATCGACAATTCCCGTTACCACAACAGGGAAAAAAGAAGATTTATGTGACCCGGTTGATATGAACTTAGGCCATATCGGGGCATACTTTTCCTATCCCATTAGCCGCTGTTGGCAAATAGGCAGTAAACTACTAGGGGGGTACAATTTCTCAACTAAAAGCGTAATAGTTCCTGACGCAATATATGTCAAGGAAAGATTTCAGCCAGGAATGGGGACTGGAGCTTCAATATCGTACGTTGCTAAGCAGAATTTCGGTGTTCGTTTTTTCTTTGACTACTCGCTTTCGTCCGCTTCATTCAATCTTGAACCCAATAGCCAACTGAATATTCCTGAAAAGCAAAGCATTCATAAACTATTACATATGATGACTATAGGAGCTTCGACCAATATCCTATTTTAGGAGAACCAACTTTTAGCCTTTCAAAAAATCTTCCCGAAATGGATTAAATGTATCTATCAATATCCCAGATTCGAGACATACGACTCCATGTTCCGTATCAGGTGACACATAAAAGCTGTCTCCTGCAATCAAAATCTGCTTTTCATCTCCTATCTTCACTTCGAAACGCCCTGATGCAACATAACTGGCCTGTGTATGAATATGTCGATGCGGTGTTCCGATTGCCCCTTTTTCAAACTCAACCTTTACCATCATCAAATTTTCATTATAGGCCATAATCTGCCGGCGTACTCCCTCTCCTGCATTTTCCCAAGGAGTCTCACACTCACGAATATACACATCACTTACTTTTACCATATACTATAGAGAATTTAGATTTAACTCAAACATCAATTTTCCAGAAACAAATATAAGAAATATTATTTTTTCTTTATCACAATCTCATTTTGTAACCCTATTGTAACATCTTTTTTATTTCTTTGCAGCAAATATTAAAAAAAGTATAATAACAGATACAATTAGCCGACCCGCTTTTATGGAAACATTTTACCTTTTTATTGTTATTTTCCTGTTCATCCTGGCGATATTCGATTTAGTCGTCGGAGTCAGCAACGATGCTGTCAATTTCTTGAACTCGGCTCTTGGTGCCAAAGCAGCTCCTACCCGGTTAATTCTCGGCATTGCAGCTCTCGGTATCTTTGTCGGAGCAGCGTTATCAAATGGAATGATGGATATTGCACGCCATGGAATTTATCAACCGGAGCATTTCTACTTTTCAGAAATTATGTGTATTCTTTTGGCTGTTATGCTTACCGACGTTGTACTTCTTGATGTATTCAATTCATTAGGTATGCCTACTTCCACAACCGTATCGATGGTATTCGAACTCTTAGGTGGAACTTTCGCCCTTTCAATCATTAAAATTATCGGTGACCATACTCTCAATTTCGGAGACTTACTGAATACAGACAAAGCACTCTCCGTTATTTTAGCTATTTTCGTCTCTGTTGCCATTGCATTCTTTTTTGGTACTATCGTACAATATATTTCACGTATTATTTTTTCATTCAATTATAAAAAAACATCAAAATATTTTGCTGGTATATTCGGAGGCCTTGCAACTACAGCAATTATTTATTTTATCTTAATAAAAGGTATAAAAGATACCCCTTTCATGCCTGACAGCTATAAAAACTGGATAAATGAAAATACCTCTTTTCTCGTATTTTACTGTATAATCGGTTTTACTATACTGATGCAATTTTTTTATTGGCTACGTATAAATGTTTTCAAAATAGTCGTACTTCTTGGAACATTTGCATTAGCCCTTGCTTTTGCCGGGAATGATTTAGTCAATTTTATCGGAGTCCCCTTGGCCGGATTTTCATCATACATGGACATAACTTCCCAACCCGGGACGGTCAATCCCGGTACATATCTGATGACCTCCTTAATGGGCTCAGCAAAAACACCTTGGTATTTTCTCATAGCTTCAGGGACAATTATGGTTATTGCGTTATTTACTTCTCGAAAAGCCCAAAACGTTGTAAAAACATCCCTTGACCTATCACGACAAGAAGAAGGAGAAGAGGCCTTCGGTACATCGCCCGTAGCCCGGGTTATTGTCAGGGTATCAAGTAATATGGCATCTTCGATACAGAATATTATTCCTGTAAAAACGAAACAATGGATTGATTCCCGATTCAATCAGGACGAAGCCATCTTAAAGGAAGGTGCTGCATTCGACCTGATACGAGCATCTGTAAACCTTGTGTTAGGAAGCCTTTTAATTGCATTAGGAACATCGCTAAAATTACCATTATCAACTACTTATGTAGCCTTCATGGTCGCTATGGGTACATCCCTCGCTGATAGAGCTTGGGGACGCGAAAGCGCTGTATACCGCATCACAGGTGTACTTTCTGTCATAGGTGGCTGGTTCATTACGGCTGGAGCTGCATTTTTTATTTGCTTCTTTGTCACACTTATTATTCATTATGGAGGATTCGTTGCAATCATTATCCTTGTCGCTCTGGCAATATTCCTGCTTATCCGAAGCCAATTTGCTTTCAACAAAAAACTAACTCAACAAAAAGGTAATCCTACCGTTACAAAACTAATGTCAACTCATGATACAGAGGAGGCGCTTACCTTGTTAAGAAAACATACTCGGGAAGAACTGTCCGGAATACTCGACACCGCGGCTAATACTTTCGACCATACAGTAACTGCATTTATGTCTGAGAGTTATAGAGGACTTCGGAAAACAATGAACCGAATAGATGATGAAAAAATACATCTGAAACAAGTAAAACGCATCGGGACTTTAGGAGTAGCACACCTCGACAACAATACAGCTATAGAAAAAGGCCTTTATTATTATCAGGGAAATGATTTTATCAGCGAAATTATCTATAGTATCGGACGCATATGCGAACCTTGTCTCGAACATACAGACAACAACTTCAATCCTCTGCACAATGATCAGAAAGAAGAGTTTACACATATAGCTTCCGGCATTACGGCTCTTTTGCAAGACTGTAAAAAAATAATAGAAGAGAATGACTATTCTCGATTCGACGAGTTTATCAGGACAGCAAACTCTCTCATCAATAACTTGTCCCAGCTAAAACGGTCTGAACTTAAACGTATACAAGGACAAAAAGGTAGTCTGAAAGTAAGTATGGTCTACCTTACCATGATACAAGAAGCTCAGAATGTCGTAGCATATGCTATAAATCTGATAAAGGTAAGTCGTAAGTTTCAGGACATAACAAACCCCGTCGAATAAAAACATTTTATAATTGCAATCTCAAATAAGCCCGGTCATCGAAAGAATCGTTCATCCGGGCTACTCCTTTTGTCGAAAGATATTCCCCAATACATAACGGATCGTGCCCCAATATATTAAATAAGACTTTCTCGGTCTCTTGCAAGTTATCACACAAAACAGGATACCCATCTGAAGCCAAAACAATTTGCGCACATTTTGGAACACTAATAACTCTCACCTTTGAAAGTAAAACCGGAAAACCATCTAAAACCGGATAAGCATATAAAGAATCAACTTCTGAATTTTGCCAAATAACCTGCTTCTTTAACAAAGGAAGAATATACTCCCTACCAACATCTTTCTTTTGTAACTCTTCAACCGTTTTCCCCCTTAGAAGCTCTGTCTTATTTACATAAGAACGTACCTCCGAAAAAATTCGGTCCACCAATTTTTCATTTTTATACGTAATGCCATTTATACGACATTGACAATCTCCAATAAGCCATACTTCATTATAGCAAACGCTAAAAATTACAGCAGAAGCCGAAAATCTATTTTCTGGATACTGGCACACATCATCCTCCAAACCATATTTTATATAGCAAGAACGTATCTTCTCAGTAATCAAATCCGTTACCATTTTCAAAGGACAATCATATGGTAAATCTATAATAGCCTGCTCTATCAACTCTGCCGCCCAGAAACCGGGAGTTCGGTTCAGAATATTCACAGAAGCCTTATTCGTTACCCCATCAATGACTGCGCAATAATAAGGCGTGATGACAATCCTATCTTCACAAGATATAACTTCTGATTTTCCTTTTACAAAACTTTCTACAACTACATAATTGCCCATATACCTAATGATCTTTTAACCGGAAGATATAAAAAAAGAGTGAATTTCTATAATCAAAATCCACTCTTTTTTCATTAAATATTATCTACTGTGCTTGTTCTATCATTTGAGGAGATGCTGTTATATAAATTTCTACACGCCGATTTTGGGCTCGTCCTTCAGGGGTAGCATTACTTGCTACCGGATCATTCCATCCGAAACCTTTTACAGAAACCCTGTTCGACTTCACCCCATCACTCATCAAGTAATTTGCTACAGATTCGGCACGCTGTAAAGATAAACGTTCATTCAATTGCTGACTACCTGTATTATCCGTATATCCAAATACTTGAATATTGGTCTCCGGATTTTGAATCAAATTCTGAGCCAACTGATTTAAATCTTGTTTTGAAGTTGCATTCAATTGGCTCGAATTGATAGCAAACAAAATACCATTCTCAAAGGTCACTTTTATTGCCTGCAAATTATTACTGTCTTTTACTTTTTCAATCTGAGCGTTTTTTAGCTGTTCTTCCAGTTCTGCCTGCTGTTTGTCCATTTTACGCCCGACAAGAGCTCCGGCTCCCGAACCGACTGCAGCACCGACCAAAGAACCTATCCAAGCCCCTTTACCGCCTCCGGCAATAGCGCCTATCCCGGCACCCAAGGCTGCCCCCGAACCACCTCCGATGGCAGCTCCTTGTCCGGTTTTGCTCATACCTTGCCAAGCCGAGCATCCACTCGTCAACATCATCGATACACAAAGCAATGCTACCACACCTGTTTTTATTTCTTTATGCCATGTCTTCATAACTATTCAATCTTTAAATAATAATATTCTGACATGTAGAACATCCGTCATACGATAAAAGTTTTCAGAACCGGAATAAATTTTTATCTATTTTATATCATTGAGCCTTATACAAAACATTGTACTCCGATAATAGTTATTCTAATTTAATCTACATATATTATAAACATTCTTTATTGTTAGTGGGTTATAATACTATATAAAAAACAAAACAAAATAAAATGAAAATGACAAGACTTTTGAGAAAAATGCTGTTCCTCCTATTTTGGGGAGGCATGTCCGTACTATCATATGGGCAGCAAAATGAAATGATAATTATAACTCAGCAACCGTTACCCTACGGATACAACGAACTCGAACCGATTATCAGTGCAGAAACTCTGATACTACACTATGGAAAACATCTAAAAGGCTATATCGATAATGTAAACAAAATAATAAAAGACGATACAGAGAAATACGGGACAAACCTTGAAAGCATTGTGAAAAATTCTACCGGCAAATTATATAACAATGCCGCTCAAGCATGGAACCATAACTTCTATTTTGATACATTCTCACCCAAAGACAAAGCACAACACAAACCTTCTGGAAGTTTGGCGGAAGCCATCGATCATCAATGGGGAAATTTCGACCGATTCAAAAATTCATTCGCCCAGGTGGCCAACGATATATTCGGCTCCGGCTGGGTATGGCTGGCAAGAAAAAACAATGGCTCTCTTGAAATTCTAGGAGAAAGTAATGCCGGAAATATATTAAAAGACGAAGACGTAACTCCATTATTAGGCATAGATGTCTGGGAACATGCCTATTACATAGACTATCAAAACCGAAGGGCCGAACACATAGATGCTCTGTGGGACATCATTGATTGGAAAAAAGTAGAAGAAAGATATAATGCTGCCCCAAATAACGGAAAATAAAAAACTCCGAATCACATAATCCGGAGTTTCATATCTAAAATAGACAAATATTATTTCTTGTTTTGCATATGTTTTCCATAACGGCTCATAAACTTATCTACACGACCCGCAGTATCCACCAATTTTTGTTTTCCCGTAAAGAAAGGATGAGAAGAACTAGTGATTTCAAGCTTTACCAACGGATAAGTAACTCCGTCAATTTCTATAGTGTCTTTAGCAGCTATGGTTGAACGTGAAATAAACATGTCATCGTTTGACATATCTTTAAATACGACTGGACGATAATTGTCGGGATGAATACCTTTTTTCATTGTTATATTTTCTTTTAATTTTGTCAATTATAAATCACGTTGGTAGCGTGTAAATTTCTGTAATGGCTCGCAAATGTACACATTACTTTTGACTTGGCAAAAGAAATCAAAGATTTTTATAAAACTATAAACCGGGGCTTCTCTCTATACTCTATAATATAACGGGTTGATTATCTTTTTATATGAATCTATATCATATATTTAACAGAAAAAGAATTAAATTTGTAATCCTAAAAAAAGAAAATAATGTTCAGTATATTCAGTAAAAAAGCAAAACAGGCAACAATGCCTTATACTACCGATTTGCATTCTCATATATTACCCGGTATCGACGACGGTTCTCAAAATGTCGAAACTTCATTAAAGTTAGTAGACCAGATGCAACAATGGGGGATTACCAAAATAGTGACAACTCCTCACGTCACCGAAGAAACATTTGAAAATACACAGGAAACCATCGAAGCTGCGTACAACGAATTAAAAGCTCATTTAAATAATGATGCTCCTGAAATTATATTTTCTGCAGAATACCGCATGGATGAGAATTTCATGAAACATTTGAAAAATAATACTCTCATTCCTTTACCTAACGACTATCTGCTTATCGAAAATTCATTCGTTCAGCCTTTTTGGGATTTAAAGAACCTCATTTTCGAACTCCAGCTGAAAGGTTTCAAACCTATACTGGCGCATCCCGAACGTTATACTTATTATTATGAACAAAAAAGAATATATACCGATTTGATACATCTGGGATGCCTTTTCCAAATAAACTGGCTCTCTATCGCCGGATATTATGGCAAAGATACAAAGGCTATCGCACATTGGATGATTGATAACGGTTATGTCGATTTTATGGGAACTGATTTGCACAATATGCACCATGCTGAAGCCATTACCGAATATCTAAATAGTAAAGATTACCAAAAAGTCATACGTAAACTAAATCTTAAAAACGAGCTTCTTTAAAATCTGTATTTTTCATTCATTATGTTTATTGTTATGGCTGTTATGGTGGCTGGAATAATCGTAGGCCACCTGTTACGAAAAAAGAAAGCGATATTTCCTATCATTGGAAAAATAAATATGTGGATTATTTTTTTGCTCTTATTTACCATGGGATTATCGACCGGACATAACCAAGAGATTATGAATAACCTCACCGGTTTAGGAGCCAAGGCCATTATTATAGGCATAGTCTCCACTTGCGGAAGCATTCTCGCAGCCACACTGTTGTATCATTATTTATTTAAAGACTCTAAAAAAAGCAGTAAATGAAATCGAGCATTATTATCGTCTTATGTTTCCTGACCGGAGTCCTTCTATCTTATTTTCAGTGTATACCTGCATTTCTTTTCAAATACGATTACAGCATATATATATTACCGATAATGATGTTTTTCGTAGGTATGTCTATCGGAGCCGACCTGAAAAGTCTTGTCCGCCCCATCCGGCAATATAAATCTCGTATCATACTTATACCCTTATCTACAATCGCCGGAACCTTGTTAGCATGTCTCCTACTATCATTTTTCATGCAAAGTATTCCGCTACGGGAAACTGTCGCTATCGGTTCCGGATTCGGCTATTATAGTCTCTCTGCCATATTCCTTACACAACTTGCGGGTAGTGACATAGGCATGATGGCTCTCATTAGCAATATGACTCGTGAAATATTTGCACTTTTGGCAATCCCTCTATTAGCTCATTATTGTGGGAAACTGGCCCCTATCGCGGCAGCCGGAGCTACTTCAATCGATACAACCTTGCCAATCATCAGTCAGGCATGTGGCAAAGATTATGTCGTTATATCCGTTTTTCATGGGATTATCGTAGATATATCGGTACCTGTTATTATAAGTTTGCTATACTTGTAAATATACTTCATTAAAAACACAAAAAAATTCCTTCCTTTTATCTCAAACCGAACAAAAAATTTTAGAAAAACTACAACCCTCCTTGATATACTGATACAATTCCAAATATTCTGAAAAACTTGAAAATTCTGCTATCATAATCAAGACAAAACAACAAAATATTTCCATAAAATTTAATCAGGCTCTTAGTATTATTGAGTAAATTCGCACAAGAAATATTATCACAGCTTTTTTGAAGAATAGGAACTTATATATCACCTTCTTATTTATAATAAAGTCTTTTTTTGTTATAAATATAAATGCCGAAAACGAAACAAATCGTTTTTCCATAAAGCTCCATATTTTCATAAAAGATTCCTTGACACAAAAACCTATTCCTGATGTAACCGTCTCATTGCCCGAATTACAAATAAATAAACAAACAGACGCGAACGGTAAGGTGACTATAAAAACGACAAAAGGCAATTTTATCATTATAACACAACATATCAGCTACGGATACCACCATCACTCGACAGTAATAAGCCAAGACACCACCCTGACTCTGTACATAGCTCCGATTTCATACAATCGCAACGAATTTGTTGTCACTGCCCGCCGGGAAAAGGCTATCGAAGGATTATCCGGAGGAAATATTACCCTAAATATACAACGCCTGCAAAATCTACCTCAATTTTTGGGAAGTTGCGACCCTTTAAAAATACTACAATTAACTCCAGGAGTACAAACTGCAGGAACAGGAAATTCCGGACTATTCGTACGGGGCGGAGAATCCGGACAGAATCTCGTTTTATTCAATGATGCACCCGTATATCAACCTTCTCATTTATTAGGTTTTTTCTCTATTTTCAATACCGGCCACATTTCATACCTACAGTTACAGAAAAACGGTATGGAATCACAATACGGAGGACGATTATCATCTGTACTACTTGTAAAATCTCCTGACACTATTCCGGAAAAAATATCAATTAGCGGTAACGTAGGTATCCTTGCCAGCCAAGCAACACTCTCCATTCCTTTAGGAAACAAATATGCTCTATATGTTTCTGCCCGTAAGACATATATGAATCTTATATTAAATCCTCTCTTAAGTGGATTGGGTGCGATCTCCGACGACGGAGAATCTTTCAATTATGATTTTCAAGATTATAACCTGTCCTTTATTGCACGTCCTTCAGAAAAAGATATCATCACTTTTCACTCTTATTTTGGTGCTGACAAATTCAAGTTGGAACAAGATGAATATCAACTGACCGGAAAAATGAACTGGAGTAATCTTGCAGCATCACTGCAATGGAAGCACAACTGGAATATTGACAAAAGTTTTCGTCAAATTATTTTTACCGGACGTTATCAAAATAACTTAAAAAATGACCAAACAGGATTCGATATCGAACTACCATCTCTCATTAGTACCCTTGGATATAAAAATGAATTTACTTTTAAGTCAGGTCCTGTAAAATATTCCTCTGGAATAGAATATAATTATTACTATCTGGAACCCCAAACACCTCTCCTCAAAATAAACCAGAATCTATATGACAATCTAGCCTACCAGAAATATAAAAACCACTCTCTGGCATTCTTCGCCGAAAGCAACTGGCAGATGACTCCCAAGCTGTCTGCCCGTATAGGGCTTCGGTATACCTATTACCTGCAGACCGGCCCCTATGACAATGTACTCTATAACGAATATGACGATGTTATCAGTTCTACCCACTTTTCCAAAGGGTCGAAAGTTTATGACAACCACTATATAGAACCTCGGGCAGAATTAAAATACAGATTTAGCGAAAATAATTCTGCACATATCTCTTACAATCACCATAACCAATTTATCAATTTGGTATCCATCTCATCCGTAGGTCTTCCTACCGATTTCTGGGTTCCGGCATCACGCAATATCCCCAGCCAGCATAGTGATAACTTTTCGGCAGGATATTATCACTCCATATACGAAAACGACTATGAAATATCTGTAGAAGGATATTATCGTCAAATGTCCGATCAAATGGAGTTGAAAAGTGAACTTTTCGATTTGATGAGCCAAAAATTCATTCTCGAAAAAAGCATTGCATACGGTAAGGGAAATGCTTATGGAGGAGAAATTATGCTGAAAAAAAATACCGGAAAAATTACCGGATGGATAAGCTATGCTTTGGGCTGGTCTTACCGGAAATTTCCGGAAATCAATAATGGTAAAAAATTCCCGGCCAAACATGACCGGCGCCACGACCTCTCTTTCACCCTCGTCTATTCTCCGAATCGAAAATGGGACTTCTCCTCAGTTTTCGTTTACGCTACCGGAAATGCGTTCACCCTTCCCATAGGAATGTATATAATGGGCGGATTACCCATAAAAGAGTATGGAGAGTATAACTCTTTCCGATTACCCGACTATCACCGTATAGATCTCTCGGCAACCTACTGGTTCTTCAAGGAAAAAGAAAGAGAAAGCGGATTCAACTTTTCTATATACAATGCTTATAACAGAAGCAATCCATTGTATCTATATTTCGGTGTCAAAGAAAGTGATTTGGAAAACAATTACTTAAAAATACGGCGCAAACAAAGTGCATTATATAAGATTGTTCCTTCTATCAGTTGGATGTTTAAATTTTGAAAAAACTATGATAAAAAAATTACTATACATATTCACAATAATAGTATTTACATCCTGTGTAAACAAATTTGGCTTCGATGAAGATGAATTTCAAGAACGTCTGGTGGTCGAAGGGTATATAGAAGAAGGTGAGTACCCTATTGTCATGCTTACAACAAACAAACCTCTCGGCACTGAAAGCAGCGTAGAAACTGTCAAAGACATGATTATTCGATGGGCAAAAGTAGTAGTCAGTGACGGGGAAACCGAAGACATTCTCATCGGTCGAATCGACGATAACTACTTTCCTCCATTTATATATAAAGGTACCAAGATAAAAGGAGAAGCCGGCAAAACTTACCAACTGAAAGTTATCTATGCTCAATACGAACTAACGGCACAGACAACGATTCCTCCCTCTGTCCCCATAGACAATATCTACTGCAACGACGCCCCCGAAAATGATTCCCTTTATCAGATACATATAGACTTCAATGACCCGGCAGAGCAAAAAAATTATTATAAAGTCTATACGCAAGTACTTCACAAAAATAAAAAATTTGTCCCTGCCTTAGGAGGAAATCTCAACGATAATCTATTCAACGGGCAACAGGTAAGTATAAAAATAAACCAAGGAATCGAACAACTCCCTGCCGAAAACATTCACACTGATTTTTACAAAGAAGATACCGTACGAGTCAAGCTGTGCACTGTGCCCAAAGAAGGCTTCGAATTTTGGAAAGGGTATGAAAATGAAGTTGTCAACGGACAAAACCCCCTAACTCCGGCTAATAAAAATCTTAAATCAAATATACAAGGAGGAGGTATCGGAATCTGGTGCGGTTATGGGAAAAGTATCTACTACATTCGGTACAAGTAAATATATATGTATTTGTTTACATATCATAATTTATATAAAGTATATTATAAAGGCATAATCCTGCTTCTTTTTATACAAGATACAAGGAAGGACTGTCTGCAAAGCCAGCTCTTCAATTTCTAAACCTTCGGTTTGCAAATCCATAAAAGAAGCATCATTCAATAAACTTGAAATTACTATTTTCCCTGCGTAGGAAATAAAGGTAATTTCAAGGCCTCTACTTTTAACTGTAAGTATAATAGGACGGGGCTATCCGACTTTTGGATAGCCCCGTCCTGAATTTATTATCTTCCGACAATTATTTAATATAATCCTCGTATGTCTGGCTCAAACGATTAAAGGCATCGATCAACTCTCCAAACCCGGCTCTATCGTCTACGAAATCTTCAAAATCAATCATCGTATCGTCATCAAACCGAAGGGCCAATTCTTCTTCATAATAGTAGTGGCAAATTTCTTTATTAGTCTGCCAGTCTGTATAACAATATTTATCTTCGTATGTATACATCTCTCCTTTAGCTAAGGCTGTATTATCGCTCAAATCCACCAAACTTACATCCATATTGGCATTATACACAGCAACCAGAGCATCGACTGTAGCTTTATTTTCATCATCATAGCCAATTTCATTATCAGCCTTAATAATTGCCCCTGGATTTGCAGTTCCCGTAATGGCCAACTGCCCCATAATATTAATATCAACTTTGGCCCAATTTATCTTCTCAGCCTCATTTTCAATATCACTTTCAGAAGCATCTGCATCCGGTATCTGGAACGAACCGGAAATGCTACCCGTAGAAGAAATAAGGAGCTCATTACCGACTTTTAACGTTGCAGAACAATTGACAGACCCATCTTTAGCCGAAACTGTAGCCTCAGCCACATATTTACCGGCAATAGTTATAATAGCATGGTCATTCTGATTGTCCAATTCTCCCTTATAACTTACAGAAGCAGATATTTGTTCTGTTCTGTCAACTGATAGCTCTACATCTACTTGAGAAGGTATAATTACATTGTCTACAACCGTAGAGGAATTTGAAAAAGAAGCTTCAATTTTTACATTATTAGTTTTGCTTCCCTCCATCGGATATTTTACAATAACCTTATTATCTGTACCGGATACGAAATCAAATTCTTCTTTCACAGAATCATAGGTATAGGTGCCTAAATCCAATTCAGCCCATTCGGCAATCGTCATATTACCCGAAGCCAAACCAACGACACCACCCAAATTATTAAGAGCGGTCATAGCTCTCAAGCTTTTCATATTAAATTGAGGGAAAGGACTTGGTTGTATATCTTCTTCCGGAATATTGTTCGCATCATTCAACAAAATATCCAAAGAGTTTATAGCTTTTACAGCTATCTCATGGTCAGCAGGATTAATCTTATTCATCAAATCAACGCCGACAGACTCTACTCGCTGTTTACGTTGTTCAACAGAAAGATTGGAAAAATTACCGCCATTTCCATCATTTTCATCATCTGAGCATGATGTAAAAACAAACGCTGACACCAAACATAATGCTAAAGGAAAGCTCAACAGTTTTTTCATATTACAATATTTTTAATATATATTAAAGTTTTGCAAATATATATTTTATATCTATAAATGCAAATATATACCTGTAAAATAATCAGATTATCGACAAATCCATCAACAGGCATTTTGCATTTTCCATGAAAAATAGACAAAACCAGTATAAATATTTTATAATTTCAATTAAAATAGTTGTATTTAAACAAAAAAACAGGACATTTTTCGTTTAAAAAACATCCTGTTACTTATACAATACACAGTTCTACTATCTCAATCAAAAATTCCCTCAATCGCTTCCGTAGGCTCATCGCTTCCCGTAGGAGGTAACAGACCTCCCTCTACACCTGCACATGGGTCGGCATACTGCGGAGGCACGACAAACGTCTCTTCCGGAGAATATCCCAGAGCCTTATCAGCATATACCTTCTGCATAAACAAGCCAAAAATAGGAAGAGCCATACTTGCCCCCTGTCCATTGGCTATTCCGTCGAAATGTATCGAGCGATCCTCTCCTCCGACCCAGACACCTCCTACCAAGCTGGGTGTAAATCCCATAAACCATCCGTCAGAGTTATTGTTAGTAGTACCGGTCTTTCCTCCCATCTGAGCCTGTATACCATAACGATAACGTATACGCCCACCCGTTCCGTAATCTATTACATCCCGCAACATGGGCAACATCTTATAATATGCCGCTTCACTGAATACCTCAGTCATACGCGGTGTAAACTCAGAAATCACATTACCGAAGTTATCCTCTATACGGGTTACATACAAAGGATCTACCCGTATCCCTTTATTTGAAAATGCAGAATACGCCGTGACCATCTCCTCTACCGAGACATCGGCCGGACCGAGACAAAGAGAAATAACCGCATCTATCTTATTTTTTATTCCGAACGAATGCATCAAACGAACCAATGCCGAAGGAGACAATTTGTCCATCAGCCAAGCAGAAATCCAGTTATTCGAATTGGCCAATCCCCACCTCAGAGTCACATCTTCACCGATGCGGGCTTTCGAAGCATTTCTGGGCGACCACACATTACCCGATTCATCTAGCAGGTGAGGCTGTACATTAGGAGCTATATCACAAGGAGAAAATCCGTCCTCCATTGCCAACGTATATAGAAAAGGTTTTATAGTAGAGCCTATCTGGCGGCGGCCGGCTGCTACCATATCATATTGGAAACTCTTAAAATCGATTCCTCCGACATAGGCTTTTACATATCCGGTACGCGAATCCATCGCCATGAATCCCGTCCTCAAAAAAGACTTATGATAGCGAATCGAATCCATTGGAGTCATCACCGTATCTACCATGCCTTTCCACGAATACACTTGCATTTCGGTTTTCGTATCGAAAGCCTTGCGTATCTCCGATTCGGTAGCGCCATTCTCCCGCATGATACGATACCGGTCACTTTGCTTCATGGAACGATCCAGAATAGCCTCTACATCCGATGTCTTTACCATTCGAGAAAAAGGTGCATAACTACGTCCTTTTTTCTCCTTATCGAAAAGCGGCTGCAAATATCCGCCGATATGTTGAGTCACAGCATCTTCTGCATACTTTTGCATCCGCGAATCTATGGTCGTATATATTTTCAACCCGTCAGTATATAAGTTATATTTCGACCCGTCAGCTTTTCGGTTCTTCTCACACCAACCATATAACGGATTTGTTTCCCATGCGATAGAGTCATCTACATACTGCTGTTTCTGCCAACCACGATAATCACTCTTATTAGGCTTTTTAGCCACCATCATCAACCGTAAATGTTCACGAAAATAAGGAGCCAGGCCATCTTTATGATCCACTTTGCGGAAGGTCAGTTTCAATGGCAATGCCTGCAAAGAATCACGCTGTTCCTTGGTTATATAATCAGCCTTGTACATCTGCTCCAGAACCGTATTGCGTCGTCCCCGAGTACGTTCGTTATGCCGCACGGGATTAAAGTAAGACGGATTTTTACACATGCCTACCAATGTAGCCGCTTCCTCTATTTTCAATTTATCAGGAGTAGTATTGAAATAAATCTGAGCAGCCGACTGTATCCCGACTGCATTATTCAAAAAGTCAAACTTATTCAAATACATATTTACAATCTCCTCCTTGGTATAAAAACGCTCAAGCTGTACGGCAATTACCCACTCTATCGGCTTTTGGAACAGCCGTTCCATAATATTCTCGGCATTTGGAGAAAACAACAATTTAGCCAACTGCTGGGTAATAGTACTACCCCCTCCGGCACTTTTCTGAAAAAGGAGGCCCCGTTTTATCACTGCTCTGAAAAGGGCTTTAGCATCGATGCCCGAATGCTCCCTGAAACGAATATCCTCTGTTGCGATTAAAGCATCGACCAAATCGGGCGAAAGCTCCTTATAAGTCACATACACCCGGTTTGCCTTGCTCTGATAATATCGCCCCAGAACTTCCATATCAGAAGAATATATCTCAGAAGCAAATTTATCTTTAGGGTTTTCAAGATCCTCTATCGGAGGCATATAACCGATATACCCATAAGCAATCAATACAAAAAGTATCGTTACGGCAACAACACCTAACCCGAAAAACACCCATAAATATCGAGCTACCTTTTTTGCAAATTTCGACGGTTTGGCCTTTTCCTGTGAGTTTTTATTCATCTTAATCTTTTCAGAGCTTTAAAATATTATCAAATTTCATTCCCGGCATGACGTCTGTAGAGGAAACCAGAGCATAACAAAGAATTCATTATCGGGACCAAAGTTAATACAAATATTCTATTTGTATATTGATAACAAGTAGCTAACAATATTTTTTAATTAGAAATGCTTCGATATATGCTTTTTTTTATAAATTTGTAATGCCTATGAGACGAAAAGAAAAAAAATATAAATTATTGCAAGACACTCATTTAGAAAAGTGCCATTGGCTCAGTTCGTCAATAGACCGCATCAAATAGACCAATCCGGCCCCACCGTCGAATTGGTCTATTTGTTTTTAGAACCCGATTAGAAATTTATCCGGGAAAAAGGCTTTATGAGTCAATTCTTAAAAAACATATCGCATGAGAAGGGAAAGTTTAGTATCAATTACAGATTACTCCAAAGAAGATATTCTCGACTTATTGGAGAAAGCAAAGTCATTCGAGCAGAATCCCAACCGGCGGGTACTGGAAGGCAAAGTCATCGCAACCTTGTTTTTTGAGCCCTCTACTCGTACACGCTTGAGTTTCGAAACCGCAGTCAACCGATTAGGAGGCCGGGTTATCGGATTTTCCGATGCATCTACCACCAGCTCTACAAAAGGAGAAACGCTGAAAGACACCATCATGATGGTAAGCAACTATGTCGACCTCATCATTATGCGCCACTATCTCGACGGAGCCGCAAGATATGCATCCGAAGTCGCATCCGTACCCATCATCAATGCCGGAGACGGCGCCAACCAACATCCTTCTCAGACGATGCTCGACTTGTACTCCATTTACAAAACCCAGGGGACACTCGAAAACTTGAATATAACTATGGTAGGTGACCTCAAATACGGCCGCACCGTCCACTCCCTACTGATGGCTATGTCACACTTCAAACCGACCTTTCATTTTGTTGCTCCGGAAGAACTGAAAATGCCCGAAGAATATAAAATCTACTGCGATAAACTGCATATCCCCTACGTAGAGCATCAAGATTTCACCGAAGAAGTCATCGACCAGGCCGACATACTGTACATGACCCGTGTGCAACGCGAGCGTTTTACCGATCTTATGGAATACGAAAAAGTAAAAAACGTATACACTCTGCACAACCAAATGCTCAAAAGCAGCAAGCCCAATTTACGCATCTTGCATCCGCTTCCCCGGGTCAATGAGATTTCTTATGACGTAGATGATAACCCCAAAGCTTACTATTTCGAACAGGCTAAGAACGGATTATACGCACGCCAAGCCATTATTTGTAAAGTATTAGGTATAGAAATTTAAACGGATAGGAGTAAACATCATGAACGCAAACAAAAAAGAACTCGAAGTTGCCGCTCTCGAAAATGGGACGGTTATAGATCATATCCCCTCCGACCAGCTGTTCAAAGTCGTATCCTTGTTAGGACTCGAAAAGCTAAACAAAAGCATTACGATAGGGAACAATCTGATAAGTAAAAAAATCGGTAAAAAAGGTATCATAAAAATTGCTGATACTTTTTTCAAAGAAGAAGAAATCAACAAAATTGCCCTGATTGCACCGAATGCTAAAATAAATATTATTAAAGATTACCGGGTTACTGAAAAAAGACCGGTAACCCTCCCCGACGAAATTATCGGTATCATCAAGTGCAATAACCCCAAATGCATTACCAACAATGAACCGATGAAAACCGTTTTCTATGTAATCAACAAAGATAATGTAGAAGTCAAATGCAAATATTGTGAACGGGCTGTCGGTAAGGACGAAATAGAAATAATATAATCCTTTTATATGAAACACAACTGGAAGCCGGGAACCATGATATATCCGCTACCTGCGGTTCTTATTAGTTGCGGGGTAGTCCCTGAAGAATATAACCTGATAACAGCCAGTTGGGTAGGCACTATTTGTACCAACCCTCCCATGTGTTATATCTCTATACGGCCCGAACGTCATTCATACCCTATTCTAAAAAAGAATATGGAATTTGTCATCAACCTTACCACGAAAGATATGGCATTCGCAACCGACTGGTGCGGTGTACGTTCAGGAAAAGATTACGACAAATTTAAAGAAATGAAGTTAACCCCGGTTCCTGCTTCCATTGTCAAAGCACCTTGTATCGATGAATCTCCACTCTGTATAGAATGTCGCGTCAGGGAAATATTATCATTGGGTTCGCACAATATGTTCATCTCCGACGTTATTAACGTAATGGCAGACGAGAAATATATAGACCCCGCAACCGGGGCTTTCGATATGCAGAAAGCGAATCTCCTGGTATATTCTCATGGTCATTATTATGAAATGGGAAAAGAAATAGGTAAATTTGGGTGGTCGGTTCAAAAAAAGAAAAAGTAATATGCAAAAACAATGGACATTGCTCATGCTTCTTTGCTGTATAGCCTCACTATCGGCACAAGAACGGGATATCCCGAAGGAACGCTTCAACTGGGGATTCCGGGTCGGGGTCAATGCCCCTTTTGTCGACATACGTTCGGCAAAAATAAATGATACTCCCATAGAACTACCCTCGGCCAACAGTAAAATAGGATTTCTGGCATCTGCTTTCGGAAGAGTCAATATACAACAACATTACCTTCAATTAGAAGCCGGAATAAATTATTTGCGAAGCGATATAGAATTACAACCCGAAGACTTTATCCCTACGCTACAACCAAGCAATATCAAAAGTTCTATCATAAACCGTATATATACCCTGGATATCCCGCTATTATACGGGTACAACTTTGTAAAACAAGGTCCTTACGAACTGGCATTCTTTACCGGACCCAAATTTAAATATATATTGAAAGAGAACAACCATATCGATAATTACGACATACGGTATGCCATAACCACCGATGAGTCGCTGAAACCCTTTACAGTCAACTATCTTATTGGTGTAGGCGTATCTATCTCCCGGCTTACCCTCGACTTCAGATACGAATTTGCCCTTACCAATATACACAGTTCCGGAGGTTACACCCTCAATAGTCCCGATGTAGCGCCCACATCCAACAAGCTATCTATAAAGCGAGGAATAAACCTTCTTAGTTTTTCATTAGGATTTGTATTATAATCGCTACATTTTACCATAAAAAAGGCTACCTTTGTAACGAAATTATTAAAAAACTCAAATATTTATCACATATCAAAAACATGAAGAGAGACAATGCCATCTTTGACATCATCGAAAAAGAACGTCAAAGACAATTAAAAGGAATCGAGCTTATCGCTTCAGAAAATTTCGTAAGCGAACAAGTAATGCAAGCCATGGGCTCTTGCCTGACAAACAAATATGCCGAAGGCTATCCCGGAAAACGTTATTATGGCGGTTGCGAAATAGTAGACCAAAGTGAACAAATTGCCATAGACCGTCTAAAAGAAATATTTGGGGCCGAATGGGCCAACGTACAACCTCACTCCGGAGCACAAGCCAATATGGCTGTTTTCATGGCTGTTTTAAATCCCGGAGATAAATTCTTGGGACTGAACTTGTCCCACGGTGGACACTTGTCTCATGGTTCTCCCGTTAATTTTTCCGGACTTATGTTCCAACCGTTGGAATATGGAGTAAAAGAAGACACCGGATATGTTGATTATGATATGATGGAAGAAGTAGCTTTACGCGAACGTCCGAAATTACTTATCGGTGGTGCCTCCGCTTACTCCCGCGAATGGGATTATGCACGTATGCGTAAAATTGCCGATGAAATCGGAGCTATCTTCATGATCGATATGGCACATCCCGCCGGGCTCATTGCAGCCGGCTTGCTCGACAATCCGTTGAAATATGCACATATCGTAACATCTACCACTCATAAAACCTTACGTGGACCACGTGGAGGTATTATCTTGTTAGGTAAAGATTTTGATAACCCATGGGGCAAAAAGACACCTAAAGGCGAAATCAAGAAAATGTCGGCTTTGCTCGATTCTGCAGTATTCCCAGGTGTACAGGGAGGCCCGCTCGAACACGTAATCGCAGCCAAAGCCGTATCATTTGGAGAAGCATTACAGCCCGAATACAAAGAATATCAAACCCAAGTAAAGAAAAACGCTGCCACCATGGCCGCTGCATTCATCGACAAAGGGTACAAAATCATTTCAAACGGAACCGACAATCACTGTATGTTGATAGACCTCCGTACCAAATTCCCTGAACTGACAGGTAAAGTGGCCGAAAAAGCATTAGTACAGGCAGACATTACTGTAAACAAGAACATGGTACCGTTCGACAGTCGTTCACCATTCCAGACTTCGGGTATACGTGTTGGAACACCGGCAATTACTACTCGCGGGGCAAAAGAGGATCTCATGCTCGAAATAGTAGAAATGATAGATACAGTTCTTTCCAATCCGGAAAGTGAAAGTGTCATCAAATCTGTAAGAGAAAAAGTAAACGAGACCATGAAAGCTTATCCTCTATTTGCCTATTAATTATTTTGTTTGCTAATCAATTCCCCTCAAGGAAAGTGACACGTTATAGGCATTTTCCCTGAGGGGAATTTTTATTCTCTCCCCTACCTCAAAAACCGGATTATCCCGGCTTGTCAAAATAGAACACCCCTCCTTTTCGAAAGGAGGCGAAAATACAAAACCCTCGCACAGCGTCTTTTCTCAGTGAAAATAGTATTTCATTAATCAAAGAACATATAAGTATATTTTTCGCACAAAAGAAAAAAATAACTCGGCAAATAGAAAATAAAAATATATGATTTTTAACACCATATTTACATTCAATCTATTTTATTTATCATTCTAAATTGTTTTAGAACCAGAATTAAATAGAAAGAAACTAATTTATGGCTACATTAAAAGTAAAATTTCGCGAATCCAGCGTTCCCGGCAAACCGGGGACCATCTTCTATCAAGTAAGACATGAAAAAAAGACCATTCAAATTGCGACACGCCTGCACCCTTTTCCCGAACAGTGGGTCAGTATCACCGAAGGACCCGCTACATCCGATATCGAAAATAAAAAAAACTTGACTTACATACATCGGGTAATCGATGCCGATACTGCATTGCTCGATAATATCATCCGTGAGTTTGAACAGACCGGTAAAAAATATACCGTACACGATATTGCCGATAGATTTCGCTCACCACAATGTCAAACGCATGTTCTCACATTTTTCAAAGAACAAATCACCTTTCTATCCATGAGCAACCGGTTAGGTACAGCCCGTAACTACCTACGCACGATGAATAGCTTTTCCTCCTTTCTTCACGGTGACGACATTCCCTTCAAGCTTCTCACAGAAGAACTCATTTTTGAATACGCCGAATGGTTACAACTAAAAGGAGTCAAACGCAACAGTTCCTCATTTTATATGCGTGTCCTGCGGTCAGTCTACAATAAAGCCGTTCGCAAACACTTTGCACAACAAACTTTCCCTTTCCAGAATGTATATACCGGAGTCGATAAAACCAAAAAACGCGCAATAAACGAAGATGTCATTTTACAGTTGTATCAGATGAAAATATCATCACCATCACTCGCATTGGCCCGGGACCTGTTCATCTTCAGCTACTGCATGCGCGGAATGGCTTTCGTCGATATGGCTTTTCTCCGTCACAAAAATATTCGGGGAGGTTTTATTCACTACACCCGACGGAAAACAGGACAACAGCTTTCCGTACATATAGAACCCTGCATACAGGAAATTATAGACCGTTATTCATCCCAAGCCGAGCAGACACCCTATCTCTTGCCCATCCTGACCTCCGAAGACCCTGTCAGGTCTTTTTCTCAATACCAGACTGCATTAGGGTACTACAACCGGCAACTGAAACAGCTCTCTCAAATGCTCCGACTGGATATATCACTATCGTCCTACTGTGCCCGACACTCTTGGGCCACTGCAGCCCGTAACCATAATATCCCCCTCTCTGTCATCAGTGCCGGTATGGGACACACATCAGAAAGGACAACACAAATTTATTTAGCAAGTTTGGAAAATTCGGTTATAGACCGGGCCAACCAAAATATTATTGCTTTCTTAAAACCTGTTTAGAAGCCTGTCGTACTTTTTGTACGGCTGATCCTAAGACTCTTACAGAAAAAAGTAAAAAACTATCTATAAAAGCAAAAATTGGCAAAAATTATATTATCAAAAAACTTAAAAACAGACTTTTTTGATATAAAAAATAAAAGTGCGATTTCTAACAAAGAGATATTATAAATAGTCAATATATTAATAATCAATTATATAACTGATATTTCATCCTGATTTTTATAGATTGTATTACATTTTGGTTTACTAAATTTATTATAAAAAAAGCTTTTATATATGGAATAGATAAATAAACTAATGTTTTTTTGATATTATTTCAAATTGTAAATATCTAATAATTAATATATTATAAGTATTAAAGTATAATTTTATACAAAAAGAAATATCTTACGATTGCATAAGTCATACAAAAAATGTACTTTTGCAAAAAGTTAGTAACATCTCTTTGTTAGAAACGACACAGTTTATAGTTATTAAGACAAAAGCAGCATATAAATACTTGAAATATAGGAAATTACAATATATTTCAGGAGCCAGAGATATAATTATTTTGTATATAAAAACATAATATTTTATATAGAATATTAAACACACAGCGATAATGGAGTATAACAATAACAAACAAGATTTGGTTTGGTTCGCAATGAGTGCTCCTTATTGCAGGGAATTAGAAGCAAAGCGTTTACTTGACAATCGCTCTATCGAAAACTTCATTCCCATGTGTTATAAAGTATCTGTCAAGCAAAACAAGAAAACCAGAGTATTGGTACCGGCTATACACAATCTCATATTCGTACGCACAACTCGTCCAATTATTAAAGAGACCAAACGGCAGATATCGATTCTCCAATATATCACCCGGACAGATAATGGAAAAAACATTCCCGTTATCGTGCCCGATATGCAAATGCAGCAATTCATCACTGTATCTAAAACAAATAGCGAACAGCTTATTTACCTAAGACCGGAAGAAATCAATCTGAAAAAAGGTACACGAGTACGCATACTCGGAGGGACGTTCGATGGTGTCGAAGGAATCTTTGTAAAAATAAAAGGTATCCGAAGCCGGAGAGTAGTCGTAGTGATACCGGGAATTACTGCCGTAGTCACAGCCGAAATCCAACCCGATTTGATCGAAGTCATATCTCAATCTTGAAACAAAAACCAAAAAGAAAGTTGCCCGTTCTCTTTGGAAAACACAAGGTAGGGAATACAGTACCGATATTAGCGTAACAATCCGCTAAAAATATAAACAAATCTCATATATTATGTATTTTTGGATCATCAACATTAGCTTAGTATTTTTACTCTGCGTTTTCTTTGCAGGAATACTCATTCCGAAAATATTGCTTATTTCTTTCCGGAAAAAACTGTTCGACGTCCCTGACGAACGTAAGATTCACACCAGTATTGTCCCCCGGTTAGGCGGCATAGCATTCAAGCCCGTTATCTTTTTCTCCATCGCATTACTGTTAGGAGTAAATCTTATCTTGGGGCGACCGGAAATCTTCGCTGAGTTAGAAGCCAATGTAGCAGAGCTTTCTTTTGGATTCTGCACGGTTATGATTCTCTACCTGGTAGGAATGGCCGACGACCTCATCGGTGTACGCTATCGGGCCAAATTCGTCGTCCAGATTTTATGCGCTGTATTATTCATTGCCGGAGGCGTATGGATAGACAATCTGTATGGTATCTTCGGTATCTCCGATTTGCCTGCTTGGATAGGCTATCCCCTTACCATACTGGTAGTGGTATTCATCATCAATGCCATCAATCTCATCGACGGTATCGACGGACTGGCATCAGGATTAAGCGGTGTGGCCCTGCTCTCCTACGGATTGGCATTCATGCACTTGCAGCAATATATCTATGCCATGTTGTCATTTGCTACATTGGGGGTACTCGTCCCGTTCTTTTACTACAATGTTTTCGGGAATCCGGAACACGGTAGGAAAATCTTTATGGGAGATACCGGCAGCCTGACCATAGGCATCATGCTGTGTTTCCTCAGTATCAAACTCTCTCTCTATACACCTACCCGGGATACATTCCTGTACAATCCGGCAGCCTTGGCCTTCTCCCCCCTGATGATTCCATGTCTCGACGTAGTCAGGGTATTCATTCACCGCATCCGGATGAAGAAGAATCCTTTTATGCCGGACAAGAGCCATATACACCACAAATTGCTCGCGCTCGGTATGCCGCAGCGTAAAGCCATGGTTACCATCGTGTCTCTATCCCTTATATTTTCGTTGTGCAATGTCGTATTATCCCAATACATCAATATAAACCTGTTGTTAATCATGGATATTCTTGTATGGACCGGAGCCAACATCTGGTTGACCAACAAAATAGAACACCGGAACCTGAATCCCAATTATCGATAATATAATTTATTTATAAACAAACAGTCATAAAATCATGCGTATTATCCATATTTTATTCATACCGATAATTATAGCACTTCTTTGCTCATGCAATTCTTCAAAACAAGTCTGCTATTTTCAGGATATGCAGCCGGGAGTCAAAGAAACAATCATATCTCCCCAAGAGATAAAAATTCAACCCAAGGATAAAATATCTATTCTGGTCAACAGTAAAGACCCTCAACTGGCCAACTTATTCAACCTGCCGGTTATGACTCGTCAGATAGGACAATCTTCTACCTCTCCGTCCGGAAGTAATCAAGGAGTTTCCGGTTATACTGTCGATACAGAAGGGAATATAGATTTCCCCGTATTAGGAAAAATACACGTAGCCGGTATGAAACGGGAAGAGATTGCTTCCTATATCAAAAACGAACTTATCTCAAAGAATCTGGTCAAAGACCCGGTCGTTACCGTAGAGTTTATGAATCTTGCCATATCAGTTTTGGGCGAAGTCGGTAAACCAGGAAGATACAACATAGACCGGGACAAAATAACCCTGCTCGATGCTATCAGCATGGCAGGAGACCTCACCATATACGGCAAACGGGAAAACGTATATGTAATGCGCAATGAAGGGGGGAAACAGACAAGCTATCAAGTCAATCTGCTATCCGCTCAAGATGTATATTCCTCACCGGCCTATTATTTGCAACAAAACGATGTGATATATGTAGAGCCCAATTCCGTTCGTGCCCGCCAGTCCACAGTCAACGGGAACAATGTTCGTTCTACCTCTTTCTGGATATCTCTGGCGTCTTTGTTAACGACCATAACCGTATTATTTGTCAAATAATTATTCTTATCATAACATGTCTGCAACATCAAATAACCCGAAACAAACCGACGATTTCATTAGTATACAAGACTTACTATATCTGTGCCTGTCCAAATGGTATTGGTTTGTTATCTCATTGGCTATAACATTGGCAATTGCCGTTCTGTATATCAAGATGACACCGCCTACCTATGTCAGAACGGCATCCATCCTGATAAAAGAGGATACCAAAGGTGGCTCTTTATCCGGAGATGTAAGCGGGTTGTCCGATATAGGTCTGTTCCAGACTAATACCAATGTCAATAACGAAATTCTCTCTCTCAAGTCTCCGGCTATTATGCTCGATGTGGTAAAGCGATTGCATCTGGACATAAACTATACCATTCCGGGGAGCTTTCACGACAAAGTGATATACGGTACCAACCAGCCGATAACCGTTTCCTTTATCGATTTGCCCGACAACGAAACGGCACAATGCGCTGTATCCCTGCTCACTGATAACCTGATAGAAGTATATGACTTCCAACTGAACGGTGAAATCTGCGAAAATACACAAAAAATAAAAGGCAACTTACAAGATACCCTCTCTACCCCTGTCGGAAAACTCGTAATCACCCCGACAAAATACTATAATGGAAAATCAAATACACCTATCCTGGTCAGCAAATCAAATACATTATCTACAGCCAGCCGGTATGCTCAACATCTGGCCGTCTCTTTAAGCGAAGAAAAAAGCTCGGTGGTCGACCTCTCATTTTCCGATGTATCTACCCAACGTGCCGAAGATGTACTGAATACACTTATCTCCGTTTATAATGAGAACTGGGTCAAAGACAAAAATCAGATAGCCATCAGCACCTCCATGTTTATCAACGACCGTCTGGCAGTTATCGAGCAAGAACTGGGCAATGTCGATGAAGACATTTCATCTTTCAAGAGTAAAAACCTGTTGCCGAATGTCGAAGCGGCATCCAGCATGTATATGCAACAATCGAGCGAGGCAACATCTCAATTGCAAATATTGAACAACCAGTTATATATGGCTCGCTACATCCACAACTATATGACAAGCAACAATGGCAAAAACCAGCTTTTACCCGCCAATTCCGGTATCGAGAGTCCAAGTATAGAAAACCAGATATCCGAATACAATACAGCACAGTTGCAGCGAAACAACTTGGTTGCCAATAGTAGCGAACAAAATCCTCTGGTAATCGACCTCGACCAATCCCTGCAGTCGATGCGCAAAGCCATTATCACCTCTATCGATAATCTTATCGTCACCTTGAATGCCCAGATAAAAAGTGTGCAACAGGAAGAACAACAAACTACCTCTCGTATTGCAGCCAGTCCCTCACAGGCAAAATACCTGTTATCGGTAGAGCGTCAACAAAAGGTTAAAGAAGCCCTCTACCTATTTTTACTGCAAAAGCGGGAAGAAAACGAACTTTCCCAGGCGTTTACAGCATATAATACCCGTATCATCACTCCCCCGTATGGTAAAATGATACCGACTGCCCCGGTCAAAAAGAATATCCTGATGGTAGCCATTGCACTCGGCCTGCTTATCCCCGTTGTCATCATTTTCATTATGGAAAATATGAATACCCGGGTTCGGGGTAAGAAAGATATAGAAAACCTGACTTTACCCTTTGCTGGAGAAATACCCCTCTCCTACCGTAAAAAGAAACGATTACCATTCCGCAAACCACAACCGGAATCATATTCCATTGTAGTCAAGGAAAAGAACCGGAATGTCATCAACGAGGCCTTCCGGGTAGTCCGCACCAATCTGGAATTTATGCAAGGGAAAAATGGTCATTCCCCCATAATTATGGTTACCTCCATGAATCCCGGTAGTGGAAAGACCTTCATCACCATGAATCTGGCTACCAGTCTGGCCATCAAAGGGAAAAAAGTATTGGCTATCGACCTCGATTTACGAAAAGCCTCGTTAAGTACCTATATCCAGTCTCCAGGGAAAGGTGTTACCAACTACCTTATCGGTCAGGTCAATACCTACAATGAAGTCATCGTAAAAGGAAAGACCCATCCCAATCTCGATATCCTGCCTGTAGGAATCATCCCTCCTAACCCGACAGAATTATTATTTGAAAATCATCTTGAGCAGATGCTTTCAGAGTTGAAAAATCAGTACGATTACATATTTATCGATTGTCCTCCGGTAGAAATCGTAGCAGATACCTCTATCATCAATAAATATGCAGACCAAACACTGTTTGTCATCCGGGCAGAACTATTGGAACGGGCTATGTTACCCGAAATAGAAAAATTCTACCAAACTCATAAATACAAAAACATGTTCCTTTTGCTTAACGGCACAACCGATGCCTATACCCGTTACGGGTACCATAAGTATGGTTACAGATACGGATATCATTATGGATATGGTTCCAAATATCATAATAGTTCTGACGAAAAATAAAAAAATACAAAGCAAATATTATACCCCTAATCCATATAGTTTTGATTTAGAATTTAGTCAATTCTAAAAAATAAATAATAATAGTAGATGAAAGATTACAAAATAGCTGTAGCCGGAACAGGTTATGTAGGACTTAGTATAGCTACTCTCCTAAGTCAACATCATCAAGTAACAGCAGTGGATATAATTCCTGAAAAAATAAACTTGATAAATCATCATAAATCACCCATACAAGATGAATATATTGAAAAATATCTGAGAGAGAAGCCATTGAACCTTACTGCTACATTAGACGGAAAAAAGGCTTACAGCGATGCTGATTTCGTAATTATCGCAGCACCGACCAATTACGACCCGGTAAAAAACTATTTTGACACCTCCCATGTAGAAGAAGTTATCAACTTGGTTAAAAGCGTAAATCCCCATGCCATTATGGTTATCAAGAGTACCATTCCGGTAGGTTATACAGAAAGTGTGCGCAAAAAATTAGATACTGAAAATGTAATTTTCTCTCCTGAATTTTTACGGGAAAGTAAAGCTCTATATGACAATCTATATCCAAGCCGTATAATTGTGGGCAGACCGGAAGATAACATTCGTTTAGATGAAGCCGCACATACTTTCGCTTCCTTACTACAAGAAGGTGCGATAAAAGAAAATATTGATACGCTTTTTATGGGCTTAACCGAAGCAGAAGCGGTGAAACTCTTTGCCAATACTTATTTAGCTCTCCGAGTCAGCTATTTCAATGAGCTGGATACTTACGCTGAAATGAAAGGTCTGAATACACAGGATATTATCAATGGAGTAAGTCTCGACCCACGTATTGGTACGCACTATAATAACCCCAGTTTTGGTTATGGAGGTTATTGCCTACCCAAAGATACTAAACAGTTGCTTGCCAACTATGCAGATGTACCGGAAAACTTGATACAAGCCATAGTAGAAAGTAACCGTACCCGTAAGGATTTTATAGCCGACCGTGTATTGAATAAAGCAGGATATTATGATTATTATAACCGAGGAGACTTTAATCCCAAAGAAGAAAAAAAATGTGTTATTGGCGTTTACCGTCTGACTATGAAATCGAACAGTGATAATTTCCGCCAATCCAGTATCCAAGGCGTGATGAAACGCATTAAAGCTAAAGGAGCAGAAGTTATTATCTATGAACCAACTTTAGAGGATGGAAGTACATTCTTCGGTAGTAAAATAGAAAATGATTTGACCATATTCAAGTCGCAAAGTCAAGCCATTATCGCCAACCGTTATGATACCTGCCTAGATGATGTGAAAAAAAAAGTTTATACGAGGGATATATTTCAGAGAGATTAACTCTTGTGTTTAAATTAATCCCTTTTGCAAAGCAGAAATTTTTATGCCATGCCTACGTTGAAACCCAGTATTGCCAAAAATTCCATTATGCTTTACATACGAATGCTGATTACTACAGGTATATCGGTATTTATATCCCGAGCAGTATTGGAGATTTTAGGCATTATAGATTTCGGTATTTATAATGTAGTAGGTGGAATCGTAATCGTATTGGGATTTGTAAATGGGTCTTTAGCTGGAGCTTCAACAAGGTTCCTTACATATGCAATAGGGACAGGGGATACAGAAAAAGAAAAGCATACATTTTCCACGCTGTTGATTATCCACAGAAGCGTAGCTTTGTTTTTGGCAGTCATAGTTGAAATTATTGGAGTATGGTTTCTATTCAATAAAATGAATATTCCGGCAGATCGCATGATTGCAGCATTTTGGGTTTTACAATGCTCTGTACTTACTAGTACTATTTCATTGATAAGTGTACCCTACAATTCGCTTATTATTGCATATGAACGAATGGATGCTTTTGCATATATTTCTGTATTTGAGTCAATAGCCAAACTGGGAATTGTTTACTCGTTACCGCTTTGGGGTAATATTGACAGGTTAATAGTATATGCTATTCTCATGTGTATCATACAAATAGCAGTGCGCATTATTTATGGATGGTTTTGTCATAAAAATTTTTCAGTTACTCATTCTCACTTGGGTTTTGATAAGCATCTAACAAAACAAATGGCGGTTTTTATAGGGTGGAAAATTAATGGAGATCTTGCATTTATTGGTTGTGGGCAAGGTTTGAACATTGTTTTAAATATATTCTTTGGTCCTGTTGTCAATGCTGCTCGAGGCATATCCGTGCAAGTTCAAAATATCACGAATACTTTTATCCAAAGTTATCAGATGGCATTACAACCACAAATAATAAAATCTTATGCGGGTGGTAATCTGTCATATATGGGACGACTGGTAATTATATGTTCTAAATATGGATTTTATCTCATGCTGATGGTCACATTTCCGATATTGAATTATACAGAATCTATATTGAACCTATGGTTAGTACGCATTCCGGAGGATACTGTATTTTTAGTACAGATTATTTTATTGGTATGTTTCATAACTCCATTACGCCAGCCATTGATACAATCCATAAATGCAACCGGAAAAATCAAACGGTTTCAAATAATAGAAGGAACAATTTTACTGATGGCAGTACCTGTAGCCTATATCGGATTGAAATATTTTCATTTTTCCTTGTTTACCGTGATGGCTTCCTATCTGTGTATTGAGTATATTGCTCAAATAGCGCGTATATGGATAGTGTTACCATATATAGAAATGTCATATCGAAAATATTTCAAAGCAATTTTATATCCGATAGGAAAAGTTGTAATTGTTCTTGTCGCTGTCCATTTTTTTATAAGATCATTTTTTTCAAATACTAACTGGGAAATATTCTGTGGATTATGTTTAAGTGAATTGCTATGTATAACCATTTGCTTTTTGATTGGAATAAATTCTACCGAACGTCAACAAATCATATCGTTTATAACTAATAGAATAAAACAATGCAAGAATCGGAATATCCCTTAGTTTCTATATGCATGCCGGTTTATAATGGAGCGAGATTTTTATCATATACCATTGATAATATTTTAGCACAATCATATCGCAATATTGAGCTGATTATTGTAGATGATGGCTCTATCGATGGTTCATATAATATTGCAAGGCAATATATTAATAAATCTAAACGGAGAGGGGGAATAAAAGTGTTTTCTCAATCAAACGAGGGCGCTTTTTCGGCAAGAAATAGAGCGTTAAAAGAATCTATAGGCGAATATATAATGTTTATGGACTGTGATGATCTTATTTCTCATCATAAGATTCAACGACAAATAGAAATATTACAAGAGAACGATCCATACACCATAGTTTCATGCGAATGGGATACATTTTATTCGAATATTCAAGAAGCTACATTTCCCAATAGATGTATTTACAAGAATTATCATAACCCAATAGACATGCTTATAGAGATGTTGAACAAGGGTGAAATGATGCAGACTTCCTGTTGGATGATACCACGAGAATTGATAAAGAGTGCCGGATACTGGGACCGTCGTTTTACAATTAATGACGATGGCGTTTATTTTTCAAAAGTTCTGGCTTCTGCTTCTAAAGTAATATTCTGTTCTGACGCAAGAGTGTATTACCGTAGAGGGCATGCGTCTTTAAGTACCTATGATATTTATAGTGATAAAAAGTTAGAAGCCTTATTAGATTCATATAAAGAACAGGCGAAAATACTTTTAGCAAAGACAAACTTAATAGAGGCTTATAAGGGAATTTCCAGAAACTTCGCATTGGTAATGTGTAAGGCTCGATATAATTCCCCAGTTTATAGGGAAGCAAAAGATGAAATATTAAAATTAGATCTAAAACCAACCCACCCTCATAAAGGTTCAAAGGCCGATAAGATCTGTAATATAATAGGGTTTGAGAATTTTTTAATGTTGCGTAGTCTATGTATGAAAAAGAAATAATACAACCTTTTATTTCAATAGTAATTCCTGTATATAATTCCGAAAAATATATAAGTAAATGCATTGAGAGCGTTCTCAGTCAATCATATTCAAAATGGGAGTTAATATTAGTTAATGATGGTTCAACAGATAACAGTGGAACAATTTGTAATCATTATGCGGAAAAAGATACTAGAATAAAAGTTATACACAAATCTAATGAAGGGGTTGGAAGTGCCCGAAACTCTGGGATAAAGCAAGCCTCTGGAGATTTTATAACTTTTATAGATAGTGATGATTATATTAGTTCCCAATATATTGCAGATTTTGTACGATGCAATCCTCTTGAAAAATCAATAGTGATTAGTGGATTGATAACTCAGACTCCATCCCAAAAATATATATCATTTCAATACGCTGACGAAAGCACATTAAATGGAACAACAGCATATAGGTTAATTATTAAATACGATCTTCTTCGTGACGGAGGGCCTGTAAATAAATTATTTGATTTACAACTTATTAAACATCATAATTTGCAATTTCTCACAAATTTATCATATCATGAAGATCATATATTTGTATACTCTTATTATCTTTTTATCGAAAATATTATTCTTTCAAAATTTTGTGGATATTACTACATGTATTATGGAGAAGATTCAAAAAATTCTCTTTCAAGAATAGGGAAATTAAAAGTACAACCATTATTCGATGCTTCTGATCTTTTCTTATTAATCACGCCTAAAATATTCGTAAAATTTAATATATCAGACAAAAAATACAAAGCAAAAGCTATAACTCGCACAGGATATAGTCAGCGTGTGTTAGCTTTATATAATCTATATTTCCATTCTTATAATTCGATTAATGAATGTAAACAGATTTTAAAAAATGAAAGAACAAAAATTTGCCAAATAAGAAAAGAATATTATCCACTATCAATTAAACGGAAAATTATATTAAATATCTTATCACTTCCAGTATCTGTAAGCCATCCTATACTTTTACTCATGAGATTTTTAGATAAAATACTCAAATTTTCAAATAAATAATTACTTAAAATGGAAACTGTATACGAATCACGAATAAGGTCAAGAAGTTTTATTCATTTCCTCATTGGGCTTATTTTACGCATTCCTCCATTCTTAAAGTTCTCATATTCAAGAATGATCGCCCGAAAAAAAGGAGCAGTCGTTGACAAGTCTGCGACAATACCTGTTTCTGTAGCAAAAAAATTTAACCGTTTTATGAATATTGAAAACAATGTTTCAATTAATTATAATGTAGATTTTACTTCTATGTTATATCCCTTACATATCGGACATCATGTAATAATTGGAAACAATGTGAATTTTATATTAAGCACCCATGATATTGACTCTCCTGAGTGGAAACATATTCAACCTAACAAAGGCTTAGACATAGAGCCTTATGTTTGGATATGTCCGAATGCGATAATACTTCCCCAAGTTAAGCATATTGGCTTTGGTGCTGTTATTGGTGCGGGTAGTGTTGTCACAAAAGATGTTCCTCCTATGACTGTAGTAGGAGGTAATCCTGCAAAAAAACTTCGTAACAGGGAGTGTGTGCATTCCAATATTTGCGTCGAATCTCTTTTAGCTGGAGACTTATTGACTTACATAAAAACATGGATAAAAAAATGAAAATAGCAGTAGTCAGTCCTGGACGTTCCCATCTACTTGATATGGCAATCCAACACAGAAAAAACGGGCATGACGTTATCTTCTATACAATGGTGTCAAAAAAACGTTGTGAACACTTTGGATTTCCTTCAGATAGGGTTGTTTCTTTTTTTTATATATGTGCTCCACTGATGTTTATTTTCCGAAAAATCAAATTGCCTAAAGATGGTAATCGTTATTTATATTATTGGATAGTAAGAATCGTTGATTTTTTATCGGCTTTATGTTTAAAAAAATGTGATATCTTAATAGGTTTGAGCGGTTGTGCATTATTAAGTGCTCAAAAAGCAAAAAATAAATATCATGCACAGTTTTTTTGTGACAGGGGATGCCAACATATTTTATCTCAGAATGACATATTGAGTAAAATACCATCTGCAAAACAAGTGTATAAAAAAGATATAAAGATCGAACTTATTCAATATAAAATAGCAGATTATATAATACTACCGTCTCAACATACAAAAGAAAGTTTTATAGAAAAAGGAGAAAAAAAAGAAAAACTATTTGTAAACCCCTATGGCGTTAATTTAAAAATGTTTTATCCTTTATTTCTTAAATCGGATAGCTACGATATAATATTTGTAGGGAACTGGTCTCTTCAAAAAGGTGTGGATATTTTAGTAGAAGCTTGTCTGAAAAATGGACTGTCGTTATTACATGTGGGCGCAATTATTGATTTTGCATTTCCAAAACAAAGTAAACAATTTTATCATATTGATCCTGTCAATCAACCTGAGTTGGTTTATTTCTATTCGAAAGCAAAAATTCTTTGTTTGCCATCCCGTCAAGATGGATTTGGTTTGGTTTTGTTTCAAGCAATGATTTGTGGATTGCCGTTGGTCTATTCACATTACACAGGTGGCCCTGACTTGAAAAAATTAGTAGATGATCATGAGTTCCTATTTGAAATGCCAGAGTATACCGTAGAATCATTGTCAGAAACCTTGCTTAAAGCCCTAGAAAAGGCTGAACAGCAGCCAAGGGACTATATTCGCAACTATTTGACACCAACTGTATTATCCAATATTTCATGGGAAGCATACGGACAACGATATAATGAATTTTTGCTTAAAATAGCTGCTAAGAAATGAAAAATTGTCTCGTATTATTCTTTATTTACCTCTTTCTGGAAGGCGTACTGAGAAAATGGATTATTCCCGGAGTATCAGGCACTTTGTTGTATTCAATAAAGTATCTATTATTGATTATCATAGCTGTATTTTACTTATTTCAAAGACATAATGGATTACGAAATATCTCAACACCGATAGGTAAAGCGTATATGATATATGGTTTTATGGTTATTTTATCAGCAATATGCATTACATTTTTAATTAATGGTTACATTGTTGGTGGAATTACTATCATACAATATTTGAGTCCTATAGTCCTGATATATGCTTTACCAGTATGGATTAACAACCATCATCAATTAAAACAATTTCTAAAAGGCGGAGCGATAATTGCTTTTATAATTCTAATTCTTGCAACTATTCAATATGCTAGCCCTCCTTACGCATATATCAATAAATATGCAATGGAAATGAAAAATGGAATTGCTATGGTAGGTGGGGCTGTACGTGTATGTAGCGTATTTTCTTATATAACCCCATTGGGAGATTTTTGTATAATAACATTAGTGTTTACCACATTATTACTCTCTCTTAAGTGGAATTTAACCACAAAGTGGATTATAGCAATGCTATTTGTTCTTGCATTGTTAGGAAGTTTTATGACTGGATCACGTAGCGTGGTTATTTTGAGTTGCTTGGTTATTATTGGGACATCTGTTTACGAATGGATTTATAGACGAAACTATAAATTGATTCTCGGAATCATATTAATTTTAAGCTGTCTCTATATATACTATGACATATATGGAATAGCAGCTATAGATAATTTCATATCTCGTGCGACATCAGTATCATATGATATGGATACACGGATAACACGAACTTTTGATATTTCACGAATGTTCGATTATGCAGGGGCTTTCGGTAACGGAGTAGGAATCGCTAACATGTCGGTTCAATCGTTGTTAGTCCAACCATCATTAGTAGATTGGGAAGAAGAAATAGGTCGCATTATGATTGAATTTGGTTTCATTGGATTTTTAATAGTCACAGGTATAAGACTTTATGCATTAGTATATATGTTTAAAATCAGCCGATCCATAGAAAACCCATATTTGGCAGCCCTCTCATGGGCAACAACAATTATTATTCTTCCCATGACTTTTTATGTACAATTATGTCTGTATAATTGGTTCGCTTATATGATATATTTCACTATGATTGGACTAAACATTGCTATAAATCAGATAGATGAACGAGAAAATAGTAGTATTTATTAGAAAAAAACGACCAGAGGCTAACAGTATCGAAGAAATATTTCATTCATTAATCAAATACTTAGGGCATGAAGTTAGATGGATAGAATTACCATATGACGGAGCCAGTATCTCTGCTATTGCCAAAAATATATGGTTTGCCCGAAAACATCGTGGCGACATCAACCATATAACAGGAGAAGTCCATTATATCGCATTAGGAACAGGACGTAGAACGCTGATTACAGTTCACGATGTTCAATCAATTATAAAAGGCGGACGGATTGAAAGGACTATAAAAAAATGGTTGTGGTTCAACCTTCCATTATGTATAGCTCGAAAAATATCAGTAATCAGCTCATTTACAAAAAATGAGCT
Organism: Gabonia massiliensis; assembly: GCF_001403595.1. NCBI lineage: Bacteria > Pseudomonadati > Bacteroidota > Bacteroidia > Bacteroidales > Porphyromonadaceae > Gabonia > Gabonia massiliensis. Next base: position 1,176,018 of record NZ_LN877940.1, on the reverse strand, counting down.
GATTGAATTATGTCCTTTCACAGAAAAGAAAATATCTGTCGTAAACAACCCCATTAATGATTTACAGATTATATCAGCTGCAACTTTCCATAAAACCGCTTCTGCAAAAAAAACAATCCTCCACGTAGGGACAAAAACAAATAAGAATTTGGAAGGGGTCTTAAAGGCAATCACGAATCTCTCTGTCCGACTTATCATTATTGGACCTATGACCTTGAATCAAGAACAATTGGCAGATTCATTAAACGTAAAGTATGAAAATTATTATAATCTTCCATATTTTAAAGTTTTAGAACTATACAAACAAGCTGATATAATTACCTTCCCGTCTTTTTATGAAGGTTTTGGCATGCCTATCATAGAAGCAAATTTAATTGGAATCCCTATCCTTACAAGTGATATTGAAGTNGTAAATCCCTACTCTATTGACAATATTCGTAACGGGATTATCGAACTGTTAGAAAATAATGAATTAAGAAGAAACTTAATTACACTTGGGAAAAAAAATATTAGGCGCTTTTCCCCTCAAAATATAGCAGAACAATACAAATCACTATACAACCAACTATAAAATATATGAAAGTCATTCATTCTGGAATATTGGATGTAAAATATGGAGGGCCAGCTCTTAGTACTTATCTCACCATTAAAGGGTTAGAACAAAACAATGTAAATGCATCGTTATTAATGGCTCCATTGGATAATGAAAAACAACTACTTGCTAACGATATAAACATCTATTATACAAGGCATATCTTAAATAATCGTACTGGATATATTCCAAATATCAAAAAAGTTTTAAAAAGGCTGAATACTGATTTATTTCATGTTCAAGGATTATGGCTTTATTTAAGCCATGCTACAGCATGTTATGCCCGAAAATGTAAAATTCCTTATGTTATTACGCTTCGGGGTATGCTGTATCCCCAAGCCTTGGCTGTCTCACCAATGATAAAAAAATTCTCTCTTGCTCTTTATCAACGAAACGATCTACAACAAGCTGCCTGTATACAAGCAACTTGTATAGAAGAAATGTATCACTATCGTGCATTAGGTTTTTCTAATCCAGTTGCGGTAATTCCTAACCCAATCGACTTATCAGATTTAATTGACCGAGAGATTCCTCATAAACCTGTTTTCAAAATCGGCTATTTAGGTCGAGTACATCCTCGAAAACGTATAGAAAGGCTTATTTATGCCATGGATACATTACACCATAATTTTGATGATATAGAACTCGTAATTATTGGTTCCGGAGACAAATACTACGAGGAATTTTTACACAAGGAAGTTAAAAAATTAAACCTTCGTAACGTCAAATTTACAGGATTTCTTACTGGGATAGAAAAAGACAAAGCGATAACAGATCTATCTGTATTAGCTGTTCCAAGCGATTTCGAAAACTTTGGAAATATTGTTACTGAAGCATTGGTACGCGGTGTTCCAGTAATTGCATCTAAAGGAACACCCTGGGAGGAATTGAATTTTCATAATTGCGGTTGGTGGATTAATAATGATCAAGAAACAATAACACAAACTATACTGAAAGCGTATAACATAGGAGAAAACATGCGTATCAAAATGGGGATGAATGGAAAATCGCTAATACGTAATAATTATTCAACCGATGTGCTTGGTTTAAAAATGAAATTGCTTTACGAATGGATTCTAGGCCAAACGTCTAAACCCGATTTTGTATATGAAGTTTAATTATAGCTAATATGCCCATTTTTAGAAAAGATATCACATTCTTAGATATTCTTTTTTCACATACTCATATAAAAGATTTTTTATAAAAAAAATAATTTATTTAAAATATTAATTAAATATAAAATGGAAGTTCCAATAAAAAATAAACGAATAGAATACCTAGATGCAATGAGAGGTTTTACAATGATCCTTGTTGTTTATGCTCACGTACTATTATTCAGCTTTGGTTTTAATTCTGACAGTCATGCATCATTCAACCAATTCTTTATGCTTATGCGAATGCCTCTTTTCTTTTTCATTAGTGGGTTTATCTTTTATAAAGATATAAACTGGACACTACCTATTATCCGCCAATTTATATTAAAAAAATCACAAGTACAGCTACTCTCGACACTAATAGTTTACACCATATTTATATTTGTATTTCAAAAAGATTTTTGGGAAGGAATAATGACTCAAACAAAATATGGCTATTGGTTTACTATAACCCTTTTTGAGTTCTTTCTTTTAATACTTATTCCACTATTACTCATTAAATTAACAAAAATTAAGGGGGGGGGGGAGTGATGTTATTCTCATAATTTTTACGATAGGAATTTTTTTGTTGTCACTTCAGCCCATCAACACAAAGTTAAATCTTAATATCAAAATAATAGACATTCTCGGATTATTGAATTGGAAGTATTTTATTTATTTTACATTTGGTATACTTGTAAAAAAACATTTCACCTTATTCCAACAATTAATTGATCATAAGACAATTTATATGGTAATAATGGTAGCTTTATTTGTAATTTCATATATTTGTTTATTACGTATGAGTTACAGTGAAAACATTTGGGATAAACGAATTGATTTTATGCTAAGAATTATTGTCGCCATATTAGCTATAATAGTAACTTTTGCTATTTTTCGTCATTATCAAAACCTTTTTTCTAAACAGAAAAAAATTGGTCGTATCTTACAATTTATCGGTACTCATACTCTTGATATTTATCTACTTCATTATATCTTGATCCCTCAGAACCTAATAATGATTGGCCGTTTTTTCCAAACAAATGTAAATCCACTTATTGAATTTACAATAACTGTTATTTTAGCGTTATTGATAATCGCAGCTTGTTTGACAATAAGTACGATAATACGTACAAGTCCAATATTATCAACCCTTGTATTTGGTATAAAACCCAAATCAAAGAATTAATTAATAAAAAATACAGTGATAAAAACAGATTTATCTCGCTATGATAATTCATGGTATAAAACAGGCGGGAGCAATACAAAACGAATTTTATGGTATTTCGTCAATATACTATTTATTGTCAATCCATTCAATCCATCTTCCAAAATTAAAGTAGTTCTACTACGTTTTTTTGGTGCAAAAATAGGCCGAGGTGTTGTAATAAAACCTTCAGTCAATATCAAATATCCTTGGAATCTGTCGATAGGAGATTATACTTGGATTGGTGAAAATGTATGGATAGATAATCTATCACAAGTTACCATCGGTTCAAATGTCTGTATTAGTCAAGGAGCAATGTTATTGTGTGGAAATCATAATTACAAACGTCCGACGTTTGACCTTATAGTAAAACCGATTACAATAGAAGATGGTGCATGGGTCGGTGCTCAATCCACCGTCTGTCCCGGAGTAACGATGCATTCGCACAGTGTTCTCGCTGTTGGTTCCATCGCATCTAAAGACCTCGTCCCCTTTTCCATTTATCGTGGAAATCCTGCAATCAAAGTTGCTAATAGGATAATCTCTGAATCATAACGAAGTCAATTTTCGAAATTTTCCATCTCAATTTTATGAAAATATCAATTATCACTGCTACTTGGAATAGCGGTACAACTATACGCCATACAATGGAAAGTGTTCTATCTCAGTCATATTCCGATATAGAACATATTATCATAGATGGCTGCTCGTCAGATAATACAATGGAAATTATACATGAGTTAGAGCCTAAATACCAGGGACGATTGCACTATATCAGCGAAAAAGACCGGGGATTGTATGATGCTATGAATAAAGGAATTGCCATGGCGACAGGGGATATAGTGGGAATACTTAACAGTGATGATTTTTATACCAATAGTGATGTCCTTACGAATGTAGCTTCCTCATTAAAAAATAATGACATAGATGCCGTATATGGTGATATACATTACGTTAACGACGATAATTTGAAAAAATGTGTCCGTTATTACTCTTCCAAAGCATTCAAACGTTGGCAAATGAGATTGGGGCTTATGCCCGCTCATCCGTCATTTTACTGCCGCAAAAAATTATACGAAAAATACGGAGGTTTTGATTTGTCATACAAAGTTGCCGCAGACTTTGAATGCTTGCTACGGTTGATATTCGTCCATAAGATACGGACACAATACATCCCAATGGATTTTGTAACCATGCGTACCGGTGGCGCGTCAACGAATGGATTAGCCAGCCATAAACAAATACTAAAGGACCATCTAAAGGCGTACAAAAAAAATGGTGTGTACTCTAATATCTTTTTTGAAAGCTTACGCTATGCTTATAAGGTATTGGATGTCACCGGTCAAAAAATTTTTAAATCAAAATAAATCAACTCTATAATCGATATGACAAAAACAGCTTTAATTACAGGAGTTACCGGTCAGGATGGCTCATTTCTAGCAGAATTTTTATTGGAAAAGGGATATGACGTACATGGCACCATACGCCGCTCGTCGGTAGACTACCGCGAACGTATTGCTCATCTTGAAGGACGGCCTCATTTCCATTTGCACTATGCTCATCTGGGTGACTCGATGAGTCTGATTCAGGTTATCGGTCGGGTTCGTCCGGATGAAATATACAATCTGGCTGCACAGAGCCATGTACAGGTAAGTTTCGACTCTCCTGAGTTCACTGCCGATGTAGATGCCACCGGTGTATTGCGAATATTGGAAGCCGTGCGCCAATGCGGGCTCGCCTCGACATGTAAAATATATCAGGCCTCGACTTCAGAACTGTACGGCAAGGTAGAAGAGGTCCCTCAAAATGAAAATACACCTTTCCATCCATACAGCCCTTATGCGATAGCGAAACAGTATGGACACTGGATTGTAAAGGAATATCGCGAGGCATATAACATGTTTTGTTGCTCAGGCATTCTTTTCAATCACGAGTCGGAACGACGTGGTGAAACTTTCGTAACCCGTAAAATCACTCTTGCTGCTGCACGTATTGCACAAGGCAAGCAGGAGAAACTGTATTTAGGTAATCTTTCTTCTCTTCGCGACTGGGGTTATGCCAAAGATTATGTAGAGTGCATGTGGCTGATTCTTCAAAATAAGACACCGGAAGATTTTGTCATCGCCACCGGAGAGCAACATTCCGTTCGTGAATTCTGCCAATTGGCATTCCACTATGCAGGCATAGAACTCGAATTCGTAGGGGAAGGGGAGAATGAAAAAGGTATAGACAAAGCTACCGGCAAGGTCCTGGTTGAGGTATCTCCGGACTTCTATCGCCCAACAGATGTCGTAAATCTTTGGGGAGACCCCTCGAAAGCAAAAGCTGAATTGGGCTGGAACCCGACCAAAACGTCTTTTGAAGAATTGGTCCGTATTATGGTAGACTCAGATATGGCTAAAGTTGCTGTCGAAAAAGCCGGTGAACATATCCGTATGAATCTTGCTGAATATCTCGAAAAAGGTATTGTAAAATAAACCGAAAGGCGAAAGCAGAGGTTCTAAACTTGTTTGAAGAACTATGCTGAGCCGCTGCGTTTATTGAAATAAAATTAAATTATCATCATGGAAAAGAATGCCAAAATATATGTAGCGGGCCACCGTGGTATGGTGGGTAGTGCCATCGTACGGGAATTGGAACGTCAAGGCTATACGAATATCATTACAAGAACTCATAAGGAGCTGGACTTATGCCGCCAGGATGCTGTGGAAAAATTCTTTGCAGAGGAAAGACCTGAATATGTTTTTCTGGCAGCAGCTAAAGTGGGCGGCATTGTCGCCAACCAGAGTGCTTTAGCAGACTTCATGTACGATAACATGATTTTAGAGATGAATGTGATTCATTCCGCTTGGCAAAACGGCTGTAAAAAACTGGAATTTTTAGGGTCGTCCTGCATCTATCCCCGCATGGCTCCACAACCTATGAAAGAAAGTTGCTTACTGACTTCTGAACTGGAAAAGACAAATGAAGCTTATGCTCTGGCTAAAATCTCGGGGCTGAAATACTGCGAATTTCTGAACCGACAATACGGTACTGACTATATCAGTGTCATGCCGACTAATCTTTACGGTCCGAACGATAACTACCACCCTACTCACAGCCATGTATTGCCGGCTCTTATACGACGCTTCCATGAGGCTAAAGAGCAAAAACTACCGTATGTAACTTGCTGGGGTGACGGCAGTCCGTTACGTGAATTTCTCTATGTAGACGACCTCGCCAACTTGTGCGTATTTCTTATGAACAACTATAGCGGCAATGAGACCGTCAACGCCGGAACCGGTAAAGAACTGACCATTAAAGAACTTACAGAGCTGGTTGCCAAAGTAATCGGTTATGAGGGTGAAATCCATTGGGATACCAGCAAGCCAAACGGCACACCTCGTAAGTTACTGGATGTTTCGAAAGCTGCATCTCTCGGCTGGACGTATAAAACGGAACTGCAAGACGGCATACGTCTCTCTTATGAGGATTTTCTCAATAACCCTATGAGAGCCGAACGATAATAACATTTGTAGACATGAAAATCATATTGCTTTCCGGTGGTTCCGGAAAACGGCTGTGGCCATTGTCAAACCATACTCGTTCCAAACAATTCCTCAGGTTACTGAATTCACCGGAAGGCGGTACCGAATCCATGGTACAACGGGTTGTCCGCCAAATCAGAGAGGAAGGTATCTCCGATTCGGTAACCATAGCTACCAGTGCCTCCCAACAAGAAATCATTACCGGACAATTGGGAGCGGATGTCGATATCGTAACCGAACCGGAGCGCAGGGATACATTCCCGGCCATTGCTCTGGCTTGTACTTATTTGGCCAAGGAAAAGCTGTGCAATGACAATGAGGCGGTAATAGTGATGCCTTGCGACTCTTACACTGACGCAAACTACTTCAAAACCATTACGCAAATGGCTACTGCCGTGGAAAATAATGTTGCAGACTTGGTACTTATGGGCATAAAGCCCAAATATCCGTCTACAAAATTCGGTTATATCGTTCCGGTAAGGGAAAATGCCGACAAATCGTTTCTATACGTGAAAGGCTTTACGGAAAAACCGGATGAGGAACATGCCGAGTCTCTGATTGCTGACGGTGCTCTATGGAACGGGGGCGTATTTGCTTTCCGACTGGGATATATGACCGATATTGTGAAACGTTATCTCGACGTTCACTCTTTTGAAGAATTGCATTCCCGATATGGGGAACTCCCCAAAATCAGTTTTGACTACGAAGTAGTAGAAAAAGCCGAATCTATTGCCGTGATACCTTTCAACGGCCAATGGAAAGATTTGGGTACATGGAATTCTTTGACGGAAGAGCTTACCCACTATATCGGGAACGTGACTGCCGGTAAAAATGTTCACAATACACATGTAATCAATGAACTAAACATTCCTTTATTGTGTTTCGATATCGATAACCTGATTATTGCCGCCAATTATGACGGCATTCTGGTATGCGGGAAAGAGTCTTGCGAACATATCAAAGATTATGTAAACGAGCTTCCCTCCCGTCCCATGTATGGGGAATATAGCTGGGGCACGTATAAGGTTGTCGATTTCTCTACGTTTGCCGGTGGATACCAGAGCTTGACACAGTTGTTACAGCTCAAAGCCGGCTTTGACATCTGTTACAGAGGACACCAATACCGGGATATATCATGGACATGTGTCGACGGTTCGGGAATATTGGTGCTGGATGGGCAGGTCAGAAATATCCAGCGTGGAGATATCATTCATATCGGTAAGGGACACCGATATGCTGTAAAGGCGGTCTCCAACCTCCAAATCATCGAAGTACAAACCGGAGACCGACTTACGGATAACGACGTCGAATATCTTGACTGGAACTGGTAAAATACGGAATATCAAATCATGGATTATGCAAATCTGGACCGCCGAAAAATACTGACCTATCTCAAAGAGAATGGCGGTGCCGCTTCGGTAGATGATATAATAGACTATTCAGGTGCTGAGAGTTTACGGGTATATTCTTTGATACAACAACTAAAACTGAATGGGGAAATAATCGTCCTGAAAGAATCTTCTTTCGGAGCTCCTACTCTGATTCGAATAGCAGAGCATTAACATGTATTTTGGAGTGACTTTGCCCCAAAACATCTCTGAAAGAAACTCTCAAATCTGACCTGAGTAAGATTAAGACCGGCTCTAAGGTATACACATATATCTCGTGTGACGAACGCAACACAACATTCCATCCTCTCAAGAAGGAAAAATAACAGCCATACTATATGAAAACGGATATTGTCGAGTACAGAACCAGCTCTGTATATGAAGGCATTCCCAAACATGTACTCCAGGCAAATAAGAAACGCTTAAATGCCTTCTACATGGAAAGGGAATGTATAGAAAACAAGGGTGACAAATTTATATTCAGGTACGTATTCTATTCTTTGGAAAAGCTTAAAAGGCTAACCAAAAACTCTCTAAGCAAACAATACGAAAGTCTCTCCCCGACTCTGAAAGCGGTAGAACCGGATAAGATACAGTCTATGGAAAATAAATATGTGATGTTGTACGGAGACATCTCTTCTCCGGAGACAAAGGAACTGGTAGATACCTATCTCAAAAAGCATAATTTGCAGGAAGCCTGCCCTCCGTTTTATGATAAAATAAATCAGGCTCGAAATAAAACCGATATTGCCTATGAGGAACTGCAAAAGGTCCTTTTTTACTGCAAAAAGAAAAAATGCCCGTTGCTGTTTGTCTCTGTAAACATGTTGATACGGGACATTCGCTTTTTTAACCTTCTCGAAGAAAGCAATATCGATTTCAGATGTATAGACTTTCCCTGGTTCTGTAACGAAAACTTAAAGTTGATAAAGGCCGTGATGTTATACGAACAACTTTGAACGCGACAAGGGAAAACGGTATAATCAACAAGGGCACCTGGCGTATTGTCAGGTGCCCTTGTCGATTACATCATCTTTCTATGGGGAGCCTATCCCCGATATTTTTCTCTATCCGAAAGTTATAAAACCATCTGATAAACTATTACTGAACCATAGTTCCTCATCTACAGCCCGACAATAAATCTTTCCTTCCCGGGCAAGCCATCCTATAGCTGCCCATAACGCAGCATCATTCAATCCTAAACGGGATTTCAATTGTGCCAATGACATCTCATGCTGCTCATCTAACATCTGCCATACCAGTCCGGCATTTTCTCCAATTGTAAATATCATCATACTATCATTTATTAAGGTTAACGTTGCTTAAAGATAATGATAAGGGTTTAAAAAAGCAAATCGTTTACGCAAAATTTTTGTTACAATACAACTATTTATCCTGAACATTACGAAAATATTTCGGATAGATCGGTCTAAATTTTATAAAAATTATTTTTAGATGAACCCTAAGAGTCTGTCTAAACTCTCTTTACTAAAACATATTGTAACATTTTAGGTATCTAATATTGAAATTTTCATTTTTTTTTATGATATTAGGGCCTGTTTAGTCTTTAATATAATAAGATAATGATTCTTGCCGCTATTCAAGACATAAATTTCTGGCTGTATACCAGCCTTTATATTATCTATTTTATCACTGTAATCAGTACGATTGTAGTGATTCTTTCCGAAAACAGGAATCCTGTAAAAAGTATCGCATGGATTGTGGTACTACTCTTCCTGCCGGTAGTAGGCATTGTCTTCTATTTTTTTTTCGGGCAGGAATATCGTCGCCAACGCATGATTTCGCGTAAAGGCAAGCGCAAACTTCTCAAAAATATCAACTATTCAGAAAATGAAGTCAGCAATCTGCCGCTTTTCTTATCTTCAGAAAGCATACAGGAAATAAAGTTGGGGTACGCATTGGGAGAATTCATTCCATATCCCGGAAATAAGGTAACGATTTTTACTGAGGGCGAAAGCAAATTCGATATGCTTAAATCCAAAATGAGGAAAGCCCGCAAATTCATACACTTGCAATATTATATTTTCAATAATGACAAACTGGGAAATGAAATAAAGCAAATATTAATAGAAAAGGCTCGTGAAGGGATAGAAGTCCGGGTAATCTATGATGATGTGGGTTGCTGGAAAGTGAAAAAACATTTTTTTGAAGAAATGACTGCTGCCGGCATAGAGGTATATCCTTTTCTGGAAGTGACATTTCCTCAACTGGCAAACAAGATAAACTATCGGAACCACCGGAAAATCGTAATTGTCGACGGAACTTGCGGATTTATCGGCGGTATGAACATCGCAGACCGTTACCGGGATGGTGTACCTTGGGGAATATGGAGAGACACCCATATCCTCATCGAAGGGCCGGCAGTGCAGGGATTACAATCGTCATTTGCCGTCGACTGGTGCTTTACCAGCCGTCAGTTATTGTCGGAAAAACTCTATTTCCCGATTGTCGCTCCGAAGGGAAATACTTGCATACAAATCATAAGCAGCGGTCCGATAGGCGAGTGGAAAGAGATTTCGCTAACCTTTCTTAAAGCTATCAGTAACGCCAAGCAATATGCATATATACAGACTCCTTATTTCCTGCCGACCGAAAGCTTGATGAAAGTGCTGCAAGTGGCAGCACTGGCTAAGGTAGATGTAAGACTGATGCTTCCCGAAAAATCAGATTCCCCGGTTTTGCAACTGGCTTCTCACTCCTATATAAAACCCATGCTTAAAGCCGGTGTAAAGGTTTATTTTTACCAAAAAGGATTTATCCATTCAAAAACGATTGTCATCGACGACGAGTTCTCGACCGTAGGCTCTACGAATCTCGATTTTCGTAGTTTCGATCACAATTTTGAGGTAAACGCCTTTATGTATGACAAAGAACTGGCTGTCAAAATGAAAAATATTTTTATAGCCGACCAGCAGCAATGCAGACGTATACCCTGGTCGTACTGGCGCAGACGTCCTGTGGCTTCAAAAGTAAAAGAATCGATTGTCAGATTGCTCAGCCCGGTTTTATAGTTACATTATCCCAACTTATGGTCTTCACAGTATTCATCACCGGGATTTATCAGGAACAACCGTTCCGTAGCCCGTGTAAAGGCTGTATACAACCACCGATAGAAATCGAGGCCTAAATAGTCGGAACGGATATACCCCATATCGATAAATACATTTTTCCACTGTCCGCCCTGAGCTTTATGACAAGTCAGCGCATAGGCATACTTTACTTGAAGAGCATTGAAATACGGGTCAGACTTCAACTTTTTCATCTTCTCACGTTTCGAAGGTATGTCAAAATAGTCTTCCAGCACCGACATAAACAGCTGATTGTTCTGCTCGGCCGAAAGAGCCGGAGTATCCGTAGTCAACGTATCCAGTATTATCTTCGCTTCCACTTCCACATCATAGTCAGGGAAATAAAGCGCTACGTCGGCAAAACGAAAGCCATACAGCTGTTGCCTGCCTCTGACTTTCACTACACGGGCAATATCTCCATTGGCTATAAAATCGATTTCTTTATAAGTTTCAGACCAGAAGTAATTATTCTTGGCTACCAACAAATAATCTCCCGAGGTAAGTTCTTCTTCCCGATACAATATCTGATTTCGTACCCCCTGATTAAATATATTCGCCCGTTTATTTGAACGGGTAACGATAATCGTCTCATCCATCCCATCTCGGTCATAGGCTGTAGAAATAGACTCAATGAGGTACTCTCCTGATATTCTTTGAATATCTTCAAACTGCCCAAACCGTATCTGCGGGGTCTCTAACGGCAATGAAAACATCCGTTCACGCAGACGAGTTGCATTGAACAGAATACCAGACTCCTGCATTTGCCGGGCAACGGTATGCAACTCAAAAGTCTCAACGGACAAGCCATAACCCGACAAATGTGTCTCATCCAAAGCCGGGCTATTCTCTTGCCCGACAGGGGGCAACTGGGCACTGTCTCCCAACAGTATCAATCGACACCCCTCACCGGAATAAACATACTCTACCAAATCATCCAATAAACAACCGGTGCCATATATGTGGGTATCGGCCGGAGTATTGGCTATCATAGAAGCCTCATCGACAATAAATAGCGTATCTTTATGGAGATTATCCATAATCTGGAAACCCTCATAGTCTCCGGTAAAAACTTTCTGACGATATATCTTCTTATGTATCGTATAGGCGGGATGTCCTGAATAACCGGAAAATACCTTGGCCGCCCGACCGGTAGGTGCTAGTAATACCGACTTGCGCTGGAAGGCATCCAGTGTTTTTACCAAAGCTCCAATCAGCGATGTCTTACCGGTACCGGCATATCCTTTCAACAGAAACAGGGACTCGGACTCCGGACGAAACATAAAATCACCGAGTCGTAAGAGCAACTCTTTCTGCTCTTCATTGGGAGTATAAGGAAGATTACTTTCTATCTGCCTAACAAAGAAGTCATTTATCATCTTTTATAAATAAAGTCGTTTACAAAAATAGTGCATCCGATTTTCTTTTTCTACATTTGCAGAAAGATTATAACCGGAGTCCGATTAAATTTTACAAAAATATCTCTATTACTGTCTACCCAGGCTGTAAGGGGGATAACTTTTGAAATTTCCTAATCGGCTCATACAAAACCGAATTTCATAACAGTATCGGAATCTATTAGGTATAACAATGGCAGACTTATCTAAACATAAACAGATAGAGATAGAACATCCCGGACAATATATTCTGTCTATTCGGTTAGAAAAGACAGGGATATACTTTTCGATATATAACCCGTCTGTCAATAATTCGTTTCAAGCTTGTTCCGAAAAATTCCCGGCAGGAGAAGACTATCTGTATTCTCTTGAGAATTTCGTATATGAATATCCGGAACTGTTGCAACCCTATAAAAAAGTTTATATCCTGTTGCAATCGAACAGGTTTACCTTTGTGCCTCGTGATTTCGAACCTTCGGGAGAAACCGACATTTATTACCGATATTGCTTTCCCGGTACATCAGGCAGAATTCTGGAAAACAGACTGGAGCAAAACGGCATATACAATCTATTCGGTATAGACGACGACATATATGCTTTCTTGTTACGAACGTTCGATTTGCCGGTCATTCTCCATCACCTCAGCCCTCTTTGCGAGTATTTCTATACCAAAAGCCGCATGGGGAATAATGAGAAAATGTACGTCAACATCGAAAACAAATATCTCGACATTATCTGTTTTGATAAAAAAGGACTGCTCTTTGCCAACACTTTTGAATACGAGCATACGAATGATGCAGCATATTACATTCTGAACGTGTGGAAACAGCTAAATTTCGACCAACAAAAAGATGAGGTGCACTTGACGGGCAAAAACGAACAAAAAAAGATAATCGTCCCTATCATTCAAGAATATATATCTTGTGTCATGCCTTCGATATTCCCGGCACAATTATTCAAAATGGGAAAAGACACGCTCAATGCACCTTTTGACTTAATCATTACACCTCTATGCGAATTATAAACGGTAAATACGGAAAACGCCGGTTCGATGTCCCGGCCAATATAAAGGCAAGGCCTACTACGGACTTTGCCCGTGAAAATCTATTTAACGTACTCAACAATATAATCGATTTCGATGGTATCTCTGCCCTCGACCTTTTTGCCGGTACAGGAGCCATCAGTTTTGAACTCGCTTCTCGCGGTTGTGCCAAAGTCATATGTGTCGAGGCATATCACGTACAGTACAATTTTATCAAAAAAGTAATACAAACTTTAGGAGCCAAAGAGCTGATTCCGGTAAAAGGGGATGTGTTTAAATTCATATCCTCCTGCCGTGAGAGTTTCGATTTCATATTCGCCGACCCTCCATACGATTTGCCCCGACTAAATGAAATTCCGAAACTTATTCTTTCATCTTCTTTATTAAAACCAAACGGACTGTTAGTTGTAGAACACTCTAAAAACAATGATTTCTCATCTCTTCCCGAATTTGAAGAGCATCGCGTTTACGGAAGTGTAAATTTCAGCTTCTTCCGCAACCCTGCAAACAAGGAGGTAAATGAATAATGGCAAATTTTAAAGGTTTGGTGACCGGGATACTGTCGTCATCTACATTCGGTTTGATACCTCTGTTTACCCTGCCACTCATGGCACAAGGCATGACATTCGACTCTATCCTATTCTACCGCTTTCTGACAGCCGGTGTGGCTATAGGCATATTACTGCCTATACGGGGGGAATCGTTCGTAATCCGAAAATCAGAACTCCCCACCCTTTGTTATTTAAGTTTGTTCTACGTCATGTCGGCTCTGTTTCTCTTCTGGGGATACAACTATCTGCCCAGTGGTGTAGCTACAACGATACATTTCATGTATCCTGTCTTTGTTACTTTGATTATGAGCATTATCTATCACGAAAGGCTATCTGCAATCATTATCACAGCCATTATACTGGCAATCAGTGGTGTTGCCTCTCTATCCATTAGCGACACCGAACAGGGCATCGATTTGACCGGCATCGGTATTGTTCTCATCTCCGCCATTAGTTATGCCCTGTATATTGTTAGGGTAAATAAGTCAAGAGTGCGCAACATGAACGGAACAAAGCTGACCTTCTACGTATTAATGATAGGTTCTCTGATTTTTTTGCTGAATGCACAGCTAAAAGGTGGTGTACAAAGTATACCCGATGGAAAGGCTTTCATGAACATTCTCATGCTGGCCATATTACCGACTGTCGTTTCAAATCTGGCATTGGTATATGCCATTAAGAACATAGGGTCTACACTGACAGCCATATTAGGGGCCATGGAACCTCTTACTGCACTAAGCATCGGCATTCTGGTTTTTGCCGAACCCTTGACCCCGACCATTGCTTTAGGTTTTATACTCATTATCTCTGCCGTATCCCTCATCATTCTTGCCCAACCCATACAGAAAGGACTAAGACAATTGATTATACAACTGAAACGGCATTGATAAAGCTTACACAACTTAAAAAACGGACACCCCGTATACATGTCTTTCGTCAAAACAATGTGTTATCCAGTTTCTGCCTGTTTATTTCATCCAAATAATCAAGAGTCAGGCGAGAAAATGCATAATCAGATAAATGTCCCGCAGGGACTCTTATATAATCATCTGTTTCGGGAAGTTCCCGCTCTATCGATAAAGTATAAAAACGAGCATAAATGATACGGTGCGACAGCACATGTTTACGGACTATGGGAAACCCTTTTAGTTCTATTCGCCCAACTCCATCCATCAAATTGCGGTAAAACATATTTTCCTGCAACTGCTCAAATGTAACATCCCGGTCTGTTTCGATTAGGACAAATTCATACAAATTGCGCCATATATCGTTTGCCGTCCTGCGGTGTATCCAAGTTATATCACCAAACGAAATATGCAAATAATTAAAATACCGAGGCTTTACTACGGTTTTACCCTGTTTTACGGGATATTTTTCCATCTCATTTCGAGCCCGAGCCATACATTTATCGGACAAAGGGCAACCTTCACATTTGGGAGAACGAGGCATGCATTGCAAAGCTCCCAACTCCATAATAGCCTGATTATATATCGCCGCACGTTTACGGTCGAGCAATATACCGGCAAGTTCGGAAAACTGTTTCTTCCCGACACTCGAATCTATCGGAGTTTCCAATGCAAACAGACGAGACAGTACCCGATACACATTACCATCTAAAACAGCAAACGGCATATCATAAGAAAATGAGCAAATAGCCGCCGCAGTATACTCTCCTACCCCTTTCAAGGAAAGTACCCCTGTATAAGTATCCGGAAACTTCCCTCCAAAATCGGACATAATCTGCTTTGCAGCCGTATGCAAGTTTCTGGCCCGGCTATAATATCCTAATCCTTCCCAATATTTCATCACCTCATCCTCCGGAGCTTCAGCCAAGGCTTTTACATCAGGGAAACGGGACACAAAACGAACAAAATAATCATATCCCTGCACGACTCGCGTCTGTTGCAGTATAATCTCGGAAATCCATATAATATAAGGGTCCCTCGTCTCTCGCCAAGGTAATTCCCGCTTGTTCTGTTCGTACCAACGAATCAGAGGCTGCGAAATAGACGGAATATTATCCATAAAATCTATCATATCTTAAATGAGAATATTTGACAAAAGTAATCAAAAGCATCTATTGTACTTTGAATAAGGAAAAATAAATTCTGACATTGGATTATTGGGCTTTTATGTGTACATTCGCATTTCTTAGAAATATACCGAAATGAGAAAAAAGAAACAAGTGATTTACAGTGCCGACTGGTTGGAAATACATCCCTACAAAACTTCAGCAACAGACTTATATTATGTAAAACTTTCGAATCGTATATTCGATGCCATCGGAGCAGTACTCGACAACACCCCTTTCGAAAACAGTATCCTGTCCCTTATAGAGGATGAAAAGAAAAGGCTTAGTTGTACGCTGGCTGCCTACTTTGAAGATGTCATATCCCAAACTAATATTTTTGTTGCATTCAGAACTGAAAATAAAAAACGGACAGGAAAACCTATACCATTTTTTGACTGTTCGGATTACGAAGAAGACGAAATCAACACACAAGATATACAATTCCTGATTTGGCATTATTACATGCAACTCAATGGAACGGAAATTCCTTTTTCCCCCTTAAATCCTCTTTTCTCAGAGATGGCCAAGAGCGTAATGACAATACTTGACGAAGAATACGAAACAGCCCCTGAAAATAAAAAACTGCAAGAATTTTTCAATATTCCGGATGATATCAAACAAAATATCCAAGCGCTGCATACATACATTTTCTGGCTCGGAACCGAATCTTACCTCTTTCAGGGAAACGGCACATTTCTACAGACCGATGCTGAAGAAATAGCCGAAATAGCCCAAAACGATAATATGGAAGAACAGATTCCTGACATGATTAACATGATGTGTAACAATTTTACATACAATCATGTTACAGAGTTTCACGCACTCCGCCCAAGCCAATGGCTGGCTCGTGTATTGGGAAAGGATAATTGCCTTTACCGGCCCCTAAATGAACTTTCACGCAAATATTCGGGCTATTTCAGATATGAAAGTGAGAACTCCACACATACAAAATTCATACATATTGCCACCGGAAAAGAAATCGATATCGTCAATCGTTCTCTACATGGCTTTCCAAAAGATATGAAAGATAAAGAGTTGGTTCTATTTATCGGCTTTGTACGATGGATGGATGAATGGTGGTTTATAGGACAAGTGCGTTCATACAATCAATCGAACGAAATAAAAGATGAAGTCGATAGCGAAGAAGAACTGCATCTCTTTGATGATTCTTATGAACCGACTGAAAAAGAACAGACCGCCTTATTCAACAAAATAATGAGTATAATGGCCGAAGATGGCCCTGACTATACAGATGAGGACAGAGCTTGGGGTACTATGATGAACAGGGATATAAGCAAAAACTTTATCAAAAAAGCTTTTGAAGAAGGACATTTGCCCAAACTCAATTTTGAAGGAGAAACCGATAATCTGTTGATGAAAGATAACTTGAATTTCATCCTTGACTATATGAAACGCTGACAAAAAATATTTTCACAAAATTACAAACAAACTCTAAAACATAAGAACCATGAAGTTAAAAGCATTCATTGTACTGTTTGCATTATCTATATGCATCTCGACACAAGCTGCTACCGTAGATACAGTGCAAGTAAAAAGTAAAAAAATGAACCGGAATATTCCTTGTGTCATTATCTCCCCAGATAAACAAACCGGAAAAACCTATCCTACACTATACCTCCTGCACGGATATGGCGGTAACCATAAAACCTGGATAGGCATAAAACCTAATTTACCACAACTCGTCGATGAATACGGAATAATTGTAGTCTGTCCTAACGGTGAAAACAGTTGGTACTGGGACAGCCCAATAAATTCGAACTCCCAGTTTGAAACATTCGTTTCTGACGAGCTTATAAAATATATCGATAAAAATTATCCTTCTATCCCAAACCATAAAGGAAGAGCTATTACCGGCTTAAGTATGGGAGGTCATGGAGCTATGTGGCTGGCTATCCGCCACCAAAATATTTTCGGTGCTGCAGGTAGTATGAGCGGTGGATTAGATATACGTCCTTTCCCTGACAATTGGGATATGAAAAGACAAATCGGAGAAAAAGATAAAAACCAACAAATATGGGAAGAACATACCGTTATCAACCAACTCGACAAATTAAAAAACGGTAGTCTGGCCATCATCTTCGATTGTGGGTATAGCGACTTCTTCTTTACAGTAAACAACAATTTCCATCAAGGTCTGCTCGACCGGAAAATCGACCACGATTTCATCGTTCGTCCAGGGGGGCATACTTCCGAATATTGGAACAATTCCATCGACTACCAACTATTATTCTTTAATAAATTCTTTAACAAAGAAGATATTAAAACGAAATAATTTGTTAATACGTTAATAAAAGACGCTTTTTTCACAGAAACAATGTTAAAATAGCAATTTATTTTGCATTATTTCTTGTAAAACAAGTATAAGAAATATATATTTGTACTATGTTTTTTCATAGTATTAGATTTAAGGTTTACAAAGATTGGTTGTCGGGAGACAACCTTTTTTATTTCTACAATTTTACAATACTCCCATACGAATTATCCGCAAAATTTTGCCTTGGTAAAATAAAAATGATTAATNTCCGAGTTAAAATGTTAATTAAACAATCGTTTTTCACACAAACAATGTTAAAAAGCAAATCTTTTTCACACTCAAACTTGCAAAATAGAAACAACCCGCTTATATTTGCCATGTGTTTTTTCATGGTATTAGATTTTAAGGTAAAGAAGATTGGTTGTCGGGAGACAACCATTTCTTTTTCATAAAGCTACATAATTTCTTTACACTTTCCTGTCATAGAAACGATTTCGAGTCGGATAATTTCGGTACGGTGAAAAGATTTCTCTGCATATTTACGTCCTATTTCCATAACATTTGGAGAATATTTAGCAATCAATAATTCTAAAGCATACATACGTTCTTCTGGCGAAAGGGCTATATGAGCGACACATCTCATCACAATACTTTCATACGCTGTTGTAAACTTCTCTGGAATAACCTGAGTGCGCCCTACTACACAAAAAGACACTCGATTATTTTCTCTAATGCAATCCAACTTCTGTCCTTTCGGCGCACAATGTATATATATCAAATTTTTCTGATCCCAAACATAGTTCAAAGGAATACCATAACCTTCATTTCCAATACACATCGACAATATACCATATTCTCCTGTAGATAACAAACCTAAAGCTTTATCTTCATCAAGCAAACGGTCTTGACGACGAACATTCCCATTATCATATATTTCCATATAGCAACATTATATTCCTAATACATTTCTGAGTATCCACCAGCTTATCAGTAATATCAAAAATACATTTACCGTAACCGGATGATAAACAAAATTTTTGATTTTCCCGAACCGGCCTCCACTTCTCAAATAAACAGCCCCTCCCAATAAAATCAAATATGGAATGGATATAAGTAGAAAAAAATTATAATGTATTGCTTTTAAAAAACGAAAATGAAGCAAATGATATACAGCCCGTTGACTTCCACAAGCCGGGCACTCCAGTCCTGTAAAAGAACGAAATATACATTTAGGCATCCATATTGCTTCCTCAGGATTTACAAAGCAAAGTAAAACAAGTATAGATATACCAACAAAAATCAATAATTTACTATATACCGAAAAACGCACCTGCAACTCCCATGAAAAAACCGATTGTTATAGAAACAATACCGATTACCAAAGACAGAATACTAAACAATTTGGACTTATCTGCAGCTTCTTTGGCGCCAATCTTATCGCCAGCACTCCACAATGTATCTACCTTGCTCGAATACACAATAGCAACAATCCCCAATGGCAGGCAACATAATATTGTCGTAAGAATCGCCCAAATCAAATAATTATCAGGTTTTCCTACAAAATCAGTATGAGCCTGAGGGCTCTCTCTTGAAGCCTCATTTTCCGGTTTGGCAGAAGATGAAGAACTTATCGGCGGCACTGGTGGTTGGACAAAAATCACCGACAATTCCGGAACAGAACCTGCCGGTTGCCAATTTTCCATTCCGGCCTTCCATACTAATGTTTTTTCTGTAACCCCATATTTTCTTAAATCATTTCCATTAACCGGTCCCTGCTGTTGTTCCGAGTCATCGATATAAAAATATTCTTCCATAATATTACTAATAATAAAAGACTCTATACTTTTGAATATATTAAAATATACATGAGCCTTCTCTATTCCATGTCATTAGCAAACATATAAAAAAGAATGCACTATTCACAGAAAAATAAAATTTTTTTCATTTATAATTGTCTATTCCTCTACAATTTGCTATTTCTAATTTTACCAATATTTCAATACAATGTTAACAAAAAATTCGATTTTAATCAAACTTTGTTAATAAAGAGAATATTTTTATACTCAGAGTTGCAAAATAACAATAAACATTTTACATTTGCACTATGTTTTTTCATGGTATTAGATTTAAGGTTAATGAAGATTGGTTGTCGGGAGACAACCATTTTTTATTTATGCATACACTTAACCGAAATATTTTCCAATCACCTCCCAATATAGAGCTTAAAAAAACAATTTCCCGTACAAGTATTCTTTGTACGGGAAACAATCTTTTTAAATGATTTACAAGCATCCTTATTCGGTAACAGGAATGATTATGCCTTTATCTGCCTTCAACCTTTCATAAAAAGCAGCACTTGCTGTATATACATAAGGAATAAACCAAATCAGCCCAATCACTGTAATAGTTGCTAAAATAGCCCAACCGATAAAACTTAACATCAATATAAACAAATCGGCCTTATGGCCCTCCATCATACGCATGCTCTCATCAATTGCCTGAGAAGGTGTCAATTCAGGGCGGTCCCTAAGTATATAAAACGTCATCGAATAAGAAAGCCCTTTGATAATACCCGGAACAATAAGAAGCAATGTCCATAGAAATGTATATATATAAACTAATATGTAACATACAAACATTCTTTTAAACTGCTGAAAAGGAAGAAACAAATCTGAAACTTCAGGAATCTTTCTATCACGAAATAAGCCGTAAAAACTATATAAAAGACCTATCATAACAGGAACGGCAACTCCAAAGTATAAAATCAAATAAACAAATGAGTAAGACCTCGCAAATGAGGCAATCACACAAACAATAAATAATGCCACCAAAGAGACAGCAACACTCGGTTTCCAATTTCCCGAAAGAGCAGCCAATGCCTGATTTTTAAAATCAGAAGATTTGTAACTTTCCATACATTTTAGATTTAATTATAAATAATCTTCTAAATTACAACTATTCTATAAGGAGTAAAAATAATATAAGAAGAAAATATAAATAAAAATATATACTATTTATCACCGATAAACGATTCTCTCTTTTGCAATTCTCTCTCCAACATCTTATATCAGAATAAAAGACAAAACCCAAAATCCTGTGTTTTCACAGTAAGTTTTTCCGTTTCATATAAGCTGCAACATATGAACAAGTAGGAATTACTCTTAAATATTTTTCTTTACTATATTGTAAAGCAGCATCTACTAAAACAGCTGCAATTCCCCGTCCTTCTATCGGATGAGGTACAAACGTATGAGTAATATCTATTGTATCCCCCTTTATTCTATATTCCAAATAGGCAATATAACCTTCATATTCAACCTCGAATCGATGATTTGCAGGCTTATGCATTACTTCATACTCCATAATTTCATTGTTTTAATGTATATAAAGATAACAAATGGAACAACAGATTGATTATAAAGAACTATATTTTAAACTTTTTCTAAGAAATAAATATATAAATCAAATACTTAATGAAACATGCTTAAAAAACGAAAGCTACTGAAAATATCAGCAGCTTTCCTAAAAATAATATGTGGAGATGGAGGGATTCGAACCCTCGTCCAAACGAGGAACTAATGAGCTTTCTACATGCTTATCTTCGCCTAAATTGTCGGGAACAGACAAGACCGAAGCCACCAATCCATTCCTTAGTCCCTTAAAGTTTCACCGAAGACCCGGAACAAATCCTCGGCTATTTCCGATTTCCCTGCACCACCTGTTCGGTACGCTTCGGAACAACAGCAACCGGGTGATGTCTTGTCTCCCCAACTATTGAGGAGATTAAGCTAATCTACTGTACTTCGATTAAGCAGCAAGAGCGTAATTATTTTCGCCATTTAAATTTTTGATGTCTGAGATTTAAGAGCAAGCCATCCACGCTCTGCATGCTTACACACCACTTCTACCCGCTGTCAAAACCGGTCATCCCCATGGGTGTACTTTTCGCTAAATCCGAAAAGGGAAACAAAGATAATCCTTTTTTGTAAAATACTTGATATTAATATATCTATTTAACTTTTTAATAGCATAATCATCTTTATTGCTAAATCAAAAAACACAATTTTCCCATTCGCATTTTGCCCAATATCATCATAAGCCCGACTTAACTCCTCCATAATAGGATAAACATTACGCTCATGAATAAAAGGTGCAAAACGAGATGAAAATTGAGCTTCTTGAGTAGTCATATAATTAATTTCCGGTTGCCTTATATTGTATATAAAATTTTCTCGCAACATTCTCTGGGCATATGACAAGAAAACACGCTCTTTCTCTCGTCCTAAATCTGAAATTTCTTCACTCCACAATTTCAGGTCTTTAATTTTCCTACCATATGCCAACCGCATAAGACGCACAAACAAATCAAAATTCAGGCTCATCTCGTCCGAAACTCGAATCGATTCAAGAGCCTTCAAATAATTACCACTAGCAATATGCGCAATTGCAGAAGCATCCTCTGAAGACAGCGAATAATTAGTCACCAAAGCTGAGGAAACAACATCCTCACTTAACGGTCGCAAATGAACAGGCTGAGTACGAGACAAAATAGTACCCAATATTGCCGAAGCATTATCGCTTACCAATAAAAAAACTGTTTTGTCATACGGCTCTTCCAGAAGTTTCAGTAATTTATTAGCACAAACAGCATTCATTCTTTCCGGCAGCCAGATAATCATGACCTTATAGTCAGACTCATAAGTTTTCAGACTTATTTTACGAATAATCTCTCGACTCTCCTCAGCATATATCATCGCCTGACTATTCGCCGCATCAATATATTCCAGCCACTGGTCCAGATTGAAATACGTATTTTCTGCAAGAAACAAACGCCAATCTTCAATATAATCATCACTTACCCGTTTTTTCTTCTTTTCATTCTTAACAATCGGGAAAACAAAATGCAAATCGGGATGCATCAGATTATTATATTGTTTACATGAAGGACATTGGCCACAAGCATCATTTTCTCCTTTATTAGTACATTGAATATAACGGGCATAAGCCAACGCCAACGGAAACTTTCCCACACCTTCAGGCCCACAAAACAATTGGGCATGAGCTATCTGTCCCGTTTTTACCGAATGAATAAGACGCTGTTTTACATCTTCTTGCCCAATCACATCTCTAAAAAACATATTCTTGTTCCTCTTTATTAATAGACAGCTTGAGCAACACGCCTTACACTCTCAGTCGCCATCATAGAATAAAAATGTATACTGGGTACACCTTTGGACTTCAACTCCTTGGCTTGCATGGTACACCATTCTATCCCCACCTGCTTGGCATCATCATCATTTTTGCAGTTCTGCAGCTCTTTGGCCAACGGTTCTGGCAAATCTACATGGAACACTTTGGGCAAGACAGTCAGTTGATTGGCCAGAACAATGGGCTTTATGCCAGGAATAATAGGGACATTAATACCTTCGGCGCGACAACGCTCGACAAAAGCAAAATATTTGTCATTATCGAAAAACATCTGTGTTACCACATAACTGGCACCAGCTTTTACCTTTTCTTTCAAATAATTCAAATCAGACTCCGGATTTGGAGCTTCATCATGTTTTTCAGGATACCCCGCAACACCATACGAAAAAGGAGTATCCATCAATGACATCTTACTACCATCCAAAAAATACCCTTCATTAAAACGATTTACCTGTTGCTGCAAATCGATAGCATGAGTATGCCCATCCGGTGTAGGGACAAATTTATTATCATGTTTAGCTTTATCTCCTCGTAAAATCAGCAAATCATATATCCCCAAAAAATTCAAATCAATAAGAGCATACTCTGTCTCGCTTTTGGTGAAACCGCTACATATCAAATGTGGTACTGCAGGAATTTGGTACTTATTTTGTATTGCTGCTGCTACAGCCACGGTTCCAGGTCGAGTGCGTTCCGATATACGTTTATACAATCCTCCTTCCATATCTTTATAAACAAACTCACTACGATGAGTCGTTATATTTATGTATTTCGGATCAAATTCACGTAACTTATCTATCGTATTAAATACCTTTTCTATACTGTTACCCTTTAAAGGAGGAAGTACCTCAAAAGAAAATGCAGTGGACTGTTTGTCTGAGATTAAGTCTACAATGCTCATCGTTCAAAATTTTGTTTTTACAAAAGTAACATTTTTGATGAAAATCCTGATAAAAACCTAAAAATTAAACCATCCCCCCCTTATAAAATTTGAGAATGAAAATTTCATCTTTAAAGTCAGGACCAATAAATACATATCTGGAACAGATACACTCAATATGATTCGTAAGCCAAAACAACAATGATTCATTTATAAATTTTATTTAATGCAAGACAGAAAATAGATGGCTATCGTTAAACAAATACAAAACTCACATTTTTCTTCCCGAAATATTTGGAGTAGACACTGATCGTCTCTATATTTGTATCGTGTTTTTCATGGTATTAGATTTAAGGTTAATGAAGATTGGTTGTCGTGAGACAACCTTTTTTTGTTTATAAACATTCCTCAGCTCTACCGCACAACGACAATACACACTTCAAAAGATTCTTTCAGAGCAATAGCTCCCAGCTTCTTCTCACTTAAATAAATATAATTACAAAATGAGAATTGGATAATAATGACCTAATTTAGCATCATTATTATCCAATCCATTCTTAAAAATACAAATAATAATAAAGTATCAAACTAATTTATAACAGAACAACAACTTAATTACTTTTTAAGATTTTAAATGTTTTATTACCCACTCTAACAAAATAAATACCTGATGGATACATAGACATATCAATATTATCTTTAGTAGTTTTCAAAATAAATCGACCAGTTGCATCAAATATCTGTTTTAATCCTTTTTTATTGATTTTCAATATATTATCAATATTCAAAACAGAATCTTCAGATAGAAACGTTTTTTCGTCAGAACTTAACATCTCATCATTTGTAATTATGTACGACGGATTTTCCATTAAAGGTAATACATACTTTCCTGTAGAAGATGTCATTTTATTTTTCTGACCTAACCAATTTACATATATAATTTCTTTACTTTTCAAATCCAATTCTATTGTTTCAGCAACCTCCTTTGAAGGATCTGCAGAATGACTAACATTCCATAACGCAATCACTTGGTCTTTGCCCGAACCATAACAAAAGACTTTCGTATCTTCTGTATCAACCAAAGCATTAGAAAAAGGCTTATTCTCTAATAAAGATGAAAGTACAGAAACTGCACAATATGCTGCTTTAGGAGAAAAGTCCTTACGTATAATTCCAAAATTATGTTCTTTCTCTTTAATATTTGTCCCATCATTCTGAAAATCATATACATACACACAACTTGTAGTATTGTATCTTCTTGACATCAGATACAAACGAGTAATATATGCAGCTTGTCTTGCTTCATCTATATAAAGAATTTCTCCATCATCCCTGATCAAAGTGTCGGCTTGAAACCAGCCCATTTCAGTAATCCACGCTGTCAATGGCTTACTTTTTTTAGAATAAGTTTCTATCATTTTTTTATAGTGTGGCCATAAAGATGATACAGACACATTTTTCAAAAATGGATGGCCTTTCGTCCGATATCCATCCTCCGGATTGAATGGCGCAACATAAGTGTGCATAGCAAAACCATCCATATACTTAACTCCTCCACTCTGAAATATAGGGGTTAGATATGCCCCATCTACCAAATTTGGAGCACCTCCCGAGCAAATTACCGTACTATTGGGTTGCAAAGCTTTAATTGTCGTATATGTCTCTTTCAATAATTCATAATAACTGGTACCAGGATCGATTCCCAACGCTTTTGAAGGTTCATTCCAAATCTCCCACAATGTAACTTTATCACCATAACGTTTCACCAATTCTTCTGCATAACGGGCAAAACGCTTTCTTCCACTTTCATCCAAAGGAAATCCTCGGTTAGCCACTTTTTCTCCGGGAGCAGGATTACCATATTCCAAACTGATCAATACACGTATATCCCTGTCTGATGCCGCTTGAATATAATTGTCATATTTAGCGGAAAATTTAAATGTCCCTATAGGTTTTTCCACATCTCCCCAATATACCTCATCTCGAATACTGCTAAAACCTGCCAGTCGTATCAAATCTAAACTATATGGCACTAACCCTTTATTTTGTGCAAAATGCGTACATGTCCCAAAATCTGTAGGGCCGGCACTATACCGTTGTGGAACAATAGCGATATTGGAATGAGCAACAGCTAATGTTTCCCCCTTCATATTATCCTTCAAAGTCACTGTATAATCATAAAGACCCAGCTCAGGAAAATCCAATGATAATTTCACTTCTCTATGTGCAGCACCATTACTCTCTAAAATTACAGAATTTCCAATGATTATCGACTTATCAAGACGATGCTTTGCCTCAACGTATACACCAAACTCGTTAGCACTAGTAGCATCATTAAACTTCATACATAGCTCTTTCTTTCCAGTGCCAGCAAATATAAGAGGATATTGAGGCCCTCCGGAAATAATCAACCGAGTGGCATAAGAGTTTTGCAATATCAAGGCAAAAATTAAAGTAAATAGAAGAAGACCTTTTTTCATGTGATTACTGAATTTTATTTTCGTGAAACAATTTTTTCTACAAAAAAAGGCCTTACCTATTAATTTAATCGGAAATAAGCGCTTAACTACAAATTAATTTTTAGTTCAAGCACTTTTATTTTCATCTTATTTCTTAATAATAGAATTAAATGATACAGGATAAGATTCATTTAGTAAACTCTTATACTCTTTACAGAACTTATCATACGTATTTTTTGCAATGCCGGTTTTTCCACTATTAAACAGAGCCACACACTTAATAGAAAGAGCTTCCTCATTTAATGGATCGTTTGCAAATATCGCATCTGCTATTTTTATCTGCATTCTTGGACTATCATAGTCGGATTGAACAGAAACAGCGAGCAATATATCTATAACCTCCGATGACAAACCTGCTTTAAAAGGGTCTATCCAATCTATCTGCATATTAGGTAATAATGTTCCTCTGAAAGCAAGTTCCATAAATCGAGAAAAATCTTCTGGGTCTTTCAATTTTCGAGTGTCTTGTAAAAACTGAGAAAGTTCTTTGTAGTCACAAAAAACATTTTCTCCAAAAATAATTTCCCAATAATTATTATGATTATGAATTGTAATATCACCGACTTCCTCGAGTATAACTCTCAGCTTACGGATAGAAACATTCCGGTTATTCCTCGCTGAACTCTCATCTTTATCCCCCCATAATAATTCATCAAGTTTAGAACTGAGAATACCTTTCTTCCCGCCATAAGTATACAATATAAGGACTAATAAAAGCTGTCGCAAAGTAGGAGTAAAGTGCGCTGTAATATCCTCTCCTTTTTTATTCCTCACAGAAAAACCGCCTAAAAGGCAAATACTATGGAATGAAATATCATAATGCAAAATTTCGTTCGCAACTAAAGTCTCAGACAGTGCAACATTACGCTTCCTTTGCTTTCTTTTTTTTCTGAAGGATAAAATAAGGAATAAACTTCCTACCAAAAAAATCAAACTAGAAATTATAATCATATTCTGATAATCTTCACCAGAATTAGCCAATTGCAAAGTATCCTCTTCTCTCAAAGGGGGATATTTCATTGAATATATCGAGATAGTCTTTATTCCATTCTGAGGAACTTTATCGTAGACTGCATATAATTTCGATTCTCTAGAAGAATACAGCAAATTTCGATATAAATGCAAACTTGACATATTACCCGGTATCGCATCTCCCATATGATAAGCTTTCTTATCGCGCAAAGACAAACGGATAAGACGAGCTCCGTCCAAATTAGCTAATAAATAAAAAGAACTGTCTTGCTCGTTAAATATCATATTTTCAGCTGGCAGATAAGTAATATTATCCATTGCAAAATCCCCTACAAAAGAGACTTTACCAGTGTGAATATTTATTTTATGCAAATCATACGTATACTCTGTAGATAGCTCTTGCCTACCGGTTTTACTACCTCTTCCTCCAAAAATATACAAGTTTTCACCTACTAAAGATATTGCTGCCGAATAACGAGGAAATATCTCATCTATCCGCCTTTTCTCCCATCTATTTTCCGGCCAAAAACAACGAATCAACGTATTATTATATTTATATCCACCATAACCACCAAAAGTATATATGCAAGAATCCTTAGACGAATATAACGAAGCATGATGCCAGTAAATACTTTCATAAAGAGGCTTTTGAGTTGAACTCCAAGTTTGGTCAGCAAAAGAAAAAGTAGATAAGGATTCATTGTCTAAATTAAAAGAAATCAATTTATTATCAATTGTATCCATTACCATCTGCGAATAATTAGATGCGGCCGGATATCCCTTCTTAACCTTAATTATTTTTTCCGTAACAGTTTTCAGGTCAAGAGCTGTTATCTGCATTTCATCCGGAACAATATAAAGAATTGTATTTTTCGAATCAAATGCAAACTGGACATTATTTTCTATTCTTTTGGTTACAACCTCTTTCCATTTCCAATAATCATCAATCAGCCATGAGGGATATTGGGCTACAGCCATCTTTCCCTTTACTTCATCATAACAAATATTTCCTTGATGGCGACTTAATAACCAATTACGTATCAATTTGTTGTCATCATATACCCTAATATTCTTTAAATTGACCGGGGCCACATCGTTAGATGTGTATTTCCCTCTCCGGCATTTTCCAAACGAAACATAAAATTTTTCAATATCACCAAAAGAATAAGGGACTTCAAATACCGAATTATTATAAACAAGTAATATACGGTTATCTTCTCTCGATAAAGTTATCTTTACAGGAATCGATTTTTTTACCTGTACTTTTTTCGCTAACGGGTATATATCATTATCTACAATTAATTCAGGAAAAGGCTGATATAAACTATCCAATGAAAACATAAAATCTATGTTCTTATCATTATCCGAAATCATCCTAAACACAAAACCATAAATGGTATTTTCTTTCCGTACCTCCATATCAAAAGAAAACGTCAGAGTACGCCTTAACCGTATACCCTCTCCATTATCCAACTCAAGTGTCGTTCTCTTTTCTGCCAAATGAGTATGAGAGTTGAAATGCAAACCTACTTCCCGGCCTTCCCCGTAAACAAAAGATATAGAAAATAACAATACAAACAAAAAGATGTATCTTTTCATAGTAAAAAAAGTCATTAACACTGTAAAATATCGTGACTCAAAACATCTGCTTGTACTTAAAAAAATTAAAAACAGATACTTACAGACACAAATATACGTTATTTTCCTTTATTTTACTTGAATCAAGTAATAAAAAGATAATTAAAATATATATTAATCGAAAATTAATCGATATTTAACTCGTTATTTTTAGCCATATTAATCAAGGTCTATTTATTTTGTCTTCGAGAATGAAAAACGCAATCTTTTCAGAAAGCTATTTACACAAATTCATTCATCATATCACATTATAGATTCAACCATGAACACAAAAAATGATTTTTACATGAAGAAACAAATTCTGATTCTCGGATTTTTTTTGATGTTGACATTCCAGAGTACAGCCCAATACATCGTATCGCCATCCGACACAATCGATGTGTTATTTGGAAAACAACGAAAAGAATTATCCACATCCGCCATAACTACCTTAAAAGGGGGTTATGTTAAAAACGTTCCTAACCTAAATCCTTTCAATACCATTACAGGATTATTGCCCGGACTCATTATGATTCAAAATAACGGAGAACCGGGAGAGGAAGGGGGCTCTATGTATTTAAGAGGCCAACGCACTTTAGGAAATAATACACCTTGGGTACTCGTTGACGGAATACAACGCAATCTTGACATACTTGATCCTGATGAAATAGAAAGTATCTCTATATTAAAAGATGCAGCTGCAACCGCTATTTATGGGTTAAGAGGTAGTAATGGGGTTATATTAGTAACTACCAAACGAGGCAAAAACCAAAAAATACAAATAGGATTAGATGCCCGTGTTGCAATGCAATCTCCCACGAAACTTCCAGAATTTCTCGGCTCTTATGATTATGCCCGACTTTATAACGAAGCTTTAATCAACGATGGTCAACAACCATATTATACACAAGAAGCTCTAGATCATTATTATTTTAAAGATGATCCCATACACTACCCGGACAACGACTATCTGGATCAATACTTAAAAAAACACTCTATTCAACAAAAATATAATCTTAGCGTACGAGGAGGGAACAACATAGCCAAATACTATTTTTTAGTCGGATATGCGTCTAACTCCGGATTGTATAATGTAGACAAAATAAATACTTACGGAACAAATGCTACTATGAAAACATATAGCGTACGTTCCAATGTAGATGTTCAAGTCAACAAGAATTTCGATATTCGGCTCGACCTCTCCGGTCGTATGCAAGACCGCATATATCCAGGAATGAGAGCCAATAGTGTAAATGGCATTTTCAGTTCCTTATTGAGGCTTCCACCTAATCTTTTCCCTGAAAAATATATAGGAGAATATAATATTGTAGATGCAAATGGGAACCCACTTGGGACTACTGTCATAGATCCTTTAGCAGGTAATGCCCAATATCAAAACAACCCATACGGGTTGCTAAATAACAGCGGCTATTCTGCCTACAAAGAAGTATCCCTGACTTCAACAATTGCCGGAGGATATAAACTGGATTGCATTACTCCCGGATTAAAAGCCACAGCATCGTTAAGCTATGACAGTAACTATGCAAAAAATGCCAATCGTTCGAAAAGTTTCGCAGTTTATGAGCTCGTTGGCGAAAAAGAAGTACGGCAACACGGGACACATGGCAATATGAGTAATACATGGACATCTGTATATTATCAAAGACGTATAGATATACAAGCAGGGTTAGAATATAACCGATATTTCGGAAAATCATATATAGCCGGAATGATGAGATATAATTATAACCAGTATGCTCTAGATGGAAATAATCTTCCTAATTTGAATTCCGGGATGCTTGGACGCTTTTCTTACGCATATGATAGCCGTTATTTAGCTGAATTTTCATTTGCATACCAAGGAACAGAGCAATTTCCCAAAGGAAATCGATATGGATTTTTCCCTGCATTCTCTTTAGGATGGAACATGGCCAACGAACGCTTTATAAAAGATAATGTCAAATTTTTAGACGTCTTTAAAATCAGAGGTTCTATAGGACTGACCGGTAGCGACAAAGGCATACCTTATTTCTACTATATCGAAAATTATGCACAAAAGGGTTCTATTACTTTAGGCAACGACGGAGCCGCTGCTCCTAATACTGCCTGGTACGAAGCAACCGTTGCCAACCCCAATATAACATGGGAAAAAAATCGTAAAATAAACGTCGGTTTAGATATGTCCCTATTCAATAATACTCTTGATTTTACAGCAGATTTATTTCAAGAGCGCTCATCGGATATCCTTATTACCAGCCAGCAAATACCGTCTATGTTTGGAGGCTCTACTCCTCAAATAAACCGTGGTATCGTAGATAATAAAGGAATTGAATTATCTATCGGATATCATAACCAAATCAGAGATTTTTCTTATTTCGCAAATGCAAACTTTGCAGCAACAAAAAATAAAATTGTCAATCAGGACGAACAATTCAGAACTTATGCTTATCAAGTTCGTACCGGGCTTCCTATCGGAGAACGTTTTGGCTTAGTTGCTTTAGGGCTGTTCCAAGACCAAGAAGAAATAGATAAAAGCCCTTCCCAAGCAGCATATGGTACCATACGGCCTGGAGATATCAAATATAAAGATATCAATGGTGATGGA
Source organism: Gabonia massiliensis (assembly GCF_001403595.1). NCBI lineage: Bacteria > Pseudomonadati > Bacteroidota > Bacteroidia > Bacteroidales > Porphyromonadaceae > Gabonia > Gabonia massiliensis. The sequence goes on along the minus strand of NZ_LN877940.1, from coordinate 1,143,948 downwards.
ATAATTAATTCTGACGATGAAGTTCGTATAGGCAGCAGCCAAGTTCCATCCATCACATACGCCTTTTCTTTAGGAATGAGCTATAAGGGATTCGATATAAAAGCCCTATTTCAAGGGACCGGACGTTCTCAAGCTATCTTAAGCGGAATAGAAGTTTTCGAATTCGTAAACAACGGAAAAGTAAAACCGGAACACCTAAACCGGTGGGCCTATTACACCGACCCTAATACTGGGGAGCTAATAGATACGAGGGCTTCGGCCACTTATCCTCGGTTGTCTCTTTCCGAAACTACCAATAATCGTCAGGCTTCAACCTATTGGCTACGCGATGTACATTATCTAAGGCTTAAAACACTTGAATTAGGATATTCCTTTGACCGTTTCTTAAAAAATACATTCATTTCACATGCCCGTATCTATTTAAGTGGGTATAACATACTTACTTTTAGTCCTATCAAAGGTATGGATCCTGAAATGGTAGGTAACCCGACAGCCTATCCCATTCAAAAAGCGTTCAATCTCGGGATAAATCTGACATTCTAATCTCAAAATAAAAACAAGCTTGGATATTCTTCAACCACCTTATATAAAAAATAACCATATGAAAGATTACATATTATATATTTCAATTGTTTTCTTCCTGTCTCTGTTCGCCTCTTGTGACAGAGGTCTTTTAGACGACATGCCGCTAAACAAGAAATCTGCTTATGATATATTCAAAGACAGCACTCGAGTCGACGATTTCGTATTAGGTCTTTATACTTATTTACCTGGAGTTTATAATCGATTTGACGGAGAAGCTATGTTATCCTCCGCCACAGACGAGTCCACCCAATGTAAAGCAATGCATGGAGTTCGTTCTTTCAACGACGGTTCTCTTCAACCGACCTCTCATCCTGATATGATATGGGCCGATGCCTATGCCGGCATTCGCCAAGCAAATTTACTACTTGACAATATAGGGTCTCTATATGCTTCTACTTCTGACGAAAAAAGAAATGCGGCTATTAATGAAGCGCGTTTTGTAAGAGCATTTCTCTATTTCGAATTGATAAAAAGATATGCAGGAGTTCCATTACTTAAAAGAACTTATTCTTATGACGAAAATCCCAACATTCCTCGCAATACATTTGCCGAATGTATAAAATTCATTGTAGACGAATGTGACTCTGTTGCTAAATATTTGCCAACTGTACAGCCAGAATCTCAAATGGGCCGTGCTTCTGGAGTTGCAGCCATGGCATTAAAGGCCAGAACTTTGCTTTATGCTGCCAGTCCGCTTTTCAATGGACCGTCGATTGAAGGGAAAAATGATCCTATTGTCGGATATGGCTCCTACAATCCTAACCGATGGGAAGACGCTGCTAAAGCAGCATCTGAATTATTACAACACTATCCGGGAACTATAGATTTATACCGCACAGGAACTGCTATTTTTAAATACGGTCGTGGATTTTATACCCCTGCCGGGAATAAAGAACTCTTATTCGTAAAAACCCGAGCCAAAGACAACAACATAGAAAAGATTAATGCTCCGGTAGGATATACCAATGCAATAGGAGGTGTATGTCCCTCACAAAATCTGATAGATGCCTATGAAATGAGTGGAGGAAAAACCTATAACCCTAACGCTCCCTATTCCAATCGAGATCCCCGCTTCTATGCTACCATTCAATATAACGGAGCTACTTGGTGGGATCGTAAAGTTGAAACATTTATGGGAGGCCTCGATGCCGAAGATGCAACGCTAAATGCGACAAAAACAGGATATTATTTACGAAAATTCAGTGATCCCGATGCTATCATATTCGGAGCCACCAAAACCGGGCTACACTATTTCCCTTATTTCAGAGTAGCTGAAGTTCTGCTAAATTATGCTGAAGCCATGAATGAAGCTTATGGGCCTGAAATAGACCATTTCGGAAACGGACGTACTGCAAAATGGGCAATAGATGAAGTTCGTAGTCGGGTTTCTATGCCCAATCTTCCGGAAGGTCTATCCTACTTAGAAATGAAAGATCGTATCATGCACGAAAGACAGATAGAACTTGCTTTTGAAGAACACCGTCATTGGGATTTACGTCGATGGAAAAAAGCTAAAGATATCTTAAATGGGTTAGAATTAAAAGGTATTACAATAACTCGAACAATAGACGAACCAACGGGAAATATTACATATACATATACTCCAAAAGTAGTCGAAAAAAGAGTCTTTACTGATAAAATGTATCTCTATCCTATACACACTGGTGAAATACTAAAAAATAAAGCATTGGTTCAAAATCCATTATGGTAAATATGACCTTAAAAATTTGAATAGATATGAAAAAAATAATATATACATTACTAATCTTTTTGGCTTTAGGACATACCGTTTACGGCCAGCAAAAAGTAATCACAGGAACAGTCATAGAAGATGCCAATTCAACATTAATGCCGGGCATCAACGTTGCCATAAAGGGAACAAATACTGGTACTTTTACAGATATAGACGGGAAATTTTCTATCAGTGTAAAACCTGGAGACATTTTAGTATTTTCCTTTGTAGGCTATGAAACTCAAGATATAAAAATAAACAACCAAACCTCATTGACTGTAAGAATGAAAGCAAAGCTTTCAGAGCTAGACGAAGTAGTTGTTGTGGGATATGGTACACAAAAAAAGGTCTCAGTGGTAGGTGCTATTTCTACAGTGAAAGCGGATGAACTAAAACAAAGTGCTTCTGCCAACCTGAGCAATGCTATTGCTGGACGGATATCAGGAGTTATGACCAAAATGGTTTCTGGACAGCCAGGAAACGACGACTCTCGCATTTTTATTCGAGGTATGGGTACTTTCAATGATAACACTCCTTTAGTATTAGTTGACGGTATAGAAAGAAGTTTCAATCAAATAGATCCTGATGACATCGAGTCTTTCTCCGTCATGAAAGATGCTTCAGCAACCGCTGTCTATGGAGTTCGAGGTGCTAATGGAGTCATTCTGGTTACAACAAAAAGAGGGCAAATAGGGAAACCTGTTGTTTCATTTTCCGCCCACGCCGCAATCCAGACTCCCATACGCACAGCTAAACCCTTAGATGCATATAATTTTGCTCTTCTCAAGAATGAAGCCATACGCAACGATAACGGAGGTCAAGTCCCTACGTCTGCTAACTACTACTATTCCACGGACGAAGATTTGCAACATTACCTGACTGGAGATTCTCCATATACCCACCCTAACAATGATTTGATTGATATGTTCCTGAGAAAAGCAATCCCTCAGTATCAAACCAATCTGAATATCCGTGGAGGAAATAAAATCGTAAAATATTTCGTATCATTAGGATTTTTATTTCAAGACGGTATTTATAAAGAATATAAGAACGATGATTACAGTACAAACGCCAATTATCGTCGTTTGAATTTACGGTCTAATCTGGATTTCAATGTAACCAAAACAACTGTTGTAGGTGTCGATTTGAACAGCTCTTTCCGTTCTCGTCATAATATTGGTGTAAATAGTCGTTTTGCTGCAGAAAGTACCAATCCTGAATACAACAATATGTTCGAGTTATTAATGCGTCAACCAGCCAATTATTCACCTTTAAAAAACCCTGACGGCACATATGGAAATGGTAAAAACGCGACTATATACAATCCTCTACAAATCGTAGAAAAAGGAGGCTACTACCATACAAATCAAGACGTTTTACAAGGTACCTTCCGGTTAGATCAAGATCTAAAATTCATTACAAAAGGACTTACATTCAAAGCTATGTTGGGAATAAATTCATTCCTTTCGACAGCACAAACTCTTAGCGAACGTCCATTCATGATCGAATATGATAAATATGGTAACTATACAGATAACATATTATCAGAACAACTTCCGGTATTATCATCTTCTACAACAAACGACTGGCAAAGAATATACGGAGAAGTATCTTTCAATTACAATCGGACTTTCGGAGATCACGCTGTAACAGCTTTAGCCTTATATAACCAAAGCCAAACATTCACTAAAGCCAATGTACCAACCGGTTATTTAGGTTTTGTCGGTCGACTTACCTATGGCTATAAACAAAAATATCTTGCCGAAATCAACTTAGGCTATAACGGCTCCAATCAATTTGCCGAAGGTCGTCGCTACAGTCTATTCCCTGCAATATCTGCCGGATGGGTCATTTCTGAAGAAAAGTTCTGGAAAAACAATATCTCATTCATCAATTTCCTGAAAATAAGAGGTTCATACGGTGAAGTCGGAAATGACAAGATAGGAAATTATCAATATCTCTATCTACAAACATACAATAACGGTAATGCTAATTTTGGCAATTATAACTTTGGAGTCACTCCTCAAGGCTATAACGGCCTACTCGAAGGACGATTAGGAAATGATCAAGTTACCTGGGAAAGAGCAAAGAAAACAAACGTAGGTATGGATATGCGTTTATTTAACGGACGATTCACACTCAATGCAGATTATTTCCATGAAATACGTAATGATATTCTAATGGAATATAACAACCTTCCTATGGTATTAGGAATCTCTTATCCTCCCGGAAACATAGGTATAGTTCGCAATCAAGGAGGTGAAATAGAATTGGGCTGGAACGACAAATACAAAGATTTCAATTATTTCATCAAAGGAAATATGTCATATGCCCGTAATAAGATTATTGAAAATGGTGAAGCATTACAAAAATATCCATGGATGTCCCAAAAAGGTCAATCTATCGGACAACATTATGGGTTGGTGGCTTTAGGACTATTCAAAAGCCAGGAAGAAATAGACAGTGCACCTAAACATATAGGTACAGTACAAATCGGAGACATACGTTACAAAGATATGAATGAAGACGGAGTTATAGACGAATACGATGAATGCCCTATCGGATATAGCAACATCCCTCGAATTCAATTTGGACTTACTGCCGGTTTTAGCTATAAAGGATTTGACTTTAGCATGTTATGGCAGGGTGCCGCACAATTTAGTGTCTACTTTTCCAATGGAGCTGTTTGGGAATTCAGAGACGGAGGAAATGCCTTTGAACATCATCTTGGACGTTTCAACCCTGAAGATCCTTCTACTTGGGACAAAGCGACTTACCCACGTCTACATGACGGAAATTTCCCCAATAATCACAGAAAATCAACTTATTGGTTGAAAAAAGGAGATTATTTACGACTCAAAAACGTAGAAATCGGTTACAGTCTGCCAAAGCATCTATTCTCCAAAATAGGAGTTTCCAAATTACGCTTCTTTGTAAGTGGGACCAATTTGTTAACTTTTGATCATCAGAATACATTTGACCCCGAGACAGAAAATGAGAGAGCTTATAATTATCCACAAATGTCTCAATACACATTTGGAGTAAACATCCAATTTTAAGCACGAAATCATTATATAGTACTCAATAAAAAACGACCAAAATGAAAAAAATATTATATTACAAATTATATATATTACTCGTCATTTTTGTAACTTTTACTTCCTGCATGGACGATGGTTCTGGACTTCTCGATAAAGCCGAATCCGGAGATTTGACAGAAGAAAAAATATTTTCTGATGGAACTTTAGCTCGTAGATGGCTTTATAACATATATTCCAGATTACCCAAGGGATATGCTCGATTTGGTGCGGTCAATCCTATCTATTTAGCAGCAACCACTGATGAAGCTCAACAGGCTCATTTAGGCCTGCTAACCCAAGCCCTTTGGTTCAATGAAGGTACTTGGAATGCAGCCAACCCAACAGATTTACCGGGATGGAAATACTATTGGACAGCCATTAGACCGGCCAATAAAATGATAGAAAATGTAGATAAAGTCCCAGTCAGCATACAAGACGGTATCACAGAAGAAAGTAAATTGCAAATGAAGACAGAAGCCCGTATGCTGAGGGCAATCTTCTATTCCGAATTACTAAAAGCTTATGGAGGAGTACCTATCATCACCAAACAACTTACACAATTTGACCCTGCCCTATATACTCCACGATCTACTTTCGATGAAACTGTAGATTTTATTGTCAAAGAATGTGATGACTGTGCAAAGATTCTTCCTCCAAATTATTTGCTGACATCTCCTACCGATTTTGGGAGAATGACTTCAATGGCAGCCAAAGCGTTAAAAGCCAGAGTATTGTTGTACGCTGCCCGACCATTATTCAACGATCCTAACAATAGCAACAGAATTGTCGCAGGAGAATACAATCCAAAAAAATGGGAAACAGCCGCAGAAGCAGGACATGATGCTATTTTGTTCGCCGAAGAAAATGGTTATGCACTCTATACAGACGCAGGAAAAGACAGTTACCGACAACTATTTATTACACGAGGAACATGTGAAGAAATCATTACATATATTCGTACCTCAAAACACCGTGAATGCGAAGCTCGCCAACTTCCTCTCCGATTCCATAATGCCGGAAATGATAAAGGCGGTGGTTACACCGTACCCTCTCTCAATCTTGTAGAGTCTTACGAAACCAAAGAAGGGCTAAACATTTACCAACCCGGCTCAAACTGGGATCCACAAAATCCTTACCAAAACAGAGACGAGCGCTTTTATGCTACGATTTATTATAATCAAAGCAAATACAAAAACTATACTTTCCAAATCTATAATGCAGCCGAAGGTTCTTCTGTAACTCCTGGCGTAGACTACCCTTCTGATGCACTAAACACAGGCTTTTACCTAAGAAAGTTTATTGATGAAACGATAAATCCTAATAATGGTGCCGCTCATCATAATTTTCATGTACTACGATATGCAGAAGTATTGTTGAACTATGCCGAAGCTATGAATGAAGCTTACGGTCCTTATACCGATTTTTTCGGTGATGGAAAGACGGCTAAATGGGCTTTGGATCAGGTAAGAAGCAGAGCTATGCAACCTCCGATGCCATCAGGTCTTTCTGCAGATTCCATGCAAGTTCGCATCCGCAATGAAAGAAAAATAGAATTGGCTTTTGAAGAACATCGTTTCTATGATTGTCGGCATTGGAAAGACGCTGCGGCTTTTCAAAGCATAAAATTACAGACCATTACCAAAGATGACAATGGTGTATTCAAATATGGAGAAAGTATTCGTAAACGAGTGTTTAATGCACCCACTATGTTTTTACTTCCTATTCCTTTAGATGATATAGCAAATGGAAAATACGAACAAAATCCAGGATGGTAAATAAAATTTCCTATTACATTAAACGATAACTAAAATGGGATATCCAACTAAAATAATATATACAGCAGCTCTGATTAGTTCCATAAACAATTTATCAGCACAGGAAAAGATCAAAAATACAAAACCTAATATTGTCGTTTTCTTAGCTGACGATGCCGGTATGGATTTTGGATGTTATGGCAACAAAAATATCTCAACTCCAAATATCGACAAAATTGCAAAAAATGGAATTCTTTTTAAGAATGCATTCCTCACAGCCCCGCAATCAAGTCCATCTCGTACCAGTATGCTTAGCGGAAAATTTGCACATACTATCGGAACTGAGGATTTGCATAACGGACTAAATGCAGAAACTCTAATACTCCCGACATATCTACATCGGGCAGGTTATGTAACTGCATCCATGTTAAAAACACATTGGGGGCCTAATGGGGATAAGCAATTTGATGTGAGAATAAAAGGCGATTATCTACCTAATCAGAGACCTCTTTCCGATGAACTTTTCCAGAACTATAACAAATTTCTGGATGAAAACAAAGACAAGCCTTTTTTTATATGGGTGGGCTTTATTGATCCCCATCGTCCATATAATAGAAATAATACAGAACAACAAAACGACCCCAAAAAAATCCAAGTCCCACCTTATCTTGTAAACAGCGATAAAACCAAACGTGATATGGCTGATTATTATAACGAAATAAGTCGTATGGATAATAATATCGGGACCATGATGGATGAGCTGGATAAACGAGGTCTGACTGACAATACAATCTTTGTATTTATGAGTGATAATGGTATGCCTTTCCCCCGCTGCAAAGGAACCTTATATGATTCCGGCATACAAACTCCTCTATTATTCATGTGGAAGGGGAAGATAACCCCTGGCACAACCCACTCTAACGGTATGGTCAGTTCTATTGATTTGGCACCGACTTTACTTGATTTGGCTGGTATAGATATACCTCAAGACATGTATGGGCGAGGATTTAAAAAACTCCTTTTTGACCCTACTCAAAAAGGTTCAGAATTTATTTATGCAGAACGCAACTGGCATGATGCTGACGAATATATGCGTTGCATAAGAAGTAATAAATATAAACTGGTATATAATGCTTATTATAATATTCCACACGGAACTTCCATGGACATAAGTACCAGTGATAGCTGGTACGAACTGAAACGGTTACAAAGATCCAACAAATTAACGGAAAATATGAAGCAGATTTTCCAGTGTCCGAGAGCTATGGTAGAAATTTACGATTTAGAAAAAGATCCATACGAACTAAATAATGTCGCAGACCTCCCCGAATACCGTGAAATAGGAGAAAAATTAGCCGCAAAATTAGTCAAGTGGCAAAAAGATACACAAGATCATCCTTGGTGGAAAAGACGCAGAAGCGATCAAAATGACCGTATAACAGGATTTCCCCTTTTCAAAACTCGACCACCTATGTGGACCGACTAAATTTCATAGATTGTCATATATTCATTTAAATATATATTTATGTTAACATCTTACAAATCTATATTAAATAAAGCATATCAAGGTGGTTATGCAGTAGGAGCATTTAATTGTTTAAGTTTGGAAAATGTAATGGGCGTTATTACCGCTGCAGAAGAGCTCCACTCTCCAGTTATATTACAATTAGCAGAAGTCCAATTCCCTTATGCCCCAATGGAGCTTATGGCACCACTATTCCTTAAAGCTGCGCATCAAAGTTCTGTTCCTGTTGCCGTACATTTAGACCATGGACAAAGTTTCGAAACCTGTGCTCGTGCCATACGAATGGGATTCAACAGTGTTATGTTCGATGGAGCGTGTCTACCTTTCGAAAATAATGTAAGCATAACAAAAGCCGTTGTACGTATGGCAAAAGCTGCAGACGTCGACGTCGAAGCCGAACTTGGAAAAGTCGGAGACACTGGTTTCGGTGGAGGAGAAGGCACAGGCTCTGCCTCTACTGCCGATGTTTTTACTGACGTAGAAGAATCGGCTTTATTCATCGAAAAAACCGGTATTGACGCTTTAGCGATTGCTATCGGCAACCTACACGGCAAATATATAGCGACTCCTAAACTAAACATAAAAAGACTGACAGAAATCAGTGAAAGAAACAATATGCCTTTGGTACTTCATGGTGGGTCTGGAACCAGTGAAGAAGACTTCAAAGCTTGTGTACATCATGGAATAGCCAAAATCAATGTTGCTACAGCCATGCAAATAGCTATTACGCAAAAGATTGAGAAATATTTACAACAATGTCCTCAACCCAATTACATTGATATGAAATGGAAAATGATTGAGGCATCCAAAGAAACTGCACTGTACCATCTCCGACTTTTTGAAAGTGAAGGGAAGGCTTTATAAAAATTTAATCGTTTCATTGTGAAAATAAATATATCCATATTATCTATTTTTCTCTCTTTATCAGTTGCTGCCCAATCACCCGATAAAGCTCTGATTATTCATTATGACTTCGAATCTGCGACTGGTACCACAGTGCCAGATCTCTCTGGGAATGGAAATCATGGAGTCATCACCAACATGAGCGGAAATTTCAAAATAGAAAATGCCCCCGATGCCAATGGACACTCCTTTGGAAAAGTCTTTCATAAACCCATAGCCGGAAAGCCCGGACACATTACGACTCCAATTAATCTATTCAAAAGAGGATTCGAAGATTATACTTTAGCTTTTTGGGTATGTATTACCAATGATATAAGCATTTCTTGCGGAAATGTTCAAATGATAGGATGTAGCCCTTCCGGTTCCACAGTAAATCCAAATACCCAACAATTGGCAGGTATTGAGAACGGATACTTTGTCGGTATGTCCAACTTTGGTACCCCTTTCCCTCTTACAGATACAAACGGGAATATCCCAGGGGAAAAAGTTGAATTGGGAAAGTGGTACCATTACGCAGTCGTATCTTCTGCAACCGATCAAAAATCGACCTTATACATCAATGGTATAGAAATATCTTCTACACAAGGAGCCAATGAATATGAAGAATTGACTCGAATCAATGGAGCTCTATATATTGGAAGAGGTGCTGGAAGCACAGGACAATACTACATTTTTGGAGGAAAATTAGATGATTTCAGACTATATGGAAAAGCATTATCTTCATCGGAAATAAAAACGATAATGAAACAAAACATAACTGGGATAGAAACTTCCGAAAATAAAGATACAATAAAAGTATCTTCTCTAAAAAACGGAATCACTATACATAATGCCCAAGGGAAAAAAGTCCGTATATACGGAATAAATGGAATTTTTATCAGTGAAAAAAAAATTGAAAATGAAAACACATATTTACCATTAAATAACAATTCAGGTTACCTACTTGAAATAGATGGAAAAACATTTAAAACAGCAACTTTTTAAACTTGATTATAAACCTATAAAAAAACGAATCATGAAAAAAAGATTTTTACTACTCTCAACAGTCGCATTATTCTCATCAGCGACTCTTTTTGCTCAAGACATCAAAAATGGCTTGGTAGTTTATTATAACATGGAAGAAGGCGTAAACGGTGACGCTCCTGATAATATGGCCAATGCCCCGATTGACCTGTCCGGAAACAATAATAACTCCGTTAACCGAGGTCAAGCACCCAAAGGTCATAATTTTAAGACAGAACCAGACTTCAACTCTTTTTCTTTTGGAACCGTATTGACTTCTGAACCGGATGTCCCTGGTCACATATCCACCCCTGCCGGTGTTCTTAACCGAGGGAAAGGCGACTACTCTATCGCGTTTTGGGTAAGAGTAGAAGATAGCAATTTACCCGTGTTGCAGGGTCATAAAGATTATCAATTTCTGGCCTATAATCAAAAAGTCAATGCCCAAAACATGCAAGGTACTAATATCGCAGGACTGGCAACTCCGACTCTCGCTTGTATGAAAGACGGTAAATTTGCTGCTGTTTCGACAAATGAAGCAGACTATTTCACTGCTGAAGACATGGTTGAATACGGAAGATGGTATCACTACGCCGTAACCTCATCTTTGGACTTTGCTACAACGATTCTGTATATTGACGGAAAAGAAGTTGCCAGAAAAGAAATTCCATTGGAAGAACAGGGAGATCTTATACCTTCAGATGGCGGTGTTATATTGCGAAGAGGTGGCGGTGGTAACTTGGAATATGAAAATCCTGACGATCCAGCAACTCCGATTAGAATCCCAACCCAACGCTTTATTTTTGAAGGTGCAATGGATGAGTTCCGTATTTATGATCGAGTATTGACTCCTGAAGAAGTGGTAGCTATCATGAATGTCAATAAAAATGGAAGTGTAGATATTGAAAACAATATAGATAATTCTGGTATTTCTGTATATGTATCCGAAAAGAATATTATCGTCGAGAATAGCGAAGGATACAATATGGCCATATACAACTGTACCGGAAGTCTGATTTCAAATCAAAAAATAGACAGCAATCACCAAGTTGTATCTATGAATCAATCCGGTATCTATTTGGTTCGCATAAATAATGAAACATTCCGTATTATATTGAAATAAACCTTCATATCAAAATGACATATCAAAAAAATGATATGTCATTTTGATAAATTCTAAATCATCCATTATGAGAAAAGGCATCATCTCCGCAGGAAATTGGCTCGTCGATTTTGTAAAAATAATCGAAAAATATCCTGCACCCGGAAATTTAATTACAATAGAATCTACAGAAACAGGACTGGGAGGTTGTGCCCATAACGTATTAGTAGATCTCGCCCACTTGCACACCGATATTCCTCTGTATGCTGCAGGATGCATAGGAGATGACCCAAATGGGGAATATGTCTTAAATGAAATAGAAAAATACAATATAGACAAGTCTTACATGAAAATTGTCCCTCATACACCTACCGCATACACTGATGTTATGGCTGAAAAAGGGGGGCGTTCACGAACATATTTCCACTGTCGTGGAGCAAATGCACAATTAGATATAGAACACATAGATACGATAGATACCAATGCCAAAATTTTTCATTTAGGATATCTACTTTTATTAGATAAACTGGATGCCGAAGATCCTCAATACAAAGTCAAAGCAGCTCGCATATTAGATAAACTACAAAAAAAAGGATACAAAACCTCAGTAGATGTAGTATCTGAAGAAAGTAACCGTTTCTCCCGGATAATTACGCCTTGCTTACCTTTTACAGACTATTTGATTATTAACGAAGTAGAAGCCGCTCAATGTACAGGTATTCCCACTCGCACCTCCCAAAATACCGTCATTATCGAAAATATTAAAAATGCCGCACAACAATTATTAGATAATGGAGTAAAAGAGTTAGTAACTATACATTTCCCCGAAGGTGGTTACGCGATAAACAAGAATGGGAATTCCATTTTTGTTCCGTCATTTCCTATTCCTCCACAACATATTGTTTCAACTGTTGGAGCAGGCGATGCCTTTTGTTCAGGAATGTTATATGCCATACACGAAGAATATTCTTTGAAAGAATCATTATTATTTGCTTCGGCTTGTGCTTATTTCAATCTTCGAAACGCAACTTGCACTGGCGGTGCACCAACTTTAGATGAAGTAACAAAATTTTTAGAAAATCACAAATAACTACTATATATTATGAAAAGATCAGAAGTCAATCGATATATCAAACAAGCAATCAAATTATTTGATGAAAATAATTTTCATCTTCCTTCATGGGCACTACTAACGCCAGAAGAATGGAAAGATAAAATAGCGACCGAACGTTGCAAAGAAATAATCGACCATACTTTAGGTTGGGATGTTACAGATTTCGGAAAAAATAATTTCATGAAAGAAGGGCTCACTCTTTTCACTCTACGTAACGGTTCTCCCAAAAGTGAAAAAACCTATTGTGAAAAAATAATGGTTTCTTACGTAAACCAAATTACCCCAATGCATTTTCATTGGAATAAAATGGAAGATATTATTAATCGAGGCGGAGGTATATTAGCATTACAGCTATGGAAAGCCAATAAAAAAGAAGAAAAAACAAGAGACTCGTTCACCGTACAAATAGACGGAATAACCCAGAATATAGAAGCAGGAGAAATTATCCGGCTAAATCCGGGAGAAAGCATCACATTGGAACCATATATATATCACCAATTTTGGGCAGAAAAGGAAACTTGCATTATCGGAGAAGTCTCTAAAGTCAACGACGACTCTAATGATAATAGATTTTATGAGCCATTAGGAAGATACCCAGAAATAGAGGAAGACGAATCACCGTTATTTTTGCTTTGTACTGAATACTTGTAAAAGATTTTTCCTATTCCCAAATTCTGAATTTAAAAGTACACCTATTATGAACAGCAAAAAAATAGCCAGCATATCTCTAAGTTTATTAGCTGGTTCTCATTTTATACAAGCGGCAGATAATGATCGCCCAAACATCATATTTATCATGTCAGACGACCATACATCTCAAGCGATAAGTGCTTACAACGGAATGTTAAAAGACATATTACCCACTCCTAACATCGACCGTATCGGGAATGAGGGTGTCCGTTTGGAAAACTGCTTTGTTACAAATTCTATCAGCACACCATCAAGAGCTTGTATCTTGACCGGACAATACAGTCATAAAAATGGAGTATATACTTTGTTGGACAATCTCAATCGAGATATGCCAAATGTAGCTAAATATCTTCAACAAAGCGGGTATCAAACTGCTATTATCGGGAAATGGCATTTAGGCACAGAACCTTCCGGTTTTGATTATTACAATGTTTTACCAGGACAAGGAGAATATTATAATCCTAAAATGATTAAAATTGGAGACTGGGGCATTTGTGCAAATAACACAAATAAAGAGACGACTTATCGGGGACATTCTACCGATATTATTGGCAAAGAAGCTCTCGACTATTTAGATCGTATCGATAAAGACAAACCGTTCTTTCTAATGTGCCACTTCAAAGCGCCTCATCGTCCATGGAGACCCGCTGCACGCTTCAAAGACTTGTTAAAAGATGTAACTATTCCTGAACCAAAAAATATGTACGAAACCTATGAAAACAAAGGTGAATACGCTAAAATAATCCGAACGGGGATGGAAATAATGAACCGGAACGACCTTAAAGGAGACATGCCTCCTGCCGGAGCTACACGTGATGAAAAAAGGAAAAAAAATTATCAAATATACATCAAAGATTATCTACGTTGCGTTGCTGGTGTAGATGAAAATGTAGGCCATATATTACAATATTTAGATGAACACAATCTCACAGAAAATACAATCGTTATCTATACAGGTGATCAAGGATTTTTCTTGGGAGAACACGGATGGTTCGACAAGCGACTAATGATGGAGGAATCTTTAAGAATGCCTTTTCTTATCCGTTATCCAAAAGAAATTCCGGCAGGAAAAATAAATAAAGATATTATTTTAAATATCGATTTTGCCCCTCTGTTTTTAGATTATGCCGATATCAAAACTCCATCCCAAATGCAAGGAAAAAGTTTTCGGAAAAACCTAAAAGGAGAAACTCCTTCAGATTGGAGAAAAGAAATGTACTATCGGTACTGGATGCATGCGGATGATGCACACAATGTTTGCTCCCATTACGGAATACGTACAGAACGTTATAAACTCATTTATTTCTATGGACAACGTTTAGGTATGACTGGCTCTCATGACAAACCTCTTACCCCGGAATGGGAACTTTATGACCTGCAAAACGATCCTGCAGAAATGCACAACATATACAAAGATCCCTCTAATGAAGGACTTATCAAAGAATTAAAAAACAAACTTCTTGAGCTAAAAACTCAATACGATGATTTAGATTCGAAATATCCTGTTCTTGATAATTTGAATAAAACTTATTTCTGGTAATATTTTTATCCTTAAAATATGGTTAAGACAGCTCTGATATTATTATGCCTGCTCTCCAATATTTCATTAAATGCCGGAGAGCAAGTTCTCATCTACAAGAATACAGAACAGGCTGATTTAAAATTACATCTTTTATATCCGGATGATATAAAAAAATCAGATAAAAAAGCTGCAATCATATTTTTCTTCGGAGGTGGATGGCTAAGTGGAGATATCAATCACTTCCGTCCTCAAGCCGAACACTTCCGAAACCGAGGATTAATATGTATATTAGCAGAATATCGAGTATTGGGAAAACACAAAACCACACCTTTCGATGCTCTATCTGATGCCAAATCGGCAATGAGATACCTTCGAATACATGCTCGTAAGTTGCACATCAATCCCGATAAGATTATTGCTGCCGGTGGTTCTGCCGGTGGACATTTGGCAGCAGCATTAGCAGCATGTCCTGGTTTCGATACCCCAGGAGAAAATTCCAAAATCAGTACAAAACCGGCTGCCCTACTTCTCTACAATCCAGTATTAGACAACGGGCCGGGAGGCTATGGATATAGCCGCGTAAAAGACAGATATCAAGAATTCTCTCCTGCATATAACATCAAATCAGGACTTCCCCCAACTCTTATCTTTTTAGGGACTAAAGATAACATCATCCCTGTAATCACAATGGAAAAATACAGAGAAAAAATGATAGAAAATAATAATCGATGTGACTTATTTTTATATGAAGGACAAGATCATGGATTTTTCAACCTAAAAAATGGCAAAGAAAACCCTTATTTCTATGATACACTACAAAAGGCTGATGCTTTTTTAGTTTCCTTAGGATACTTACCTCCTCAAAAATGATTTTTATGGAAATGGATTTGATTACAAGAAGACAATTTATAAAAAAAACAGGGCTGGCCACCGGAGCTCTTCTATTCTCCGGATCTTTGATGTCAGGCAAGAAATACAAAAAAGAAAAAAGGCCCAATGTCATATTCGTATTTGCAGACCAGTGGAGAGCCCAAGATACCGGATTTGGAGGAAACAAAGACGTATATACTCCCAATTTAGACCTGCTGGCTAAAGAAAGTCTTACATTCAATAACGCAGTATCATGTATGCCGGTCTCTACCCCATACCGAGCATCACTACTCACCGGCCAATATGCCCAGACTCACGGGCTTTTTGTCAATGATGTACAATTAAACCCTGAAGCTAAAAGTATTGGTAAAGAGTATAAAGCTGCCGGATACAATACAGCCTATATCGGGAAATGGCACATCAACGGAAATGGAAGAAGTAACTATATTGCCCCGGAATATCGTCAAGGATTCGATTATTTCAAAGTATTAGAATGTACCCACGATTACAATAACTCACCCTATTACGACAATAACGATACAACTAAAAAAATCTGGGAAGGATATGACGTCTTTGCTCAGACAAAAGATGCACAACAATATATTACAGACCATGCAAATGATGATAAGCCGTTCTTATTGTTTCTCTCATGGGGGCCACCTCACAATCCTTATGAATCTGCACCTCAAAAATACAAGGACTTGTATGCAAATAAAGATATAGCCTTACGGCCTAATGTTCCAGAGAAAAATAAAGAAACAGCAATCAAAGATATCAAAGGATATTATGCCCATATTTCCGCTTTAGATGAATGTATCGGTTGGCTTCAAGAAACAATAAAAGAAAAGGGTATTGAAGAAAATACAATTTTTGTCTTTACCTCTGACCATGGAGATATGCTATATTCACAAGGGCAAGTAAGAAAACAAAAACCTTACGATGAATCCATTATGGTCCCGCTACTACTAAAGTATCCAGATCGTTTCGGTAAAAAAGGCAGAATTGTAGATACTCTGGTCAATGTTGTTGATATCATGCCTACTCTCTTATCCATGTCGGGATTACCCATTCCTAAAAGTGTAGAAGGATGTAATCTATATCCTATATTGATGGGTAAACAAAAAGACAATATCGAAGGAGCCTTGATAGAATGTATAACTCCTTTTGGAGAATGGGAGAGAAGAAGCGGAGGCCGGGAATATCGGGGAGTAAGAACCAAACGGTATACTTATGTGAAAGACCTGAATGGCCCATGGCTTCTATTCGATAACATTACAGACCCTTACCAAATGCAAAATCTGGTAAATGAGCCTTCCGCCCAAAAAGTCAAATCTGAACTCGATGGTTTATTAACAAAATTATTAATTCAAAAAAAAGATGAGTTCCTTCCTGGAGAGGAATATATAAAAAAATGGGGATATACCGTAAATAAATGGGGAACAGTAGAATATACCCCTTGATACATAAGAACATAATTTCTATAAATTTATAACGATGAGATACTCCTTATTTACACTGTTTTTTCCTTTACTATTATCAGCGTGTCATTCTCACATAGAAACCAAAGAACCGGTAGATTATGTAAATACACATATTGGTAATATCAGTCATTTATTAGTCCCGACATTTCCAACTTGTCACCAACCGAATAGTATGCTGAGGATGAACCCCGGCCGCCATGAATTCGTCACCGATCGGATGGCGGGATTTCCCCTCAACGTCCCCTCCCATCGACAAGGTGATGTATTGTATCTTATGCCATATTGCGGAGATCCCGAAGGTCTTAGTCCTAAAACCCAATATCGATATGACCAAGAAGAATCAACTCCATATCACTACTCGGTTTTTTTGGATGACTACGGTATTACTGTCGATTTCGCACCAGGGCAGCGCGCGGCATTATTTACCTGCAAATTTGAAGAGATTGGAGAAAGATGTATCCAATTGAAAACGACAGGAAAAGGTGAAATAAAAGGAGAGAAAAATTCTCTGTCAGGATATGATACATACAAAGGTACAAAACATTATTTCCATCTTGAATTTGATAAAACTCCGACATCTTTTATTGAAAAAAATATAGCAGATACTGCTGTACTTTGTGCTCAATTCGGAAAAGAATTAGAACAACTCGGAATCAGATATGGCATTTCCTATATTAGCGTAGAACAAGCTAAAAAGAACTTAAATAAGGAAATAAATGACTACAATTTGCAGGCTTTGGCCCAAACAGCCCGAGCAGCCTGGAACAAAGCATTAGGAAAAATCAATGTCGAAGGTAGTACCGAAGACGAAAAAATAACCTTTTACACTGCCTTATATCGGTCACATGAACGTATGATCAATATCTCGGAAGACGGGAAATATTACAGTGGATTTGATGGAAAAATACATGATGATGAAGGTATCCCTTTTTGGACTGACGACTGGGCATGGGATACATACCATGCATTGCACCCATTACAGATTATATTAAATCCCAAAGACCATGAGGCCAAACTCACATCTTATATTCGCATGTACGAGCAATCAGGTTGGGTACCGACTTTCCCCTGTGTATTCGGTGATGCTCACTGCATGAACGGGAATCATGCTTCCGTTATATTTGCAGATGCACTCTGTAAAGATATCCCATTTAATGTAGAAAAAGCTTTCGAAGGATGCAGGCATACTGTTCTTAACGAAACCATGATACCTTGGCGCAGAGCTCCCAAAACAGAACTAGATGACTTTTATCATAAAAATGGATGGTTCCCGGCATTAGCTCCAGGAGAAAAAGAAACCGTTGCTTTAGTTGATGATTTTGAGCAAAGAGAAGCTGTCGCCGTAACACAAGCAGCATCTTATGATGACTGGTGTATTGCACAAATGGCCAACCACTTAGGAAAAACCGATGAATACAATTTCCATATAAAAAGAGCTTTTAACTACCGTAATTTATTCAACTCAAAAACAGGATTTTTCCATCCGAAAGATAAGAATGGCAAATTCATAGAACCATTCGATTACAAATTTTCAGGAGGGATTGGTTCCAGAGCTTATTACGATGAAAACAATGCATGGACCTATATATGGAACGTACATCACAACATTGCCGATTTAATCAATTTGTTCGGAGGGAACAAACCCTTTATTGAGAAACTGGACCAACTATTTGTAGAAGGCATGACTACCGCAAAATGGCGTTATTATGCCGTACATCCTGATGCAACAGGAAACGTCGGACAGTACGTTATGGGAAACGAACCAAGCTTCCATATACCTTACCTATACAATTATGCCGGACAACCTTGGAAAACTCAAAAACGTATTCGGATGCTGATGGAAAGTTGGTTTAGAAATGATTTAATGGGAATCTGCGGAGACGAAGATGGAGGTGGAATGTCTGCCTTTTACGTATTTTCCGCATTGGGATTTTATCCGGTATCTGCCGGCATGCCTTATTACACAATAGGAAGCCCTATATTTACAAAATCTTCTATAAAACTCGATAATGGCAAAACATTTACCATCATCGCCAAAAATAATTCACGGAACAATAAATATATCCAGTCGGCCCGGTTAAACGGAAAACCATATAACAAAACATATTTTTCCCATAAAGATATTCTTACCGGAGGAACTCTTGAATTAATTATGGGAAATCGTCCCCAAAAAGAATGGGGAACCGACAATAATGCAATTCCTCCTTCAGAAGGGACAAAAATAAAAACAAAATAATTTAACATACATCAACAACAATGAAACGATTATTCATTATACCGATAATTCTATTATTATTCACCCAGTGTCATATTTCCGAACAAAAGGAACCGGTAGACTATGTAAACACTCTTATAGGAACGAATAATAATCCAAGTTTTTCTCATGGCAATACTTACCCTGCCGTTACACATCCGTTTGGTATGAACTTCTGGACTCCACAAACAGAGCATATGGGTGATACTTGGATATATGTTTACAATAGTGACTCAATACGAGGATTTAAACAAACTCATTTGCCTAGCCCCTGGATAGGAGATTATGGAGCATTTTCCATTATGCCGGTATCAGGAACCTTAAAAGTAAAAGATACGGAACGGGCTGCAGCTTTCTCTCATGCAGAAGAAATAGCAACACCATATTACTATTCAGTAAAACTTCAAGACTATGAAATATTAGCAGAAATGACAGCAACTGAACGGTGCGGATTCATGCAATTTACTTTTGACAATGATAACAACTACATTGTATTAGATGCCTATCATCAAGGAGCATCAGTAAAAATCATTCCCGAAGAACAAATGATTGTGGGATATTGCAAAAACCGATTTGCCGGAGCACCTGAAAATTTCACAAACTTCTTTGTCATTCAATTTGACCAACCATTTGAAAGTTTCGGAGTATGGAATAATGAAAAAATATTTGAAAAAAAACACGAAATTGAAAATACATATGCCGGAGGATACATAAAGTTTCCTGCTGCCAATAAAAAAGTATCTTTAAAAATAGCCTCCTCTTATATTTCATTGGAGCAAGCACACCAAACTCTTTCGTTAGAAATTGGTGAAAAGTCATTTGAAGACATCAAATCTCATTCACGGCAAGTTTGGAACAAACATCTTTCCAAAGTTGAAATAGAAGGGAATAATGAAGAACAATTGAGAACTTTCTATTCTAATTTCTATAGGACATCACTATATCCTCGAAAATTTTATGAAATAGACGAGCAAGGGACACCTCATCACTTTAGCCCTTATAATGGAAAAATAAATACAGGGTATATGTACACGGACAATGGTTTTTGGGATACATTCCGGTCTGCTCATCCTTGGCTTACACTCATCGTACCATCTATTTCAAGAGAAATAATGCAAAGTTTGGTAAACACATATAACGAAGGCGGATGGTTGCCCAGCTGGGCCAGCCCGGGTTACAGAGACTCGATGATAGGTTCTCATGCCGTTTCCCTAATTACCGATGCCTACCAGAAAGGTATTACAGATTTTGACGCAGAAAAAGCATTCGAAGCTGTAGTTAAAGACTGTTTCCAGCCTGCTCCTAAAAAATATATCGGAAGATACGGATATAAAGAATATAATGAAAAAGGTTATATACCTTATCCGGAATATGAACAAGCAACTTCCATGTCTCTCGAATATGCATATGACGATTTCTGCATCTATCGTTTGGCCGAATTATTAGGGAAAAATCAAGATACATTAGATATGTTCAAGGAAAGGGCAAAGAACTATATCCACTCTTTCGACACGACAACCGGATTCATGCGCCCAAGAAAAGCCGATGGCAGTTGGTACTCGCCATTCACTCCATATCTTTGGGGTGGACCTTTTACAGAAGGAAACTCTTGGCAATACTCATGGAGTGTTTTCCACGACATCCAAGGATTAATCAACTTACACGGAAGTAATGAAGCTTTTGTCAATAAAATGGATTCTCTATTCAAAGTTCCACTTAACGCTCCACTATACGGACGATATTTCAACGAAATTGCCGAAATGCATAATGCAAGTTTTGGACAATATGCCCATGGGAATCAACCAGATCAACACTTTGCCTATTTATACAATTATGCAAGACAACCGTGGAAAACTCAACGACTGGTACGTAAAATTATGGATAGACTTTATAACTCCACGCCAAACGGATATTGCGGAGACGAAGATAACGGACAAACATCCTCTTGGTACTTGTTTAGCGCGATAGGTTTTTACCCAGTTTGTCCAGGAACAGGACAATATGTATTCGGTTCGCCCTTATTCAACACTGTAAAACTACATCTTGAAAATGGAAAAACATTCACGGTCAAAACTTTTAATAACAAACCTGGAAATTGTTACATCGATAATATCGAGATTAATGGAGAAAAATATACTCCATTATATATCTCACATAAAACAATAACCGAGGGAACGACCTTATTTTTCAATATGTCTTCCCGTCCCAATAAAAACTTAAAACCTGATAAAAAAGATTTGCCCTATTCTTTATCCAATGAAATAAAAAACTAAAAATTCTATATTACAATTATGAAGAATATAGTTAAATACGTATGCATCATATCATTTTTGTTGTTATCTACGGCAGAAATATATGCAAACAATAAATTACCTATAAAACCCATAAATCTGAAAACCGAATATCTGATAAACCCGATCGGTATAGATGTCATCACTCCTCGTCTGTCATGGGAAATAAATGACGAAAGGATGGGGGCCTTACAAAATGCATATCGTATCTTAATTTCAAAAGATTCTATAGCCTTAACACGAAACCACTCTCTTATCTGGGATTCTGGGAAAGTCTTATCATCTCAGACTTCTAATATACAACCCGACATCAAATGTGAACCGATGACCCGATACTATTGGAAAGTCATCTTCTGGGATAAAAACAAGAAAAAATCCGCAAACTCAGAAATTGCATATTGGGAAACTGGTATAGGAGGAAAATGGCAAGGGAAATGGATAAGTGACGGAAAAGGGAAAGAATATTTTCCCGCTCCACTTTTTAGGAAAGAAGTTACTTTTCATGAAAAAATAGCCCGTGCGACAGCTTACATCTGTGGTTTAGGTTATTATGAATTATATATCAATGGGGACAAAATAGGGAACCATATATTAGACCCAGGATTTACTCGTTTTGACAAAAAAACTTTATATGTCACCTATGACTTGACACAAGAACTAAAACAAGGGAAAAATGCTTTTGGAGTTATTTTAGGAAACGGGTGGTACAATATACAATCTCATGCCACATGGAATTTCCATAACGCTGTTTGGCGTAATCGCCCGACATTCATTCTTAACATACGAGTAGAATATGAATCAGGCAAAACCGATTGGATTGTTTCTGACGAATCCTGGAAAACTTCTACCGGAGCCATTCGCTTTAACAATCTGTACAGTGGAGAATATTATGATGCAGGAATGGAACCTGATGGATGGAATCGTACTGGATTTGACGATAAAAAATGGAATCAGGCAAAACCTGTCGAATGTCCATCGGAAAATATTATAGCGCAATCTATACCTCCAATCCGAATAAAAGAAGAAATCAAAGCCGTCAGTTATAAACGTTTAGGTCCCAATCACTATGTATACGATTTAGGACGAAATATCGCAGGAGTTTGTCGTTTTACAGCCCAAGGAGAAAAAAAGACTAAAATAAGAATCAAACATGGCGAAAAACTATATCCAGACGGAACTGTAGACATTTCAAATATCGACTATTTTTTCTATCCGGAACATTTGAGTGAAGATTTCCAAACTGACATATATATCATGGACGGCAAAGGTCAAGAAACATATATCCCCAAATTCACATACCATGGTTTTCAATATGTAGAAGTAATAGCCGACAAACCAATAACATTAGATATAAACTCTATTACTGGACTTTTAGTCCACACAGATCTTACATCCGTCGGTACATTCAATTGTTCCAATGAATTACTGAATAAGATATACGAAGCCACTCGTAATGCATACATAAGTAACATACATAGCATACCTACAGACTGTCCTACTCGTGAAAAAAACGGCTGGACTGCTGATGCTCATACTGCCATGGAATTTGCTTTATTCAATTTTGACGGTTATTCTTTTTACGAAAAGTGGATACGTGATTTTTATGATGTCCAGAAAAAAACCGGGGAACTTCCCGATATAGTACCGACTGCCGATTGGGGATATCCCGGAGGTAATCCGGCTTGGGATGCAGCATTTTTCATTATCCCCAACGAAATGTATATGTATTATGGAAACCCGGCTATGCTGAAAGAACCATATGAGTATTATAAGAAATACCTTGATTTTATCGGAAAGAAAGCAAACAATTATTTACTGGATTTCCGTCTTTGGGACTGGTGTACCTACAAAGCTTCTACTCCTGTAGAATTGACATCTTCCATGTTTTATTACACCATGACTAAGCTCATGGCCAAATCGGCAAAGTTAAATGGAAAAATATCGGATATCCAAAAATACGAAGATCTTGCCAAAAAAATTAGAAAAGCCATCAACGACAAATTCTATAACAGTACGACCGGAATATATGCTAATGGAACACAAACTGCTCAATCCTACGCCCTTTATTCTGGTATCGTACCGGAAGGACAAGAAAGCAAAGTAGCAAGAGTTTTAGCCGATTCAATTCAGGCTAACGGAAATTTCCTGGATTTCGGATTATTTGGCAGTAAATCAGTGTTAAATATTCTATCTGAATACGGATATCATGACATTGCCTACAAAATGATCACCCAAACAGAGTGTCCTTCATTAGGATGGTGGATTAAAAAAGGAGCTACTACTTTATGGGAAGCATGGGATGGTAACGAATCAGCCTCCCTAAACCATGTCTTTCTTGGGGAGGCCTCAGCCTGGATGATAAAAAAATTGGCCGGAATAAACTATTTACCAGAGTATCCAGGATTTACACAATTCCTGATAGCCCCTCAACCAGTAAAAAATTTATCCTTCGTCAGAGCAAGTTATCATTCCATACATGGAGAAATTATTTCTGAATGGAAAAAAACAGATAAAGGTACAATATATTATATAACCATTCCGGCTAATACAACTGCTCAGATTGTCTTACCAAAAGACAAAAACGATTCGTTATTTATAAATAATAAGAATAAATACGACACTCAATACTTCGTATCAGTTCCGGTTAAAGAAAAAAACAAATTCTTATTTACCCTATCTTCCGGTAAATATGTAATAGAAATCAGACACCAATAAATAATTTTTTCTATTTATGAAAACCATAAAAATAACTTTCATCTTTATTGCTTTATTTATCAGCTTTATCAGTTGCGAGAAGGAAAATACTGCCATTCCTGAACCGCCATCTCCTGTACAACTATTTACACCAAAGGACCAAGCAATAAATGTTACATTCCCCATCGAGCTCTCTTGGGAAAAAGCGTCTTCTACCAACAACGAAAGAATATCGTACAGAGTATATTTCTCAAAAAACAATCAAGATTGGATTTACATTGCTTCTGGAAAAAATTCTTTGACAGTAACAGAAGAGAATTTGGATCCAGGAACTCTTTATTATTGGAAAGTTGAAACAATAGATGCATACAAACAAAGTTCTGTGAGTGAGACTCATTCATTTACTACAGCTGGGAAACACTATTATAAAGACGGAGAAGTATTACAGTTGCAACACAGCACAAAAGGTAATGGGGTAAATATTGTCATTCTTGGAGATGGATTTATCAAAGAAGATTTGGAAGTTGGCGGGACTTATGAAAATTATGCACGAAAAGCAATGGAAGCTTTTTTCCTAACTGAACCTTATCTTTCATATCGAGAATATTTCAATTTTTACACTGTATTTGCCGAATCCAATGAACGTGGTGCCGATTATGAAAACAATCTCACTGAAGTGAAAGATACAAAATTCAACGCTTCATATGACAATACTAATATGTCAAGTACTTACATGAAAGCCAACAACAATAAATGTTGGGAATACTGCAAAATGGCCCCGAACTGTGATGATATAGACAAGACTCTTGTTGTGCTGATGGTCAATGCTTCCCGTGTTGCCGGATACTGTCATTTCTGGATACAAGGGCGAGCCATAGCCTTATGTCCAGTAAAACCAAAAACAACGGCTTTCAACAAACAGTTTGAGAACACGGTACTCCATGAAGCAGGAGGACATGGATTTGCCAAACTTGCTGATGAATATCTGAAATATGCTAAGAAAAGCATCAATGCCAATGATGCTGCCACAATTAGTGATAAAAAAAATCTGGAGGCAGGTCTAAAAGGTGGAATGTTTGCCAATGTAGATACTACCAACCACCCTGATCGAGTAAAATGGAGAGAATTATATCAAAAATATCCGGAAAAATATAAATACGTACGTTCCGTAGAAGGGGCATATTATTATGGGTTGGACATGTTTCGTCCCGAACCGAACAGCTGTATGATCAATAATATCAAATATTACAATGCTCCCAGCCGAATGGCCATCGTAAAACGAATTAAATTTCTTGCTGGAGAAACATTTTCCCTTGAAGATTTCGTTGCTAATGACAAACTCTTGAATTTTCCTCCACAAAATGAAGTAGAATAATATTCATATAGCATTTATTTTTCATAGTGTGTGGTTAGTACTCCGGAGATATTATTGTGAGACGTTCGTTATCATCCCAATATCTCCGGAAATTTCCATAGTAATCTGTTAGCCAATCATTATCTTCTACATAATCAAGTTGGTCAATTTCGAGAAACAAAAGAAACTTCTTATCTAATCAGATACCCAACAAAGATGAAAAAAGATAATATAAATATCCTTTTCCTACCTACTTCTTGCTATTTTAGTGAAATATACAGAAAAATATATATACTTACTTTCAGTATCAATTTAGAGATATTACCTTCGCGGAGCAAAACCTAATCATAACTATATATGAATTTCGAAAACGAAAACTGGGAACAATTTAAAGGACAAGTTTGGAAAAAAGAGATTAACGTTAGAGATTTTATCCAGAACAATTATACACCCTATGACGGTGACGATTCGTTCCTGGTTCCATCTACCGATAAAACCAAAAAAGTTTGGGACAAATTATCGGAAATGTTTAAAATAGAGAGGGAAAAAGGCGTATATGATGCAGAAACTCGCTTACCACAAGGTATTGATACTTACGGCCCGGGCTATATCGATAAAAATAATGAAGTAATTGTCGGTCTGCAAACCGATGCCCCTTTGAAAAGAGGAATATTCCCCAAAGGAGGAATACGGATGGTCGAAAACAGCCTTAATGCTTACGGATACCAACTCGATCCCATAACCAAAGAAATTTTTACCCGATATAGGAAAACCCATAATGAAGGGGTATTTTCGGCATATACACCCGAAATGTTAGCTGCCCGCCGCTCCGCAATTATTACTGGACTACCTGATGCTTACGGCCGTGGACGTATCATCGGAGATTATCGCCGCGTTCCTCTATATGGAACCACAATCCTAATAGAAGACCGTCAAAAATACCTAAACAGGCTCGATATACAAGAGCTTACAGAAGAAACCATTCAAAGTAGAGAAGAAACATCTGAACAAATAAAAGCGTTGAAAGCCTTTGAAAAAATGAGTGCATCATATGGTTTTGATGTAACTCGTCCAGCAAAAGACGCCAAAGAAGCTGTTCAATTTCTCTATTTAGCATATTTAGCAGCCGTTAAGGATCAAGATGGTGCAGCTATGTCTTTAGGACGTACATCCACTTTCCTCGATATATATATCGAAAAAGATATTCGCGACGGCAAATTGACAGAAGCTGAAGCTCAAGAACTCATCGACCAATTTATTATCAAACTTCGTATTGTACGATTCTTACGTACCCCAGAGTACAATGACCTTTTTTCTGGCGATCCGGTTTGGGTAACCGAGTCATTAGGAGGCCAAGGTGTAGATGGCCGGTCTTTAGTAACTAAGACTTCATTCCGTTACCTACACACATTATATAACCTTGGACCTGCGCCAGAGCCAAATCTGACAGTTTTATGGTTTAAGAATGCTCCTGAAAACTGGAAAAAATTTTGTGCAAAAGTCTCTATCGATACCTCTGCCATCCAATATGAGAATGATGACCTGATGCGTCCTGACTACGGGGATGACTACGGCATTGCCTGCTGCGTATCTCCTATGAAAATCGGCAAACAAATGCAATATTTTGGAGCTCGTGCCAACTTGGCCAAGTGTCTCCTTTATGCAATCAACGGGGGACGTGATGAAATTTCGGGCATTCAGGTCGCTCCTAAATATGAAGCTATCACCAGCGAATATCTCGATTATAACGAGGTTATGGAAAAATACGAACAGATGATGCGCTGGCTAGCCAAAACATATGTAAATGCCCTGAAAATCATACATTACATGCATGACAAATATGCATATGAAGCTTTTGAAATGGCCCTTCATGACGGACATGTAGAACGCATCCGGGCAACGGGTATCGCAGGTTTATCTATTGTGGCCGATTCTTTAGCGGCAATACGGGATACAAAAGTCAAGATAATCCGTGATAAAAGAGGGCTTGCTGTCGGTTTCGAACGCGAAGGAGAATATATTCCTTACGGTAATAATAATGACAGTACAGATAACATAGCTGTAGAAATTACCGAAAAATTTATGGAATATCTCCGTCAACATGAAACATACCGTAACGCAATTCCTACACAATCGATATTGACAATTACCTCAAATGTAGTTTACGGGAAAAAAACAGGAACGACACCAGACGGACGTCCTGGAGGTACTCCCTTCGCTCCTGGAGCAAATCCTATGAACGGACGCGATACTAAAGGGGCAATTGCGGCCTTAGCCTCAGTTGCGAAACTCCCATTCCAACACGCTCATGATGGAATTTCTTATACTTTTGCCGTATCTCCATCAACATTAGGAAAAGAAAAGAAAATCCAAATAAATAACCTTGTAAGCCTTTTAGACGGTTATTTTACTCCTGACGGCGGGCAACATCTGAACGTAAATGTTTTCGATAAGTCTTTATTACTTGATGCAATGGAACATCCCGAAAAATATCCGCAATTGACTATCCGGGTTTCCGGTTATGCTGTCAACTTTGTAAAACTGACACGAGAACAACAACTCGACGTCATTTCAAGAACAATTAATCAAAGTCTTTGATTCATCCCAATACAGAATGAATATCAAAGGAAGGATACATTCATTAGAGAGTTTCGGGACCGTTGATGGTCCCGGAATTCGTTTTGTCGTTTTCATGCAGGGATGCCCACTCCGCTGTCTTTATTGCCATAACCCGGACACTTGGGATACAAAAGGCAAAGCAAACTACGAAATGACCCCGGAAGAGCTTATAAACGAAATTCTACGATATAAAAATTTTATTACCAATGGAGGTGTCACAGTATCTGGAGGAGAGCCTCTGATGCAAGCTGAGTTTGTAACCTCTTTTTTCAAACTATGCCAAGAAACGGGAATTCATACAGCATTAGACACAACAGGATTCATATATACGCCCAAAACTATTGCCTTGCTACAATATACCAACTTGGTTCTTTTAGACATAAAAACGATAAGCCCTGAATTACATATAGCGCTGACTGGTGTAAAACACGATAATACTCTGCGCTTTTTAAATAAAATAGAAGAATATAATATTCCGGTCTGGATACGTCATGTCGTTGTACCGGGTATCACAAATGATAAAATATCATTGCAAACCCTTGCTAAATACATCTCCCAATATAAAGTAATTGAAAAAGCTGAGGTTTTGCCTTATCACACTATGGGTTCTTATAAATATAAAGAATTGGGAATAAAGTATCCTCTTGAAGATACGCCTCCTTTATCAATTGAAGAGTTAAACATAGCAAAAGAAATTTTTAGGAAAAACGGTATCCCATGCGAATAAAATAAATATTTTTATCGATATCATTTTCTTTTTAAACAGCTTCTAAGTTAGTAAATATATTTTTTTCTTGTATTTTATCAAATGTTCCTTTTGATAAAAGAACATTTTGTACATTTACATGCTAAATATAAAATAATATCGATGAAACATATTGCCATTATTTCATTATGCTTATTTTTCTGTGCTCTCATATCAGCTCAAAAACAAACCTTTACTGTAAAAGGGAACATAACTGGATTGGAAAAAGGAGACTCTGTTCTTATTTTCAAAGAAAACATATTACATCCTGAAAAGCGAACTTGCGATACATTATTGATAAATAAAAAAAACAACTTTACATATAAAAAGACCAATGAAGGGGCTACATTTTACACCCTTGTATACCATCCAATCAATAAAAGTAAAAGTACTCGCAATCGGAGTCTAACTCTTTTTCTAGGTAAAGGAACTGTGAAACTAAAAGGTGATACTGACCATTTCAGTATGGTAGAAAAGAGAGGAAATGATTACAAACACAAATTAGTAGCTCGATACATATTTTTAACTGATAGTATCGCTGGCATAGAATCCAATGCTTATGACCGTTATGAAAAAGCCATGGAAGACAACGATGGCAATGCAATGAAAGAAGCATTAATAGAATTATCAAAAGGTCATGGATCTGCCGAATTGGATAGTCTTACTTTAGAATTGGTAAATATCGTAAATGATAGTGAATACGCAGCAGCACTCTATCTATGGAATTCGACCCTGCTATCCTCAGCCGAAATAGAAAAACGTTTGAACGGATTTACTCCAGAAATTCAAAAATCTTTTACAGCAAAAGAACTACGCAAAATAATAGAAATGAAAAAAAGTGTAGAACCCGGTGCCATAGCTCCTGATTTTACTTTGACCGACGTCAACGGAGAAAAAGTGACATTACAAGATTATGAAGGAAAATATTTGCTGATTTTTCATTGGGGTATTTCCAAAGGTTGTTTCCGGACAAATACAGAATTAGAACAAATATATAACATGTACCATAGTAAAGGCCTTGAGATATTAGATTTTGTTCAAAGTGACATACAACCCGGAAACTATCTTTCCTATACTCCTGAATTATATCGACAGCTACACCCATTATTACATCATCTTTGGAAATCTGTATATACTTCTATGAGTGAGAATACTCATATTATTAAAGTATACAATCTTTCTGCCATGCCTTTACTTATTCTTATTTCCCCTGAGAAAAAAATCATTGCACGAAATTTTGGCAGTACAAACGAAATCGTAAAAATATTAGCAAAAGAACTGATTCAATAAAAAATAATAAATCTAACAATATTTCTGATAATCATAAAATTAAATGTAATTTTACCTCGTTTTTTGAAAAACATTTTATGATTCGATTTTTTACAGCTTTACGAAACCGGAAAACTTCAAAATATGTATTACTTACCGCTGGTATAATATTCACTATAACAGCAATACTTTTCATAAATAAAGATTCAATTATCAGGCATTATGTTTACAAAAAAATTGAATCAATACGATCTCAACATCAATTGAACATTGGATTTTCCGATTTAAAAACAGCAGGTCTAAACAAGTTGGTTATCAACGACCTGTATATAGTTCCTCAAAACCAAGATACTCTATTGAAAGCGGGAGATATCAAAATACAAGTCAGTTTATTGAAACTTTTCAGAACAAATATAGACATTCGTAAAATCGACATAAAACATATACACATCAATTTCACAAAAACAGATTCTATTTCTAATTTTGATTTTATATACGCCAAAAGAAATAATACCAACACTCAAACCAAAAACTCCAATTTCAATTATAGTAAGAAACTCAAACAATTATTCTCTTTTGTATTTGATTTATTACCTCCTAACGCTCAAATGGAAGATGTACATATTGCCTATCACAATAAAAATAACCATGTAACATTATCTATTCCATCCTTTAAAATCAAAGATTATCATTTCAATACAGAAATAAAAAGTAACGAGATACACAATGGCAAATTATTACAAGGTATATGGATATGTAACGGTCACGTAAAAGACGATACTCATGAAATCAAAGCCCAACTTTTTTCCAAAGAACACAACAAAATACCAATACCTTTTCTTGAATACCGTTACAATACTCGTATAGAATTTGATACTCTATCTTTCAAATTTTCCCAACACAACCAAAAAGATATTATATCTTTACAAGGAAAAGCTTTTGTCAGCGGACTAACGATTTTTCATAATCGTATCTCACCGGAAAATGTATTTCTGGACAAAGGCATATTTGACTATGATATCAATATAGGGAAAAATTATATTGAACTGAACAAAGAGACTCAAATTCATTTTAATCATCTTGTATTTAACCCTTATTTGAAAATAGAAAAAAATGACAACTGGCATATAATTGCATCAGTTGATAAAAAAGATTTTCCTTCTGACCAATTATTCACGTCTTTGCCCAAAGATCTCTTCCATAACCTTGAAGGTCTAAAAACAAGTGGAACTCTATCATATCACTTTTTTTTAGATCTTGATTTCGGCCAGTTAGATTCTCTGAAATTTGAATCATCTCTTGATTCTCGGAACTTCAAAATAATACATTTTGGGAAAACCGACTTAAGGAAAATAGACAAACCGTTTTTATATACAGCATACGAAAACGATATCCCAGTAAGAACATTTGAAGTAGGACCCGGAAATATAAATTTCAGACCATTATCACAAATATCCCCATTATTGCAAAATGCCGTTATGCAATCAGAAGACGGATCATTTTATGAACATAAAGGTTTTAGAATAGAAACGATACGCGAATCGCTAATTCACGATATACGAGTTGGACGATTTGCCCGAGGAGGCAGTACCATTAGTATGCAACTGGTCAAAAATATATTTCTTAACCGAAATAAAACCATTGCCCGTAAACTTGAAGAAGCCTTAATCGTATGGCTCATCGAAAATAATAAGCTTACCAGTAAAAAAAGAATATATGAGGTATATCTGAATATCGCTGAATGGGGACCACTTGTATATGGTGCCAATGAAGCTTCTCACTATTATTTTGACAAGGAAGCCTCTGAATTAAACGTACAAGAAGCTATCTTTCTGGCCAGCTTGGTTCCTCACCCCAAATCTGCACTCTATCAATTTACAGATTCATTGCAACTCCGTCCATCCTTAAATGGATATTTTGAATCTATAGCCCGGAGATTAGAATCTCGAGGGCTTATAAGCAAAGACGAAGCTCAAAATATAAAAGCAGAAATAACAATAGCAGGAAAAGCTAAAGAACGACTTCTTGAAATGTATCACAAAAGTGATAGTTTAGAAACAAACCCCAATACATCTATACTGCCAAACAAACACAATTTATCCCGAACATCTACCTCGACAATAATTCATCAACAGCCTTAAGATAATCAATAATACGAGTACTTTTCATTATCCGTTTATGAAGCTTCCGCTCAACTGTAGGAAAAAAATATTCCCATAATGATTTCATTTTAGAAAGTAGTTGATGTTCTCCCTGAAGACTTACAGCATATGTATCAAATATTTCTCTATGCAATAGAGCAACTTTCATATATAATTCGGGAATCTCCATTTTTCTGTTTGCTTTATATTCCCATCCTAATGCAGGATTCGCTATAAGTCCTCGACCAATCATTATACCGCCAAGTTGTGGAAAATTTTTGCTAATTTGTCGTATATCGGAAATAGTACAAACATTACCATTATATAACAATGGAATCTTACAACTTTCATAAAATCGGGCAAATGCATCTTTATCTGGAGAACCTTTATATTGTTGTATTCCAGTTCTAGCATGTAATGTTATATGATGTAACGGATAATCATGCAACATCGGCAATAGCCGGAAAGCATCATTGACATTCTCATATCCTAAACGAAGCTTTACAGAAAAACTAATTTCCGGGAAATGCCTCATTTCATCCAAAATCAGTTTTATCTTATCCGGATAAGGTAATATACCACAACCTTTCCCTTTTTTAGCAATCATAGGAAAGGGACACCCCCAATTTATATCGATTCGCTTATATCCCTCCTCTATAAATAACTTGACCAGATACTTAAATTCTTTCACATCTGAAGTTAGAAGTTGTGGAACCAACCGGCCTGTAATATCGGAGCCTCTACAAACATCTCTTTTATCTCGTGGACGGACTGCCATTTCTTTCTCTATCCTGACAAATGGAGTATAATAAGCATCAATACCACCAAAAATTCGATGATGCGCATTCCGGTATACCATATCGGTAAAACCTTGTAGAGGGGCAAAATGAATCTCCATAACAAAAATAATGAGAATATACAGCCTCAAGAACTATTTACCGTTTCTGTATATTCTCATTGTTCGAACATAAACAAATACCTGATATTATCAATCGAACATATGCCTTAATTTACTAAAAATCTTTTCCTTAACAGATTGTGTCGGTACAAAATTCTTAGATGAGCCTAACTTTTCTATCGTACGCTTTTCTTCAGTATTCAAACTTTCTGGGACATACACTGAAACATTTACCAATAAATCTCCAACACCATATCTATTCACTGACGGTAAACCTTTCCCTCGCAAACGTAATACTTTCCCCGGTTGTGTCCCAGCATCAATTTTCACTTTTGCTTTTCCGTCAATCGTTGGGACTTCTACCGTACCACCTAATGCAGCAGTGGAAAAATTCAATAACAAATTATATATCAAATCATTTTCATCACGCAAAAGCTCAGGATGAGGTTCTTCTTCAATCAATATAAGCAAATCACCATTGACTCCACCATGTCTGGCAGCATTCCCCTTGCCACTCATAGACAACTGCATACCATCAGCTACTCCGGCAGGAATATTCAAAGTTATTACTTCTTCTTCAAGTCTAACACCTTCACCATTACATTCTGGACATTTTTTCGTAATAATACGACCTTCTCCTCCACAAGTAGGACATGTAGTAGTCGATTGCATTGCCCCTAATATAGTCTGCTGTACCCGTGTTACTACCCCACTGCCATTACACGTAGAACAGGTCGTATAAGACGTACCTTTTTCAGCTCCTGTTCCATTGCACGCCTTACAACTGACATACTTCTTTACTTTGATTTTTTTCTCAACTCCTGTAGCTATTTCTTTCAATGTCAGCTTTACTTTAACCCGTAAGTCGGAACCTCGATTAGTACGTCGGCGGGAACGACTTCCCCCACTACTAAATCCACCGAAACCTCCAAAACTTCCGCCAAAAATATCTCCAAAATGAGAAAATATGTCTTCCATAGACATACCTCCTCCTCCGAAACCTCCACCGAAGCCTCCGTTCACGCCCTGATGCCCAAACTGGTCATATCGACTCCGCTTATCAGGATCACTCAATACTTCATAAGCTTCAGCTGCTTCCTTAAACTTTTCTTCGGCCTCTTTATCTCCTGGATTTTTATCTGGATGATATTGTATAGCCTTCTTTCTATACGCTTTTTTTATTTCCTCGACAGTTGCAGTTTTTGCAACCTCCAGCACTTCATAATAATCTCGCTTGCTCATTAAAATATGAAATTAAGTTTTATTCGCCTACAACCACTTTGGCAAAACGAATCACCTTATCATTCATTGTATAGCCTTTTTGCACACAATCAATTACTTTACCTTTAAGTTCTGGTTGTGGAGCCGGATACATAGTTACCGCTTCATGATATTCTGTATTGAAATCTTCTCCTGTTGTCGGAATTTCTTTGATTCCATGTTGGTTCAGATAATTTTTAAACTTATTGTATATCAAAGTCATTCCTTCTTTAACGGCATCTACATCAGCACTCTCACCGATGGCCATCAATCCCCTTTCAAAATCATCGACAATAGGCAAAATATTTTTCAGACAATCTTCCCCTCCACTTTTCAACAAATCGGCCTTTTCTTTCAAAGTACGTTTTCGATAGTTATCGAAATCGGCCATCAACAGAAGATAATCTTTATTTAACTTTTCATTTTTAGCTGTCAATTCCGCAATTTCTTCTGCCAATCTGTCAGTATCAGAAATACTATCACCGGTATCTTCCACCGGTTCCTCAACTAGCTCTTCATTCATATTTTCCGAAACATCTGGAGATTTATCTCCTTCCGAAGCGGCATGAAAATCCTTCTTTTTATTTTTCTTTTCGCCCATAATTATATCGTTATTATTTTATATTCCTAATTTTGCATTAAAAAAGCGACATTCGGCAAATACGGTGCAAATATACTGCCAATATTGGTTCATCCGACCTTTTGTCACACATAAAATGCTGTTTTGTCAGTTTTTACCCTTTTATTTCACAAACTTCATATAATTCTTTGTCCAACATATAAACCCCGATTTCCTGATTCATCCGCTTCAATTGGGTTAAAATTTGATTCATCCGGGCTTCTGCTAACACTTGTCCTAAAATATATTTATCTAAAAATATCCGAGTAGCCTTATCATTTTCGCCCTCTACAACATCGGCTAAAGTATCTATAGCATCGGTAATACGTACCAAATGCACCAATGCTTGCTCAAAAGTTGTTACAATATCTTCAAATACTGTAGGTATCCCAGTTATATCTTGCAATATGACCCGATCTCCTTGCTCAATCATATAGTCCATCATCTGCATGGCATGTGTCATGTCCTCTCTATATTGTTTTTTCATCCATCGAGAAAAACCTCGATATCCCTCTCCTCCAAAATACAAAGACATCGATAAATAGAAATGGGCAGACCATATCTCTGCATTAATTTGTGCATTTAGCACATCCTTGACTCTTTTGCTCAACATAATTCACTATATATAAGTTATAATCCGTTATAACTTATAACAAGCAATATAAAGTAAACGTTCACTAAAATCCGGAATGATTGAATGCTTATACAGTTCCTTAAAGATACATAGGCATATATCAATACCCACAATTTCCCTGCCATACAAAACATGTAGGAAAATCATCTTTTACATCAACCGGATGATCAAATATTCCAAAAACAGACGAGCCAGACCCGGACATGGATGCATATACTGCTCCCTTAAAATAAAGTCTTTCTTTTATTGTACGTATCACAGGATAACGATAAAATACACTTTCCTCAAAATCATTTTTCAAAAGGTCTTTCCACTCCTTTATCGGCATTTTCAAAATTTCTGGAATAGAAACTTCTGGTCGATTAGGTTTAACCAAAGCATAAGCTTCGGGAGTCGAAACTTTCACTGGAGGCTTTATCAATACAATAAATTTTCCAAATAAAGAAAAATCAACCTGTTCAAATTCATTTCCAATGCCTCTTGCCATCATTGGACAATTTAACAAAAAGAACGGACAATCAGCTCCTAATTTTACAGCCAAAGAAAGTAACTCCTCATTCTCTACCGGCAAATCAAATTTATCCCGAAGTAAACGTAACATAAACGCGGCATCAGATGATCCTCCTCCCAAACCTGCACCAAACGGAATGTTCTTATCCAAATAGATCTGAACAGCCGGCATATCAAACCGTTCAGCCAATAAATGATAAGCCTTCATCACCAGATTATCTTTCGGATCTCCATCAACAACAATACCAGAAAGACTTATCAAATTTCTTTCGACGGATGCTGATATCGGTACCACTTCTAATATATCACTTAATCCTATTGGATAAAACAGAGTCTCTATATTGTGATAGTTATCCGGGCGTTTTGATATAATATTAAGCCCAAGATTAATCTTTGCATTTGGAAAAACAACCATAATTTACATTTAACGAACAAATTACTATAAACAAATAAAATCCTAACTATCGGTCTTATCCTTTTTATTTTCCACAAAGTTAATCGAACAAAAGCAGAAAACAACTATCAACAGATATGAATGTTTTTTTTAACTTTGCAAGTATCAAAACTTTCCTTACGTTTGTAATATTTTTATAACTTGAATTCCTAAATGGAACAAAGACGAAACTACAGATCTCAAAAAACGGCCACTCCAATCAACGAGTTAGGCAAACTGCCTCCTCAGGCTAAAGAGCTTGAAGAGGCTGTATTAGGAGCTTTAATGCTCGAAAAAGATGCCTACTCAATAGTCAGTGATATACTCAAACCTGAATGTTTCTACGAACATACCCACCAACTTATCTATTCGGCTATTGTAGATTTAGCACTACAACAAAAACCGGTTGATATGCTAACAGTAACCGAACAATTAAGAAGGAGAGGTGAATTAGATGAAGTCGGAGGAGAATTTGTCATTACAGAACTAACTGGTCGTGTTGCATCTGCTGCAAACATAGAATTTCACGCACGTATTATTGCTCAAAAGTATTTAGCACGAGAATTAATACGATTTTCCAGTGAAATACAGACCAAAGCTTTTGATGAAACCAATGATGTAGATGACCTGATGCAAGAAGCAGAAGGTAAACTTTTTGAAATTTCCCAGCGTAATGTAAAAAAAGATGTCACCCAAATTGACCCTGTTATTGAGGAAGCCATAAAATTACTGGAAATAGCATCGAACCGGAAAGACGGACTCAGTGGCTTACAAACAGGTTTCCACGATTTAGATAAAATGACATCCGGCTGGCAAAACTCTGACTTGGTAATCATTGCTGCACGTCCGGCTATGGGGAAAACCGCATTCGTATTATCCATGGCAAAAAACATGGCACTAAATTACAATACACCGGTTGCTTTATTCTCTCTTGAAATGTCAAATGTACAGCTGGTAAATCGTCTCATTGTAAACACATGTGAAATTCCAGGTGAAAAAATAAAAAGTGGGCAGCTGGCTCCCTATGAATGGGAACAATTGATGACCAAAATAAAGGATTTGTATAGTGCGCCCATCTATATAGACGATACTCCCAGCCTATCTGTATTTGAACTTCGGACAAAAGCCCGCCGCCTGGTTCGTGAACATGGGATAAAAATCATCATTATTGACTATTTGCAGCTAATGAATGCCAGCGGAATGAGTTTCGGCAGCCGTGAGCAAGAAATCAGTACCATATCCCGATCATTAAAAGGGCTCGCTAAAGAATTGAACATACCTATTATCGCTCTGTCCCAATTGAATCGTAGCGTCGAAAATCGGCAAGACAAAGATAAAAGACCTCAACTGTCAGACTTACGTGAATCGGGAGCTATCGAACAAGATGCGGATATGGTTTGTTTTATCCACAGACCGGAATATTACAAAATAGTCGAGGACGAAAGTGGGCATTCCCTGTTAGGTTTGGCAGAAATTATTATCGCAAAACACCGTAATGGAGCAACAGGAAATATACGGTTAAGATTCAAAGGTGAATATGCGCGGTTCCAAAACATTACTGACGACACCGAAATCGGAGATACTTTTGTTTCGGGCATTACAACAGACAATATTCCTCCCGATATAGGCTTCCAGCCTGGAAACAACAATATCCCAGATTTTCTGTCCGGAGGTAATAATAATGAGACTCCTTTTTAAAATCGATTCATCCTATTCTAAAAATAATTGCCCTGATAACTTTTTGTAAAACTGTCATCAGGGCAATCGTATATAAAATATACTCAGAGATTTATTTTTTCTTCAACACTTCTA
>NZ_LN877940.1:1053394-1105013 GCF_001403595.1 Gabonia massiliensis | reverse complement strand
TTCTTCAACACTTCTATTACCGCATCATAATCAGGTTCCTGAGCAATTTCTGGAACAAGTTCTTCATAAATGATATTGAAATCTTCATCAATAACAACAACCGCACGGGCCAACAACCCGGCCAACGGACCATTAATCATTTCAACACCATACAATTGAGAAAAATTGGTAGCACGAAAAGCTGAAGCAGGAATCACATTTTCTATTCCTTCCGTCGTACAAAATCGACTTTGAGCAAAAGGCAAATCTTTAGAAACTGCTATGACCAATGTATTATCCATTTTCGATGCTAATTCATTAAATTTACGCACTGACGTTGCGCAAACCGATGTATCAAGACTAGGAAAGATATTCAATACCAAGCGTTTTCCTTTTAAATCACAACAGTTCAATTCGCTCAAATCAGATTTTACCAAATTAAAACATGGAGCTTTACTCCCTACTTTAGGCAAATCCCCATTGGTAGAAACAGGACTTCCTTTGAATGTTATTTTTGCCATACTTTAAATTTTATTAATTATATTATTGCATTATTGCCGATTCCAACTCATCTCTCAATTCAGGTGAATACCCTATATATATATCAGTAACTATTCCCACCTTATTCACAACAAAAACTGTCGGATACCCTACGACTCCATATCTCATTGCAACAGATGCTGCATTTGACACAACGATACCTGGACCGTTTAATTTTTCTCGTAAATCCTCATCTACCAACGATTCCCTATATAACGTCACCCAACATATATCAGTATCTTTTAATTTTTTGGCAATAGCCAATACATCATTACAAAAGCTACCTTCCGTATCCACAAATGCTAATACTACAGATTTCCCTTTGCAATTTTCCAAATCAAATCGACCATTACCAGACGCTAAAGGTAATGAAAAAAAAGGAGATTCTTTACCTTTTAAACTTTCTGCCCGATAATTACTATTTCGATACAATTGCATTATCTCAGATTTCTCTCTTAACAATCGTTCTTCAGAAAAAAAATCAGAAGGAAAATCTATATTTATCTGATTATCAAAATAGTGTGTTACCACTGTTTGTGAACCTATATGACCTGGATTATTTTCAATTTCTTTATTTATCGGCAACCCAGTATCAATATCAAATGTTATAAATAAAGAACGCATTAATTCTCCACTCCCCCATTCTTCTATCGCTAATGCATCTACTCTCCTTCCATCAACAATCGTATCTGGATATTCTGTAATTTTTGCAGTTGGATTAGATTTAAAGGTTTCCAACCGGAAAGCAAGCTCTTGGGGTAATTCTCCTGGAAATAATCCTGAACGATGTACTCCCGAAATCAAATGATTTCCTGAAAGGCGAGAAGTAAAAGGTACTGCATTTTCATCGACATGATATTCACGAAGACGACCATTGCCAAAACTGAAATAATTCCCATCAAAATAAGTCATAAAACTCCCGGAAAGTGTCGGATGTGTATCAGACTCTACTTCTATAAAATAGTCATATGGACATAATGTATCGTTTTCAGATACCCGACTTGACATATAAAGACGATAATGTACATCTTCATCAGTCATAGGCAAAGTCACATAAAAATCGGCTATTCCCCGATAATTTTTAATTTTATACAAATTGTTAATTATTTTATCAGTTAAACTTCCGGCAGCAAGAGAAACCGGAATCAACAGATATAGCACTATAAAAAGTTTCTTAATACCCATTATCCATTTCTTTAGATATTTATTATAACAAATTAAGATTTAAAAAGTTCTTTACCTATATTTGTTTTTTACTAATTTTGCTTTATGGAAACAAGGCAATCGGAAATATCAATTCCCAATAATAACATATCAACAAAAATAATTACTATAATTTGCTGGTTTATAGTATTATGTGCTATCATACCTTTATTTATGATTGCTCCGTACAATTACCCAGCTGCAGATGATTACAGTTTCAGTATCAACACTCACCAAGCTTGGGAAAAAACTCATTCCTTGATCCCGGTTCTACAAGAAGCCTGTGAAATGGTTAAAGAAAAATATTACCACTGGCAAGGGACATATAGTGCTATTTTCCTTATGGCTTTACAACCCTCCCTTTTCGGGGTACATGCATACACCTGGGTACCTTTCATTATTATAACCTCCTTAATACTATCTTATTTATGGTTTTTAAAGATACTAATTATGGATATCTGCAATGGATCTCGATATATATATCTTACAGTCTGTGCATGTCTGCTTATACCTACTCTTTTGTTCCCTGTCAATGGAGTAGAAGCTTTTTATTGGTACAACGGCAGCATTTTTTATGGATTTTATTTTGCATGCTCCCTTATTCTTTTAGGATGCATTTTAAAATCTTCTCTTGCAAATCACAAATTAATTTATAATATTATATGTATATTCTTATCTCTTTTTATCGGTGGAGGTAATTTTTCGACAGGCCTGACTCTTCCTTTAATAATTATTACGGCCTCTATATTTGCATTCATTCATAAAAAGAAGATTCCTACTGCTGCATATCTATCTGTTCTATTCCTTACAATAGGATTATGTATCAACATTATAGCTCCAGGCAATGAAATAAGGCAAGCCAATTATACCGATACACCAAACCCTATTATTGCAATCATTAAATCTATCTTTACAGGGGGAAAAAATCTAATACACTGGATAAAAATTCCCGAACTTATTGTTTTCTTAATATTATCACCTTTTGTATATCAAACAGCAAAAAAATCATCCTTTCAATTCAAATACCCCCTTCTCATTTCCATTATCTCTTTCGGAATTTATTGTGCTATGTATACTCCTCCCTTCTTCGCTATGAACAATGAAGGGCCTGGTCGTCTGGTCAATATTATAAAATACAGTTTTTTCTGGTTATTGCTAATCAACTTGTTTTATTATTGTGGCTACTTCTGTCGTAGAACCACAACATTTTGCAATAGTATTTGGATAAACAAAATGAAAGTATTCATTAATAAATATCCAGTACTAGCATATCTGACAATTACAATTGCATTGGGTTCTACACTTTTCCGTTCTGCATCATCAACTCATAATGCAGTAGAAATTCTACAAAATGGAGATGCCAAACAATATGGTAAAGAGATGAAAGAACGTTATCTTCTCTATCAAAATTCTGATAAAGAAATCATAGTAAAACCATTATCTGTAAAACCTCCCTTATTATTTATTACCGATATTACCAACGATAAAAATCATTGGATAAATCAAAATATCGCACTCTACTTTAATAAAGAATATATAATTTCTCAATAAAAAACAAAAAACAATATCATAAGAACTGTTATCTTTATTACATAACCTTTCATTCTTTACACTTCCAAACTCAACATTCAGAATAACCATATTTGAACTCAAAAATGGAGAAACTCATCAATATGCCAAAGAAACAAAAACAGAGAAATATTATATTTAAACAATCAAGGAATATCTTCGTAGATGAACTTACAATAAAATCAAGAATCTGTCTATATTAAAAAAATAACCAAGCTACCTTTATAAAAACAAATAAAAGGCTCTTATAACTCTATCCTCAAAACAAAATTTATACAGACAACCATTTGTAAGATTCCTCAACAGTCATGTTACGCAACCGACAATACCAAGCACGTTGTTCATCATCAATTTTCCCTATCAAAAAATAAGTCGATTGAGGATGAGCAATCATCAATCCTGAGATTGTAGAATTTGGCCTCATCGCTCCATTTTCAGTCAAAGAAATTCCTACTCTTTCAAAATCTACAAGATCTTTCAAAACAAAACTCAACGACTGATCCGGAAGTGAAGGATAGCCCACTGCCGGACGTATACCCTGATAATGTTCTTGCAATAAATCCTTCATCGATAAATTTTCTTCAGGGACATATCCCCAATATTCTTTTCTTACTCGATAATGTAGCAATTCTGTAGCAGCCTCTGCCAATCGGTCTGACAAAGATTGCAACAACAAAGCATTATAATTATCATCAATTTCTTGATAATGTCTAATCATCCTTTCTATAACTTGTCCAGACGTGACAGCAAATGCCCCTACATAGTCCATACGCATCTTATCTTCCGGCATTACAAAATCTGCCAATGAATAGTAAGGTGTATCCACATCTTTTTTCTCTATTTGCTGACGCAAGCATGGAATCTCAATAAGCTCATTTCCTTTGTGCAAGACAATTGCATTTTCCCGAGAATTAGCAGCAAAAACGCCAAATATAGCTTCTATCTTTACATCTCCTAAAGCTTCTAATTTATCAAGCATATCATTGGCTTCCTTATATAATTGCATAGCCTCTATAGCTCTTGGTCTCTCTTCTTCAGAAAACGATGACAACCATGTAGTCTTACAATGGCTACACTCATCGATAGCAGTTATTGAAGCATATTTCCCTCCAATTTTCCAAGTATTGAAAAAATAAATCCAATTAATATATCTCCGTACTTCCGCAATAGAAAAGTGACACTGTGTCAACTCCCCAGGACCGAATGGCTCCACGGGAATATAACTATCCCAATCAATATAGATACGACGTTCCTGAGATTTACATAACGATACTAAACTGACTTTTTCCCCTATCGACTGCCGCAAAGCTTCTTGTTCTTCCCACAGTTTCTCTAAATAAACATTCCGTGTTGTCTCTCCTGCCAATTGTGCTGCAACCAAAGGGTCTTGCGATGCATCTTTCACATGTATTACTGGTCCGCTATAACATGGAGCTATTTTTACCGCTGTATGCAATTTTGATGTGGTTGCACCACTTATCATCAACGGTATCTTTAGTCCAGCTTTCTCCATCTCCTCGGCTACATGGCACATTTCCTCAAGAGAGGGCGTTATCAATCCGCTCAAACCAATATAATCGACATCTTCCTCTATGGCTTTACGTACAATTTCTTCAGTAGGAACCATCACCCCCATATCT
The DNA here is from genome assembly GCF_001403595.1 of Gabonia massiliensis. NCBI lineage: Bacteria > Pseudomonadati > Bacteroidota > Bacteroidia > Bacteroidales > Porphyromonadaceae > Gabonia > Gabonia massiliensis. The sequence goes on along the minus strand of NZ_LN877940.1, from coordinate 1,100,082 downwards.
ATAATTTCATAATTATTACAAGCAAGTACAACTCCAGCAATATTTTTACCTATATCATGCACATCACCTTTTACTGTCGCTAACAAAAATTTTCCAGCTTTTAAAGATTCCGTGTTCTTTCCTTTTTCTGCTTTTATATATGGTTGCAATATTGCAACAGCTTTTTTCATTGTTCGAGCCGTCTTTACAACTTGAGGCAAAAACATTTTACCAGAACCAAACAACACACCAACTTTGTCCATTCCACTCATCAAAGGACCATCTATCACTTTCACAGCTTTGCCATATACTTTTATAGCTTCTGCAAGATCAGCCTCCAACCCTTCAGATACACCTTTGATTAAAGCATATTCGAGCCGCTCATCTAAAGACATACCGGTACGTATATCAACTTTTTCCTCCTTCTTCCCTTCGTATTCCCCTTTTAACTTATCAGCCAACTCAATCAAACGTTCCGTCGCATCAGGAGTACGATTCAATACCACATCTTCGATTACAGTCAATACATCTTGTGCAATATCACTATAAGTAACAGTCGCAGCCGGATTTACAATTCCCATGTCCAATCCTCGACCAATAGCATGATAAAGAAAAACTGCATGCATAGCCTCTCGGATATAATTATTTCCACGAAATGCAAAAGACAAATTGCTGATACCTCCGCTCACTCGTGCACCCGGAAGATTTTTCTTAATCCACTCTGTGGCTTCAATAAAATCTACTGCATAATTTACATGTTCTTCTATTCCTGTTGCTATTGCCAAAACATTAGGATCAAAGATTATATCTTGTGGATTAAATCCAGCCACATCTACTAACAAACGATAAGCCCTTTCACAAACTTCGATTTTTCGAGCAAACGTATCAGCTTGTCCCTTTTCATCAAAAGCCATAACAACGACAGCTGCCCCTAACCGCCTAACTTGGCGGGCATGGGAAAGGAATACCTCTTCTCCCTCTTTCAAACTTATAGAATTAACTATAGACTTCCCCTGGACACATTTCAGTCCAGCTTCTATAACGTCCCACTTGGAAGAATCTATCATTAAAGGGACTTTCGAAATTTCAGGCTCTGATGCTATCAAATTCAAAAATGTAATCATTTCAGACTTTGCATCAAGCATAGCATCATCCATATTAATATCTATAATCTGAGCACCATTCTCCACTTGGGTACGTGCTATTTCAAGAGCCTCATCATATTTTTTTTCATTTATCAAACGTAAAAACTTACGTGATCCGGCAACATTGCACCGTTCTCCCACGTTTATAAAATTGTTTTCAGGACGTACTTCTAATCGTTCCAACCCCGACAACCATAAACAATCAGGAGATTTTACCGGACGACGTACCTCTGCTCCTGCAAGTAATGTACTATACTGTGCAATATGAGCTGGTGTCGTGCCACAACAACCACCGATAATATTCACCAAACGTTCATCAATAAACTCTTTCACTTGAGCTGCCATCATTTCCGGAGTCTCATCATATTCCCCAAATCGATTAGGCAAGCCTGCATTAGGATAAGCACTTACATAATAAGGAGCTATAGATGAAATCTGCTTCAAAAAAGGTTTCATATCATGGGCTCCAAACGAACAATTCAACCCGACCGATAATAAATTAGCATGTTGCACTGACGTTATAAAAGCCTCTAATGTCTGTCCTGAGAGCGTACGTCCTCCCACATCAGATAATGTAACTGACAACATTACAGGAACCTGCGTATCTGTCTGTTCCATCGCCAATTCTGCAGCATAAATAGCAGCTTTAGCATTTAATGTATCAAATATAGTTTCTATCAATAATGCATCAACTCCTCCCAAAAGAAGTGCAGTCATCTGTTCTTTATAAGCTGCTACCAGTTCATCATATGTCAATGCCCTAAACGCTGGATTATTTACATCTGGAGACATCGAACAAGTTTTATTGGTAGGACCCACCGAACCAGCTACAAAACGCGGCTTTTCCGGTTGGGCTTGAGTATATTCATCTGCAATCTCTCGTGCCAGTCGCGCTGCAGCCCAATTTATATCATAAACATACTTCTGCATGCCATAATCTGCCATAGAAACAGAAGTCGCATTAAATGTATTGGTTTCTATAATATCTGCCCCGGCATCCAGATACTCTCGATGTATCTCTTTGATCACCCCAGGCCGAGTAAGACACAGCAAATCATTATTTCCCTTCAGTTGTCCGGGAGTATCCATAAAAAGATCTCCGCGATAATCTTGTTCTGTTAGCCCATAACGCTGTATCATAGTGCCCATTGCACCATCCAGAATCAAAATCCGATCATTCAGTAATTCTGTTATACTTTTCATTCTCTAATAAATACTGACCAAAATTTTTACCTACTTTTTCACCTTTGACGGATTTTTCGCCATAAAATCTTTCCAACTAGTATATGTCTTTTCTGTCTGCGGACGGTTTGTTTGAAAAAAATGACATAAAGCTGCCGCTAATCCATCTGTTGCATCCAACTGTGGTAGCATATTCTCTTCTGAAATATGCAACATCCGTTTCAACATATCTGCGACTTGTTCTTTTGATGCACTACCATTACCGGTAATAGACATCTTTATCTTCAAAGGAGCATATTCTGCGATAGGGACATCACGAGAAAGAGCTGCTGCCATCGCCACCCCTTGAGCTCGTCCTAACTTCAACATCGACTGCACATTTTTCCCAAAAAATGGAGCTTCTATGGCCATCTCGTCAGGATGATACTGGTCAATAAGTCCCTGCACTCGCTCAAATATACGATGTAAACGCATATAATGATTCTCAAACTTACTCAACTGCAATACCCCCATAGCCATCAATTGAGGCTTATTATCCAAAACCTGTAATATGCCGTATCCCATTACATTCGTTCCCGGATCGATTCCTATTATAATTCTCTCTTTCATCTATCAGTCTATCACCTCGAGTAGTGTATTAAAACCCACAACCCTATCTCCAAAACGAGATACCAAAGCCTCTGTCAATTCCACTCCCATCTCTTTATACCACAAAGATAAAGCCTCTGTATCCTGTACATGGAACTGAAGAGAAAGGCTACTACCATCCTCTTCTCCCGTGGTCATTACTCGACACAATTGGGGTTCACTAAGTTCCTCCCTTCGTAGAGCCATCGGAATATAATTCTCTTTTAACCAAGCTATAAAAGAGGCCTCCAGCTCATCATCCACATGATATGTTGTATTAAATATAATCATACTTACAATCCTTCTTACAAGGCACAATATGTACCATACGACAAATGTAAAAAAAACTTCTCGATTTCGTTGCCTTTTACAAAAATCATTATATCTTTGCACTGCAAAAATATAAGGGGCATTAGCTCATCTGGCTAGAGCGCAACACTGGCAGTGTTGAGGTGAGCGGTTCGAGTCCGCTATGCTCCACAAAATAAAAGGAGAAATTTAAACTTTCTCCTTTTTTATTTCCATAAAACACAGAATACCAATTACACTTTTACTTATTATCTAAAAAACAAACTAAAAAAATAGTTTCAGCTATTCTTTTTTAATAAAAAATGTTATCTTTGTATTAACTTATAATCACTTTTCAAATACCTAATATCATGAGAAAATAACATTACAAACTCATTATTAAGTATTGACATTCGTCCAGAACCAAACAGTTTCGTAATCGTTGATATTTATGATTTAAATGGAAATAAAATAGCGACTATCTACAATGGAAGAACAACAAATTCCCAGGTAAATCAACAAGAATGGAATTATGAAAATATACAACCTGGAATATATCTCTTGTTCGTTACATAGTGAATAATCGGATAAATATCAAAAAAATTATTATTAAATAATAAAATCAGACTAGCCATGAGAACTTCAATGGTCCCCCTAAAAATTATAATAGTTTTAGTTTCAATGCTATTTCTATTTCCTGAAATTATTATTTCACAACGAAAGGCCTGTCAATTACTCAACGATGGAGAATTCCTTTGGCTAAGTATCAACGATCAGTTAAACAAATACAACAAAAATACAGGAGAATTACTAACTTATAATGCCCCAGGAGGTTCTTTAGGTAAAGACAAATCTGGGAAAATATGGATTATGAAAAAATATGGAGAAATCTATACATTTGATGGACAAAATGCAACTCCATACACAATAAAAGGGCTCAACCGGAAGGAAAAACACAGCTGGGTAAACAACTCATTTCTTGTAGGAAAAAATAACGGCAAATGGATGGGATTACTCTTTGAAACCAATAACGCCTTCTTAATCCAATTTGACGATTTAGGTTTCAATAAATGGAACTTCAATACAGTCGGAAGCTCCGTTTCCATTCTTTCCATGTTAGAAGACAAAGAGGGCATCACCTGGTTTAGTGGATATAATGAAATATCACCTCCTTGGAGATGGACTTTTGGGCGTTTTACGAAAACTGGAGGGATAATAACTTACAAAGAATTGCAATGGCTATCCATTACCGCAATAGATGAAGATTCTGAGGGAAACCTATGGATGTCCACTAACTACAACCAAAATCTCCTCTTAATAAAATTTGACCGTCAACATTTTTCCTATATTAAAGACTCTGGACCTGGAAACCATTATAGTTTAGTAATAGATACTTATAATCACAAATGGTTGGGTAATATCGACGGTACATTAACAAGATATGATGGAAAGCAATTTACCACTTATAGTCATCCTGAACTGACACAGACAATCCGTGATTTGGTCCCAGATGAAAATGGGTACATTTGGATATTGGCCGATAACAAGTTGTTTTGCTATAATCCGTCAATAGATAATATCCAAAAAATAGACTTTCTGTTATCGGGGGAAGAATATTTTACTACAAATTCAGAACATAAAATATACCCAAATCCCTCAACCCATCAAATCACAATAACTGGAGAAAATATACTTCAAGTTAAAGCTTATGACATGTCCGGTCAATTTTTAGGAAAACATATCGAAAACTTTGGAAAAAAATCTGTTACAATAGAACTATCTACATTAGGTATTACAACAAAAGGATATTATGTTCTCTGCATAGAAGAGAATACTTCAATTTACCATCATAAAATTCAAGTGAAAAAATAAGAAATTATAAAATAAATAAAATGAAAAGAAAAAGAATACTCCAACTCCTAATAACATTGATAAGTATGCACTTCTCAACATATCTTTCATCGCAATCAATTATTGTAGATGACCTATTGGATGATGGTGAATACTTATGGATTTCTTCCTCTACAGGACTTATTAAATATCAAAAACAAAATACAGCTACTATATTATATACAGAACAGGATAACGGTATACCTCCAGTATTGACCAATTTGTCTAAAGATGAAGAAGGAAATATATGGGGTATTTCGCCATTTCATGGAATTATCAAATTTAATGGAAAACAATGTTCGTTTTACAACAAAGATAATTCAGAATTACGTGATAACACGGTGTGCAACCATCTATATATCGGGAAAAATGGGGACATATGGGCCGGCCTCATAGGAGGGACTGACTTAGTTCAATTTGACGGGACAATCTGGAAACGATATAACTTGACTTCTACTTATATATATGCCTTTCTTAATACAATTTACATAGATAAAGACCAAACTTTATGGCTTGGTGGCTTTTGTGAAGAAAAAGATGTTAAAGGCACTTGGTCCTTAGCAAAATTGCCCTTATCAAACATAACAAAAGGAATCACTCCTGTAAATATTTCTAGCATCGGCATAAAGGATATAGAAATAGATAAACAAGGGATTTTTTGGATTATTTGTGAAAATTCATTTTCACTCGAAAGTTACAATCCGACAAATGGTGAATCTCTCGTATTTAAATTACCAGAGTCTGATTACCCAAATGTAGATTCTAACAATCAGATTATAATGTTTTCTGACATTGCTATAGAGTAAGTATAATAATAAATGGCTATGTACATATCAAAAAATTTATAAATATGACGGGAACAATTTTATTACTTATACACATAGCAAAATAGATGGATCAGTTCATTGCTTATCTTCCGATTCAAATGGAGACATATGGATAGGAACAGACTCCGGCTTATTTAAATACATTGCTGCCCAAGATAAAATTGAACCTGTTGAATTGAATCTAAACAAATAAGAATCATTTATTACAATAAACAAAAAGCATCAGATTTAAAATAAGATATATTTATTCCTTTAAAACTAAAAAAGCATAGAAAGTTTTTGCTATATTTGAGATAAATAATGATATAGATTTTTAATTCCATATAATTATGAAAAGATTAATTTTTATCACATTTATCTGCTTTGCTTCTTTAGGACTTACTAATGCACAAAAGAATGCAATAGGATTGCGGTTAGGTGCTGGTGCAGAATTGCTCTATCAAAGAGATTTAAGTGCAAAAAACTTTCTTCAATTTACTCTTGCTATACCTGACTATAACGGATTGTCTGTAACAGGCATCTATAATTGGCGCTGTTGTCAATGGAATTGGACTCCCAAAACTTGCGAATGGTATCTGAACGCGGGAGTCGGAGGAGCACTTGGTATTTATGATTTTGACGACTCAGGTGTATTAATTGGCATCGCGGGTTCATGTGCTTTCGGATGTCAATTTAAAAAAGTACCTATTTCCCTCGATATAAATTATCGTCCAGTTATCGGGGTTGTTACCAGTGGGCATAGTGAAGGCTTTTTTGACCCAGGATTCTGGAACTTTGGAATAGCCGCAGCTTACCATTTTTAAAATAAAACATCAGATTTTCCTATTTATACCCTATCTTTTATCTTTAAGGATAGGGTATTTATTATATTTGGAATCTATCCGTCTTCAAAATCAACTGACGCGATATAGGAATTTAATCAATAAAAAAGAGATTCACTCCAAGTAAATCTCTTTTAAAGGAAAGGGGGGGTGAAAGATGGGGCTCGAACCCACGACCTTCGGAACCACAATCCGACGTTCTAACCAACTGAACTACATTCACCATTTTTCAATTGCGATGCAAAGATATATTCATTTTTTGAATTATGCAATATGTTGCCATACTTTTTTGATTCTAAATAAAGGCTAAAAAAATAATCCATTAATTATATGATATTTACATGAAATTTATTTTATATACCTCTCAATAGAGGTAAAAAGAGAATTTAAAATAACTTTGCATTTTCAGATAAAAACTTATGAAAAAGCTATATTTATTTTTTGACTTAGACGGGACATTAACTGACCCAATGATAGGCATTACCCACTCTGTCCAATACGCTCTTGCATCATTTGGCATTGAAGAAAATGATCTTCATCAGTTGTGTACTTTTATCGGTCCTCCTCTAAAAGATTCTTTCCGTGAATTTTATGGCTTTTCTAATGAACAAGCAGAAATAGCATTAATAAAATATAGAGAATATTTTTCAAAAAGAGGTATTTTCGAAAATCAAGTATACGATGGCATACCTGCACTCTTAGCACAACAAAAAAAGTCCGGACGCAAATTGATGCTGGCAACCTCAAAACCTGAAATTTTTGCACGTCAAATATTAGACTATTTTAATCTGTCTCATTACTTTTCATTTATAGGAGGAGCCACCTTGGATGGAAAACGTTCGACTAAAACAGATGTGATACGATACGTCTTGAAATCCAACAAAATTGATAATCCTTCAGATGTAATCATGATTGGTGACCGCAAACATGATATAGAAGGCGCTCAAGCAAACAATATACAATCTATAGGTGTATTATACAGATATGGGTCTGAAAAAGAACTATATGAGGCAGGAGCCAATATTATCGTAGCTTCTGTCACACATCTTCAGAACATCCTAAATACTGTAATATGCTGATTTACTAATAAAAAGATTCAACTCATTCCAGCATCAAGCTCATATAGGGAATTAATCCCGAGTTTATCTCACCAGACTGACCGAATAACAAGTTAGCTAAATCAAATACATTTATCTCTTTGACAGAGTTATATGATAAAGCAGGTTGGTGTATACAAATACCATTATTTACCGTAAATAAACCATTATTTTCAGAAACAAACGCATCTTTTATTCGATAACAAAAAGATGCCTTCGGATGTGACGATGCATAAAAAGACAATAAGCTATATACATCTATAATACGCAACATCCCCATTACATACGATACGCTTGAATCCTTTGTTACAGGCGAAAAACAGTGTATCTCCATATTTGGGAAAATACCCCCCACAGTACATAATAGCTCAAGTTTTGCTTCTTCATCATCATAAATCCATTCCTTTACTATAACTCGTCCCGACCAAGGAACAGCAAACGCCATTCCTCGAATATCATTGTTCAAACCAGAAATGGATACAACCTTTCCTCCTGCCAATCTAAAATCCTCTAAAATCACTTTGAAATCATCAAACGAATGCTGTACACAGCAAGCTCTCTCCCTCATGTGAGTAGAAAAATAAGTAAACAGCTCATCTACCGTATGCTCTTCATATACAGGCAGAAATGCTGGTAAATCTGTATATATATCCTCTATTCTACGAAAAACTGAAACATATCCCATTCGCTGATAATATTCGTATAGCCAGTCTTCTGCAGGTATTAGAATAGAAAGTGGTATTTTTCTATTACGCATCACTTGAAAAGATTCTGACAGTAAAGTTTTCATCAACCCCCTCCCTCTATACTCGAGTCGTGTAGAAGCCCCAGAAATATAAGATGTCCGAACTTCTTTCCCCCAACATGTCATTGTATATGGTAACATTTGTAACGCAGATAAGACCAAGCCTCCTTCTACTTTTACCAATGTATTTTCATCACTATATTTAGTCGAAAAATACAGATTCATAAAATCTTCCGAATCATCAAAACAATTCTGCCATAAATCTCGGACCTTTTCTTTTATCGCATTCATTAACAATTTTATACATTAAATTTATATACACTCAGTCCTGTTTACACCGTATAGCTGCATTTTTTTCGAGCAAAATAGTCGGGTGGTATGATAACTTGGCTTTACGAAGCCCTGGAATACCCAAATCTTCTTCTCGATTTACATATAAATAATTATCAGGAATATGTCGAGCAAACTCCTGATTAATAACAGCATATATTCCATCTATTTCCGTATTCGCTTTCTCTACATGTACTCCAAATGTATCCGATGTTATAGGTGCACCAAATGTAAATGCTTCAATCTCATTGCCAATCCAAATAGCGCCTCCTAATATGCCTAACTCATCCATATGTTCAAGTGCAAATGTCATTGAACGACGTTCGTTCAGCAAATCCTCATTTTCGGCACAATCGTTATCTATGCACCATTTTGCTTCTAATTCCAAACATTGTGCAATCATATCCTGAGTTATCGAAGTATAACGATAATTATCATACTCCTGTCTGAATCTATTTATATGATTTCTCTTAGACTGGTACTTCTTCCCTACCAATCCAACGAGATTTTCTCTCAAATAAATATAATCATAATAATCTCTTTCCTGTATAAAACGAAATTCCCCGGGAAAAAGCTTCTCCAAATATAAAACAGCATCTGATGTAACTCCAAGTAAACACAAAGTATGCCCCATATCCTTTGCATCTTTTTCTAATAGTTTTATCGCTTCGGATAAATCTCCTTTTCCTAAAGGTAACATATAAGCCGGACGATTATCTTCCAACCAAAATCTTATCAGCAACATATTATTTATCATAACATATTCACTACCATACAAAAATTGCCAACTACACATATTAGCAAAGGAAAAATCACAATTGCGATACACTCCTTTCAGCGTAAAAGAAGTTATTATATCTCTGTCTTCTAATGAAATAGGTTTAAATTTTAGCATATATTATTTATGTAGTTTTGGGTTATAAAAGTAAAGCAAAATTAAATACTTCAAAAATAAATATTCTGCATAATCATAAATTTTCAATAATTTATAATCCAATCATATATATAAAATATTTATATTTGTACGAGCTTATTTTAAATTATTATTGTATGAAACTGCAATTTAAGTTTGATTTATTCTCTTCTAAACACTATTATATTAATTTGCCATTAGAGAAAAATAAAAATAGCCTATATAGTTTAAAAATATTTTCATAAGCTCAAATAAGTTTTGACTGATATCGCTTACTATTAAAAACTTCTATAACTATGAAAAAGTTCAAAATTATATTCTCAATTATATTCTTTTCTTTCTGTATCCACTTACTTTCTGCTAAAGGAATAAAACTTAAAATAATCGAAACCAGTGACATTCATGGGAATTATTTTCCATATGATTTTTTAAATGATACTCCGGGAAAAGGTAGTCTTGCCAGAATAGAAACTTATATACAGCAGCAAAGGGACATATATGGAAAAAACTTGTTACTTTTCGATGCCGGAGACTTTTTACAGGGACAACCCACCTCATATTACTACAACTTTATAGATACAGTATCTCCACATCTGGGTGCTCGTATTCTCAATTATATGGATTATGATGCTGCCGTACCCGGTAATCATGATATAGAAACAGGACACTCGGTATATGATCGCTACTTTGCACAATGTAAATTTCCATACTTAGGAGCCAATATAATCAATACCTCAACCGGGAATCCTTATTTAAAACCTTACCACATATTTGTTCGTGAAGGAATCAAAATTGCCGTATTAGGATTGCTTACTCCAAGAATACCCTACTGGGTTCCCCAAGACTTATGGTCGGGGCTACAATTCGATGACATGCAAGAATCTGCTCGCAAATGGTTACCCATAATAAAAGAAAAAGAAAAAGCGGATATTATTATCGGTCTTTTTCATTCCGGTGAAAAGCCTAAATCCGGAAACGTAAAATTCGAGGAAAACGCATCATTTCTTATCGCACGAGACATACCCGGATTTGATATTATTTTATTAGGACATGACCATAATGCACTATGTCGTACTATAACCAATAAAAACGGAGAAAAAGTACTATTGCTAAATCCTGGGAGTCAAGGGTTAAACATAGCACGTGCCGAAATTATCATTGAAAAGAAACGGAATACTCTAATCTCGAAGTCTATTAGCGGAGCTTTAGTAAATACATCCAACTGCGATATTGATAGTGCATTTATGGCTCAATTCATTACAGCATATGATACTATACAAAAATTTTCAAATTCTCCAGTTGGAACCCTAACCCAAACTATCAGCACAAGAGATTCTTATTTCGGGCCATCAGCTTTCTGTGACTTCATAAACCAATTACAACTAAAAATATCCGGAGCCGATATTTCATTTACAGCACCATTATTTTTTGATACTGAAATAAAAGCCGGAAAAATTTTTCTCCGTGACATGTTCAAGCTCTACAAATATGAAAACAGATTACACACCATATTACTTACCGGAAAAGAGATTAAAGGTTATTTAGAGCATTCCTACTCTCTATGGACCAATCAAATGCAATCCCCTGAAGATGATTTATTACTATTTGACAATCAATATACTGGAATAAATAAAAAATTATTATACAACAGTTATAACTTCGACTCTGCCATGGGAATCAAATACACAGTCGATGTTACCAAGCCTTACGGAAATAAAATTAATATTATCAGTATGAGCGATGGTTCCTCATTCGACCTTGATAAAACATATAAAGTTGCCATAAATTCATATCGGGCCAATGGAGACGATGGTATGCTTATAAAAGGAGCAGGAATATCCAAAGAAAAAATTAAAGACCGAATTGTCAAAACTTCTGATAATGATCTTCGTTTTGATATAATGCAATATATCCATCAAAAAGGAACTATTGCTCCTGAATGCAAAAACGAATGGAAATTTATTCCTGAAGAATGGGTAGCACCAGCAATAGAACGCAACCGTAATGATTTATTCGGAAATTTATCTATTACAAACAGACCATCAATAAACGTCCATTAATCAAGGTATACAAATACTCTTTAAATAAGACACAAAATCATTATACATTATAGCAGTCAGTAAAGAAGGATAGGACATTACGATCAAACTATGTCCCGAAAAATATTTCCTATAAGGAGGATGTATATGAATATACGGATTGGAAACAAACCCGACTCTCTCATAAAAATATTTTCTCCGTACAGATATCTCATCTTTTGGAGGATCAATTTCTAAAATAACAGTTTTAGAACTATCTCTTATCAATAATTTTAAAGCCTCTGACCCGTAATTTTTTCCTCGTAATTGAGATTTTATAGCAAAATGTTCTATATAAATAGATGTACAAGTTTCCCAATATAATAAAATACCAACAAATTTTTCGCCCTCATATATAGAACAAAAATGGTAATCAGATTTTTCTAATATCTGCATTTGATTCCTAAAATAACGTTGTTCATATATAGGGAAACTAACGCGATATAAATCCATAGCTTCAGAAAAAGAAGCGCTAGAAGAATCTTTTATACGAACAAAATTCAGCTCCATACTATTATAGGTTTACTATCCAACCTAAACCTTATTTAGCAATATATTATTCATGATAACACACATTCGCTACCATAAAAAATGCCAACCGTACATATCTGTAAAAGAAAAAATTACAATTACGATACTTCCTGTTTAAATACAAGAGAAATAATAATCCCTTTACCTTTTAAAGGAATAAGTTGAAAATCTATTTTTTATAATTTCCAATTATAAAAGTAAATTAAAAATAGATATTCTCCAAAATATACTTTCTATATAAATACAAAGCATTCACAATATAAATTCCTTAAACAACTTCTATATTCATCACAAATGGAAATATATTCCTACTTACCTTGCTTATTTATAAAACTACTACAATCTCAAAAAAGTCTAAAGCTATATTTCTCATTATTATACTTATTTGTCAGAACCTGTTTTTTTCGATTGAAAAAAGAATGTTATACATCCCTCAATTATCGAATTAAAAGTTTTACAGAACGCTTCTTATCTTTTTCTACCCATTTAAGGATATAAACCCCTTTTCTCAAATGAGACAAATCGACAAAATCCGTCATTGCAAATTGCAACATAAGCCTGCCATTCTCTGCATATATTTCAGCACTGCCGTCCAACCGGACAGCATCTTTAAATTCGAAATGAAGTTGTTTTGTTCTCGAATTATACAACACGACATATTGCATTTCACATCGAGTAGATTTTATAGATGTTACTACCTTTTTTTCATCTTTCTCTATATGCCATTGACGAGTATCCTTCGTCCCATTTTCCTCATTGTTAGTCCAACTCAATACGCTATTTCCATTATTCACTCCCCCACCTTCATTATTCATCGCCAATTGTGTTTGCCTATTGACAATTACATAGCTGTTTTCTGTGTTTATCGGTATAAAGCTCCACTGCTGACGAAATTGGGTGCTGGAAGACTTTTTTTGTTCTAACTGCGAACCTATTCTATAACCAGTCTCATCTTCCTCGGCATTATCATATAAAGCCAAACCACTAGCCCGGTTAATCAATTGATAATAATCCCCTACTGGAAGAATTTCCCACTGTTGAGATTCTCGCTCCTGAGCTGGAGACCATGTACATATCTTCCCAATACTCCCATCCAAAACATCAACAGCATTGCCGCTTCCCTTATTCAATATACGATAATAATAATTCGTATCCAAGACAAAATCTGGTGTTGGATCTTTTATATTGCGCTCCGCCTCTTCAAAAACTCTAGTCAAATAATTACAATGAGTATGTAAAAAAGATTTCAAATAATCAACTCCTTCCTGATAAGTACTAAAAAGAACTATCTCATTATAATCTCGACGATTGATAGGCCATTTCTGAAAATTCAAAGTTTGAGAACGGTCTATTACTGCTGCGATACTATCTATATAATTCATAACATGATTTTCTATTCCACGCTCCACATATTCCTTCCACGTCCTGTTAATCAACCGAACAAACCAAGGGTCTTTCCACATTTGCAAAATCCACTTTTGAGTCAAATCCGAGCCAAATCCTCTCTCGGACATCAAGCTCTCGGAAACATCTCCTACACGATTACAATTATTAAACGCAATATCATAATCCCATAGTGGTCCCCAATAAAATTTCGGATCATCTTTTTTCTTATACATGTACGTACTCCAAAAACCATCTACATTCCCAGTTAATTCTGTCGAAATATACCAACTGGCCAAAGTCAACGAGTCTACATAAGGCCGATATCCATTTTCTGGGTCTGCGAAATCCGCAGAAAATAAAGCATCTTCAAAAAGTTGCATATGGTTCTTTATATATTCCAATTGCCGAGAAACAATCACTTCCTCATCCGGAGATTTTACCGTTACCAATACTCCTCGACTGGTTCTATAATATACAGGCTCAGATGTTGCAAATCCGTCTACTTCCAAAAAATAACCACCTGTAATATTCGCATCCTCTGCAGGAATTTCTTCTTGCTCGTCAATATCTACACGTTTTTTACGCACCTCCATCTGGTCGGACAACTGATAATTACCCAAATAGGTTCCGTTCAACACCAAATCGACAAATTGAGCTCCAGCAGTAAATGGTTGCCCCGCAAAACTCCCAATACAGGCTGCTACAGCATTTCGAATCAATGTTTTATCTGCAAAATTGGCCAATAAAGTCCAACTTTTCGCATTAGCTCGATCCGGTCCCATAAAAATTTGTTTTTTTTCAAATTTGATTCGATAAGGTTTCTTTTCCAAACCCCATGTCGAATTTCCCCGACCTCTTATCCCCAATTCGGTATATATTTTCACACCAGTCTCATCTACATAATAAAGTGTTGCATCTATATAATCTTCTTTACTTACTATAGGCTTATTATCGACCGTATTAATATAAATAGTCGGCAGGTTTGTCATCTGTGCATAATTCTGACCTACAGCCTCTCGAATAAACAAAATTGCGATAAAACAGAAGATTGTTATAAAGTGTAGCCTATTTTTCATGAAGTATAGATTTTAGATTTTTAGTTCTGTAAATATAATATCCAACAAAGAAACATCCAAACATTTTTTTGAATAAATCCCCATATTATACAAAAAGAGTTTCGGATGCAAATTCCCGAAACTCTTCCTTCCATTCTATAAATTGTATTTCTTACTTATTCAATAACATCTTTACTTGATGCAGCACATTTTCTGTCGTAAAACCAAACTTCTCGTCCAAAACTTTATATGGAGCAGAATTCCCAAAATGGTCCAATCCCCATACAACTCCATTTTTCCCCACTAAACGATACATAGAAGAAGGTAGCCCAGCAGTAAGTCCGAATACCGGTAAATGAGAAGGTATTACACTCTCTTGATATTCTTTACTTTGATTGAAAAACAGCCCTTCAGATGGAGCTGATACTATCTGAATTTTTATTCCATTTTCTCTCAACAATGGAGCTGTAGCTACCAATGTAGAAACTTCTGATCCATTTGCAACTAATACGACATCAGGATTCTCATCTTTCATTATGATATATGCTCCTTTTGCAGCCTGCAGAGCTTCTTGATAACGGTCACCCGAGATAGCTGGTAAGTCCTTAACATTTTGACGCGAAAGAATCAATGCTGTCGGTGTATATATATTTTCCATAGCCAACTTCCAAGCGACAGTTGTCTCAGCACTATCAGCCGGACGAAGTACTAATACACTATTTCGTCCATGATGATTCTTTAACTGCTCCAACAAACGTATTTGGGCCTCTTGTTCCACCGGTTGATGAGTCGGACCATCTTCTCCCACTCTAAAAGCATCATGAGTCCAAACATATTTTACCGGAACTTCCATCAAGGCAGCCAATCGTACTGCCGGTTTCATATAATCGGAAAATACAAAGAATGTTCCACAAGCTGGAATAATACCGCCATGAAGAGCCATTCCATTCATTATTGCAGCCATAGTCAATTCACTAACTCCAGCTTGCAAAAAGGCTCCGGTAAAATCTCCATTTATAAAAGCATGAGTTTTTTTCAAAAAGCCATCAGTCTTATCAGAATTTGCAAGATCGGCCGAAGAAACAATCATATTCCCTATTTGTTCTCCAAATACACCTAACACATCTGATGAAGCAACACGAGTAGCAACATCAGGTTTATGAACAATAGACTTATAATCTATATCGGGAACTTTTCCTGAAAAATATTGATGTAACAAAATAGCTTTCTCTGGATTCTCTTTTTCCCAAGCAAATTGTTCAGCTTTACGCTTAGCAACAATTTTCTCTAATTCAATTCTACGCTCAGCATACAACTTCTGCACTTCAGGAAATATGGCAAACGGTTCTTCCGGATTCCCTCCTAAATGCTCAATAGTTTTTGATATCGAAGCCCCCGCAGCAGTCAATGGCTGCCCATGAGTAGAACACTTACGCTCATAAGACTGACTATCCTCTGAGACTGCACCCTTACCCATTATTGTTTTACCAATAATAAGAGTCGGACGGTTCTTTTCTTGCTGTGCTTCCAATAAGGCTCCTCGTATTTCTTCAGCATTATTACCATCAATCTCCAGTACATTCCAATTCCAAGCTCTATATTTGGCCGCAGTGTCTTCATGTGTCACAGCATCAGTATCGGTAGATAGCTGTATATCATTACTATCATAAAACATGATTAAATTGCTCAACCCCAAAAATCCTGCAATACGACCTGCACCTTGAGAAATCTCCTCTTGAATTCCTCCATCTGATATAAACGCATAAGTCNTCGGCTATTGCAGCCCCAACAGCCATTGTATGTCCTTGTCCCAACGGCCCGGAAGTATTTTCAATTCCATGAACCAAATCAACTTCAGGATGCCCCGGAGTAGAACTTCCCCACTGGCGGAATTGCTTCAATTCCTCAAGGGTATATTTCCCGGCAAGAGTCAGTACTCCATACAACATCGGAGACATATGACCAGGATCTAAAAAGAAACGATCTCTATTTATCCAGCTCCCATCACTCGGGTCATATACCATAAATTCGGCAAAAAGAGTATTCACAAAATCAGCTCCTCCCATAGCTCCTCCAGGATGCCCTGATTTTGCTTTTTCAACCATAGATGCCGCCAGTATACGAATATTATCGGCAGCTTTGTTCAGAATTTTCGTATCATTCATGGGAATATTGTATTATTTTTTTACAAAGATAATGATTATTATTCATAAACAATTTCAAAAAAGCATGGCATATCCATAATCTCGATATTTATCTTAAAAACCATGTTACAAAGAAACAGATTATATCACCACACACCATACAATAATGTAATATGATAAAAGATTAGAAATATCAACAAACTTCTTAAAAATCAATTAATTCAAAATAATTACAACATCATTATCATCTATATCGAAAAACTGGACCCTCGACGTAACATTTCTTCATATTTTTCCTTATTAAATACAAAATAATAAGCACCTCTTTTTGAGTTAATCTTATCCTTCTCATCAAGACGTTCCAAAATATTCATTGATAATATCTTTTTTCTGAAATTTCTCTTATCTAACTTTTCGGCATAGATAGACTCATAAAGAGTTTGTAACTGAGTCAAAGTAAATCTTTCGGGCAAAAGATTGAACCCAATAGGAAAAAGCGCTGCCTGCTGACGAAGCTGAGTTATTGCATCATCAACCATTTGTTTATGGTCAAAAATAAGCTCTTCTGCTCTATCCAAATTAACCCATTGAGAATCACTAGCTGAAATAATACTATTTTTATAATCGTCGATACTGATAAGCGCATAATATACAACCGATATCACCCGTTCTCCCGGATCTCTATCCAAATTCCCATACGCACCTACTTGATCCATATAAACATTGTCTAATCCTGTCAGTGCAGATACAACCCGATTAGCAGCTTCATCAATAGTCTCATCCTCGTACACAAAACCTCCCAATAAAGACAATCCTCCGACATTCGGTTCTATTTTTCGACGAAATGTCAATAATTTAATATCATTTCCTATAAAGCCTAAAATTACGCAATCAACAGAAACCAAAAAGCGGGCCTGTCCTTTGTAAAAATTCTGTGGAGTCATTTTATAAAAGAGTATAAAAGTTAAAAAAAGAGTGCCTATAGCATATAAAATTGCTCATTAGGACACTCTTTTAAATATGAATAGATTATAATTTACGAGAACCATCACCTATCTTAACGGGATAAACTTTAGGTTCCTTTCCAAATTTATGCGTAAACTCTTTTACCGCTGTATCAACAAATGTATCATATTTATCTTCAGGTACCAGATTGATAGTGCAACCTCCAAAGCCACCACCCATTACACGAGAACCGATAACGCCACATTTCTTGGCAATATCATTCAAGAAATCAAGCTCCTCACAGCTTACTTCGTACAATTTGCTCATACCTTCATGGGTACCATACATTTTTTCTCCAACAATCTTGTAATCGCCCTTTTTCAAAGCTTCACAAGCGTCAAGTAGCCTCTGTATCTCTTCGATAACATACTCAGCACGCATATAATCTTCCGCTGTTACCTCACCTTTCACCTCTGCCAACATAGCCATATCTGCATCCCGTAGTAATTCTACTTCAGGATGTCTCTTCTGTATAGCTTTTACAACAGCCTCACAAGATTCACGACGTTTGTTATAAGCAGAGGAAGCTAATTCATGTTTTACTACAGAATCGACAAGTACAACTTTATACCCCTTCGGATTAAAAGGCACATATTCATATTCCAATGAACGACAGTCCAGACGAATCAAATGCCCCTCTTTCCCAAATACCGATGCAAACTGGTCCATAATACCACACTTCACACCAATATAATTATGTTCT
The DNA here is from genome assembly GCF_001403595.1 of Gabonia massiliensis. Lineage (NCBI taxonomy): Bacteria > Pseudomonadati > Bacteroidota > Bacteroidia > Bacteroidales > Porphyromonadaceae > Gabonia > Gabonia massiliensis. The sequence continues at coordinate 1,081,336 of NZ_LN877940.1, read as the reverse complement.
GTAGCTTGACCTATTTTCGCCAAATCAAATTTATCAATACCCAATTTAAAGATATCGTTCAATGCAAAAGCATATGTACTCTCTAATGCTGCCGAGGAAGACAAGCCGGCTCCCAATGGCACATCTCCAGAAAATGCAGTATCAAACCCTTTCACTTGACCGCCACGCTTCATAATTTCACGAATAACCCCAAAAATATAACGTGCCCAACTTTGTTCTGGTGCATCATCTTCTTGCATACCGAATTCAGCATACTCATTCAAATCAACAGCAAAAGCACGAACCTTATCCGTTCCATTTATTTTGATACAAGCTAACATACCTTTATCAATGGCTCCTGGAAGTACAAATCCTCCATTATAATCAGTATGTTCACCAATCAAATTAACACGTCCCGGTGAAAAATAAAAATCTCCGGTTTCTCCAAATAATTCTACAAACTTATCTGTTACTAATTTCTTATTCATATCATTTCTTATTTTTCGTTAAAAAACTAATGAGCAAATTATTCAACAGGGATATCTTTATTTACATTTTTACAACCGACAAGGGCATAGAACAACAGGTATGCAAATAAAGCAATAACCAACCAATAACTAGTAAGATACCCAATACCTCCAGCTAAATCAACAATACCGTTTTGCACCAAAGGTAAAATACCACCGCCACAAACCAGAATCATAAAAATACCAGATGCTTGCTCAGTATATTTTCCTAAACCTTCGACAGCCAAATTGAATATACCCCCCCACATAATAGAGGTACACAAGCCACAAAGAGCAAGTAACATAGCATTGACCGGAATATTGACAATACCAAATAAACCTTCTGGGCTATTTTTGAAAGCTGGCATGTTAACCATAGTCTCAGGAGATGCGAAAATTGCCGACATAACCAAAATCAAACCTAATATAGAAGCTGTACCTAACATCACTCTGGCAGAAACTTTACTACCAATAGCAGCACCAATCAAACGCCCTACTAACATCAATAACCAATAAGTAGCTGTTACAGAACCAGCTATAGCTTCAGCACCCTCAACACCTCGTAATTGCAATACATCAAGGTCTGGATTCTGTAACCATTTATTCAATACATTAGGAATACCTACCTCAACACCTACATACACAAAAATACCGATAGCTCCCAATATAAAATGACGGAAAGATAACGGACTGTATTTCGAATTTTCAATGCTGGCTACTTCACTTTTCTCTTTTTCAGGAATCTTTGTCAACAAAATAACAATAAATGCAAATGCAAAAATTGCTAATGCTGCATACATCAAAGGAAATACATGGCTTATCTGTGCTTTAGCAATAGAAGGAAGCAAAACTCCTGTCAGAATAATAACCGCAGTACCGGCTAATGAATTAAACGAGCCACCCAACTGAATGAGCTGATTTCCCGTATTACCACCACCACCAAGCAAATTAAGCATTGGGTTTACAACAGTGTTAAGCAAACACATTGAAAATCCTGCGACAAACGCACCTAAAAGATAAATACCAAAACTACCGGCAAAACCAGAAATGGTTTGAATACCCACCCCGACAAAGCCTACTGCAATAGCGACAAGGGCAGTTTTCTTATATCCTTGATTCTGCAGCATTTTCCCAGCAGGATATCCCATTACTGCATACGCAATAAAATTAGCAAATACACCCAAAGTTCCCATCCAGTTGGCTACGCCAAACTGGTACTTTAAAACGTCACCCATAGGTGAAGCTAAATTAGTTACGAAAGAAATCATACCGAACAAGAAAATCATCGCAATAATGGCAATAATATTTCCGCTCTTCTTTTTTTGTGTCATGATACAAAAATTTTTAAGTTTATAAATCAGATTATTATTCTCTTCATCAAATTATTTCTCTATTCCAAATTTATAGATACAGGTTTGTGTGTATTTTTCCCCTGGACGTAAAACTGTTGAAGGGAAATGCGGGTTGTTAGGAGAATCGGGAAAATGCTGGGTCTCAAAACAAATCGCAGTACGTTCCGTATACTTTCTACTTGCCTTTCCTTCAAATCCATTTAACCAATTTCCCGTGTATAATTGTACCCCCGGTTCTGTCGTATATACTTCCATACAGATACCGGTTTTCGGAGACACAGCTTTTGCAGCATAAGTCAATTCTCCCGGCCATCTTTTTGCTAAAACATAATTATGGTCATATCCCCGACCAAATATTAACTGCTCAAATTGCTCATCGATACGTTCACCAACAACATGTGGAGTCATAAAATCCATGGGTGTATTCTCCACTTTCGCAATCTCTCCTGTTGGTACAGATTTATCATCCATCGGAGTATAAAAAGGTGCATTTATAGTTACAACATGATTTGTAACCTCTCCTCCACCATCTCCATTCAAATTAAAAAACGAATGATGAGTAAGATTCACTACCGTTGCTTGGTTTGTAGTAGCCATATATTCTATTTTCATAGCATTATCATCGGTCAATGAATACCTTACATGTATCGTCAATGCCCCAGGAAAACCTTCTTCTCCATCAGGAGACACATATGTCAAGTCAAGGCTTTGTGCATCTTNCCACACTACATTATTATATCCTACTAATCCTCCATGCAAAGAACAATCTGGGTTATTTGACCGTATTTTATACGATTTTCCGTCCAAAACAAATTCGCCTCTCTTTATACGATTTCCATAACGACCAATTAATGCTCCTAAATATTTCTCCGGACTATTCTGATAATCAGTTATATTAGAATGACCTAAAACAACATCAACAAGTTTTCCCGATGTATCGGGCACAGAAATTGAAACTACGATACCTCCAAAATTTGTAATACATAGCTCTGCCCCCCTTTTATTTTTCAGGACATATAAACGGACATCTTTTCCATTAATTACTGTATTAAAATCTGATGGATTCAACCCAGAAGCTGTTGCCTCAAACGATATACCTGCGTTTACCATGATATCTCAGTATTAAAAATAAGTTAACAATATTGGGTGTAAAAATAACGCTTATTGTTTTAAAAACACTTATAAAAGACATGTTTTAGAACATAAAATTGAACATTTTTACTTCATTTATACTTTAATTATAAAAATATGAAAATAAAATGTATCACATTTTCAATATTCTAAAATTGGGAAAACGAACTCAATCCCGATTAGAGAAATATTTCATAAATTGGACTCGTTCATAATAAGACTGGTCCGGAACATTTTTGAAATTAAGTATCCCTTTGAATGCGTCAATAGAACTAAAACCATGTTCTGTCATCCATTCTTCTAACACAGTTAACATCTGAGATATAATACCATTTCCATGCTGATATAAAATGCTACAAATCTCGACAGCCGATGCTCCGGCTAAAATAGCCTTAATCATAGTTTCCGGCTCATGTATACCCGTAGAAGCGGCCAAATTAAGATTAGGCACTTTTCCTGATACAATCCCTATCCATCGAATAGTATTACTAAAATCTGAAGAACAACTAAACACTGTCCCAGATGTAAATTGCATTTTATGAATATCAATATCCGGCTGATAAAATCGATTGAATAATACTACTCCGTCAGCCTGATTGGCTTTAAGCTGATTTACTACACCAACAATATTACTGAATCGCTGCCCTAATTTCAAAGTTACCGGAATCTTAACTTTACTTTTTACCTCTTTCAAAATATCGATATGTAACTGCTCATATTCTCCCGGTTTTTCCTCAATATCCGTAGATATTTTCAAGATATTAATTTCAATGGCATCGGCACCCGCAATTTCGATACGCTGAGCAAAATCGGCCCAACTTCCTTTTTCATAACAATTTATACTGGCAATAATAGGAATAGAAGTATATTTCTTCGCATCAGATATTAAATCAATATAACTTTTTATATCATTTGATTTCACATATTCCCGAACATAATCATATGCTTCAGGATAGGATTCTGCCTCTTTCAATAAATGTTCCGATTGCATCAGAATCTGTTCTTCAAAAAGAGACTTCAAAACTACAGCTCCAGCACCAGCTCTTTCAAGTTCTTTAATTTTATCTACTGTGTTCGTCAAACCCGAACTTCCGATAATAATAGGATTTCGCAAGGTTAAACCTGCATACTTCGTCTGTAATGTCTGCATATCAAAATCAAATTGTATGTTTTTCAGTATATTCTTGGTCCGAAAATATAGCTACCGACACGAATCATCGAACTTCCAGCTTTTATTGCAATCGGATAGTCCTCAGACATTCCCATCGAAATCTCCTTAAAATATTCTATATTGGGAAAATAACTCATTTTTATCCGGTCAAAAAATTGCTTTAAAGTTTCAAATTCTTCACGTACCTCTGTTTCATCATCAGTAAAAGTTGCCATTCCCATTACTCCACAAATACGAATATAATCAAATTTTTTCCATTCTCCTCCTCTCAAAAATTCATCACATTCATCTATGGAAAAACCGTATTTGGTTTCTTCCCGAGCAATATGGATTTGTAATAAACAATCGACAACCCGTCCGACTTTTACAGCAGCATTATTAACTTCTGCCAATAACCTGGGAGAATCAATACTATGAATAAGCGAGATAAAAGGGACAATCATTTTTACCTTATTTCTCTGCAAATGTCCAATAAAATGCCATTCAATATCATCCGGTAAAGCTGGATATTTTTGCAATAACTCCTGAACTTTATTTTCACCGAAAATTCTTTGACCTGCATCATAAGCTTCCTGAACAGCTTCTACGGTATGATATTTAGATACAGCTACCAAACGAACGCCATCAGGTAATGACCCTTTTATCTTTTTTATATTTTCAGCTATTTGACTCATACATATTATTCTTGCGGCGCTAAATCAGAATTTTCCGAGGGTTTTACAGGAGAACCTTCAGCTGCTGCATAAGGATAAATATCCATGATAGGGGTTTCGGTTACAGAAGCAACCTCAAAATCAGCCATAGTGCCCTTCATTCCCTCCAACAAATTTTCTAATGCCCTTTGCAAATCTGAAGCTTGGGCCAACATATAGCTGGCTGTTCTCTTTTCTGCTCCACTTTTCTCATCAAGCGTTATAAAATTCACTTTACATTTATACCATTTATCTCCGGTCTCATCCATAAAAAGTTCACTAATATTTGCTCTCTTTATGTTTGCCACCGAAAAATCTCCCGAAATAAATGGAGTCATTTCTTTTATTATCCTTGCTTCAGCTTCAGTAAACGATAAAGCGTCCACCAAATAAGGCTCAGAAACTTTTTTCTGCATGCCATTCTCCATCATTTTATCGTACTTAACCTTGCATTCAAACCAATTACTCATCTTTATTCTTTATTTCATTTTACTATATAGGATTCTCCAGAACAGCTTAAACATTCATTTATAAGTATATAATAAAAAAATTTATTCATAAACTTATATTATACGACTTTAAGTTAAAACAAAGGTATCTATTTTTTTTTAGTTTAGCATAAAACTCGAAACCTTATAGTAATAAAAATACTAAAATAGAATATATCCAATTACTCCACAATGCATTTTAGGGACATATATAAAAACAAGTATAATCAACGCATAACTATCAATTATACCTGCCTTCTAAAGTTTATCTTCAAGTAATCAATATTCTATTTTATCTACCTTCTTATCCCACATTTCAAACGCTTTAATTGCCTCTGTCCTCAACAAAGACTCCGACGGCAAATGCCGTTCTGATGGCTTCAGCTCCAACTCATCATAGATAAATGAATCATCGAAACCAATATTTTTTGCATCTACCTTATTATTAGCATAATATATCTTATCCAACCGAGACCAATAAATAGCCCCCAAACACATAGGGCAAGGCTCACATGAAGTATAAATCTCACACCCACTCAAATTAAACGTACCTAACTTTCTTGCAGCTTCACGAATCGCACTGACTTCGGCATGCGCTGTCGGGTCATTTGATGCAGTCACCCGGTTAGCACCTCGGGCTATAATTTCATTGTCTTTCACTATGACAGCACCAAAAGGTCCTCCCCCATTTTTCACATTCTCAATAGAGATAGCGATCGCTTCTCTCATAAAATCATCTTTTTTCATCATAGTAGTATACATTTAGATAAAAGAAACTAAACCGATTTACTCATTACAAAAAACTGCAAAATACCCATCTTGTTTAGAGTTTACTTAAATTTTATCTATATATAACGTTATATCTTGTAAACAAATAGTTATTAAAAATCAAAACGCTTCCTTCAATTTCTTATTTATCATTTCTATATAATCAAGTAATTCAGTACGTCCTACTTTCTTTTCCGAAGAAGTTGCAAATATTGGAGGTAATTCCTCCCAAGTTTCCATCATTCGTTCCTTATATACTGTTATATTTTCCTTCAATCGAACCGGGCCTAATTTATCTATTTTAGTAAATACCATACAAAAAGGGACTCCATTTTCTCCCAGCCATTGCATAAATTCCATATCTATTTTCTGAGGTTCATGACGGCAATCTATCAAAACAAACAAACAAGTCATTTGCTCACGGTTCATAATATAAGCATCAATTATCTTTCTTATCTTCTCACGACCTTCTTTTCCTCGTTGAGCATAACCATAACCCGGCAAATCAACCAAATACCACTCTTTATTAATTATAAAATGATTTATCAACTGTGTCTTCCCCGGCATGGACGATGTATCAGCCAATCCTTTATGATTGGTCAACATATTAATAAGCGATGATTTCCCAACATTAGAACGACCAATAAAAGCATATTCAGGCAATCCTGTATCAGGACACTTATTAACATCTGTATTGCTTATTACAAATTGTGCATTTTTAATTTCCATATCGTTTTCATAGTTGTTTCATGCAAATATAAAGGATTAACACCACATAATCCTGACATTTCAAAAAAAAAGGTTATTTTTGAAGATTGAAATGACTTATAACTATGACTAAATCAAATACAATATCAACCGAGGAAATCCTATCCGACTTACGATATTTGCAGCTGCTATCCAATAACTTTCCAACCATCTCGGATGCATGTACCGAAATAATCAATTTGGAAGCTATTCTTAATTTGCCCAAAGGCACAGAACATTTCCTCACTGATATACACGGTGAATATGAGGCATTTTTGCATGTACTTAAGAATGCATCAGGGACTGTACGACGCAAAGTAGATGAGATCTTCGGCCAAACTTTACGTGAAAATGAAAAAAAAGAACTCTGTACATTGATATATTATCCTGAACAAAAACTTGAACTTGTAAAATCGGAAGAGAATGACTTGGATGACTGGTACTTGATTACATTACATCAACTCATAAAAGTTTGTCAAAATGTCTCTTCCAAGTATACAAGGTCAAAAGTTAGAAAAGCCTTACCAACAGAATTTTCCTATATTTTGCAGGAATTGTTACATGAGTCCCAAATAGATCCCAATAAACAAGCTTATTTTAATGTCATTATTTCCACAATCATAACAACCGGACGGGCCGATCATTTTATCATTGCCATGTGCAATTTAATACAAAGACTGACTATCGATACATTACACGTCGTTGGCGATATCTATGACCGAGGACCTGGAGCACACATTATCATGGATACTCTATGTAACTACCACAACTTCGATATACAATGGGGTAACCACGATATTTTATGGATGGGAGCTGCTGCTGGTAATACAGCATGCATGGCCAACGTACTCCGTATTGCACTAAGATATGCTAATTTAGGTACAATCGAAGATGGATATGGTATCAATTTGCTACCTTTAGCAACTTTCGCAATGGAGAGATATAAAGATGATCCCTGTAACGTTTTCATGCCTAAGATAAACGATGCCACAGTGCATAATGAAAAAACGATTCGGCTCATTGCTCAAATGCATAAAGCAATAACCATAATCCAGTTTAAACTTGAAGCACAAATCATTTTGAATCATCCCGAATTCAAAATGGCTGACCGTTTATTATTAAATAAGATAAATTATGAAAAAGGGACTATATTGTTAGAAGGGAAAGAATATCCATTAAAAGACGTATCCTTTCCGACAATAGATCCTCAAAACCCATTTTCTTTGACTGAAGACGAAGAAGATCTTATTTGCAAACTTCGGCACTCATTTGTCAATAGTGAAAAATTGCGCAAACATATAAGATGTCTATACGCTCACGGTGGTATATATCTCGTACGAAATTCCAATTTATTATTTCATGCCTCCATTCCCCTAAATGCCGATGGTACATTTAAAGAGGTAGAAATCAGAGGGAAAAAATATAAAGGAAAATCTCTCCTTGACAAAGTAGACCAACTGATACGAACCGCTTATTTCGATGATGAAGACTCTATCGACCGCAATTATGCTTTGGATTATACCTGGTACTTATGGTGTGGAGAAGATTCGCCCTCATTCGACAAAGATAAAATGACAACATTTGAACGTTATTTTATTGAAGACAAATCTCTGTCTAAAGAAAAAAAAGGATACTATTATGAGCTCCGGAATGAAGAATCTGTATGTGATATGATTCTGAATGAATTCGGCATCAATGATAAACACTCCCATATCATCAATGGACATATTCCTGTAAAAACAATAAAAGGAGAGAAACCCGTAAAAGCAGGGGGAAAGCTTCTTGTCATCGATGGAGGTTTTTCCAAAGCATATCAATCTGAAACCGGAATAGCCGGATACACTCTTATTTATCATTCCAGAGGATTACAACTGGCTCAACATGAGCCATTCCAGTCTACACAAAAGGCAATCAAAGAAGGGATAGACATCATATCTACCAGCTTCATTCTTGAATTCAGTTCCCAACGAATGATGGTAAGAGATACAGATATAGGAAAAGAGCTAATAACTCAAATACAAGACTTAAAAAAATTATTAGTTGCATATCGCAACGGTTACATCAAAGAAAAATCGTAAATTAAAAACTAAAATGAGCCAGCCTTTCTCTTCTGCTTTACTTGAAAATGCTGTAAATGAATTTGCCAAACTTCCCGGTATTGGACGAAAAACAGCATTGCGTCTAGTATTGCACTTGTTACGTCAAGAAGAAGAATCTGTAGAAACATTCGGAAATACAATAATACAACTCCGTAAAGAAATAAAATACTGTCAGATATGTCATAATATATCAGATAGTGATATATGTGCTCTGTGTAATGATGCAACTCGAGATGACAGTACAATTTGTGTTGTCGAAAATATCAAAGAAGTAATGGTTGTTGAAAATACCAGACAATTTAGAGGCAGATACCATGTTCTTGGAGGTGTAATATCTCCTATGGACGGAGTAGGTCCCTCTGATCTTGAAATAGATTCTTTAGTAGCCCGAGTAGCTGCCGGAGGAATAAAAGAAGTTATCCTTGCACTAAGTGCAACTATGGAAGGAGACACTACTAATTTTTATATATTTCGGAAATTGGTCCCTTATGATATAAAAATATCTATCATCGCTCGAGGAGTTTCCGTTGGTGATGAATTGGAATATACTGATGAGGTAACTTTAGGGCGTTCTATTGTAAATCGGCTTCCTTTCAATGAAACATTTAAAAGTTAACAATTGATAAAGCATTAAACATCAATGAAATACCTTTCCGGAACAAATATTCACTTAAGAGCTTTGGAGCCAGAGGACCTCGATATTCTTTACCACAGTGAAAATGATTCTTCTCTCTGGCAATATGGCAGCACATTAGTGCCCTATTCCCGATTTACTTTACGTGAATATTTACAAAACGGACAAAATGATATATATCAAACCCGCCAACTCAGACTCATGATTACATGTAACAAAGATAAAAAAACTGTTGGGACAATAGACCTTTTTGACTTTGATCCTCACCACCGCAGGGCTGCAATCGGAATTCTTATTTTTCCTGGGGAGCAAAATAAAGGATTCGGGACTGAAGCACTTAATCTTCTTTCTGAATATACTTTTGAATTTCTTCATTTGCACCAGCTATATGCCCATATTCCCCAAAACAACACATACAGCCTCAAACTATTTTCCCATTGTGGATTTACTCAATGCGGATATCTACATGAATGGATTCAAAAAAATGCATTCCAATATGAGGATGTCATTCTAATGCAAAAAATTGAACCCCAAATCTCAATTAATTCAAATAAGGGAGCTTAGGATAATTGAGCCATGTCCGATATTCATCCCCCAAACCTTCAACAGCCATCCGCCAAAACAAATCCCCCTCTTGAGAGATACATTGCTCAACAAAATAATTATTGTTTACAGCCCATACACGCTCTTCTATTTCTTCTGAAAGCTGACCGGAAGACCAGCCACTATAACCAATAAAAAATTTAATGTTATGCTCTATATTATTACCACTTCTCAAATAAGAAACTATAACATCAAAGTCACCTCCGATATAAAGACCTTTTCCAACTTCTATTGCATTAGGAACCAAATGCCCTAATGTATGTAAATAATATAATCTGTCTCCCGACATAGGCCCCCCGCAAAAGACTGGTATTTCAGTTAATTCTTCCAATCCTTCAACCAGACGATTTAAAACAAGTCCCGAGGGCTTATTCAAAACGAGTCCCATTGTACCTTCAGCATTATGCTCAATCAGAAATATAACCGAACGTTGAAAGTACGAATCCGTCAATAACGGTTCAGACACCAACAAACATCCCCGCGCAGGCTTTATACTGCTACAAGGTGTCCTAAATAATCCGGACTCTAACTTCATTTTTTATTTTGTATTGATTATGAAAATAAAAATACAAAATCGTTTTGATATTTACAATAGTTCCTATATTTTTTTCATTTTCTCATTTTTTTTATTTAAACAAATAAATATCAATATAACACTCACTAAAATACAAAGAGGAAGACAAAATCTTCCTCTCATATATCTAAAAGGCTATTTTTAAAATCTGAGCTTTCTATCTGGGTTATATTTTTTCAATCATTAATTACAGGACAAAGACTAAAGCTGAAAGACATTGGTTTTGCAAAAAGAATATATTTTTCTAATGGAGGAGGGCCACAACTCCGATTTCCTATAGGATACGTCTTATAATCTATATTCCATGTAATATCGTCCATATGCTTCAACTGACTCTCATTCTCAGCCTCCGATAAGTTTTCAAGAGAATAGTGCATGGCACTCGATTGGATATAAGGCATACCTTCCGCAATAAGTCCCGTACCGCTATTATCCGACAATGATACCCAAGAACAACGATATTTATTGCCATTTTCCTGTGGATATACATGATGAGTAAATTGTTCATCTACAGTTCCCCGATACAAACCTAGACGAGCTCCAGAATGTCTGTCATTATAAGAATCAAAAGGTCCATATCCATACCATGAAAAATTATCATATCCGGATTTTACAGTCATTGTATATCCTACACGTGCAAAACTTATAATGCTCTTATGAGGCTGTAAATCTGTACTGATTACCACTTTCCCAGATGAATAAATTGTATATTTTGTCGAATAATCAATATAAGCCTCATTCCCTACTTCTTGAGCACGATATTTAGTCAAAATAACAATCGAATCTCCATTAATATTTTTCTGATTAAATGATTTCAACTTATGTTGGAGGCTATCCAATCCAGCTCGAACCCACTGACGGGATATTTCATTCCCTTCCGGTTTATATCCACCATCATTATGGGTTGGAGCACGCCAAAAACTGAGCCGGGGACCTTTCTCCAAAAACTCTTTCCCTGCAACAATCCAACTCCGAATCCATCCGGTTCTTGAATCAAATACAATATCTATATTAGCATTATAAATTCTTATTCCATTTTTATTTTTTTCGACAGACAATTTATCCCCCTCTGAAACTGTATTAATTGATACCATTTTTGCCTTTTGTAAGGTAAATTGTTCCCAAGCTATTTCAAACCCCTTGGATGCCCATAAAGTATTTTCTTTAAGACTAGCATTAACTTCTAATATAACTTCCCCTTTCAACCCAGAATAATCTGCATCAATTCGGACTTTAGACACAGTCCCCGGAGCAGCATTGACACCTGTCAATACCCCTCTTTTTACGACTTTTCCATTATCCATCAATTTCCACGAAAAATCAAAAGAAGAAAGCGATAAATAATTATATTCATTTTTAATAGCCAACACTCCATTGTTATACTCAAAATTGATATGTTGATATATCTTCTTACACTCGTACAATGCCGGTTTTACTGTTCTATCTGCAAATACCAAACCATTTGTACCATTCATCGAAGAAAAATATTCTTTACCCGTCACGCTATCTTTCCGAATGACACTTTGATCTACCCAATCCCAAATATATCCACCGATTAAACGAGGATATTTTTTAACTGCATCCCAATATTCGCGATGATTCCCCAAAGCATTCCCTTTGGCATGCGCATATTCACACATTAACACAGGACGGACTTCTGACTTTTGTGTTGCCAACTTTATAATTCCTTCTACTGAAGGGTACATTGTACTCACAACATCAACAGCCGGAGGCTCCGGCGGATTCACTGCCGGACGATTCGTTTTCATAAAATCAAGACCATAACCATATTGCCTAGAACCACCATTATGCATATATGCCTCAAAATGAATCATCCGAGTAGGGTCATAATCCTTAACCCATGATGCACGAGCTGCATTATTGTATCCCACACCAGATTCATTTCCCAATGACCAAAAAATAATTGATGGATGATTCTTGTCTCTTTTCACCATTCCGGAAACACGATCCAATTGAGCAAAAAGCCACATTTCATTATTTGATAATTCTGCATCTGTACCACAAGTTTCAACATTTGCCTCATCCATAACATATATTCCATATTCATCACAAAGGTCATAGAATACCGGATCTGCTGGATAATGAGATGTTCTCACTGAATTAAACCCAAACTGCTTCATTAACGTAACATCTTGTACCATCCTCTCATAAGGAACTGTTTTTCCAAACCAAGCATCATGATCATGTCTATTCACACCATACAGATATTCCCGCTTCCCATTTATATATAACTCACTGTTTATAAATTCTATTTTACGAAAACCTATACGAGAACTTCTTGATTCTACCGTATTCCCTTTATTATCCTTCAAAGTTAAAACCAGAGTATATAAATGGGGTGTTTCAGAAGACCACAACAACGGAGCTTTCACTTCTGTTTCTAAATATTTTGCTAATGAGAAATTTTTCTGATATTTTTCCGATATAATTTTCTCTACAGGCATTGACAAATCTACCCCATGGGCAAGCACCCGTTCTTTGGAATACAACCTAACCTCAAGTGCCCAATTTGATATATCAACAGGCTTTTTTCTCGCGATAAAAGGGCGTACTCGTAATTTAGCATCCTTATAATTTTTGTCCAAATCCGTTATTACCGCAAAATCTTGAATAAACACATCTGGACATGATTCAATATAAACATCTCTACATATGCCATGAAAACGCCAATGGTCCTGATCCTCTAAATAAGAACCATCGCTCCATCTCAAAACCTGAACAGCTATCTGATTTTCCCCGTCTTTTAAATAAGAAGTAATATCAAAAACTGCAGGCAATGTACCTCCATCTTCATTATATCCAACTTTTACTCCATTTATATATAAGTAAAAAGCTCCTCTTACACCTGAAAAATGAATTAAAATATTCTGTCCAGTCCACGATAAGGGCACATTAAAAGTTTTTCTATATAAAGCGATATGATTATCTTTACGAGGAACAAAGGGTGGATTGACCGGACGGAATTCATATCCTTGACCACAATACACTTGTTCTCCATATCCTTGCATCTCCCAAGTCGAAGGAACAGGAATATTATCCCACGAAGTATCATCCAGCCCCTCACTCATAAAATCAGATGGAAGTTTTTCCCAATCAGTTATAAACTTAAATTTCCAAAGTCCATTTAATGATAAATAGCGTGGTGAAGAAGACCTATTCACTTCCAATGCCTCGTTTTCTGTCGGAAATGATATAGACGTAGCTGCATATGGTTCTCTATTTATACTGTTTATCAGAGGATTCTCAAACTCCTCTTGCCCGAATTTAACAGGAGATGTATCATATACATCACTTCCACTAACTGGAGGAATCTGTGAAAAGGCACAAAAAGATAAGCCTAATAATATTCCTGTAAATACACATTTTTTCATATCTTTATATAACTAATTCAAAAATGGAATAAACCCTATCAAAATCTTACTTCTCAACTCCAAATTCTATTTCATTAGCCCAATGTTCCTTCCAATCGGGGTGAAATGCCCGAGAATTTTTCTTTGACACACTTCTTCCACGAGCGATTTCCATACATGCTGCCCCCGCCCCATCATCATTAATTCGAGCAGAAAATTTTATATTCTCTCCTTTATCTATAGCTTTTTTTACCTCCGGAATTTCAGACCAAGGAATGGCACATTCATAATATAGAGTACTACCTTCACGCACAATTTCCAGCTTGCCATTTTTTACAGCTCCATCATAAATCGATTTTGGCTGACGAGGATAAAAATGCTTCCGAGGCATACCCGGAGTTAACAATCTCCAAATTTCAGTTCCACCTCCATATTCTGGAGCCACTTTATTTAATGCATATTCATAATCAGTACACTTATAACCGATATAACGAGGCATTGTTCCTTTTGAACACGCATCCATGCCATCCTTACCTATCGGTATAACATTAAAAGCTATCAGAATATTGTCCGTGGCAACCCCTGTGGTTCCATCAGGTAACACAGGTTTTTTCCGATAAGTAAAACGACGCACCCCCTCAGGCCATACCAAAGGTACCAAATCATCCAAGGAAACTATGTTACAAATTATATCCTGAGGAAGCAAAACCTTTGTTCCAACCAGATAATACCCCTTTTCTCCATATTTCCCGATCCAATTCCCGACTGTATCAAAATCTTTACCAATAAGCACTGCTGAAGCTCCACTTTTCCCTGTATTAATGATATTATCGGATGAATCGAAAAAGACTCCTGCCAATTTAGCAGTATACCACCACCCATATGCAGAAAAACGTATCCTAATATTTCCTGACAGGTCCAATATTAAATAAGTTCCATCCCAAAGCTTATCAATTTTTGTCGTCAACAATTCTTTCCCACTATCCTTGTCATAAACAGTGACTGATACCCCATTTTGGTTTACATTCGGAAGATAAAATGATGTTCGAGTATATTTATCTTTTGGAAGACTGATATCCATCCCTATGGACTGAGTCGTAGAAACATTTTCTATATAATTCATCACTCGTCCTTTTTCATCAGGCAATTGTAATGCTCCTTGAACTGATTCTGAAACATCTGCTGTGACCATCGTAGATTTCATTGCATATATTGTCTGCATATATGCTGTATCTGGATAAAAATATTGATTATCATCACGAGTTTCAAATCTTAACGTACCTTCATTGGGCGTTTTATCAGCCACCTTAGCTGCAAAATAAAAATAATCATCATCATATGCCATATACGTCTGGGCCAAACCCTCTGCGTTCTGATCAAATTTCTGATAAGGATGCCAAGCAGCCTCCGCCAACGAAATACTCGCTTTTGACGAACCCACAATCGTTTGAGGTATGATTTCTCTCCAATCATCTAACTGTCCATCTACCGTGATACTTCTCTTGGATATAAAATTTACATGCATATCTTCCCAATGTACGGCAAATCCATCTTTACCTGCATCAAAATAAACCTCTAAAGGATATTTATTTTCTGCATTTGCATGTCCCTCCTGTATTTTTACTTTAATTATCTTCGTTTCATTAGCTTTAAACGAAATAGCTTTCGGATAAGCTAGCGTTAGACCTTCTATAGATACATTTAAATCCCCTTTTACCGGACGATTCAATATATTAGTCAATATTAGTTCCATTTCTGAATTTTTAGAAATTGTCTGTGTAAAATCCTTTGCAACAATTTCTAACGGTTCATAGCCTTCAATTCTTGAATTAGAAATTGATTTTATTAACCTTTCAAAAGACCCTTTTTTACCGTTGACACGCATATAGTATCCTTGGTAGTTTAAAGGAATCTCATAAATCCCATTTTTTGGAGATATCCTATTCCCATAAAAATCATATAACAAAAATGTAGGATCTGCCTTCACTATCATTTTACCGTCAGTAATCGGATAATATGTATCTAATTCTTCCTTAATAACTTTATATTCCTCACTATCATGCGATAATGTTTTAAGTTTTTCACGCCTCTGTATTCTTTTTCTAGCTTCTGTCAGACTACGGACATTCCGAAATAAAACATTCTCTGCACCAAAGGCTTCTCCCAAATCTCCGGCAATAGTAACTGTACCATCTTCTCTATTACCATTATATCCATCAAATACCATAACCCACGGTAAACCATTTTTAAAAAGTAATTCTTTAAATTCTCTTTCTCCTATAAGATTCTGGACTGCTCCCATCGCAGCAGCGGCAGACCAGGTGTTATGTAATTTAGAAATTGTTTCTGTACCTTTCTCTGTACGGATAGTCACTGTACGAGCCGAACGATTGGGATCTCCCGAGTACATATACCCGCCAAAAATACCCATCGAACGATCGTATCCTGCAGAACGATTAGTTGCAACCACCAATCCTATCCGGTCATCCGTGTTTCCAACCCAACTTTCTGTATCCCATATTTTAACTCTTCCTTTATGCTCTTTTCTGCTATTCCATTCAGGATATAAAACTGGAGCTTCCATTCCTTGATAATGAATAGACAAAAAATCAAATATAGGTAATATATCCATGGTCCCATCAGCAAAAAATTTATCCAAAGCGTTAGAATTTGAATCTCCCCCCCCAACAAGAACATCTATATTTTCTTTTCGGGCATCAATAACTCCTTCTGCCATTTTTTGATATATTTCTCGATAACGTATCATATCGGCCTGCCAACCAGAAATAGACATTCCCTCCCACGGTTCATTCCACAAGCAAACGGCAGTAACCGGCCCCTTGGGCCAACCAAATCTCAAGCACAATTCCTTCACGTATTTCTTAAAATCATCATCCATATCCGGCATCCAAACCAAATCTTGCTTTGTCCTCAAAAAATGTCCATTTCCATCAAGATGTGGCCGTGTTGTACCCAAAGGTAAAGAAGAGGCCATACGACCTTCCCCAAACATCAACATAACCGTAATATTATTGTCCATATATTTTTTCATTTCTCCTGCTAAATCTTGCATAAATTTTTGATAATCAGGAGATGTTGTGGATATATATGGAATGCCATGACGTATAGATTGTACTCCTACCCGACTAAGGAAATCAACACCCAAATCATCCAAAGATTGCTTTGGATACTGCATCTTTACAGGAGACGGCTTCATGCTATAAGCAAAGCTCGTTCCTAACCTTCTACCTTTTTTCCCTAAATCAAATACAATTGCATACCCACCATAGTCTTTGATATCATCTACCGATACAGAAACATTTGTATAACCATTAGGTGTAATTGAAATATGAACAGGAATAATTTTTTCATAGTCAAGTTTTATCATTTGTGGTAACCAAATATTATTGGGTATGCCTTTTGTTCCATATCTAATAATATGGATTTTTGCATCAGTATCTATAGGTTCTTGAGTATTGTTGACCACTTGAAATTTAAAATTAATATCATCTTCTGGCCAAAATACATTAGCTGGAGCAGATGATTCAATTAACGTAACATCAAAATTATAAAAACGAAGATTATTTTTAACCCCCATCACCTCCTCATATCCGACCCAATCTTGGGGAGCTTTCATTTGAGGAAAAACTGAAAATATAGAAAATATTAATAAACTCGAAAGTATAATTATTCCCTGTTTCATATCATTAGTATTTAATTTCATAATCATTTTTTATTCTAAATTCTTCATCAGGCTTTTTTAAAGCTTTAACTTGCATTTCTTCAGTAGAAACAGTAAGATACTTTTCATCAACCTCTGTCCGAATTTCTCGTTTTTTCAAAATCGAATCCGAAAAAGATAGGTATAGTGAAACGACTGCTTCTTCCATTTTTGAAAAATCAAACTTTCGTTTTTCTCCGGAATAAATTACATAATCTGCCCATATCCGATCTTTATCACCACCTACAATCCACTGTCCTTTTAACTCATCCCACCTCACATAAGGAAGTTTTATAAAACAAGATATATCCCGAGACTTCATCAAAACAGAATTCTGTTTTCCGTCAATAATTGAAAATTCAGTATGAGATATATTACCTCCTATTTCAAACCTTAATCTCAAATCTTTAGCTAAAATAGTTGAATCCTTTATCCTATCTATACTTGGATGCTTATCTCCTCCATTATATGCAATATTAAAAATAGATAATACTGTTGCAGAATCTTGTACGCATTTAATATTTACAGCAGAAAAATCATAATCGTCGTGTAAAAAACGGACCTGCATATAAGTTGGATCTTCCTGAGTACCCCAATGAACAATTAAAGGACGACACTGATTCCACATATATCCCTGATTTACAGATGCTATAGCAAAATGAGGATGTGCATACATTTTTCCTATTATATCTGTAGCTAAAATTCTTACACCATCATATACCTTTTGATTGACAGGTTGCAACTTTCCAATTAAAAAAGTATCTATTTCAATTCGAGGAAGCATCTGTTTTGTAAAAAGAGAAATTAAATCATCCGGTATTTTGTGAGGAGCAATTACATTAGGAATTCTCGGATACTCGCCTGGCAAATTTACAATACCATTTGATGCATTATAAAACAATCGTTTAAGATCCGGTGTCAGTAAACTACTATAAGCCCTCAAATTAGGACCGCACCATTGCCCAGAGGGTTGATGGAAATGGCGAGCAGCCATACGCCAACACATACTATACAATTTATCTACCATCTCCTTGTCCTCCGGATTTATAATTGTCCGTTTCATTCTCAACAATTCATTCATGGCAACAATTGTATATGTGGGACTATTATATTCAGTAAACCCCTTGTTATCAATCGTATAATCATAAAAATAGCGAAGTTTACCTCGAGCATAAGTACTAAGGTCAGGCAAATCCATCAAATCACCGACAATATAACAAACATAAATTCCCATTATACACATATTGGTATAATCTCCCTTTACATTACGTTTCATACTTGCTCGAGCAGCAAGTACCAACGCCTTCTCGATTCTATTTTGCAAATCACAACTGATATAATCTCTAAAATTAATCCATATATCAATCAAAGGAACTGCCATAAAATCAGCCCAGTTATAGTCTACAGGAGCTACCCGTCCATTTAAAGGATCTTCAGGATAATATGGCCAAACACCACAATAAGCCTTAGCAGTATCAGTTTCCTGCATAGGGAGTACAGTCTCTATAATGTCTATAGCTCGGCTTATATTATCTTTTTCTCGAGTATACATCAGTTCCACAGCATACTCTATCGATGCACGTGTTTCATGAACCACTACACCACTATCTAAATCACTATGATAATGGCGACCACTCGTAACAGTCCATGTCATCTTTTTCTCTTTATCATAGGATTTTTCTTTTTCAGCTAAATCTTTTTTTAAGAAATTTACTTCCTCTTCTTCTAAAACAACGGGAATAAGTTGTGTATTTCTCTTTTTTTCAGAACAACTACAAACAAAAAATAACTGTGTTATTACTAAGATTAAGGTTATAATATTTTTCATATTGGTCATTTATTTGCATCTATCATTTTCTGAACCTCTATTCCTGCAAATATCACAGCAAAAGAGCCATGTGTATCATCATCATAAAACGGTCGGTTTACATAATATTCCACATCTTCAGTACACATAGTTCCTACACAAATCTTATGAACGGTACCATCATCTTCAACTTCCGATGCTACAGCATTCCACCCTTTCTGCACAACAGGAATATACTTCTTTTTATCTAACCAACCATATCTAACGCCACGAGCCATCGCCATAGTAAAAATCGCTGTACCTGACACCTCTTCTGGAGAATCTTTTCTCTCAATCACATTATGCCAAAAGCCCGATTCATCCTGATATTTTACCAACGTTTCCATAAAAGTAACATATTGCTTCAATATCTGCCTATACTTGGGATGTTTTTTAGGAAGATACATCAACACATCCGACATTGCCCATGCTGCCCAACCGTTAGCTCTGGACCAGTGAGGAAGTTTTATTTCTGGACGAGAGGTATAGTTAGCATGCATATACAACTTTGCCTCCTTGTCCCAGACATGTTTAGTAAAATCCAGCACCTGATTTGCAGCATCATCAAAAAAAGCCTTTTGTAACTCTGGAGATGTTACATACAACCCAGCCTGTATTAAGAAAGGAACCCCCATAAACATATCATCCACCCATACAGTAAATTCTTCTGGAGTATTACGAGTATAATTAGTCATACCTTCACTTCTTATCTGCTCATGCTGTGCATAATGTATCATTTTGTTTATATACATCTCATAAATCTTTCTGTTCTTAAAATCCTGCTCTTTTCGTAAACGATAAATAATAGGCAAAGATGGTGCTAATGTAAAATCAAGTAACTTTGAATCAATGACAAGAGCATTAGCCGAATTATAAGCTTTCAAATCATTTACTTGATAATCAACAAAAGGAAGCCCCTCCATTTGATAATCACAAAAGTTTACAGCCCATTGATTATACCGTTGATTATTGGTCAACTCTGATAACTGTTGCATAGCCCACGCAACACCCCCATTGTGATAATTCCATTGATAAGTAGTACCCCAAGGAGCAGGGTCAATCATATCTCCCAACACTTCTATCTTAGGTATCGTCCACGTTACCAGTCCATCAAGTCCTTGGTACATATGTCCAAATACGAATTCTTTTTCCGGTTCGTTGATAATATCAATATTCGCACCAAAAGGTCCCACAACCAACCAATTAGTCAATTTTGGAATATTACCATCAATATTCTTCACGTTTTCCAATCCAATGTTCGGATATTCCGGTACAACAGATAATACAGCATCTTTTTCACTAGGAGGCTGTATAAACACACACCACTCACCTCCAAATGTTTCCGATTTTATCAAAATATCATTATTTCCTTTTTTTAGGAATAAATCAAAAGAAAAGGACATTTCCAAACTTCGTTCTTCCCTCACTATTTTTATATCTCGTTGCCCGAGTTTTTCATACACCAAAGTTCCATTACACCAAATTTTGCAAGCATCGTTATGTTCTATTTCAACTCGTATTGTCGTGTCTCTTGGAAAAGACATTTGTGTAAATGCATATGCTACAGCATGGTCTTTCTTTCCAAATGTTCTTCCAAAATCAATAAATTTCAAATAATTAAACTTATTGTTTTCTGGGAATAAAACCAACTTATATGCAAAGGGTGTATTTCGTATCAATTTATCTCCAATTCTCTGAACAGTCGTGACTGGAGACTCCTTCAATTGTTGAGACATCACATTTACAGAAAACAGAATACTCAAAACAATACAATAAAAATAGATCGGTGCTTTGTTTTTCTTCATGAATATAATTATCTTTAATGATTATCGTGGCTAACAGAATGTTAATACTTCTCTTGTGCAAAATTAATTTTCAGGAATCCAGCAAAAGAGTTAAAACCCCGATAAAGTAGATATAAAATACAAACAAAACACAAACAAAGCTTTACTAAAAGACTATTAAATAACATATTAGTTTAACAATCAATCAAAATCCTAAATCCATAATATTCCATATTCACCCTCCTTCAATAAAGAATTCCTCTCCCAAACTTTCAAAGATACAATCACTCTAATATAATCTTAAATCTTTATCTTCATAAAAAGGTAAAATTCCACTGAAAAAAGATTTAATGTTTTTCCCTCATCATTCAAAATATTTCGAAACTAAAAAAACTTCCTAAGAAAAAGACAATAAAAACAAAAAAGGGAGAATTGGATACCAATTCTCCCTTTATAGATATATTCTCCGTAATTTCTATTTCAATAAAGTTTTTCATCAAAATTTTCCTCATATACAACTTCACCATTCGGCTTACATACTTTTACATAATCGACAGCTCCACATCCTTTAAATCGTAAAATAATCTCATTTGCAACCCCTAACGAATTATTATAATTCATATTAAGAATTTCCGCTCCATCAACATAAAAAGTAGTATGTTTATTGATAACTTTAATAGTCATTACATGCCATTCGGATGGATTAAAATTAAAACGTTCCAAACTATGCCGTTCACCTTTAATTTCACTCTCTCCACTGATAAACTTCATATATGCATGACAATTCTCGTTCATCGTAAAACCATGCATTCCCTTATCCGATCCCATATACATCATCACATCAGCACAAGGTATGGCATGCTCCTCTGCCGAATTTCGCATCCTTGCTTCTAAAATAAAATTATCTCCATCTATTATACTTTTCTGATAAAATATATAACTGACAAATAAATGGTTCGATTGGCCAAGTCCCGGTATGCTGTCGAAAGGTAAACTTATGTATCCGTTTTCATTAAAAGCCTGACTTACAGGCAAAGTTTTTAATATTCCTTTTCGTTCTTCTTTGACAGATACAGACCAACCAGCTTTCCGGCTCTCAACAAGAATCCTCCTTATCTCTTTATCTTTATATTTTAAATAACAGGCTCCTTCACCTTCATAAATATATGTCGCATTTACGGTATTTATGGCTTTATTCAATTTCTTTTCTAAAATATCACCTGTCGCCTCTTCATATACAATCGTTATATCATCAAAAATTGATGATGGAATATTGTATGAAAATGTTACTGTCAATGGGCACAAACCCTTTACTTGCGAAGCAGAAAACTCAACTTTCGAGATAAGATAATCAATATACATATCTTTCAATTTATATGTATAAAATAGATAACCTCCGATAATAATAATTAAAGAAATAGACAAATAGAAATAACGTTTATTTAACTTTTTGGTATGTTCTGATTCTCTATTTTTAAAATCCAATTCTTCATTTTTATCCTCGTTCTTTACTTCTCTTTCTTGAGTCCGTATCTCATCAATATCTTCAGATTTCTGATTTTCCCGGTCATCCAATCGGACACCAGCCTCCTCTTTGGTCTTTTTCATTACAAAGTCTGTATAACCTTTATAACCTAAAAAAAGACAAAGGGCTTCTTTTGTCGCTAACTGAGGATTCCCTGTTCGTTGTTGGAAAAAGCGTTTCAGAGTATTAGCATTCACATCTATCTTAGTGACTTCAAAAATCATGCTTTCCAACGTCTTAAATTGGTTGAGACTCCAATCATCAGAATGTCCCCACGATTTTAAGAGAATATTATATTCTTCTATAATATCTTTTATATAGCCTCTCCCTGCAGTTTCTTTCATTGTTCTTTTAAGTCAACTAATTTCATTCAGAATAACATATTACAAGTCTTTAACATCTAAAACAGGAAATCTCATATAGAGACACAGCAACGTTTTCCGATAATATATATCCAAAAATATTCAGATTCTTTGTTATCTGTATACTTTATATCACAGAGCAAATTTTTTCTGATCGCACAAATTAATCTGATACATCAACCACCTCCATTATTCTTCACGATAATTTAGACATAATTTTCAGAACTATTTATTCAATCTTTTCACCATTACTCCATTTACACATACAGATAAAGCAAAAAACAATTATTATTAAAAAGCACTTTATGCAAAGATAAAACTTTTTTTTGATACCATATAAATATACAATAACAATAAATATAACATTACAGTCGAGAAACCGAAATAAACTCCCCCGACGATTTTCCAACTCGGAAACTCCATATTTTATACGATTATAATATAAATTTCATAGCATATAGACTTCTTTATCTTTTATTTTCTCATATTTTGAGAAACCAATAATATACCTACTTTACCTAATATATTGACAATATACTATATCATACAATGATATAAAAATCAACAAATTACCATATACATATAGTATGTTGTCCAATTTTTGGTCATATTTTGTCTATACTTTATTTTCATTTTATTTACAACAAGAACTTCTTTGTCTCATATATTTGTAACAATAATCTACAAAGAAGTTAAAAAACATCATGAACACAACAAAGCATTTCTTCCTCATCGTAACACTTTGTCTAATCTCTATTTCTATTAGTGCTACAAATGATATAATTTTTCTCAAAAATAATAAAGCAACAATCACTATTGACGACCACATCAAACACCCATTATATTGGTGGCCAAAGACTTTATTAACATATGAAATATACTCCAAAAATAAAATTTCTAAAAATGAATTAATACTAACCGACCAGTTTACGCACGAACAAATACCAATCCAAATAACAAATATAAAACCTAATCAATCTGGAGGAGAAAAAGCTTTCCTACATTTTATATCAGATTTACCGTCAGGCAAAAAATATTCATTTCTTTTAGAGAAAGGAATTCCTCAAAAAAAAGAGAACATTACTATCCAGAAAAAAGATAAATACTATCACGTCACTACAAATAAATTTTCAATACTCATCCCTTCTTCTCAATCAGGAGAAAAAGTCTCCGGACCCATTTCAAGCATATCTAAAAACTGTAAAATATGGTTCGGAAAATCTTACTTCAATACAAATCAACAGAAAGAAATAAAACTCGAAACTAAAATTACAACCTCCGGCCCCTTATTTGTAGAATTCGAACTTCATTATACATTTCCTTTGGGTGAAAAATACACTGTACTGGTAAAATGTATACACGACTATGATTTTATAGAAATAAAAGAAGATATGAAAAATTTTTCCGACATGGACAAATATGCATGGAGTATCGAATGGAACAATTTTTCTCCCACCCATCGTCAAGCCCCCAACCACCCTTATGGGCATCCTAATGAAAACTCAAGCGGATTTACAAGATACAATTGGGAAAAGATTGATCTTACAATGTTAAATTCTCATCATGGAATAACAAAATCTACATCCAATGACGGAAAAATACCATTCGAAGTAGGAATATTCGGCAACTGGCCTGCCGAAAACAACGTTACTTCTTCTGTATTCTGGGATGAAAATAGCAATCAATCTATCGGCTTATTCGTAAAAGATATAGAAGGATGGAATAGCTACAAATATCCAATATGGATAGATACACAGGAATTAAGTATAAAATTTTATTACAAAGATTCTCTATTAAAGTGGACTTATCCTCTAATCAACGGCAGTCGAACTTCTGCCTTAAGCTTCTATTCCCATCAGAAAGACATTGACTATATGAACAATCTGGAAAGACTTACTCATCCCCAAGTAAATGCTGATGGAACAAGCTACAAAATATCAATGGGACAACAATCATATAATTCATTCTTACAAAACAGATATAGTACATTAGACCTGAATAAGGTTAAAAATTGGTGCCTAACATATCCCGATTCCTTACCTATTCCAAAAATCATTTTTGAAAATGATAAAAGAATGACAACAAAAGAATTTGAGCAAAAATTCTTTTATGGACATTTTTCAAATGAACTTGCCATGAGTGGACCTTGTCAAAACAATGGATATGGGCCTACCTCTTCACGACTCTTTTATGATGAATACGTATGTATGATGAATGCCCTCATGCCTCAAATGAGTAAAGAGCAAAGAGCACGTATGACAGCTATGTTCCTCGTACATGCATATATCGCCGCAGGGGAAGAATATATGCCCATGAAACACATGCTCAGTGGACATCCTAATTTCTTAAGTGATGTAAAATCTGTCCCAGCATTTGCCTCATTTCTGTTTCCTAAACATCCCAAAGCTCAAGAATGGGCCGATATGTTTGAAAAATACATTGACCTGAATATGCAATATCATGTGCGTCCTGCTGTCAACAGTTGGGATGCAATAGGGGGAAGATGGACTGAAAATATAGGCACATATCTTTGGGCCAATTTAAGGCCTTCTCTTCGAGCCAACTTTCTCATGCAGCATTATCTAGACGGGAAAAAACGAATGGCAAATAAAAGGACAGCCATGTTAGGTTCATTTGTCTTAAATTCTCTATCAGCCCCATTTAACGGAGAGTCTCTGGACTTTTATAAAAATGAAAATGGTCAACTGGAAGGAATGCTTTACTGGGGTGTAGTCACTCCAGATATAGCACCGTCAAGAATATTTCCTCCGCAAGGAGCACATTCTGTAAGAAGACAACCACCTTGCGGGTATTGGCTATTAGGTAAAGAATTAGAAAACTATGCTCCATTGCTTTCCGAAAATATACGTTATATTTCTCGTCCAGAAGATCAGGATGCAGAAATTTATAGTAGAGAAACAAATTCTTTCAGACTCATGTATCCACTCGATTCGGAAGATTCCGGAACTCCTCCTCTGTTGGAAAGTACGAAAATTAACGGATATGGAATTATTTTAAGGGCTGCAGTCGGAACAGAGGATGAATTATCCATCCATTTGGGACAAATAGACAATGGGCCCAATTATCGTTGGGGCATTGTAGGAGAAGGAGGTTGTGGTACTATTTATTTTTATGCTAACGGGAAATCATATAGCAACAATGATAAAGAAGATATCGGTGATCGGCGTTTACAAGATACTGATATGTCCACAGGATTTGGTGTATTCAAAGATGGTCGATTCAAAGCCATTGGTCGAAATGAACTATCACGTCCCATGTATAATTTAGGTATCGGCCAGTTTGCTGAAATCACGGCATCTACAGACAGTAAATATTCATGGCCCGAATACCAAAGCAGAAGTATCATGCTGGTAGGTAGTGACTATTTTATCATTTATGATGACGTATATAACCAAAACATAGCCAGTCGCTTTAGTTGGTACACCCATTTAAATGACGATTTTCCTGAATTAGAAAATATAAAAGGTGGGGGACCAGGATACGTTTATTGGGATAGAAAACCAGATCTTATAACTCACACCGGAAACAGAACGAAAGGGCTCTGGTTTGACGGCACAGGAGATTTTATGACATTTGTCTCCCATAAAAAAGGGTTCAAAAGTAAAACGACTCCTTATGGTTGTATTATCACTTCGCCTGAAAAAAATAACGATTATATATTCCGTAATGATACACCTATAAAAGTTGACGAAAACAATATGGTATTTTCAGGAACTTCAGGCTTCATACGAAATAACGGCACACATCAGGAAATGGCAATTTTCCACGGGACAAAAATTGGGAACAGTGAATTCGAAATAAGGCCACACAATACAGATGCAGGACTCAGCGCTATTTATTTCTGTAAAGAAAAAATAAAAGGAGAATTCTATGCAATGGAAGATACAGAAGTTACCTTTAAATGGGACTTGATACCTATTTCCATATCCTTTTACATAGACGGCATAAGACAAAAGATTTACATCAAAGATAATCAAGTAACTGTAAATTTTCCTAAAGGAAAGCATATTTGGAATTTAACGACAGGACTTCCTGATTTAATACGTCCTGAAATAAAATATACCTCAAATGATAAAGGATTTGTCAAACTTTCTGTAATTCCAGTTAATGGTGCACAAAAATACCGGTATGAATATAGCACCGACCAAGGCAAGACATGGCAGACATACAAAGAACAAAAGGGAAACTCCATCATCATAAAACCCATAAAAAAAGAGTCCAAAGGGTATGTTCGCGTTTTTGCTTTAAATAAAGAAAACATAAGCCTCCCTTCTGTCATATATCCTGCATATTTTACTACAAAGCCTCCCCACTTCCCTGACGGATTGAAATTAAAAAAAGAGAACAATGGATATATTTTAGATTGGGGCAAAGTATTAGGATGTAACGAATACAGACTATACAAAAGGTCTCAAAACGGAAAATTTGAATTGATTTATAAAGGAAACGAAAACCAATTTATTGACAAGAACATCAATAGTGACATAATTTATCAATATGCCATTTCCGCAATTAATGGAAACGGTGAAAGTAAACTGTCTAATCCCGTTACATCAGATCCTAAAAGT
>NZ_LN877940.1:861098-1052611 GCF_001403595.1 Gabonia massiliensis | reverse complement strand
ATCCCGTTACATCAGATCCTAAAAGTTGGTTAAATTTCACTCCTATTGATGAAAATCAATTCCGCAGAAGCGTAACTATTGATAAAAAAACAGATTTAGATGGAAATAAAGTAAGTTCATATTACCCAGAATAAACTAATCATACAATAAAAATGAAAAATTATATATTTATCCTATTTGTTTCAATACTTATGGCAGGATGCAAGCCATCCTCAAATACAGATTTAGAAAATCATAACATTTTAAGTTACGTTAATCCCCTTATTGGGACATCAGGACATGGTCATACTTTTCCTGGAGCTGCTTACCCTTTTGGGATGGTTCAACTTAGCCCCGATACAGGCCTAGATGGATGGGATTGGTGCTCAGGATATCACTATTCTGACAGTTCTATTATCGGATTTTCACATACTCATTTATCCGGAACAGGTCGTTCAGATTTAATGGACATAATGCTCATGCCCACTACTGGAGACATAAAATTACAAGCAGGAACAAAAGAAGACCCAGACAGTGGCTATCGTTCCCGTTTTTCTCACGAAGAAGAATGGGCTTCTCCCGGATACTACAAAGTCAATCTAAAAGATTACAACATAACCGTAGAACTAACAACATCTCCACGTTGTGGGTTTCACAAATATACATTTCCACAAAGTAAAGAATCCCACATAATCATAGACCTTTCTCATCATTATGCCAAGGATTCTGTCATCTTCACTTCTTTAAATCTCGTCGACAGTTGTACAATCACCGGACAAAGAAATACAAAAGGCTGGGGTGAACCCGGAGAAAAATACTGGAGTAATCAACAAATATTTTATGCCATTCGTATCTCGAAGCCTTTCGATTCTGCAAAATTGGCGTTGGACGATCAGTTTACAAAAAACAAAACCGCCCAAGGAAAAAACATTAAAGCCATACTCAATTTTGAAACTAATCAAAATGAAACAATATTCGTAAAAGTCGGTATATCAGCTGTTAGCATAGACAATGCTCTTCAGAATCTGACAGAAGAAATACCTGAATGGAATTTTGATACAATACTAAATGAAAACCAATCGGCCTGGAAAGAAAAACTGGGAAAAGTTATAATAGACGCGCCAGAAAAGACAAAAACAATTTTTTATACAGCGTTATACCATTCATTTCTGGCTCCTTATTTATATAATGATATTAATGGAGAATATCTCGGATTCGATAAGAAAGTCTATAAAGCTCTGAATTTCAACAATTATACTGTACTATCTTTATGGGACACATTTAGAGCAGAAAATCCCTTATTAACTCTTCTTACTCCAGAAATAACGAGTAACCTGATACAATCAATGCTAATGCAATATGAACAATACGGGTTGTTGCCTGTATGGCCCTTATGGTCGAGCGAAACCAATTGTATGATTGGTTATCATTCTGTACCTGTAATAGTAGATGCTTATTTCAAAGGGATTAGAAATTTCGATGTAGAAAAAGCTTATCAAGCAATGAGAGCCTCTGCTATGCAAGATGATTTTGGAATAAAAGAATTAAAACAATATAAATATATACCTTATGATAAATATAACAAATCTGTTTCTACTGCATTAGAATACTGTTTTGATGACTGGTGTATTGCTCAAATGGCCAAAGAGTTAAATAAAATTGGGGACTATGAATATTTTATGAAACGCTCAGCTTCCTATAAAACTTATTTTGATAAAGAATATAAATTAATGAATGGAGTCTCGTCCAAAGGCAAACCCCGTCGGCCATTCGATCCATTTTATTCTTCATATGGAGAATGCGATTGGGTGGAAGGTAACTCATGGCAATATTCCTTTTTTGCTCCCCACGATATCAATGGCCTAATCGAATTATATGGTGGCAAAAAGGCTTTTGCTTCCGCTCTGGATACATTATTTTCAATGTCTCCTAACATGTCTGGAGGAGATGTACCTATCGACATTACCGGACTCATAGGACAATATGCTCATGGAAATGAGCCAAGTCACCACGTAGCTTACCTATACAACTATGCCGGTCAACCGCACAAAACACAAAAAAGACTTCATGAGATAATGACCACATTATATACAGATAAGCCTGATGGGTTATGTGGAAATGAAGACTGCGGCCAAATGTCTGCATGGTATGTATTCAGCGCAATGGGAATTTATCCTGTAAATCCAGCAAGCGGAATCTATGTTTTTGGCAAACCAATGATAAATAAGGCAATTTTGAAGACCGGAGATAATCCATTTATTATAGAAGCCCACAATTTAAACGAAAATAATATCTATATCCAATCAGTAAAATTAAACGGACGGAATTACAACAAATTATATATTACTCATCAAGACATAACCCAAGGAGGACATCTGGAATTCGAAATGGGTTCAGAACCATCCACTAATAAATTTATTTCTTCAATACCTAACAGAAATGAAGATGAAGAACAAGAATAACACAGTTCTAACTTTTATTTTATTACTTGTAATATTTGCAACAAACTATTGTTACGGACAAGAAATAAAACGCGACGGAAATATCTACACTCTATCTGCAGGAGATCTGATTTTCAGTATATCTGCTCAGACAGGAGGTCGTATCGTCTCTTTTAGAAGAGGAAACTCTGAACTTCTAACTTCAACTAATGAACATCCCAGATATTATGGAGCAACATTTTGGATATCTCCACAAAAAGACTACTGGCCTCCTTATCCTGCAATAGACCAATTGCCATATAAAACAACTATTATAGGTCACAAAATACAAATGGTCAGTCAAACCGAAAATATGAATTTCCGTATTACAAAAGAATTTTCGATATCAACATCCGACACTGCAATATGTATCGCTTATAAAATAGAAAATATTTCCAATAAAACCTATAAACTTGCGCCATGGGATGTCACTCGTGTTTTTGGAGGCTTGAGCTTCTTTCCTATCGGGGAAGAAGATAAAAATATAAATATTTCAAGTATTCCGAATAGTTTTATAAAAAGCAATATTTTATGGGTTCCGTTTATTCAAGAAAAAAACATGAAGGCTCAAAAACTATTTAATACAGCCAAAGGAGGTTGGATGGCACATTACTATAAAAATCTGCTTTTTGTCAAATGTTTCCCCGATATTCAAGTAGAAGATATTCCACCTCAGCAGGGGGAAGTCGAAATTTTCATTGCTGCCAACGGTAAATATATCGAATTAGAAAATCACGGGCGATATATAACACTGGCCCCCAATGAGTCTACAGTATATAACGAAAAATATTATCTATTATTTTTGGGACAAAATAAAAAGGAAAAAGATTTATTATCCATTATCAAACAATTGAATAAAAAAGTAAACTAAAAAATACAGCATATATAAAAATATCATCTAAAAACAATATTATGATAAGATTTATTTTACTGAACTTTCTACTTCTCTCTTTTACATCTATTTGTTTTTCACAAGACTATTACGGAAATAGTAGAAAACAATGGCTCCAAAAGGCAGAACAATACAAACCGGAGCT
Source organism: Gabonia massiliensis (assembly GCF_001403595.1). Lineage (NCBI taxonomy): Bacteria > Pseudomonadati > Bacteroidota > Bacteroidia > Bacteroidales > Porphyromonadaceae > Gabonia > Gabonia massiliensis. Next base: position 1,049,115 of record NZ_LN877940.1, on the reverse strand, counting down.
TATAATCACAGAAAAAAAGCCTCTACATATCGTTAATGTCAGCCCTGATGAATATGCCTTCCAAAAATGGAAAGTAACGAATATACATCCTATCGACACATTATACAATATGCCTTTCAGATTAAAAAAAGAGGTTATTATTGATTTTGGAGAACATATGACTGGCAACTTCTGTTTTTCTGTAAGAACTACAGGCTTAGCCGCTGATGGGCCTTTAAGATTCAAACTCACATTCGGAGAAGTTCCCTCAGAAGTCGCTGTACCCTTTGACCCCTACCCTGGCAACTTGAGTAGAGCATGGTTACAAGACGAAATTGTCTCAATAATGTATGTACCCGAAACGGTAACTTTACATCGCAGGTTGGCTTTTCGCTATGTAAAAATAGAATTATTAGCCAGCTCACCTTACTATGATTTCAATATTTATGATATAAAATGTTTAGCCCGGACATCAGCAAAAAATATTCCAGAGGAACTTCCCTCCTCTGTTGATCCTATGATCAGGAAAATAGAGCGAGTTAGTTTGAATACATTGAAAGAATGCATGCAGACAGTTTATGAAGACGGGCCTAAAAGAGACCAACGTCTATGGATAGGAGACCTATATCTCGAAGCTCTCGGAAACAATTATTCTTTCAAACAACATGATTTGACCAAACGTTGCCTATATTTATTAGCTGGGTTAAGTGACAAGAACGGATACCTACTGGCCACTGTAATAGAGAATCCTGTACCTCGGGCTCAAGACAAACAATTTCTTTATGAATATGCCTTGCTTTATAATGCTTCTCTCAAAGATTATTTAGAGGCTACAAAAGATTATGAAACGGCAGAAGACTTATGGCCTGTAGCCAAAAAACAAATAGATATTGTCCGTACTAACGTCAAATCCAATGGACTAATGGATTTTGAAAAAGTAAATAAAAATTGGTGGATTTTCTTCGATTGGAAAGAAGATCTATATAAAGAAGTACCATTACAAGGAGTTTCAATATTTGCACTCAAAGAATCTTACAAGCTTGCCCAACTACTTGGAAAAGAAAAAGAAGTAGCTGATTTACCTGCACTGATAAAAAAAATGACAAAAGCTGCCCATAAAAACTACTATGACAAAAAATCAGGATTATTTATAGGAATTGGAAACAAACAAATCTCATATGCTTCTCAAATTTGGATGATACTAAGCGAAGTTGCCACCAAAACCGAAGGAGAAAAAGCCCTCTCAGCTCTACATACGACACAAAACGTTTGCCATCCGGGAACACCTTATATGTATCACTACTATATCCAATCGTTAATCAACTGTGGAATGAATGCAGAAGCAAAAAAAGCCTTAATTGATTACTGGGGAGGAATGATAAAAAAAGGTGCCGATACATTCTGGGAAGCATATGACCCAAATAATGATTTCATATCTCCATACTATTTCTATCCAATGAATAGTTACTGTCATGCATGGAGCTGTACTCCAGTCTACTTTATAAGGAAATATCCAGAAATATTCCAAAAATAACTATAAAACAACACATCTTATATAATTATTAGTATAGAGAGGCTATCTCAAAATAAATATGGGATAGCCTCTTTTGTATCTGTAAAAAAAATGGTGAACAGACCATATCAAAATACCGGGCTCAGAATTGCAAGGGATGTCTGTTAAGATGCCATTGCCATAAAAGTCGTTCTGAAAGGATTGTACAGGTAAATCACCGCTTAAAAATCAAGGAAAAGGAACGTAAAAAGTTACTCTCTGTGGAAAGTCTGAAAAATCAGAGTCAGCGACCTCAGGATGTGGAGGCTGTATTTGGAAACCACAAGAACAACAAACATTTCAAGAGGTTCCATCTTCATGGACTGAAGAAAATGGAAATTGAGTTTGGTCTGATGGTCATAGCACTCAATCTTGCAAAAGTAGCCTCTTAGAAAGCTTTTTTATGCGCGAAAAACTGTCTGAAAGGATAAATTCTTTGATAACGGAAAATTTAAATCTGAAACTCTGAAAGAGTGGCCATCTCAAGTTTATTTTGAGACAACCGCCATTATTTTTACTCATCCCACCAAACACCATATTACCTTTTTAGCGTTTGCTTTATCAAGGAATAAAAACAAATCTACTTGAAGAAACGTATAAACTGCATAGAGAGCAGATTCTCAATTCAGATAAACTATAGCTTTCACCTTCGTGAAATCTGAAAATAATAAAATAACCTTTAAACTAACAAATATAAATAAATTGTAAAAGACCTGTTACATAACAGACCTTTTACACAATAAATAAAAAAGCTACAAGTCAATGACCTGTAGCTTTTAACCACCCACAACTTATATATGGAAAATCTAATTATTTCACTATCTTAAAACATTTCATACCTTCAACATTAACTAAATAAATTCCTGAAGTTAATGATGACAAATCAGTAGGTTCAGTGTAACTCCATGATTTTATCATCTTTCCAGAGATGTCATGAATTCTAATCTGTGCATTTTGAACATCCTGCAAAGACAATATATTATTGGTAAAAGAATAATTTACTTCATCCATTTCTGCTTTCTCTACTGAAGACAAGTTCTCAACAAAATGCATTTCTCCTAAAGTTGAATTCAACTTCCAAGAATTATAATCAATTCCAGACCATCCTAAGATAATCTGACGAGTATTACTTTCATAATCAGTACAATTTGCAGTATTTATATCGAAAAGAATCTTTTTACCAATCTCTAAATTTCCATAATATTCTTCAGAAATAACAATATCTTTAGGAATAACAATTTCTGCATTATAACCATCTGCAGTTTGCACTGTCTTATATTCATAACCTGTAATTTTATTATCAACGGCAAATCCTGCAGCATATCCACCCCCGCTAAAACGATTCTCTGTATTCCCAATAGAAACCCTTAATTGAGATAATCCACGAGGACGTGCGTCAATTTCTTCATACAACATATTTTTATCATCCGGATTAGGGAAGAAAAACAACTCAAGATGGTCAATACCTATATCACTTTTCATTTTTTCCGAATCATAGGGAATGTATACATTATCTTTCACTTTAACAAAAAAGTAAAAGTAATTCACATCTCGTACCACTTTAAATGTAGCGGAATATCCCCATATATTCTCCACCGGTTGCGCACCCCAGTTACGTAAAATATTTCCAACAGGATTTTCCGGTACTTTTGACCAACATGCTTCATCTTCCAAACCGTCAATTTCAATCCACTCGTCCGTAGTAATAACCTCGACTGTTTTAAAATCCTCATAAACAATAGGTTGCCTTTGAGCAAATACAATATTAGCTGTCAGAAGCATTGCAGCAACACAACTAAAGAACCGTACATTTTTTCTCATGATAATTTGTTTTTTAAATTGAACAATACCCTTCGAAATAAACCTTCGAAGAAAAATAAACTATAGTTAACGATTAATATCCACTGTTTTGTAATAGAACATCCATACCGACAATCTGCCGTTCGGCAAGAGGTATAGGTAAACGATGATGCTTATTGGGCTCAAACCCCTTAGTTTTGAACAATTCCTCAGCTTTATTCCATCGCAAATAATCAAACCACAAATGTCCTTCTAAACACAGCTCCTTTTCTCTTTCTGCAATTATTGCATCTATAAAATCACCGGTATCATCATCCGACGGATAATCTACAGACTCTTTGACCTGTAAAGAAGCGTCATCAAATGGCAATTTCCAAGCTCTCCGTCTTACTTTATTCAAATATTTTTCTGCATTTGTATTATCACCCGTCCGATAACAAGCTTCTGCATACTGCAAATACAAATCCGCCAATCGGAATATTCGTTGATTTATCGAATTACTCCCCTGAAAACCAGGTAATCCTTCTGATGCCCAATTTTCAACGGCATTGTATGGAATATATTTTTTAAATCCATAATAACTATTTGGATAATCTATCACTTTTGTTGCAGCCCAATCTAAAGCCACACTATCCCGTCCTGGCACGTAAAACGAATCATACATACGAGGATCTGCAGAACGTGATGCATTTAATATTGTTTGTATGTACCGATTATCTGCCGTTCCCCAACCCGGTTCTGTTTTCACATCCAAACGATAGTGATTAGCCCTCAATACCTGATTTACTGCATCACCCAAAGCATCCCAATCTCCAGTATATAATTCAAAAAATTCTTCCTCAGAAAATACTTGAACCCCAATAGCCACTTGATAAGCTTTCATTACTTCTCTTGTAATGATATTTATTTCACCTGTTGAAGGTAAATTAGCATATTCATCATACACCTCTTGGGTTAGTTCATAACCTATATTAAATTTATTCACCCAATCCATAGCAACATTCACAATTCCAAATCCACCACCTACACCATCTGGACCTAAACGCCTCCATAAATAAGATGCCAATCTCGTATCATCACTAATTGTCTGGAATTGTACTTCAAAAATTGATTCCGAATTATTTTCATGCAAAAAATCAAAATTCCATGCATAATTTTCTACTAATTGATAGTCTCCTCCTCTCTGATTACCGCACTGTACACTTTTCTCAAACCACGTCTTTGCAGACTCATAATCTTTAAGATACATATATACTTGCCCCAGATAACCTGCAGCTGCACCTTTCGTTACCGCTCCTAACTTATCTGTTGACCAAGAAGTCGGTAATAAATTATAAGCTGTCTCAAAATCACGTAATATCACAGACCAGCATTCCCCCAAAGTATTGCGAGGAACCATCAATTGTTCCCTAGAAACAATCAAAGTATCCAATATAGGCACTCCTAATTCATTAGAATTATAAGCTGGATGAGAAGGTAGCTTATCCCCAAAAGAACGAGTCAATAAAAAATAAGAGAATCCCCGCAAAAACTTACATTCACCTATCATTTGCATAAGTTCCTGATTCTCCGATACAGTTAACTTCCCACTATTTATCAAATCATATATCTTAGTAGATACATCATTCGCCCGGGAAACAATAGAATACAAGTTTTTCCAATACGTATTGATTGCTGTTGCCTGATCACTATATGCATAATTGACCAATGGCTTTACGTCACCCAATGTCGCACGGAATTCAAGCTCTTGTGAGGCAAAGCATGTATAATAATATATTCCATAATAGTATAGATATTCTCCATACAATCCACTATATACTCCATTTACAGCCGTTTGAGCATTATTTACACTCGTAATAAACTCATCAGCAGGAATTCCTTCATAATTTTCAACTTCCAAAAAATCGCTACAGGAAGATAGTAAAAGACTAAATAGTGTTACACTGGCTACCAATTTTATATATTTCATGATACTCATCTTTTTTATTTAAATAATTAAAATAAGTTGGAACAATTCTACACTAAAACTCCACTTGTATGCCACATAAAAATGTCTTATTTTGAGGATAATTTCCCATGTCTATACCAAACGAGGTATTACTACTTGCTGAACAAAATTCCGGATCAAAACCTTCGTATTTTGTAAATGTCAACAGATTCTGCCCCGAAACATAAACCCGACATTTAGATATATGAGCTTTGCTCATCCACTTTTTAGGGAAAGTGTACCCCAATTGAATGTTTTTCAGTCGCAAATATGACCCATCTTCGATAAACCAAGTCGACACTGTTGTCTTGTTATTATTAGGATCGTCAAAGTAAGACCTGAAATTTTCATTTGTACTACCTGGGCCTGTCCATCGATTAAGCGCATAAGTCGTTGTATTATAATCATTATAAAGAAGATGAGATTTTGTACGAAAATCATTAAATATCTCATTTCCACAGACTCCTTGAAACAATATGCTTAAATCAATGCCTTTATAATCAAATCCCAAATTGAAACCATAGGTAAAATCAGGCCAAGGATCCCCTACGTGGGTAATATCTCCTGAATCGATATGCCCATCACCATTATTATCCCGAAATATTAAATCTCCCGCAGCTGTACCTGCTTGCTGATAATAATCATAGCCATTTTGCTGAGCTCTCCGATTATATTCATCAACCTCTTCCTGAGTTTGAAAAACGCCATCTACTTCATAAGCAAAAAACGATCCTATGGGATAACCAACCTGGGTAAACGAAACATTCGAAGCTCCCAATACTTTTTGGCTGGAAATCAGCACCGTATTATCATCATCTGTAGCCAATACCTTATTTTTAACATATCCTAAATTCGCACCTATCGAATAATGAAAATCTTTTCCTATTCTATTATTATAAGAAGCTTCTATATCAAAACCTTTGTTTCTTATCTTTCCTACATTATAAACATAAGAAACATTATCTCGGTTTCCTAATCCAGCCATTGACGGAAGTGTACTGCTAAACAGTGCATCAGACGTATTCTTAACATACCAATCAAAAGAAAACCGCAATGAATTCTTCAATACTGATAGATCAAATCCAACATCTGTAGTAGATATATCTTCCCATTTTATTTTATGATTAGGTAACCGATTCAGCCTTACCCCTATTACTGACGATTGATTTCCATCCGAATCGGTAATTCCAGATGCATAATTTGAATTAGGAAGTACATAGCTGGCGGTATACAAATTTTGAGCGACACTGGCACTTCCCAAAAGGCCCCAAGATGCCCTAAGTTTCAGGTCATCCAACCAATTCATCGATACGTTATTCTTTATAAAGTCTTCATTACTAATTCTCCATGCAGCAGAAAAAGATGGAAAATTTCCCCACCGATTATCCGGACCAAAACGATCATAACCATCTCTTCTCACCAACGCCATAACAGTATACCTGTTATCATATGTATAATTTATACGGCCAAAAAAGGACAAAGATGCATTATTTGAATAAGTATCCCCGGAAAATCTGTCTGCAACATCAGCCAATGAGGCCCTGAATATATCTCCTGTCATGTTCTGAGCACTAACCGTTAACCCTGTAGAATAAGCTTTCTGACCCTCCATTCCAATCATGATACCTAAATCATGCCTGTCTTTAAACGTTTTATTATAATTTGCTACTAAGTTTCCTCCCAAAGAATATCCCCGAGTAAGAGCTTGAGACATAGATGAATTTAAACTTTCTTCTGCCTCATACTGGAACGGGCTCTTTTCCATACGACTTCCCCCAGCGGCAAACCCACCAAACATATTGGCTGTTATAGTCAAATCTTTTATCGGCTGTATTTTTAAATAAATATTTCCATTGATTTTATAATCGGTGTTTCTCTTATCCGTCGTCGTTTCGTCAGCCAAAGGGTTGTGCCCGTTATATGCAGCCAACATCTCTGTTATATTCGTTACTTTTCCACTTACCGGGTCGATAATAGGAGTTCCATCTGCATTTGTTTTTGGAAAATAGCCGAATCCTCCAGGTTGATTAGACTCATCATAAGGCATCATGAATGGCATAGTACGCATATAACTATCCAAGAATGTATTATTTGAATTTACTTTATTATTAATATGGACAATCTGCATATTTTCACCAAATGACAACCATTTATTCAGTTTTACTTCCGAGTTCAATCGAAATGAATACCGTCTAAAGCGTGTATCCATATATGTACCTTTTTCGTCAAAATAATTAAATGATGCATAATAATTATATTTATCTGTCCCTCGACTAAATGAAAGGTCATAATTTTGTGTCATTCCCGTGGAAAATATAATATCTTTCCAATTATAATCAGCGTTAGTTAAGTCATAATCTAACCCATATGCAATAATATTTTTCCCTCCATTTTGAGAATACCACAATGGAAATGTCAACATTTCCTCTTCCGTCATTTTTCCTTTCCCATTAAAATCCTCAATTCTCAATTCTTTTAATTGACGTGTATTTAACATATCAGGGAGATTGGTCGGATTATTAAATCCTACATAAGCATTAAAGTTAACCTTTGCATCTCCATCTTTTCCTCGCTTCGTCGTAACAAGTACAACTCCATTAGCAGCAGAGGCTCCATAAATAGCTGCTGCAGAACCATCTCTCAAAATTTCTACCGATTCAGCATCGTTCATATTAAAATCTGCTCCCGGACTTTGAGGAACTCCATCGATAATCCACAATGGACCCGACCCGTTAAAGGAACCTACCCCACGAATCTTGACATCTGCCGTCGCCCCCGGTTTACCACTAGTTTTCGAAATAAATACTCCCGGAACTTTTCCTTGTAAAGCAGACTCAATACCTGCCGATGCCGTATTTTCCAGTGCTGACGCTTTCACTGAAGAGATTGCTCCTGTAACATTACTTTTCTTCATTGTACCATAACCAATCACAACTACTTCATCTAACAATTTATTATCCTCCTCCATAATCACATTAATAACCTTCCGATTACCCACAGTTATAGTCTGGGACTTAAATCCTACATAACTGAATGTTAATTGAGAATTAGAAGCAGCCTTAACAGAATAATTTCCATCAATATCTGTTATTGTTCCCGACGAGGTATTTTGACCACCTCCTTTCACCTGGATAGTAATACCAATCAAAGGTTCTCCATCTCCCTGCGTCACCTTTCCTGTTATGGTTTCTACTTGTGCATACAAAAAATTAGACATGCTATATATAAATAATATAGTCAAGAAAATTTTTTTCAGACAGTTTTTCATTGATATCTCTTTTATTCAGTTAAACAAAATTTTTCTATTCAAATTTTAAAATGATGCAACAAATGTATAGCAAAAAAGAAATCCGATTATCAATAAACTTTATATAAATTCCGAACAAAATATAAACAAAATACAAGTAAAACTACGATAAAATATAGATAGACAGTATATTTAATCTATATCATGCCAACAATATAACCACTCAAAACAAATATCCATAAATATCAATATACTATATAACATTATTTTAATAAAATCATAGACTTGCCATAGCACTTCAAAAGTATACTTTATCCTTCTTCAATTCAGGGACAAGCAACTTGCCACAAACAATAATAAAAAGAAATATTATCCTTCATAAAAATTGAATTTCCCCAAAAAGGTCTTAACACCTTGTTTTTAACTATAAAATGAATTCCATATAAACGACTCTGCTATCTATATATTATTATATACAATCACAATATTCTAACCCTAACAAATTGTATATCCAACTGTTTTACAAATAATTATTTATCTAAACCCATTTCTGTCCGCTTTTTGATTCACTTTTAATCAAACTTTATCCAGATTTTGTTTCATTTTCTGAAGTAATGAATTAGTTTATTTGTATAATTTATTTTTCACCAAAAATATCATTTTAAATTCAAAGTACAATGAAGAACAACTTTTTTACCCTAAAACAACGATTTTTAATTACATTATTATTATTTAGTTCGGGAACATCCTTATTTTCACAAGAGTTAACCAAAGATGTAACACAATCGGGTTCACTATCAACAATTCTTTCAGATGAAGAAAAGGCAAATACCGTAAAACTAAAAATAACAACATCTAATGGAGCTACTCTAAATTCTACTGATTTCGACATTCTGAATAAGATGCCCAAGTTAAAAGAGTTAGACTTATCCGATGATCTAAATACAACGTCTCTTCCTGGAAATGCATTTGCTGATAATCAAACAATAGAAACAATAAATTTTCCCGCCAATTTAAAAAGTATTGGAGGTGGAGCTTTTAATAATAGTGCTTTAAAAGGAACTGTAACTTTTCCTAAAACGGTAACCGGTATGGGAGACATAATAGGTCGCTTTGGAAATTGTCAGGGAATTACAGCATTTAATTTCCCAGATAATCGCAACTTCTCGACGCATGAAGGAGTTTTATATTTCACGGGAGACGATAAAATAACGAGGCTCGTTAGATATCCTTGTGGAAAAGATGCCGAAAGCTATACTATGAAAGAAGGAGCTCAAACTATTGAAGAACAAGCCTTCTTCTACAATAAAAAGCTCAAAAAGCTGATATTATCAACTTCATTTGAAAAATTTGCAAAAGAAGATGCAATATTCCGGGATGTTACAGCCCTCGAATCAATCGATGTAGAAAGTGGTAATGCAACATTCGCCTCAATAGGAGGATTATTATTAAACAAAACAACTAAATCTTTAGTTTATTTTCCCCCTGCAAACAAAACGGAGAATCTGACGATAGACGGCAATCTTGTAGAAAAAGTTCCTGCCGGATTTTTCTCAAACGCAAGAAGTTTAAAAAGAGTTATCTTCACAGAAGGATTTAAAGAAGTCGGATATAGAGCCTTCAGGACATCAACCACAGAACCACTTCCCATCGTATATATAGAATTACCTTCGACCATGACAACTATAAACGGTGAAGCTTTTGCAAACTGTAATAATATGACACAATTTATTTGCAGAGCAACTACTCCACCTAAAATCACAGGGAACTCAGCATTTCGAGAATCTAATAATACAAAGATCAAATTCGGTATACCCGAAAGTGCGATAGATGCTTATCTGAAAAGTGATATTCTAGATGAAAATTATGCTCAATGGGTAAATGACGGAAATGGAGGCTCTTCTCAAACAGGACCTAAAGGAAATGGTTGGAGTTTTAAAAAAGAGCAAATTGTTCCATACAAAGAGATTACAATAGTCGGAGGAACCGTTCATCAAAATGTTAGTGTTCCTGGATACCAAATAGAAATTACAGCTGGGAAAAGCCCTGAAGAAACATCCTTCACTCATTGGGAATCAGAGCCTCAAAATGTAACATTTATTGATAGTAAAGCGACCAATACATTTTTCACAATGCCAGAAAGTAATGTTACAATTACAGCTGTATTTGAAAAAAATAAACCATATACGATTATTGGAGCTACTATCACCAAAGACGGAAAAGCACCAATTGGAAGTACAGTAAATATAGATACAGATTTCGAAAAACAAGTAGATGGACAAACGTTAACTTTCCAGAAATGGGTTGTCAATAAAGGGGACGGTGTTATAATCAATAATCCGGCTGCAATCTCAACTTCATTTGTAATGATTGACGGAGAAGTCGAAATAGAAGCTATCTATACAATGACCTATACAATAAATATCCAAGGAGGAATTGCCCCATTCGAAGCTGCAGAAGGAGACAAAGTAGAAATTTCTGCATCACAAATACCCGGTCAGGAATTTGTAAGCTGGACATCAACAACTTCAGGAGTAGAATTCGATAATCCTAACAGCCCAGAAACCTCCTTTATCATGCCTCCCAGAGATGTAGATATCATCGCAAATTTCAAACAATATACAGACATCGATAATACAACTTATGAAACTCTTTCTGTATTCCCTAATCCCGCCACTGATTATATTTCAATAACGGGTACAAAAAACGGAATTTATTCTATATACAATACATTTGGAAACTTAATGAAACAAGGTAAATTTAATGGAGAAAACATTTCTATTTCAGAATTGCCAATAGGAATATACTTCCTGAGAATAAATAATACTACCATCCGATTTATAAAAAAATGAAAGAAAAATAAATGGAAGTATCACTTGTAAAAGTAGGTAATACTTCCATTTACTTTCGCAAAATCAAATTAATAAAAAAATCAAAAACAATGAAAAAACTTATAATGCCATTAAAAAGATATGCTATAATAGCATACATTTTTTGCACAGTAAATTCTGTATTTGCCCAAATAGAAACTGTCACATTAAGTGCATCGAAATCCTTAGAAGAAGCTTTACAAGAAATAGAAAATATAGGTATTACAAGAAATGAAATTACAAAACTCAGTATTATTAATAACACTGACGGTACAGCCCTAACAGCTTCGGATTTTTCTATCTTAAACGAAATGACAGCACTTTCAGAATTAGACCTTTCAGGCGATGAAATAACAACGGCACTTACTGATAATGCTTTTTTAGACAATCAATACATAAAAACTGTAAAATTCCCAACTAATATGAATTATATGGGAAACAATGTTTTCAATAACAGCAAACTCGAAGGCATTGTTTCCTTGCCTAAAACACTGACACGAAATGACCTATTTCAAGGACGATTTATGAACTGTCAAGGCATTACCGGATTTGAATTTCCAGAAAATCCTAAATTATTTTCTTTTGACAAAAACGGGAATAAATGTCAAACCGGAGGAGATGGTGTCGTTTATACTACTTACGACGATAAAAGAATTTCTCTATTATTATACCCGTGTGGAAAACCAGAAGAAACATACACCATTCCCGAAAGCGTAAATGTTATTGCAAGACATGCTTTTTTCTATAACAAAATACTTAAGAAATTGGTTCTGCCGACGACCTTCACCGGCCTAATGGCTCCCGATGATACATTCTGGTATAACGAAGGCTTAGAATATATAGATGTCGCCAAAGGTAATACTCTATTTTCCTCTATGGACGGCATCCTCGTCCAACTGGCTACAGAATCTTCTGAAGCAGCTTTACTATATTGTCCTAGAAATATCAAAGCCGAAACCATCACAATCAACGGAAACATTGTCAAAAATGTCCCTTCAAATAACTTACGATTTGAAAACGGCATTAGTAGACGTTTTTTCGGATGTGCTGAAAACCTGAAAAAAATTATATTCACCGAAGGAATAGAAAACATAGGAGAAAATAGTGTAAGATACCGTGTTGATGGACAAGGAGGTATATTAGAAGAAATATATCTGCCTTCAACAATTTCAACAATCAGTAAAGACGCTTTTTGTCAAAGAAAAAACGTAAAATTAGTCGTTTGTCGTGCAACTACTCTACCTACAGTAGGTAATAATGCATTTTTTGATTTAGGTGCTAATAACAACAAGATATATGATGTATATGTCCCAGCCACATCTCTTGACGATTATAAAGCAACCAATTGGGGAGGTATACCAAATACAAATTTCAAACCATTCTTCAATATTTCAATAACCGATGGTAATGCTATTTCCTCTATCGCTACAGATATAGCTTTCGAAGGTGACAAAGTTACAATTTCAGCCAATGAAGCTCCCAAAGGTAAAATATTTGACAAGTGGGTTACTACCCCGGCAAATATCATTGAAGATGAGACATCTTCAGAAAGCATAATAAACATGCCAGCTGAAAATATCACAATTAAAGCCACCTACAAGGAATTTGTACCATCACCAATACAAGTTATCACTTTAAATGCTTCAAAAGGGTTAAAACAAGCCTTACAAGAAATAGAAAATGCAGGTGTTACAAAAAATGAGATTACCAAACTGACTGTTATTAATAATACCGATGGTATAGCATTGACCAACGAGGATTTCTCAACATTAAACGAAATGGCAGCTCTTTCTGAACTTGATCTTTCAGGTGACGAAAAAACAACTACCCTCACCAAAGGAGCCTTCAAAGATAACCAATACATTAAGGCCATAAAATTCCCAGCAAATCTAAATAACATAGAAGCTGAAGTCTTTAATAATAGCAAATTAGAAGGTATAATTTCTTTACCAAAAACTCTGACAAGAGCAGATGCATTTGATAATCGCTTTGCAAATTGTCAAGGAATTATCGGTTTTGAGTTCCCAGACAACCCTAAACTATTTAGTTTCGACACCAATGGAAATAAATGTCAGACTGAGGGTGACGGAGCCATATATACCACATATGACGATGGAAAAATAGTTTTATTATTATATCCTTGTGGCAAAACGAATGAAACCTATTCTATCCCCGAAAGTGTTACTACAATTGGAAAACATGCATTTTCTTATAACAAAATCCTGAAAAAGTTAATTCTTCCGACAACTTTCCAAGGATTCGTATCGGCCAATGATACATTTTGGTATAATGAGGGATTAGAAACTATTGAAGTTACAGAAGGAAATGCTTCATTTACATCAATGGACGGTATTCTTGTACAACTCGCAACAGAAACTACTGAAGCAACATTATTATTTTGTCCTCGAAATATCAAAGCTGAAACAATTACGATAAACGGAGACATTATAAAAACATCTCCCCGGTTTAACCTACGCATGGGAAACGGAATCAGCCAACGGTTTTTCGGTTGGGCTGACAACTTAAAAAAAATCGTATTTACTGAAGGTGTTGAGACCATCGAACAGGAAGGTGTAAGATATAGAATTGACGGTCAAGGAGGAATTCTGGAAGAAATCTACCTTCCTTCTACTATCAAACAAATAGGACCAGACGCTTTTTGTCAAAGAAAAAACGTAAAGTTAGTTGTTTGTCGTGCAACTACCCTACCTACAGTAGGTAATAATGCATTTTTTGACTTAGGTGCTAATAACAACAAAATATATGACGTATATGTCCCAGCCACATCTCTTGACGATTATAAAGCAACCAATTGGGGAGGTATACCAAATACAAATTTCAAACCATTCTTCAACATTTCAATAACCGATGGTAATGCCATTTCTTCTATCGCTACAGATATTGCCTTCGAAGGCGACAAAGTTACAATTTCAGCCAACGAAGCTCCAGAAGGCAAGATTTTCGATAAGTGGGTCACTACACCTGCAAATATTGTCGAAGACGAAACTTCTGCAAAAAGTAGTATAAATATGCCCGCTGAAGACATTACAATCAAAGCTATTTATAAAGATAACACAACTACATCCATACAAAATTATCAAGTAGACACTTTATCTCTTTACCCAAATCCTGCAACAAACATCATCCACATTACAGGAAGTGATAAAGAAAACTATACTATTTACAATACCTCTGGGTCTATTGTTAAACAAGGAGTATTATCACACGGAGAAACTTCAATATGCAACTTACCTAACGGTATCTATCTCTTCAAAATGGGAGACAAAACAGTTCGATTTATAAAAAAATAATTCTTTCTATACAATCAAAATTTCAAAACATGAAAAGAAAATATGTTTATTTTTTATTGGGCAACATACTTGGTATAAATTCTCTATATGCCCAATATCCGAATAATTGTTATTCAGGTGATCTAACAAATTATCAAACATCTTGGATAGCAAATGACGGAGGAACTCCATATACACATGTTCCTCACAGTATGGACGCCATTTTTGTTCGTGGAGATGGAATGGTTGCCAGTATTACCGGTTGGGACGAAGGAGGTACAAATGTCGGACTATGGAAAGACGGAAAAGTTTACAGTGTTCCTTATGAATCTGGAACTGGAAGTTGGGGACGAAACTCCGGAAAAGCTGTTGTACTTGACGACAAATATGTGTACCAACTAATGATTTTCAACGGAAATTCCGGAAATGACAACTTAAATGACAATGGGTTAAGACAATATCCTCCCAAAAATGAAGGAATAGAATGGCAATTAATTACTCGCTATTATGTCGAAACAGGGAATGCTGCTCCATTTAAGGAAGGCTATGGGCCATACGGGAATATGCTTATTGTTGCAAATCAGGAAGGAAGATACCTAAAAGGATTGGCTATCGCAGACAATAAACTAATTGTTGCCGTACCCGGTATCCCCGAATACAATATTCCAGATTCCATAAAAATTTATGATAAAAACGAAATGAGTACAAGTCACCCACTTGGAGGATTTAAAATATCAGAAGGTGGCGTAGGATACATAGCCGCAGATAAGCGAGGAATCGTTTGGATGTTACAAGAAGAAAACAATCAAATTGTCGGTATAGACTTAACAAATGGAGCTAAACGTTTTACCATCAACCTGCCCAGTGATGTTATTCCTAAATCTTTTTCTGTAGATACCCGTATAGGAGGACAAGAGCGAATTCTCGTCGCCAATAGTGGAAAAGATCTCAACGTGTTAATATATACAAATATATATTCAAAAAATCCAACTTTATCCGATACTTTTGGTGTCACAGGTGGAACCTTAGTAAAATCTCCCAAACCTGACGGAGGTGAATATCTCCAAGGAGAAATGGGTAACCTGCGTTTTCCCGGTCCTACAGGTGTAGGTATCGACGATAATGGTAATATATATGTTTCTAATATGTTTCCCGGCACCTCCACTTCAGTCTTATATTCTTACAACGAAAACACGAAAAAGTTAAACTGGAAACTGGAAGGGTTAGTATTTACCAGTACAGGAGATTTTGACCAAACTCAACATAATATCGTTTACGGAACGGATAAATTATATGAATTAGATTATTCAAAGCAAGGTAATCGAATGGATAAACTGATAGCTACAACTCATGACCCATTTACTTTTCCCTCTGATTTTCGGCAAGAAGAACCATCTCCTATAAAATGTGGTGTTTTCAAACGCAAAATTCAAGGAGAAGATTTCTTATTTGTAACTAATATGTACTCCAGTATATTAGGAGGATACCGTTTCGATAAAAAGACTCATGGTTACATTGCAATTCCCTGTATGGAACTCAGAGTAGACCAATTATGGGAAGATAAAAACGGTGATGGACAAAAAAATGACAATGAAATATCTCAATTTTCAAAAATAAATACATTTTCAATATTTCCAGATAAAAATGGTAATATTTGGATGACAGACCAAATAAGTACTCCTTCAAATATTCATTTCAAATATTTCAAACTGAAAGGTATAGACGATAATGGTGTTCTACAATACGAGTCACCTATCTCATATAAACTACCTGAATATATAATAGAGGTAACTCGGTTAATGTATGATGCGGAACGAGATGAAATGATTGTAGGATGTTATACTCAAGCGAATCCCAATCCTGCACCTTCCGTTTGGGGACAGGTCGGAACGACTGTATTAGTCTATAAAAACATAAAAGAAAAATTGGCAAATACCATCGCAAATCCAACTGAAAACTGGAAACATGATCAAGAATTAATCCTGCCTGCGAGTTCTAAATCAGGAACTGGTTCTGTCACCGACCCAGGAGTCGAGATCGGTACCAAATCAATTGCATTCGCCGGAGATTACTTTTTCATGTTCTTAGCTATGAACGGTAAAATAAATGTTTATAACAGAGAAACATGTGAATTTATTGGACAAATTACTCCAGGTACAGAAGTAGGAGAAAAAAGTGGTTGGACAGATTTTACTTATGCACTCAATGCTAGGAAAAACGACGATGGATCTTACGAGCTATTAGGTGAAGAAAATGGTTATGCTAAAATTATACATTATACGATCAAAGACTTTAACGCCAACATTAAAGTAGGAGGAGACTTAGCTCCAGAAAAAATTTGGGTTTTAGATGGAGCAAAAGGGAATATCGATGATATAAATATTCCAGAAAATCAACCTATTAGATTTAGAGTGAGAGTAAAAAATATAGAAAAAGGGATTGTATCTCCAACAAGACCATCAATCCCAGGTTGCTGTCTCGTTCAGTTTACTGTAACAGACTTAAAGACAGAGCAAATCGTATATGAAGCATTATCAAATGTACATGAAGAAAACATTTCCGGAGGTGAATATATCGATATGGATATAGATAATTCTGAGCCATTTTGGTTTTATACTCAAGGGACTTATCGTGTAGACGTAAATGTCAACTACGGTAAAAGAGGAAAAGAATGTACAGAAACAAACAATTACATGTCGTATACATTCGGTGGTGGGGATAATACCGGAGATATAAGCGGACCCACCGGCATATCTAAAACAGAGAAAAAAATAAGCCCTAAAATATTTCCAAATCCTGCAACAACAAAGTTTAAAGTTGTATTAGACGAAATAACAGAAAATCCATATATTTCTATTACTTCTATTGATGGGAAAAAGGTTTTTCAACAAAAAGTAAAAAACGGTTCACTAATTGATGTAACGACCTTTCCCCGAGGATGCTATATTCTAGAAATTATGACTTCAACAGAAAAACATTCTCAAAAAATCATTCTCAAATAATATTTACAACCTATAATTATATTATAAGTCAAACCGGGAATCAAAAATCAAGCTTGATTTTTGATTCCCGGTTTGACTTATATGGGTAACACACAACTTCATCAACAAACAGACAATATATAATAAACCAAGAAAACACAAAAACAGATTTATCTTTTTGTCTAAAAAACAATCTGTTTATATTTGCAAAAATATCATCTCTTTACTTTTATGAGAAAGCATTCATTTTTAATATTATCGGCTTTTATTCTTTTTTTAAATATAAGCTTTTCTTGTGGAGAATCGTTTAATGAAAAAGAGCCCGAAATTATAGATTTACAAAATATAGAAATCTATAATCTCAATAACGCCGGGGAAGAACCTGTCATCGTTGAAGATAATACTCCAATACCCCAAGAAGCATATGCCATACGTATAAAGCCCATCCCTCAACAAAAACTTTCAGAAAATGGATATTACCAATTATATGATAAAATAACTCGCATAGAAGTTATAGATATTTCCAACAATGTTGATATCTCTGAATATTTCCGTATTATACCCAACCAGTATAGTAGCGGAAATACAGAACTATCAAAGTATAATGTCTATATTTTTAATGGATTCCCTGCAGATATAGATATTGCATTATTAACTTTTCTTAAAACCGGCGAACAAAGATTTGCCATATCACTTATTCTCGAAAGTGGACGCAAATTATCCGCAGTAACCCCCATAACCACCTTATACTAAACATTATGCATATATATCATCATCCTAAATATACCGTTTGTTTACTCCTTATACTTTTCACCTCAAGAATTTATGCACAAGAAAATGCATCGAAACAACTTTCCCATCCTCGAGTCCTCCTCGATTTTAATGTCGGAAGCTGTATATACTTCTCCGATTTCAGTTCTGGAAATATTTCTGATTGTTTAATCGGTGACAAAAAATCTTCTTTATCAAGCCAATTACAGCTTACTTATTTTTTTAAAAAGGAATGGGGTATATTCGCAGGTTTGGGATTTACTTTCGGAAGTGGTTTCGATACAGAAAACTCAAATATGCTACAAACTGTATCTGCGCCATTCAAACAAAATTATTATATAACATCTAACTTGTACAATGAACGTGATAACATAGCTGAACCATACTTACAAGTCGGCTTCTGTTACCGTATCTCAAAAGGTAACTGGTTATTCTCTCCTCGCATTGCTGCTGGCATTACGACCATCAATATGTCACGCATTCTTCTTGATTTAAAAGGTATCGGTAACAACCAAATGGAAGAAGTTCAATATTTAATAAAACCAGGGACTTATACACCCTCAAGAGATATGGGCTATATAAGTCCAGGTATAGATATCAGCTACCGCATTGGCAAAATCTATTTGACTCTTGATATCAATTACCAACTGTTTCCAGGGAAATATCCTATATGGTATGGCCGTACTAACCGATACACCAATCAACTAATTGAAGAAAAAATGTTTTCGAACAATCATATTTCAGGTCGACTAATGGGTCAAATTGGTTTCGGAATACCTCTAAAATGGCAATAAAAGGCATCTGTACTTAAGTATAAATGCCTTTCATAAATTTTCTTCATATTCCCCTTTATTTTATCTCTTTCAAACGAATTATCATACTGGAATATTCTCTGTCCAGTGGTATATCAATGCCTTCTTCCATTAAATATTTACCACTTATTACATTCCCATGTTGCCGTAAATTAGTATTCACCTGATTTATTTCTTCCAATTTATACTTTTTCCCAGGATTCAGACCAGCCATGCGAAAACGGGGAATGGGTTGATTTCGAAAATGTTCAAGCTTGTACGCAAAGAATACGCTCTCACTTTTATCCGGAGTTACATACATCAAAGATGAAACACCTTTTTTATCATATGGAGAAATCAAACGGTACAGATCCCCTTGTTGTACAAGTGGGCGTATTTTTTTATATGTTGTAATTGCCTTTCGGGCAAACTCATATTCTTCTGGAGTCATATCTTTAGGTTGCATTTCCATCCCCAAACGAGCAGACATCGCAACATCAAATCTAAATTTTAATGGAGTAACCCTTCCAGTTTGATGATTGCGCCCTGCACTAACATGAGATGCCATTGTAGAAGCAGGGAAAAAATGGGATATCCCCCACTGCATATATATGCGCTGTAATGCATCGGTGTTATCACTCACCCAAAACTCGTCAAAATATGGGAGCAAACCATAATTTGCACGTCCTCCCCCACTTGCACAAGCCTGCATTACTAAATCGGGATATTTCTTTTGAATACGCTTCAAAACATTAATCAATCCTCTATGAAAATCTATATACAAATGTGATTGCTTATCCATAGGTAAATAATATGAACCATAATTGGCCAAAGTCATATTAGCATCCCACTTAATATAAGCAATATCCGGGTTTTCTGTCATTAAATTATCGACAACTCCAAAAACAAAATCTTGAACTTCTGGATTTGATAAATCAAGGACTAATTGTGCTCCTCCCCGACCTTTTTCTGGAATTCTGTTTTTCTGGCAAATAATCCAATCTGGATGTTTTTCATATAATTCACTGATATCATCAACCATTTCGGGTTCTATCCAAATACCAAATTTTATATGATTGTCCTGAGCAGATTTTACTAAACTGGTAATTCCATTAGGAAGCTTTTTCTTACACACAATCCAATCTCCTAAACTTGTTGAATCATTATCACGCGGATATTTCTCACCAAACCAGCCATCATCCATAACGAACAATTCTCCACCAAGGCCAGATATATCTTTCATCATTTGTTCCATCACCGGTTGATTGATACCAAAATAAACTCCTTCCCAACTGTTCAATAAAATATCTCGTAGCTGATTACCATGTGACACCTTATAATCTCGAGCCCAACGGTGGAAATTACGACTTACACCACCTTTTCCTTCCGTACTATATGTAAGGACCAGTTCCGGTGTTATAAATTCTTCTTTAGGCATAAGTATATAGTGAGATGCTTCTTCATTAATTCCTCCAAAAATACGTGTATTTCGATTATGATCTATATCAAATTTTAAAGCATAATTACCACTCCATGCCAGTGTTGCTCCTAATACAGTCCCGGTATTTTCCTCCGGAGATTTTCCGATGGACAACATGAATGATGGGTTGTCGGTCTGGGCATTTCTAACTCCGTCTTTATTCTTTATTACTTTCATTCCCGGTAATAGCAACTCTTCATCTAAATAAGATTCAGAAGCCCAGTTTCCATGCAGATGTGAAAGCCAATGTTCGCCTTGACGTATTGGAATATATCCAGATGCGAATTTATAAAGGATTACGGGTTTCTTTTCTTGATGAGAAATTTCCGTCCATGTTTCTATTACATCCACATCTTTGTACGCTTGATAACAAACTTTCACTTGAAAC
Organism: Gabonia massiliensis; assembly: GCF_001403595.1. Lineage (NCBI taxonomy): Bacteria > Pseudomonadati > Bacteroidota > Bacteroidia > Bacteroidales > Porphyromonadaceae > Gabonia > Gabonia massiliensis. Next base: position 1,027,979 of record NZ_LN877940.1, on the reverse strand, counting down.
GGGTACACTGGATCATATAACACAAATTTCCAAGTGTTAGAAATTACATCGGAACTTTTTTCTACTCTGTCAAACAATAATTCCAATGACATATTCCCATCGTAATGGGTTACTTGTATAGCTGGTTCTGTAACACAATTTATACCAAACGCCGGATATACCGGCTCTCTCATTTCTGTTCCACTATTATAAACATCTTTTTCTGAATCAATATAGCTGCCATAATACTGGAAATACAACTTTTCACCCTTATTACCAGAAAGTAATAAAGACGTTTGTGGAGTAGAAATCAAATAATCTTCTGCTTTTACCGGTAAAGATAGAAACAAACTTATCGCTAATAATAAAAAAAAATAATGTTTCATGATGGTATTTTAATTTTTAGACTTATATCTTACTTTAGAACTATATCATTCTTTGCCGATAGCTCTTAATATGGCTTGTCCCCAATACTCAGCCAAACGAGACCCTCCCTTATCATTCGGATGCAAATAAAAAACTCCAGCATTTCCATCTTCAGCAACCATGTCTGTCCGATAATATTCTTTAAAATATTTATATGCTTCAGTATCTCCAGTTTTTACCTGTCCCGGAAATTTCTGCGCATACTCTCCAACTAATCGTCTTAATTCCGGTATATATTCCAACAATCGTTTTTGTCCAGCAACTAAATACATTGCTCCATTATAAGTATTAGGACTATACCAAAGCGGGTCATTTAAAACAATAATTGCTTTGGGATAAAGATCCAATAATTTATTTATTATTTTCCTCATATTTTCACGATATTGCCCAGCTTCGACCGGAGCCCCCTTAGTCCCGTTTATTGCACTATCATTCGTTCCCAGCATAATAGAGAACAATAAAACTCCCTTATTTTTAGCCAATTTGTCTGCCTCTATTTTCATCCAAGGAAACAGGCTGTTTGTTTCTGGAAGAAAATCTATTGTGGTACAACCACTCCGACCTGCATTGAAAAAAGAAATTTTTTCTACACCCAATTGAGTTTCAAGCCAGTTTACACATTTGACAGGAGGAGCCTGTTTTTCTGGATTTTCTAACAAGACACCTTGTGTAATACTATTTCCAATAAACATTATATTGAGTTTTTTCCCCTCATTATCACTCCATAATGTTAAACTAAAAAATGACAAACAAAGAATCAATGTCATACGCATAAAATAAAATCGTGCCTTCATTGTTATTAGCTTTTATCTTTTCAAATCATATATAGCAAATTTCCATTATTTTCTCTTTAACAGTGTAAATATAAATAATTCTTTACTTTTCCACCTTTCTTTTATAGATAAAATAAAAATCTTTCACAATATCTTATCAGACCCCTAATATGCTTAAAAATAACCGAAATAATTTACCGTACTTCAAATCGATATTTACCACCACAAACTTTATAAGACATTACATATCCTCCTGTAGTCCGTAACTGGATATCATTTGCTCCAATCCGATATTTTTTTCCTAAAGCTCTCACTTCCTGACCTATCTCAACAGGCAATTCGACATGTGCCGTTGTACCTTCTGGAACAACAATTTTCAGAACAAAAGTCTTTCCTTTTTTCTGAAAACTTGAACTTATTTTTCCCGAGATAGAAGGGACTTCAATAGAAGCAGAAGTAAAATGTACAGGATTAGGAGCAATCTTAAATTCTTTCCATCCTGCAGATAATGGAATAATGCCGCATAAATATTGGGCTATAACAATTAGTGGCCCCCCACTCCATGCATGATTTACCGTACCTCCGCCAAACCCTTTTAAACTAACATCCCAACCCTCAAATAAAGTAGTATAATTTTCATTATTTACCATCGGACCAAATCTTTTTTCTATCCGTCTCATTGCATACTCACCTTCTCCCATAATAAACAAAGCTTCCATAACGTATTTTTCCATATAAGGACTAGCATGGAAGTTTGCCTTAAGGAACTGAACTATTTTCTTATATTTAGATGAATCTGCTATTCCTGAAACTACGGCCAGAGCCTGCACTCTATCATCTGTTTTATCTTTATATTCAGGATGACGATATACTTCTCCATCCCAACAAGCATTATAGGCTACTTTAATTTTTTCCATAATTTGTTCATAACCTAGGGCATCCTGTTCCTTACCCAATAATTTAGCCATATTGGAAGCACCTTTTAATGCCAAATAATGCCAACCCGCTAAAATGAGGCGAATATCCTTGTTATCCCCCCAATCCCCCCAAGACCATCCACCAGAACGAAACCCTGTCAGACCGGTTTCATCTAAAGTCCACAAACCTAAATATTTTCTTACACCAGGATAAATATCACATATCGTCTGACGGTCACCCGTATTCATATAGTAATTCCAAAAACCATAAAAACCCACTGAAGCCAACATTTGCCCAGGCAATTCACTATCATAATTTCCTGCGGGTATCGGAGAAAACAAGCTACCATCTTTCTTTTGCCAAGCTATTAGTTCATGTATGCCTTTTTTCATTAACGCATGAACTGAACTCGAACACGTATAAAAAGATTCTCCCATCAAAATCACTTCATCACCCCACCATTGTGCACGTTCTCTTTCTGGACAATCAAAATATGTATCTCGCATGTTTACATACAAAGTTCTCAATGCTTTTGCCCAAAATTTATTATAAAACGTATCATCGCAAACAAAGCTTCTTGAAATTTCTGTATCATACCCCGTCTCCCTATACAAAAGCTGTTTCACCTCTAATGAATCCGGTAAAACAAAATAAACTTTATGTCCATTGAGCCACCCCAATGATTCATATTCTTGCTTCCCTTTTCTGCTAATATACTCTGCCCTTAAATTGATATCTCCCGCTGCATATGTATTATCTGTCCATATTTCAATTTTTGCCCCTCCATGTTTATCATTAATACTGAAATAAGGAGTCATTTGTGTATTATACGGCAAAACAGCAACAATTGTATCTCTTCCACTTCTCCCAGGAATACGCCTTACATCCTTAAACCTCTTCATCCCATAATCTTTCCATTGAGGTATCGGTCTTTCAAGTAATATATTCCATGGGGCATCACCCCATATACCCAACTCTTTTGCCGGTAAAAAATCACCTAAACCTATTTGCCATCCGGGGATATCTAATCTGGCATCGAAAAGAATATTTGACTCAGGCAATCTAAAATTTGGATAAGGGGCCGAAGCTGTACTGTAGGCTGGGTGTATCCTACACTTCCATGTATTATTGCTAATAATAGAAACATTGTTCCCCACGGCATTAAACAATAGTCCTGCCCTTCCACTACTTTTATGAGAAAAGCCGTCTTTCCCAAAATACCATAATAAAACTACTATCCGATTATTTCCTTTTTTTAAATAATGGGAAATGTCCACAACATCATAATACGTATCTTTAGGATTTGGTCCCCTTTTCAATCCTCCTTCAAAAACGACCAAATCACCATTAATCCATAGCCAATATTTACTATCAGCTGCTATTTGTGCAAATAATGTATCCGGTACGGATTTTAAATAAACCTCTTTTCTAAAGGCAATCCATGTATTTTGACTATCGACCCCTATTTCCGGTGACGTAATCCATCTAGCCGAAATTTGTCCGATTACTTCAACTGAAAAGAAAAAGGAAATCCAGAAAAAAAACAGTATATGCTTTCTCATGATATTATCGCTTATAAACTCGAAAACAAATCGTACCACACCTACCTCCGCCTAAAGACAGACAATAATAATACTATTTAAAATCAAAAACGATAATTGAATCCGAAGCTCAATAATTCTTTAAATTGCAAATATGTATCTTTATCTTTCTTAGGCTGCCTGTCATCATATCTCATATGCAAAAACAACCGAGTAGAAAAAAAACGATTCAAAATAAAATCAAAACTATTTTCAAAATCTATCTGAATACGATCATAATTGGTAAAATAGAAGAACCGAGAATTCCAAAGCATATTACGAATAAACTCCCACTTCACTGTCGTCTCAACAGAAGAACCATATTGACTAAGAGATTTTCCCTCTGTAATACTAAAACTGGCAGGATCTATACTTTTATCATCCAATACAAACCGGAGATTATACGAAAGTGGAGACAATATCGCAGACAATTCTAATTTACGTTTATCATTTTTGTATTGATACGACATACCAATACCTAAATTAAGCTCACCTGGAGAAAAGAATTCAGCTTGTTTATCATTTGAATTTGCTTTAAAACTATTTAGTAACTGAGTTTTAAAATACAAAGAAGCAGTATAATACCATCGGTTAAACGCTTTTACTCCAAATTTAGAATTAATCTGAAAAAGATCTTCACTCACCCTTATTGTATGTACTGTATCGTCAGGAGCACTACTCAAATTCAATTTCCATTGAATTGTATTCTCAAAAATTATTTTTTTGTAATCATCGTATTTCAAATTATAGACCTGATTACTTACCAAATTTAAATTACTTTCTCCTCCTTGATACCAATTTTCAGAGATATGCACCTGCGAAAACTGAATAGAACTCTGAAAACCCGAAATCCAATGTTTCAATTTTACTGTCCCCGTATTTATATTTCTGACCTTTTCTATCTTCGGAGATTCCAAGGTTATCAAATTTCGCAACGGATTCATTTTCAATTGTTCCACTTCAGGAATATCAGGTAGATTCTCATCATTATATTTTATCAAATCTGGGTGATTAACGATAAAATCCAATTGAGCCAGATTACCCAACGTTTCAAAATTCTCTGCAGATTTCAACCAATCTATACTATTTCCCAAAGATAATCCATAATCCATTTTCTTGCCTTTAACAAGATGTATAGTCGGAATCTTAACATCCTGATATTTAGAAAATATAATAGGCATAAATATTGGATTTATAGGTATTGTATCGGTATATATCATCAAGGAATCATAATCAACAACCATTTGTAATGCCCGTTCAACTTCAGGTGAAAATCTTGTAGTATCTGGTTCTATAAGACGCAATAGATAACTATTCAATATGCTATCATTTACCGGAGGAGTTACAGATTTCTTCAATTGCTTTTTCGTTTTACGAAGAGTATCTACACGCACAACAGTATCTTGTGGCTCAATTTTCTCTTGATAAATTAAAGAATCTACTACCACCCGCTGTATTTCAGGTATTGTGTCCGTTTGTGCAAAAGCCATAGAGAACCTGCACACAATAATAGAAATAAATAGGATAACTAAAAAAAAACACTTACTCTTCTTCATATTTTTTCACTCTGGTCATGCAAAGATAATTAAAAATAAATAACTTAATTCCCTTCAAAAGATATTACAAACAATATAATCAAATTTTTACAGGAAAATATACAAGTGTTAATTGATAATTAATCTAAGATGAATCTCCTAAAATTCTGAATATTTTTCATACTTTTGCAGTTTAAAAAATAATACACATATAATTAATGTATTAAATTATATATCATTGTGGATACAAAGTATATTTTTGTCACAGGCGGTGTGGTGTCATCTTTAGGAAAAGGTATTATTTCTGCATCACTGGCCAAATTGCTTCAAGCTAGAGGATATCATGTTACTATTCAAAAATTTGATCCTTACATCAATATTGACCCTGGCACACTTAACCCGTACGAACATGGTGAGTGTTACGTGACAGTCGACGGCCATGAAGCGGATCTTGATTTAGGTCACTACGAACGTTTTACTAATACACGTACAACCCGGGCTAACAATATTACTACCGGTCGTATCTATCAAAATGTAATTGATAAAGAACGTCGAGGAGATTATTTGGGAAAAACAGTTCAAATTATCCCACATATTACTGACGAAATAAAGAGAAATGTAAAATTATTAGGCAGTAAAAATGAATATGATTTTGTCATTACAGAGATAGGAGGAACTGTCGGTGACATAGAATCATTGCCATTTCTCGAAAGTGTACGTCAATTACGGTGGGAGCTGGGGAAAAACTGCCTTTGTATCCATCTAACTTATGTCCCATTTATTGCTGCAGCAAAAGAAGTAAAAACCAAACCAACTCAACACTCTGTCAAACAATTACAAGAAGTCGGAATACAACCCGATATACTGGTTCTACGCACAGAGCATGAGCTCAGTACCGACATCCGCCGAAAAGTGGCTTTATTTTGTAATGTAGAGCCTTCAGCTGTAATACAATCTATTGATGTACCGTCGATTTATGAAGTTCCGCTGAAGATGCAACAACAAAAATTGGATGAGATTGTATTGCAAAAAACAGGTATGCCTATAAAGTCAACGCCAGAACTAAAACCGTGGAAAGAATTCTTGGCACGCATGAAAAATGCAACAGAAAGTGTGCGCATTGGCCTTGTAGGTAAATATGTCGAGCTTCCAGATGCTTATAAGTCTATCAATGAGGCTCTTTTCCAAGCTGCAACATATAATGATCATAAACTCGATTTAAAACTGATACATTCAGAAAAAATAAACAAAGACAACGTTGAGGAAATGCTTGGATCAATGGATGGAATTATTATTGCTCCCGGATTCGGGCAAAGAGGCATAGAAGGTAAATTTATAGCTCTGAAATATGCCAGAGAACATGATGTCCCAACTTTTGGAATCTGTTTAGGGATGCAATGTATGGTTATAGAATTTGCCAGAGACGTATTAGGATATGCCGACGCCAACTCTACTGAAATGGAAGTAAGTACCAACCATAATGTTATCGACCTTATGGAAAGCCAAAAAAGCATTTCGAATATGGGGGGGACTATGCGACTGGGAGAATACGATTGTATCTTACAGGAAGGGTCAAAAGCTGCAAAAGCATACAATAGCACTCATATTAAAGAACGTCATCGTCATCGGTTCGAATTCAACAGTGATTACCGTGATGAATTTGAAAAAGCAGGAATGAAATGTGTCGGAGAAAATCCAGACACACATTTAGTCGAAGTCGTAGAAATACCCAATCTGAAATGGTTTGTCGGGGTACAATATCACCCAGAATATAATAGTACCGTACTAAAACCCAACCCGCTATTTGTTGACTTTGTCAAAGCTGCTATCGAAAACAAAAAGAAATAAAAACGGAATTAAAAGATTTAAACGAAAAATATGGATAAAAACACAATTATTGGTTTTATTCTCATTGGACTTTTGTTGTTTGGATACTCATGGATGAGCCGTCCAAGTCAAGAACAATTGGAACAGCAAAAAGCAATACAACGCTACAATGATTCTATCATGCAAGTCGAAAATGCCAAACTTTCGGCTGCACAAAATTCTCAATTTACAAAAAACTCACTATCAAATTCTAAGACTGACTCTTCGACATTGACAATAAATGAAGATTCATTACATCAACAACAACTTCAAGAAACATATGGTATTTTTTCCCGCTTTGCAGAAGGGCAAGAAAAAAAACTAAAACTGAAAAATGAATACATTACGCTTACTTTTGATAACAAAGGAGGTGTAATAAAAGAAGCTATTCTAAATAATTACAAAACATATGACTCTTTACCCCTGACTCTCTTCAATGGGGAAGAAAACAATTACGGTTTCATCTTCAAAGCTGGAGGGCGTATTGTAAAAACATCAGACCTTTATTTCGAACCTATAAAATCCGCCAATGGCAATTCAATAGCCATGCGTTTGAATTTTGGGAATAATCGATTCTTCGAGATAGCATATACTCTTGAACCCCAAAGTTATATGGTAAAAATGGATATTCATCAAAAAGGAATGGATAAAATATTACCTTTAAATACAACTAATTTAGATATGTATTGGGATCAAACCATGAGACGCCAAGAAAAAGGCCGCATGTTTGAAGAGAGAAACAGTGCTTTATATTATAAGTTTGTCGGCTCTGATGTAGATAATCTCAGTGAGTCAAAAGATGAACAGGAAAATATTAGTGTTGGAATAAAATGGTTCGGGTATAAAAACCAATTTTTTTCAACAGCAATCATTGCTGATAGTAAATTTAATGGTGGTCTAATAAAATCAAATATCGAACATTCCGATAAATATCTAAAACAATTCAGTACTGAAACAACTTTTGATTACAATCCTGCATCTGAGAAAGTTTCTGGATTCCGTATATTTATGGGGCCTAATTTATATCCTCTGCTTCATAGCTATGACAAGAAAGTCCCATCAAATGAACAACTTGATTTAGACAAATTGGTTCCACTTGGATATAAATTCTTCCGTTGGATAAATACATGGTTCATTATACCTATGTTCACCTTCTTTGGTAAATTTATTGATAATTATGGTATTATTATCCTTCTAATGACAATTGTCATCAAAATATTTTTGGCTCCATTAACATTTAAATCATACATGTCAACAGCTCGTATGCGCGTATTACGTCCTCAAATAGAAGAAATAAATGCTAAATACCCGGGGCAAGACAAAGCGATGGAACGTCAACGGGCAACAATGGATCTATATAGCAAAGCTGGAATCAATCCAATGAGTGGATGCCTCCCTATGTTATTACAAATGCCCATTTTATTAGCGATGTTTGCATTCTTCCCGTCATCCATTGAATTAAGGCAACAGTCTTTCCTTTGGGCCGACGACTTATCCTCATATGATGCGATATTCAGCTGGGATGCTTATATCCCCATCATTACTCCATATTTCGGCAATCACATAAGTCTATTCTGTTTATTAATGACTATAACGAACATTTTATATACCAAAATAAATATGGATAGTACAGCTGGGCAACAACAAATGCCTGGCATGAAAATGATGATGTATCTCATGCCTTTGATGTTCTTATTTATTTTCAATAATTATGCATCAGGATTGAGCTATTACTATTTTGTCTCTTTATTAATTACCATAATACAAACTTATGTATTTCGTAAGTGTATTAATGAAGAAAAGGTATTGGCCAAATTGAAAGAAAATCAGAAAAAACCACGCAAAAAATCAGGATTCATGGCCCGATTAGAAGAAGCTCAGCGGCAACAAGAAGCTGCATTACGACAACAACGAAAAAACCGTAGATAAAAAGAATTATATTTCCCATTGACGGGGCATCTCTTTTTAGAAATGCCCCGTTTATGCTAAAAATAAAAACAACATGAAGAAAAGTTTTCGTAATATGTCATTACTAAAAATAATAGGAATCGTAATATGCCTATTATATATCTTTCCTTCATACTCATATCACCACGGGAAATACTGGAATAATATAAAACTCGAAGGAAATCGTGCCGAACGTCATGAAAAAGCAGAGAACATATTCCTTGACTTTGCTAAGATGCTACAACAATTGCCTCTTGACTCAGGAAAAATACAAATACAACTAATGTTTAATGACTGGAACCGTAACAACAAGCACGATATAGACTTGCTAAGTAGTTTGTGTGAAGATATTTTAGGAGACCCGGATTCGCCTTTTTACAACGACGAACTTTATATCACATCATTAGAAGAAACATTAAAATCCGAAGCATTAAACGATGATGAAAAAATACGTCCCCAAATCTTACTCGAAACTGCATTAAAAAACCGGGTAGGAAGTCCAGCTCAAGATTTTCCCATTTACAAACGAAATGGAGAAAGAATATCTTTATATTCAATAGAAAGCCCCTATCTTATTCTTTTTTTTAACGATCCAGACTGCAATAGTTGTGAAAAAGCCAAAACAATATTGTCAGCAGATACAACACTAAGCTCTATGCTTAGCCAAAAGATGGTAGTAATTTTAGGAGTATATCCTTTTGGAGATATGGAATTATGGAAATCCCAAAAACTATATTTTCCTGAATCATGGATCGATGGATGTGATGAAAAACAATTGATAATGGAGAACTCATGGTATGACTTACGGACATCTCCGACATTATTTCTTTTGGATAAAAATAAGAAAGTAATTATAAAAAACGGTAAACCTGAAAATATCATCTCATATCTAAAAAACATATACCAAAAAATTTAAATTTAGAAAACTTTGCAATTTTAGATATTTATAAAGGCAATATTTGAAGTGCTAATAAATTTAAAATTTCGTATATAAAGATAATTTATTCTGTTTTTTATTACTAAAAATAAAGAATTAAGGATGATATGTATATGAAATAAACGCATTTATAATTATGTTTGTAATCTTAGAAAACCAAGCAGATGGAAGAAGCCTATTTAGAGATAGCTATCATTGCAGCCCTAAAAGCAGGGAATGATATTTTAAAGATATACAATGATCCTCAGTCAGATTTCGAAATCGAACGAAAAGCAGATAACTCTCCTTTAACGATTGCCGATAAGACTGCACACAAAACGATTATATCTTATCTGAGTCAAACTCCATTCCCGATATTGAGCGAAGAAGGACAAAATATCCCCTATCAAGAACGAAAAAACTGGGAAACTTTATGGATTGTAGATCCTCTTGACGGTACAAAAGAATTCATCAAACGTAATGGAGAATTTACTGTCAACATTGCACTAATCAACAACGGAACCCCAATATTAGGAGTTATATATATTCCCGTAAAAAAAAGTCTCTATTTCTCAACAGAGACAATCGGATCCTATAAAATTACAGGCATCGAATACAAAGAAAATTTTGACTGGCCCTCTATCCGTGCCCAAGGGGAAAAACTTCCTTTTTCAAATAAACACAAAAATACAATTATTGTAGCATCTCGATCTCATCTAAGTACCGAAACAGAGTCATTTATTGAGAATATTAAAAAGCAAAACAAAAATATAGAAATAATATCTAGTGGAAGTTCTATAAAAATATGTCTGGTAGCAGAAGGAACAGCTGATATATATCCGCGTTTTGCCCCAACAATGGAATGGGATACCGCTGCAGGACACGCAATTGCCAAAGGTGCTGGAAAAGAAATATATCAAGCAGGAGAAAATGATCCTCTAATATATAACAAGGAAAACTTGTTGAATCCATGGTTTATCGTCGAACAAAATAGAATTAAAATATAATATTATGACATTTGAAATAATATTCACCTTAATATTAATTGCAGGAATGATTACCGCATTAATTTATGATTTAATGCGGCCAGGAATGGTATTATTTTCAGTTGTCGTTCTGTTTCTTTGTGCAGGGATATTATCTCCTAAAGAACTTCTCGAAGGTTTCAGCAATAAAGGGATGATTACCGTTGCAATGCTATTCCTTGTTAGCGAAGGGATAAGACAGACTGGGGCGATAAGTCAATTAATAAAAAAACTATTGCCTGAGAAAAAAACAACTGTAACAAAAAGTCAATTACGAATGTTACCAGCAATAGCAGGTATCTCTGCATTTCTGAATAATACACCCGTTGTTGTTATATTCGCCCCAATCATAAAAAGATGGGCTAACAAAGTAAATCTGCCAGCTACACGTTTCCTTATTCCCCTATCTTATGCTACCATATTAGGAGGTGTATGCACTTTAATCGGAACATCTACCAATTTGGTTGTTCATGGTATGATTCTCGAAACCGGCCGTCCAGGGTTTTCCATGTTTGAATTAGGTAAAGTCGGCATATTTATAGCTATAGCAGGAATTACATATATCCTATGTTTCTCAAATAAACTACTACCTGCAAAACGCCCTGATGTTGTAAATGAGGAAGAAGAAGAGACTCCTGCAGAAGAACTACATCGAGTAGAAGCAGTTATTGGTCCCCGATTTCCCGGTATAAAGAAAACGGTAAAAGAATTTGGATTTGAACGACACTACGGAGCTACAGTTAAAGAAATAAAGCGAAGCGGTCAGAGTATCTCTAAAAACTTAGACAATGAGATTTTTAGGGAAGGTGATACACTCGTTTTGATGGCAAACGAGAACTTTATTCCCACCTGGGGAGAATCATCAGTCTTCCTCATGTTAGCAAATGGAAAGGAGCACGAAGAAGACGAAAAACAACGAAAGAAGCGCTGGTTAGCTCTCACTCTTTTAATTATAATGATTATAGGAGCGACCATCGGAGAACTCCCAAGTATGAAAAATATAATTCCCGGAGTTCAACTCGATATGTTTTTCTTTGTATCCATTACTACTATTATCATGGCGTGGACCAAACTTTTTCCACCCAAAAAATATACCAAATATATATCTTGGGATATATTAATTACAATAGCTTGTGCTTTTGCAATTAGCAAAGCTATGGAGAATTCCGGATTTGCAGATTTACTGGCATCTAAAATTATCTCTATGGCTGACAGCCTTGGGCCTCACGCTCTATTAGCTATTATATTTATTATCACAAATTTATTCACTGAGGTAATCACTAATAATGCAGCGGCAGCATTAGCATTTCCGATAGCATTGTCTGTAGCAACACAGTTAAATGTCAATCCTACACCTTTCTTCGTCGTGATTTGTATGGCAGCATCAGCAAGTTTCTCTACACCGATAGGTTACCAAACAAACTTAATTGTACAAGGTATCGGCAATTATAAATTTACAGATTTTGTCAGATTCGGATTACCCCTTAATTTTATAACATTTATATTATCAGTATTCTTAGTTCCCCTATTCTGGGAATTTTAAAAAAAGATATGGAAACGAAAAATAATATATATCCGATTTTCAATCGAATGTTACAACGCTCAGATAAAGAGAAGTTGCTTAAACAACGAAGTGTTATGATATGGTTTACTGGACTATCAGGTTCGGGCAAAAGTACTATCGCCATTGCTCTTGAACGCGAATTACACAAAAGAGGATTATTATGCCGTATCCTTGACGGAGATAATATCCGTTCAGGTATAAATAACAATTTAGGATTTTCGCCAGAAGACAGAATCGAAAATATTAGACGTATTGCAGAGGTAAGCAAATTATTCGTAGATAGCGGAATTATAACAATAGCTGCATTTATCAGTCCAAGTAATAGTATCAGAAAAATGGCCGCCGATATTATAGGCAAAGACGATTTTTTAGAAATATTTGTAAATACACCTCTTGCCATTTGTGAACAACGAGATGTCAAAGGCCTATATGCTAAAGCCCGGAAAGGAGAGATAAAAAATTTCACTGGAATATCTGCCCCATTCGAAGCACCAGAATGCCCAGCTTTAACACTAGATACTTCTGTCTTATCTATTGAAGAATCTATAAAACTACTTTTAGAGCTTATATTGCCTAAAATAAAATTAAATGAATAAATAAGATAATAATTAAAAATATATATAAGAATGGCAGAAAATTATAAATTAAGCCACCTACAGGAACTGGAAGCGGAATCGATACACATTATACGTGAAGTTGCCGCTGAATTTGAAAATCCTGTTATGCTTTATTCTATCGGAAAAGATTCGTCCGTTATGGTGCGCTTAGCCGAAAAAGCATTTGCTCCAGGAAAAGTACCGTTTCCTTTAATGCATATCGACAGTAAATGGAAATTCAAAGAAATGATTCAATTTAGAGATGAATATGCAAAAAAATACGGTTGGAATCTTATCGTAGAATCAAATATGGAAGCTTTCAAAGCTGGAGTAGGCCCATTTACACACGGCAGTAAAGTTCACACTGATTTGATGAAAACCCAAGCACTATTACACGCATTAGACAAATACAAGTTCGATGCAGCATTTGGCGGTGCTCGCCGAGACGAAGAAAAAAGCCGTGCCAAAGAACGTATATATTCTTTTCGAGATAAATTCCATCAATGGGATCCTAAAAATCAACGCCCCGAATTATGGGATATATACAATGGACGTGTTCACAAAGGAGAAAGTATACGTGTATTCCCCTTATCAAACTGGACAGAACTCGATATCTGGCAATATATCCGCCTCGAAAATATTCCTATTGTTCCTCTCTACTTTGCTAAAGAAAGGCCTATTGTAAATATCGACGGAAATCTAATAATGGTTGATGATGACCGAATGCCTGAAGAATATCGTAAAAAAGCAAAAAATATGATGGTACGTTTTCGCACCCTAGGCTGTTATCCACTAACCGGGGCTATAGAAAGTACTGCTGATACAATTGAGAAAATTGTAGAAGAAATGATGACAACTACAAAATCTGAACGAACTACCCGTGTAATTGATTTTGATCAAGAAGCCAGTATGGAACAGAAAAAACGGGAAGGTTACTTTTAATATATTGAACGACTATGGCAGACAAACTTAATATAAAAGAATTCCTCGATAAAGATGAACAGAAAGATTTACTTCGGTTTCTTACTGCAGGTTCTGTTGACGATGGTAAATCTACTCTTATCGGGCGCTTATTATTTGACAGCAAAAAAATATATGAAGACCAGCTCGACGCTCTTGAACGAGATAGTAAACGAATGGGAAATGCCGGAGAGCATATAGATTATGCTCTTTTGCTTGACGGCTTAAAAGCAGAGCGAGAACAAGGAATTACTATTGATGTAGCCTATCGGTACTTTTCTACTAATAACAGAAAATTTATCATTGCTGATACTCCGGGACACGAACAATACACACGAAATATGATTACCGGAGGTTCGACCGCAAACTTGGCAATTATATTGGTTGACGCGCGTACAGGCGTCATCACACAGACTCGCCGTCATACTTATCTGGTATCTTTACTCGGTATCAAACATGTCGTTTTAGCTGTCAATAAAATGGACTTAATACATTTCGATGAAAAACGATTCAATGATATTGTTACTGAATATAAGAATTTTATTACACCTTTAGGAATAAGTGACGTCACTTGTATCCCCCTATCTGCCCTCGATGGAGACAATGTTGTAGAAAAATCGGACAGAACACCATGGTATACAGGTCAGGCATTACTCGATTATTTAGAAACCGTCCCCATTGATCAAGATCGCAATTTCTCAGATTTTAGATATCCTGTTCAGTACGTTCTCCGCCCAAATCTTGACTTTCGAGGATTTAGTGGAAAAATAGCTTCTGGAATTGTTAGAAAAGGTGATGAAATTATAGCCCTTCCTTCAGGGAAAAAATCTCGTATTAAAAGCATTGTTACTTATGATGGAGAATTAGAATATGCTTTCCCTCCTCAATGCATCACAATCACCCTCGAAGATGAAATAGATGTTTCTCGAGGAGAAATGTTGGTACATCCCGACAATCTACCGATGATAGATCGAAATTTCGAGGCTATGCTAGTCTGGATGGACGAGGAAGATATGGATACTAACAAACAATTCTTCATCAAACAAACCACAAACGTAACACGTGCTCGAATCGACAAAATCAAATACAAGGTAAATATCAACACAATGGAACAATCTCCTTCTGAAAAACTTGTATTAAATGAAATAGGAAAAGTTGTTATTACTACAGGCAAAGAGATATTCTTTGACTCATACGAGAAAAATAAACATACTGGTGCATTTATCCTGATTGACCCGATTACCAACAACACAAGTGCTGTAGGTATGATTATTAATCGGGTCGATGCCAAAGATATGAGTATTGAAGAAAGTTTTGCAACATTAGACCTCCCGCAATTGGGTATAGGGCAAGAACACTACAATGCGATAATCAAAATTTGTAAAGAATTGGAAAGACAAGGAATTCCAGTAAAATGTATCACTGAAAAGAAATAAAATGGGACTACTTCAATTTGATAAACTACCCATTAATACTTTAGTGGGGGCTGACTGGAAAACGTTCAAGGCTATCACCGAGGGGCGAACAATAGACAAAAATTTTCAGCAAAAATTCCGATTGACAAAAGCTGTATGCCGGTTATTGAGTTCACTTACTCCGTTAGAAGAAAAAAAGTATAAAAAGATATTAGCAGACAAATCACTCGAAATGGATCCCGTCTTCATTCTGGGTCATTGGAGAAGTGGTACAACCTTTGTTCACAATGTATTTTCTTGCGATAAACATTTTGGTTATAACACGACTTATCAAACTGTTTTTCCACATCTGATGCTTTGGGGACAAAGTTTTTTCAAGAAGAATATGGCTTTCCTCATGCCAGACAAACGACCTACAGATAATATGGAGTTAAAAGTAGACCTTCCTCAAGAAGAAGAGTTTGCCTTGGCCAATATGATGCCATATACCTTTTACAATTTTTGGTTTCTGCCTAAACATACAATGGAGTATTGCGACAAATATTTATTGTTCAATAATATTACCGAAGAAGAAAAAAAAGTATTTAAAGAAACATTTCTAAAACTAATAAAAATATCACTATATAATACTCACGGACAACAGTTTTTAAGCAAAAATCCACCTCATACTGGACGTGTAAAAACTTTAGTGGAAATGTTTCCAAATGCAAAATTCATCTATTTAAAAAGAAATCCTTATACAGTATTCGAAAGTACCCGAAGCTTTTTCACAAATACGATACAACCACTACGATTACAAGATATAACCAATCAGCAAATAGAAGACAATTTAATCGAAGTATATCGCAAGCTTTTCTATAAATTTGAAGAAGAAAAACATCTCATACCTTCGAACAATTTAATTGAAGTAAAATTCGAAGATTTTGAATCCAATGCCTACGATATGACACAAGAAATATATAGGCACCTTAGTCTTCCTGGATTTGAAGAATCAAAAGTCGATATAGAAAAATATCTCAGCAAGAAAAAGGGGTATAAAAAGAACCAGTATAAATATGATGAGCGTACTATCAAAATTGTAGAAAAAAACTGGGGATTTGCTCTTGATCAATGGGGATATAGTTTGTAATTTGTAATTTGTAAAAAAATGGATCTTACTAAAAAGAGTTTATTGACTTGCGCCCTTATAGGCAGCTGTATTTCATTATCCTCTGCTCAAAAAAATGTACCTATAGCGTACGGAAACATGGATCAATGGGTTACCCGCCATATTCACGAATCAGGCATAATAGGTGGTAATACAAAATTACTATATGAATTAGGACCAACTGCTACAATAGATGGCAACACTCCTTATCATAACAGAGGCGGTTCTCCTTGGGCCAATTCAAATGTTATGGCAAAAGTAGCAGGAATCGTCAAAACGAATACTTCTGTTTTCCCTGAAAAAAGAGGGAATGGATACTGTGCACGTCTTGAGACTCGTATGGAATCGGTCAAAGTAATGGGAATTGTAGATATTACTGTCTTAGCCGCAGGCTCTGTATTTCTCGGTTCCGTATTAGAGCCTATCAAAAGTCCTAAAAATCCACAAAGCCTCCTCAATTCGGGAGTTGCTTTTACTCAAAAGCCCAAAGCTATCGAGTTCGATTATAAAGTAAAAATGGCTCCGGAAAAATATCGTGTCAAAGCTACCGGTTTCGGGAGGACTTCTAAAGTAGATGGTATGGATATGTCTGGCGTAATATTGCTATTACAAAAACGGTGGGAAGACAAAGACGGAAACATATATGCTAAACGAGTAGGAACAATGGTCACTTATTACACCAAAGATACAGATTGGATAAATAACGCTCAATATGAAATCTTATATGGAGATATAACAAAACATCCCCAATATAAAGACTATATGCGTATACAAGTAGAAGAGCGATATGCATTAAATAGCAAAGGTAAAAACGTTCCCATAAAAGAAGTCGGCTGGGCCGAAGCGGACGAAATACCAACCCATATGGTATTACAATTTACATCCAGCCATGGTGGGGCTTATATTGGAGCTCCCGGAAATATTTTATGGATAGATAATGTAAGCTTAATTTATTAAATTAATTGGATATAAATACAGGAATGGGGCTTTTATGCCCCATTCCTGTATTTATATCCAATTAAATCTTAACTATACAGCCGTGTACGTAATACAGCCACTTTTTCATCAGTAATATAATCATCATAATCCATCATTTTGTCAATAATGCCTTTTGGTGTAAGCTCTATCACACGATTGCATACAGTCTCTATAAACTCGTGGTCATGCGAAGATAACAAAATATTACCCTTAAATGTCCGCAACGTATTATTAAATGCTTGTATCGATTCTAAATCCAAATGATTGGTCGGTGAGTCAAGCACCATTGTATTAGCATTTTTCATCATCATCCGGGCAATCATACACCTCATCTTTTCACCCCCAGAAAGGACAGAAGCACTTTTTAATATTTCCTCACCAGAAAACAACATTTTTCCCAGAAAACCTTTCAAATATATTTCACTTGTATCCTCTGAAAATTGAGCCAACCAATCTACCAAATTCATATCCGTATTAAAAAATGAAGAATTGTCCAACGGCAAATAAGCAGTAGTAATAGTCTGTCCCCACTCATACGTACCATCATCAGCTTTAAGTTCTCCATTAATTATATCAAACAATGCTGTCATAGCCCGAGGATCACGAGAAATAAAAACAATTTTATCATCCTTCTCAACCGTGAAATTTACATCTTTGAATAGTAAAGTCCCTTCAATTGATTTTTCTAACCCTTTTACTTCTAATATTTTATTTCCCGGCTCACGATCTGGAGTAAAAATAATTCCCGGATAACGACGCGATGATGGTTTTATCTCCTCTACATTTAATTTTTCCAACATTTTTTTACGACTGGTTGTCTGTTTAGACTTTGCAACATTCGCACTAAAACGCTGGATAAATTCCATCAATTCTTTCTTCTTTTCTTCAGCTTTTTTGTTCTGCTGTTGTTGCTGGCGTAATGCCAACTGGCTCGATTCATACCAGAAACTATAATTTCCAGCGAATAATTCGACTTTGCCATAATCTATATCTACAGTATGGGTACACACCGAGTCAAGAAAATGCCGGTCATGAGAAACAACCAATACTGTATTTTCAAAATTAGACAAATAATTCTCCAGCCACATTACTGTCTCAAGGTCAAGGTCATTGGTTGGCTCATCGAGTAACAAATTATCTGGTTGTCCAAATAAAGCTTTAGCCAATAAAACACGGACTTTTTGTTTCCCACTGAGATCTTTCATCAACATATAATGTAAATCTTCTTTGATGCCTAGTCCACTCAACAGATTTGCCGCATCACTTTCGGCATTCCAGCCCTCAAGTTCCGCAAATTTTTCTTCCAACTCAGATACACGAATACCATCAGCATCACTAAAATCGGCTTTATTATACAATGCGTCTTTTTCCTTCATGATATCCCACAAAACTGTATGTCCCATCAATACTGTATCAATAACTGTAAAATCATCAAACGCAAAATGGTCCTGGCTCAAAACAGACAATCTTTCCCCTGCTCCCAAAGATATCGTTCCATGTGTAGGATCCATCTGTCCACTCAGAGCTTTAAGCAACGTCGATTTCCCGGCTCCATTAGCCCCTATTATTCCATAACAATTACCTGGTGTAAATTTCAAATTTACATCCTGAAAAAGTATTCGTTTACCAAACTGTATGGCTAAATTATTTACTGTAATCATATTTCCATTCTTAAATTCGAGCACAAAGGTAGTCATTTTTATGATAGAAAGAAACGATGTATAATACGCATCGATGTACTCATTATAATAGTCTGAATACCAATAATTAAAACCATTTGATAAAAACATTCGACCTAATGCGACAAAAGACAAAACTATATAATGTTAAAAAAACCAAACTCTCATTTCCCCTTATATAAGTAAATCAAAAAAATGTTCCATTTTTAAGAATAAGTGTTCTACTTTTAATAAAATCGACTGATTATTAACACATAAGGAAATCAAACATATTTATTTTTTCGCCGAATTCTCAACCTACTTAAAAAATAAAGATATACATTTGTAACGAAATTTGATTTTTATATGTATTAAAAATATTATAAACTTTTCTATATGATTAAATTATTACATTTTTTAAAGAAATATCTTTTACTTGCTTTATGCCTATTTACAAGCAATACTATTGACGCTCAAGTAGATTTAGTAAATGAAACCTCCGAAAGTACAAGTAACAGGACTATAAATATTCCGACTGAAATCGGGGAACCAGGAATATTGACTTTTAGCCATAAAAGGCAAACCGCAGGTTTAGGCAATATCGAAATTAAAGAAATCTTGAATGACGGAACCATAAATACATTAGGTAAAGTATCACCTGGGACCTCATATCAAACACAATCTTATAATTTAAATCGTAATGCAAAACAAATTACATTTACACTGAGCGGAACATTAAAAAAATACACTAAAGATATAAAAGTAACATTAGCTTATTATATAGAGCAAGGTTCGCAATTATCAGAATTTTCCGTAGGAACACCGCAACAAGAACAAAATCTCATAATCAATTATTCTGGATTGACTAATAATCTATCGGTATCATCTGACAACGAATTATTTTCCGTTACAGCTAAAGAAGAAAGTATGCAAGGTATTGGTCACGGTAGATGGAATATTACCGTCCGCTATAACCCGACTACAGAAGGCAGTCATTCTGCAAATATAAAAATTACTGATGGAAATACAGAACTTTCAATTCCTGTAACCGGATCTTATACCATAGCTCACGTTGAGGGATTGACATCCGGAATCACCAACTGCTCTCAGATACCCATCAGTTGGGACAGCTTAGGAGAAAATGCAACATATCATATAACAGTACTCGATGCAAATAATACGGAAATCGCTCATATAGAAAATATTCCCGACACGAACTATATAATCTCGAATTTAGCACCGAATACAAATTATACAATACAAGTCAGTGCTGTAATCGATGGCAAACAAACAGAAGCAAGCACCACAACAGCCAATACACAAAATATACCTATATCGACCGATATAAAAACAGAATCTGTCGATTCATATAATTTCACAGCCTCATGGGAAGTTATAGAAGGAGCCAATGCTTATCTCATCGAAACTTACACATCTGACGGTACTCTAATAAAATCTCAAGAATTCGAAACGACATCTGGTACAATAACCGAATTATCCCCTTACACAAACTACACATACACTGTTAAAGGTATTGTAAAAGCAAATGGGAATCTTTTTATCGGAAAAGCGTCGCAAACTCAGACATTAAAAACCCATATCGGAATTGCCGAAATTTTACCTAACACGAATTCAGATATTTATCCTGATGGATTTATGGCAAAATGGAATGCGGTAAATGGTGCTATTAAATATACACTAAACATATATGAGATCGGTGTATCCGAACCGATTAAAACTTCAGAAATAGAAGTTGGGAAAGACTTCTATCAAATATATACAAATGGCTTGATAAAGGATAGAACATATAACTATACTGTCACAGCTTATGAAGAAAATGGTTTCACAACTGTAGCGACATCCCCAAATATTACCGTAGAGAATATTGATATTTACATAATGAATGAAAATACTGAATATAACAAAAGCACAGTTTTTACTCTTACGATAAATATCCCTATAGAGAATGGAGAACCGGAACTTCTAACCTATGAACATTCAAAAAGTTGGGGAGGAATACAAAACGTAAAAGTCGCCGAAATCCTAAAAGACGGAACAGAAAATTATCTAGGATCTCCAGAGCAGTCTACCGATTGGCAAACTGCGAATTTCCAACTAAGCAGAAACGCTGTAAAACTAAAATTCTATACAACGACCGGAGCAACGATGAATAAATATATACGTAATATAAAAATAACGTTGGCTCATTATATTTCTAATGATAATGCACCTCAAGTATTCACAACGAACTCTTCCGAGCCGGACATAATAGAACAAACAGTAAATATCAATTATTCAAATGTAACTAAACTTATCGATGTTGAGTTGATATCCGATGACAAATCATTCTCTATGGAGATCAATGAAGAAACCAAATTGAAATCCGCTTATGGCATACTTCCGGTATTCATTAAATACAATCCTGTCTCTTCAGGAAAACACTCTGCCACTTTACGAGCTACCGACGGAAATGATACAATAAATATCCCACTGACAGGATATCGATTAGATATCAATAATTTACAGAGTAATAAAACTTCATATACAACAATTCCTTTAAGCTGGGATGTTATTGATTTGTCGGACATCATATATTCCATAACAGCCTCGAACGAAGAAGAAGGAATCGTTGTACAACAAGACAGCATAGTAAATTCTCAATATATAATAACAGGATTAAAGCCTGGTACAGAATATAAGGTAGAGGTATCAGCTCAAATAGATAAAATAAAATCGAAAGCAGAAACATTAACAATCAAGACAATGGCTCTCGCCTCTCCAGAAATAACAACTGTCGAAAATATAACTACCTCATCTTTTGAAATTCGATGGTCTGCTGTAGAAGGAGTCGATAGTTATAGAGGAATAATTTATAATGAAGATGGTTCTATCAAGGAAAGTTTTAATGTAAAAAATGGTATGACAGAGAATGTCGAATTAAAACATCTTGTCGAATCGGGACTTCCCAACACGACTTATTATTATACACTCGAATCGGTTGTTGAAGATCCAGTAAGCAAAGATACTTTATATAGTGCACCTCTTTTATCGACGACTTTTAATACAGAAACTTTATATGCTCCTACAACAATTATAGCAAATAACATAACGAACAATTCATTCGAAGCAAGATGGTCTGGAGTAGATTTCGCTTACAAATATTTTATACAATTATACATCGAGAAATTAAACGAAGATAATATAATGACATTCATTCCATTCGGAGATCCTATTGAAATTTACGCATCTTCTGAAAACACAATGTACAGCGAGACTATTCGAAATCTAGAAGCAAATACTCAATACTATTTTACAGTAAGTGTCAATGACAAAGCGGGAAATGAAGCAATATCTGATAAAGAATCTTTTACAACAGACGAAATAACGACTAAAATCGAAAATTTCGGTTCCATAGAAACATCGATTTATGCAACAAACGGAGAAATTCTCGTAAAT
This sequence comes from Gabonia massiliensis, assembly GCF_001403595.1. NCBI lineage: Bacteria > Pseudomonadati > Bacteroidota > Bacteroidia > Bacteroidales > Porphyromonadaceae > Gabonia > Gabonia massiliensis. The sequence continues at coordinate 1,005,240 of NZ_LN877940.1, read as the reverse complement.
ACGACAAAAGATTCAATTATCTATATATTTACTTTAGATGGAAAGCTGACGAATACGATAAAAGCTCAGAATGGGTTGAACCATATACCTACAACTTTACAATCAGCTATCGTACGTGTCGGTCAAAAACAAATAAAACTGATCATTCGATAAAAAACTCAACAAATGAAAAATGCGTGTTTGGACAATAATATCCAACACGCATTCTTTATAACCGAAAATATATATCTCATCTGAATCCCCATTACACAACAGATTACCGAATATATCAAATATGCAACAAATAAGAAGCCTCATACCATTTCGGCACGAGGCTTCTTAAAATTATAAATAATAAAATTCTTTTAAATAATGTATTGAGAGCTAATAGACTCATTCTCATACACTCTTCGAATAGTATCCGCAAATATGTCAGCGATGCTTATAATATGCACTTTAGAACACCCTTTACAATAAGGAATGCTGTCAGTAAATACCATCTCTGTCATATTAGAAGACTCTATGCGCTGAGTAGCAGGATCCGACATTACAGCATGACTCGCAATTGCCCGTACAGACAATGCCCCTTTTGAAATCATCAAATCAGCAGCTTTCGTAATAGTACCTGCCGTATCTACCATATCATCTATCAATATTACATTCTTGCCTTCGACATCTCCAATTACAGTCATACTTTCTACCTCATTAGCCTTGGCTCTTGACTTATGGCAAAGAACCAAAGGAACTCCGAAATATTTCGCATAAGAATTGGCACGTTTAGATCCACCGACATCCGGAGTAGCAATAACCATATTCTCTAAATTCAAAGAAGAAATATAAGGACCAAATACAGACGACGCATATAAATGATCTACTGGAACATTAAAAAATCCTTGAATCTGGTCGGCATGTAAATCCATCGTTATCAAGCGACTGATACCAGCAACACTCAATAAATCGGCAATCAGTTTAGCTGCAATAGATACACGCGGCTTATCTTTTCTATCTTGACGCGCCCAACCAAAATAAGGAACAACTGCGATTATCGATGCTGCAGAGGCTCTCTTCGCTGCATCAATCATCAATAAAAGCTCCATTAAATTATCGGAATTAGGAAATGTTGACTGTACCAAATAAACTTGGCATCCTCTGATCGATTCTTCAAAAGAAACACCAAATTCTCCATCAGCAAAGTGCTGGATCTTCATGTTTCCTAATTCACAACCCAAACTATTACATATCTTTTCAGCAAGATAACGGGAGTTGGTTCCCGAGAAAATCTTAAAGGGGAGTTTCTGGCTCATTGTGCTTTTAGAATAAATTCTATTGGTTAATTTTCTGCAAAGGTATAATTTCTATTTTAAATCAAAGAACTAAATGTCTATTTTATTTGTTATTCTTTATCTTCGTCAAAAACTACTTTCCATATAACTGCTCCATGAGCTTTTATAGAAGTAGTAAACAGACTGTCAGGAGAAATATTATATAACAACGTTTCTTTGCTCAACAAATCTGTACATTTCCACTCTCCTTGAGGGATTTTCATGACATCAAATGCATGTTGAGGAATTCTTATTCCTACCGAAACATCAAACTCGTCAAAATTGGAAACAATAATCAACATTTCTTGCCCATATTTTCTTAAAAACGCATATTGTCGATTTGCATTAAAAGCAGGATTATCTAAATTTACATACATTAAATCAAAAAATGTCCCAGAGGAAATCGCAGATTCCTTATTGCATAATGTAAGGACTTTCTTATATAAAGCTCTTAATTCCTTCTGCTCTTTAGTCAACAATGCAGTATTACAATTCCCGCCATTATACCAGTTTCGGACAGATTCAATACTCCAATAATCAAATATTGTCGTACGTCCATCATGGCCACTGAAGCCCTCAGCATCAGCCCCCGGCTCTCCCAGTTCTTGTCCAAAATAAATCATCATTGGATTTACATTCATCATTGACGCAACAACTAATGCTGGAAAAGCCCTAAAAGGATCTTGTGCAAATTGGCTTGATGCAATACGTTGCTCATCATGATTTTCAAGAAAATTAAGCATATGCGTATTTATACCGTCAAGAGACTGCCAACACCGTGTAATCTGAGATGCTGATGCATGCCCACAAATAATACTCCTTAATAAATCATACAATCCAACTTTATCATACAAATAATCAAATTTTCCATCAAAAATATAGTATCTATATTCATGAGGATTATATATTTCCGCTATAAACTTCACATCCGGATATTTAACTTTTACTTGAGGTATCACCCACCCCCAAAACTCGACCGGAACCATCTCCGCCATATCACATCTGAAACCGTCGATTTTTTTTGAACACCAAAATAATAATATATCCAGCATCTTATTCCAAGTATTAGGTATAGGATCAAAATACTTTTTCCGCCCATGCATATAGTCTACACCATAATTTAATTTTACAGTTTCATACCAATCATTTCGGTTAGGGTACGCTCCAAAACAATCATTCCCTGTAGCTTTAGCCGGATATTCAACATAAGCATTCTGTCCTTCTCCGAGATAAAACTGGGCAGATAACTCCTGACGAGGAATATAATAAAAATTATTATTAGGCTTAAAATGTACCTGTGTATCATCATTTTCACCCAAATCTGATACTCCGTCAGGTTTAGCGTCAGAATGATAACGACGAGCAACATGATTGGGAACAAAATCTATTATTACTTTTAAACCCGCATCATGAGTACGAGAAACCAAATCTTCAAATTCTCGCATTCGATCAGGAACATTTACCGCCAAGTCAGGGGCTATATCGTAATAATCCTTGATCGCATATGGAGAACCGGCTGCTCCTTTCACAACATATACATTATCTTTTTCTATGCCATATTTCGAATAATCGGTCTGAGTAGCATGTTCAATAACCCCAGTATACCAAATATAGTTACAGCCTAACAACCTGATTTCCCTTAATACTTTAGATGTGAAATCGGCAAATTTCCCTACTCCGTTTTCCTTTAGAGTTCCTCGTACTTTACAAGTTTTGTTCTGATTTCCAAACAATCGTGGCATTACCTGATAGATAATAACCTTATTTTGTTTCTTCATATATTATAAAATTCAAACACAAAATAGGACACTTCCTATTCCATTTTTATTAATCTTTATTTTCTCTCTCTAATAATTTCAAGACTACGTGACTCCCTTTTCAGCAAAAGTGCTTCTTTAGTATCTTGATATCCGTATCTTGCGATCTCCCTCAATTTATCAATATCAAAAATATTATATTGAATTATCTCGTTGGTCTGGATAAGGATGTCACATAGTTTAGAATCGATAATACTATTGCTCTTAAATATAAAGCTATAGGAACGCTCAGCTATATCAATAATGCTTTGCTTATACTCTTTCGCAACCAATGGATTGACATTTACCCCAATAATTACATCACAGGAACTTCTTATCGGTGTTACCGGGAAATTACGAAAAACTCCTCCATCAACATAATGAACTCCTTCTATATTAACTGGAGAAAATAATACAGGAATACTACATGATGCACAAATCACATCCAATAAAGGCCCAGAAGAAAATGAGACACTTCGACCATTATCTAAATCTGTTGTGGTAATGACTAAAGGTATTGACAAATCCTCAAAATTGGTTGACCGAAGTACTTTTTTCAAAAAATTTCTAAACTTTGTTATCTTAAAAAAAGACGATCTCGGAACGGTTATTTCCGCTAAATCGCTCACGCTCAATCGCCCAAACATATCAATAATTTCATCCGGAGTATAGCCATCAGCATACAACGCCCCAATTACAGAGCCTGCACTCACTCCAGAAATCACATCTGGACGTAATTCCATCTCTTCAAGCGCTTTTATGGCCCCAGCATGAGCAAATCCCCGAGCACCTCCTCCACTCAACGCAAGCCCCAGACGATAGGGTTTTACTGTAGACGGAATTTCATTATTCTCAATCATATATCTCTAGAGCTATTTTATTTTTACAGGCTCTAAGGTATAAAAAAAGTATGTAAAACAAATGGCAATAATCATAAAATAAACATGTTATTGCCATTTTATGCAAAAGTTATATCAAAAAGTATAATCGACACAAGAACGAGATTCCTTGACATCCTTTATTATCTGTGTTACAGCAATATGTTCTGGATGCACAGCATAAGCCTTCATATCATCCATACTATCAAATTCCGTTATTAAAGATATATCAAAAGACTCCTCTGGATTCTCATTAATTCCGACTTCAATATATCTTAAGACCGATATCTTCGATTTTAATGATTCCAAACCCGATTTAAAATTCTTCATAATCTCCATCTTTACTACGGGAGAGTCCATTTCTTTCAATTTAAATAAAACAATGTGTTTAACCATATGACAATCAAAATTTACTATATTTGTATATTAATTCGGATAAATTATCCGGATACAAAAATAACTATATTTTCATCTTTATCTTTAAATATATGTTGATAATTGGTATTGCAGGAGGGACCGGGTCAGGAAAAACAACCGTTGTACGTAAAGTAATTCAAAGTTTACCCGAAGGTGAAGTCACGGTTATTCCCCAAGATTCATACTATAAAGACAACAGCCACCTTCCTCTTGAACAACGACTGACTCTAAATTTTGACGAACCAGCAGCAATAGAATTTTCCCTCTTGGTAAAACACCTAAAAGAATTAAAAGCCGGACATACGGTAGAGCAACCCATCTATTCTTATCTTTCCTGTACTCGTTCCAATGAAACAATTACCATATATCCACGAGATGTCGTCATCGTTGAAGGTATTCTTATCTTATGCGATAAAGAACTAAGAAATATGATGGATATGAAAGTATTTGTAGATGCGGATGGAGACGATCGACTAATACGGGTTATAAACCGAGATATTATAGAACGAGGACGCACCGTCGAAAAAGTCATAGATAGATATGAAAAAGTCCTGAAACCTATGCATTTACAACATATAGAACCAACAAAGCGATATGCAGATTTAATAATACCTCAAGGTGGAAACAACCATGTTGCGATAGATATTCTTACCAACTTTATCGCACATAAACTAAACGGATAATATAATCATCGTCAACATGAGATATAAGCTTTTTTTTATATTAATTCTACTAATCCCATGGGTAAGTTGCAAACAAAAGAAAGCAGAAAAAGAAACTTTGAAAGATGATTTCGAACTGATAAAAGAACGAAAAGAATTAACAATACTTACCTTATATAGTTCTACATCTTATTTCTTATATAAAGGAGAAGAAATGGGATATGAATATGAATTAATCAAACAGTTTGCAGAAGATAACGGACTAAAGCTAAAAGTCATAGTTGCTGAAAATATTGGGAAACTGATAGAAATGCTTAAAGCCGGCAAGGGAGATATTATTGCTTATGACATACCTATTACAGGAGATTTAAAAAAAGAAATATTACATTGTGGACGAGAAGTCATCACACACCAAGTACTAGTACAACCTCAAAAAAAAGGATATAAACCTCTACGTAATGTGACAGAACTCATTGGTAAAGACATATATGTGGAAAAAGATTCTAAATACGAAAACCGAATAAATAACCTGAACAATGAACTAGGAGGAGGAATCAACATCCATTTAATGAATCGAGACACCCTTGTTACAGAAGACCTCATCGAAATGGTCGCTGTTGGAGACCTTCCTTATACTTTAGCTGATAATAACATAGCGAAGCTCAATAAAACATACTATAATAATATAGATATCAATCTTGTTGTCAGCTTCCCCCAACGGTCATCATGGGCTGTTCGTGTAGATTCTCCATCGTTGGCTAAAGCTATAAATCAGTGGGTAAGAAAAAATAATAATACCCCTCAATACAAAAATATACAGAAACGATATTTCGAACTTAGTAAAAATCCTCCGGCTCCAGCTATTTTATCTCTAAAAAAAGGCCAAATTTCAATATACGATAACTTATTTAAAAAATATGCAAAAGAAATAAACTGGGATTGGAGACTAATAGCATCACAAGCTTATAAAGAATCAAGATTTGATACCTCCGCCGTATCTTGGGCCGGAGCCAGAGGAATAATGCAAATTATGCCTCGAACCGCCCATCAACATGGAATGACCGGAAATATACAAAATCCGGAAACCAATATTGCAACAGCTGTAGATATTCTCAAAGGACTAAATAAAAGCTTTTCAAAAATACAACCTGAAGAAGAACGCATTAAATTTATTTTAGCAGCTTATAATTCTGGAATAGGCCATATCTTAGATGCCATGGCATTAGCTAAAAAATATGGAAAAGACCCTCATAAATGGGATAAAAACGTATCAGAATACATTTTATTAAAAAGTAATCCTGAATATTTTAATGATGAAGTTTGCCGCTTCGGATATTTCAGAGGAAGAGAAACTTTCAACTATGTACAAGAAGTCCTTTCTCACTATGAAACATATAAAAAGAAAATACCTCATTAATACCCAAAAAATATAAAAACTATGAAATGGATAACTATGTTAGCTGTACTAACCATCACCGGATCTATAACCGCCGGTAACCCCATCAACATCAAAGTTTGGCCTAACGGTCCCAAAGAAAACAATGGCATAACCGAAGAAGAAAGAAACATTAGCGAAGGTAGAATTGAAAACTGCAAAGTTGCTGAGATGTACATTTATCTCCCTGAGAAAAGTCAGAATACCGGAGCTGCTGTTCTTATTTGCCCAGGAGGCGGATATGCTTTAGAAGCAATTCAACACGAAGGGCACCAATTTGCAGAGATTTTAAGACAAAAAGGTATAGCGGGTATTGTTCTGAAATACCGACTCCCAAACGGACACTATAATATACCTTTGGCCGATGCACAAGAAGCTATGAAAATAATCCGTTCACATGCCTCAGAATGGGGAATAGATCCCCAAAAGATAGGTGTAAGCGGCTTTTCTGCCGGTGGGCATTTAGCGTCAACATTAGGTACCCACTTTGATCAACAATCCCGTCCCAATTTTATGATATTATTCTATCCTGTGATTTCTCTAACAGAAATGTACACTCACCAAGGTTCAAAAATTAATTTATTGGGAGATAAATCTGAAGATGTAAATCTAATTAAATATTTTTCTAACGACAAACAAGTTTCTGCCCAAACTCCTCCTACCCTCTTATTATTGAGCGACGATGACAAATCCGTACCTACTGTCAATAGTACTCTTTTCTATAATCAATTAAAAAAATACAGCATTCCGGCGAGCATTTATATATTTCCAAGTGGCGGCCACGGTTGGGGTTGCAACAAAAGTTTTAAATATTATAATGAGTGGCAAACATTAATGTTTGACTGGTTAAGTTCACAAAAATTAGTTCCCTAAAACATACAAAAAACATATTGTAACTATAATAATAAAATAAATTGAATATATTTGTATATAAGATTATTTAATTTTTAATTTAATAGAAAATTATGAAAAGACGAAAATTAACCATGTTTGCTGTAGTACTACTTAGTGGTAGTCTCTTATTTTCCTCTTGTATTGGATCCTTTGCCTTAACTTCCAAATTACACAGATGGAATAACAATGTAGGTAATAAATTTGTAAACGAACTTGTATTCTTAGCATTTTGCATCATCCCTGTATATGAAATTTCGTTAGTAGCAGATTATCTTGTCATTAATTCTATCGAGTTCTGGTCAGGCTCAAATCCTGTAGCAGAAAATGTTCAACATATCAAAGGAGAAAACTCAAACTTTCTAGTAAAATCTCACAAAAATGGATATACTATTACCAATGAAGACACAAATACTGCGGTAGAATTAGTATTCAATAAGAACGATAAATCATGGTCTGCTATAAGTAATGGGAAAAATATAAAACTCATGACTTTCATAGATGACAATCACGTAGATATGTACAATGCCAATGGCGAAGCTGTTACAATTGAGCTATCTAAAGCCGGAATATTAACATACCAAGACATCATCAATCACAATACTTTATTCGCTTGTAAATAATAGAAATATCATCTATCAAATAAAAATCCTGTGAAGAGATAATCACAGGATTTTTATTTATCAAACGCCATCATCATTTCATCGTACGAACAGCAATTCCCGATATTTAGGTAATGGCCACATCTGATTATCTACCATCAACTCCAATTTATCTATATGATAACGAATCTCATCTATTTTAGGAGCTACCATATCATGATAAGCTATTGCTTTTTCTCGTTCATTCTCTATTTTATTTGCTAACTTGCGAGCATCAACCATCGCTTTTACCTTTTCTTGAATTTCAGACGAATGGTATGATATTTTTCGTATAATATCGATATCTTTAGCTGAAATTTTTGCAGCCTCATCTTCAGAAAATACAGTTTTTATCTTACATACCGTATCTAATAAAAGAGATTGATAACGAGTCGCCACAGGCAATATGTGATTCAATGCTAAATCACCCATTACACGAGCCTCTATTTGGATTTTTTTTGTATATGTTTCCCATTTCACCTCATTTCGTGCCGCTAATTCAACAGCATTCATCACACCTACAGAAGAAAACATCTCCACTGATGAGGGACGCATATATGCATCAAAAATAAGCGGAATGCTCGTTTCACAATCTAACCCTCTTTTGCAAGCTTCTTCTTTCCACTCCTCACTATACCCGTTACCATCAAAACGTATCGGCTTAGATTCCTTAATATACTCACGAATGACACTTACAATGGCTTTCTCTTTTTCCTGTCCTGAAGCTATTTTTTCATCAACAGATAATTTAAACTGTTTCAACTGAAAAGCAACTGCTGAATTAAGAGCAATCATTGCTGAAGCACAGTTAGCAGAAGAGCCTACAGCTCGAAACTCGAAACGATTCCCTGTAAATGCAAATGGAGATGTTCGGTTACGATCTGTATTATCCATCAATAACTCCGGTATCTGAGAAATATTCAGCTTGACCCCCATCTTATCACCGAATGAGATAATTGCATCTTCTGAGCTATTTTCCAAATCATCAAGAACCTTAGACATTTGAGAACCTAAAAAAATAGATATGATAGCAGGTGGAGCCTCATTAGCACCCAAGCGATGAGCATTAGTTGCCGAAGATATACTAGCCTTTAACAATCCATTATGTTTATATACGGCCATCATCACATTTACTAAAAAAGTAACAAATTGCAAATTTCCTTGAGGTGTTTTTGCCGGTGCCATTAAAGGAACTCCCATATTTGTTCCCAATGACCAATTATTATGTTTTCCAGAACCATTTACACCTTTAAAGGGTTTTTCATGCAACAAAACGCGAAAACCATGGCGACGCGCAACTCTTCTCATTAACTCCATAATTACTTGATTATGGTCGTTTGCCAAATTACACTCCTCATAAATAGGAGCCAACTCAAATTGATTCGGAGCCACTTCATTATGTCGGGTTTTAACCGGAATACCCAATTTAAGAGCTTCAATCTCAAGCTCCTGCATAAAGGCTGTAACCCGGATAGGTATCGCTCCGAAATAATGGTCTTCCAATTGCTGATTTTTAGAACTCTCATGCCCCATCAAAGTTCGACCAGTCAACAATAAGTCCGGTCGTGCAGCATATAAACCTTCATCTACCAGAAAATATTCTTGCTCCCAACCTAAATAAGGAATCACTTTTTTCACATTCGGATCAAAATAATGACAAACATCCAACGCCGCTTTCCCTACAGCATCAATAGACTTCAATAATGGAGCCTTATAGTCTAAGGATTCTCCCGTATATGAAATAAAAATTGTAGGTATACATAATGTATCACCCACTATAAATGCAGGAGAAGAAGGATCCCACGCACTATATCCTCGGGCCTCAAATGTATTACGAATACCTCCATTAGGGAAACTCGAAGCATCACCTTCTTGCTGTATCAATAACTTTCCCGAAAACTCTTCCACCATACCGCCTTTTCCATCATGTTCTACAAAAGCGTCATGTTTTTCTGCTGTACCATCAGTCAAAGGATGAAACCAATGTGTATAATGGGTAACTCCCATTTCAATAGCCCATTGTTTCATTCCTGCTGCTACAGTATCAGCAATTTCCCGATTCAGAGGTTTTCCATTATCTATCGCATCTACTAAAGAATTATATGTATCTCGAGGCAAATAGCGCAACATCTTCTCTCGATTAAATACATATTTGGCAAAATAATCTGATGGACGCTCTTCTGGACGTTCTACATAAACTGCCTTTTTTTTGAAAGCCTCCTCTACAACTCTAAAACGTAAAGATGACATAAGTTTTTGTTGTTTGTTGTTTCTGTTTCGTTGCAAATTTACAAAAAAAAATCCGCCTTGGTATATGATACTTTATTTTGTATACCAAGGCGGAACAACTCTTTTTACTTATCTAACTTTTATATTTATAATAATGGAATATTATGAGCTGCACACTCAGCCATTTGCTCTTCTGGCCAAATACTTGCTTGGACTTCACCAATATGGGCTTTTTGTAACAAAAACATACATAAGCGAGATTGCCCAATACCCCCACCAATAGATAACGGAATAGTCTCATTGAGCAATGACTTATGAAATTCCAGATTAGTCCTCTCCATACAGTCTCTCTTTTCCAACTGCTTCAATAAGGAATCTTTATCAACTCGAATACCCATAGAGGATAATTCGAATGGACATTCCAATACTTGATTCCATAAAATTATATCACCGTTCAATCCGTAATAACCATCAGAATTTTTCGTTATCCAATCATCATAATCCGGAGCTCGACCATCATGAGGCTTCCCATTCGATAACTCATTTCCGATACCGATTATGAAAATGGCACCATATTTCTTCGCAGCCTCAGTTTCTCTATCTTTTGGAGACAAACCGGGGTACATCTGCAATAATTCTTCAGAATGTATAAAAGTTATTTCATCCGGTAAAACTGGAGTAATATGTGGAAAACTATTATATACCATTAATTCCAATTCTCTAATCAAACCGTATATCTTTCGAACAACATCCTTCAAGTAATCTAAATTACGATCTTCTAATTTTATCGTCTGCTCCCAATCCCATTGATCGACATAAAGAGAATGCAAATTATCCAAATCTTCATCTGCACGAATAGCATTCATATCGGTATATAGTCCATACCCTGGAGCTATACCATAGTATCCCAACTTCATCCTCTTCCATTTTGCTAAAGAATGAACGACTTCAGCTTTCCTATCCCCCATACATTTTATAGGAAACGATACTGCACGTTCACTTCCGCTTAAATCATCATTTATACCTGTCCCAGCTAAAACAAAAAGAGGAGCAGTCACCCGACGTAAATTCAGAGCTTTCGATAGTTTATCTTGAAAGCACACCTTTAATGTCTTAATTGCCTGCTCTGTTGTTTCAGGCAAAAGTTTTAATTTATACTGTTTGGGTATTATCAATGCCATTTTATACAATATATTATTTTCTACTTATTTCACTGAAATACAAACTATTTCATATAAAAATACACAAAAAACAGCCTCTTCTGCAAAATAGCAGAATAATGCTCATTTTTTTATCATGCCACAAATATAGTATTTTTTGTTTGATTTTAGACAAATAGGCAGACTTTTTGCTATATATATATTTATTTTGATAACATTTAGCACACAAATATTTTCATAATAATAAATCATCTCATATCTGGATACAACAAATATTTTTTTCTCATTTCTCGATATTCCACTAATTCTTTATGCCAACGATTTCGAATAAAGGATTCATCTTCCCCATTTATAATATCAATACGCACTTGACTATTCCCCATCAACCTGTCAAAAAAAGAAGGGCTAGAAAAAAATTTGCGGCCTAAATCAGATTTATGATAAAAATATAATAAATATTTCAAAGAAAGTCCACAAGGAGGAACGGACTGTCTCAAATCAATACCATAACACCGCTGGTCTTTTTGCAAAGGGTTCCTATCAAAACCCGGTAATGAGTGAGGTACAAAACAGAAATTTCCATATTTTTTATCCGGATACCCAATAACCTGAAATGGAAATGTCGTACCTCGTCCTATACTAAACCGGGTAGCTTCAAAAAAGCAAAGCGACGGATAATATGCAATAGCAACATCATTCGGCAAATTGGGGGAGGGTTTTATGGGTAAACTATATTTATCTCCATGTTCCCACCCAAGTATAGGGATAACCATCATTTTTGGACCTTCAACACCGCACCAACGTTCCCCAACAATCATTTGAGCCAATTCTCCCACGGTCAATCCATGCAAAACCGGCAGGGGCAACAATCCTACAAAAGACTTCAAACCATCTTGCATTATGGGTCCATCTACATAATCATTCGGATTTGGACGGTCTAAGATAATTATGGGTTTATGTGACTCTGAACATGTTTGCATAACATAAAATAACGTACTGATATAAGTATAAAAACGAGCCCCCACATCTTGTATATCAAATACCAAAATATCTATGTTTGAAAATTGTTCAACTGTAGGTTTTTTATTGTTACCATACAACGAAATAACAGGTACTCCAGTTTTCACATCTCGGCTATTTTTCACAGACTCTCCAGCATCTGCTTCCCCCCTAAACCCGTGTTCTGGAGCAAAGATTGCTTGAACTTTTATCCCTTGATTTAATAATGTATCTAATAAATGAACTTTAGATATACTTAAAACAGAGGTATGATTTACCACTAATCCGACCCTTTTATTCCGTAGCAATGGCACTAACCTCTCCTGTTGATCTGCGCCTACCTTAATCTTTGCTGTAACACCAAAAGAGAAAGACAATAAAAGACAAATAATTATATATTTCATAACATTTCTATTGGAAAAGTAAAGATACAAAACAAACATTAAAAATTTTCTTTTAAATAATATTTTCACTTTCAATAATATAAACAATACAACATTTTTGTATTTTTGTGTATAATACTATTAAAGAATGAAATACAGCACATCTATCGTATTGATAATACTATTGTTTATTTTCCCCAGCTCTATTAACGCTTATATGCAAAGTGGCATAGAAGAGACTTCTACTATCCCATATAAGAATAACAATGTAAAAGATACGGTTTCAAATAGAGACCCCATTGAAATGATAGGATTTGAAAAACGAATCAATGACAAAACCGAGTCTTTTCTATTACGGAATAATACTTGTAATTTAATTACCCGTATTAGACTTAAAATTTATTATAAAACACCTAAAAATGAAATGATTGATTACAGAGAAGTAACAATCGATCAGGAAATTCATCCTCATATGACCAAGCAGATAGAAATAAATAGTTTCGACAAAAACAAACGTTATTATTATATTTTCAGCCCAAATAAAAACAATGAAGGATACCCTTTCAAAATAAGCTGGGTATTATTACGATATGATATCGCGATTATTCCCCAATAACGACTATTTTTCACTTTTTCCTAAAAGTATTATTCTCTAATTTTGATATTATATCGCCATTTTTAACATCCAATAGCCTGAACAAATAATGCTCATCCAACGTTTTTTATACTCAAAAGGAATTGTTATTACAATTCAAAATTATTGTATAATTTAACTTAGGAGGCACAATTATGACACCTGCAAAGAATTCTCAAAACTGGTTACCAGGCATTTTCAATGATTTTTTTGGAAATGAATGGATTACAAAAACCAACAGTTCGGCACCTGCAATTAACATCATCGAAGATGATAAGGAATATAAAGTAGAAGTAGCTGCACCCGGATTAACAAAAGATGACTTCAATGTACGTATAGATGATAATGACCATCTAATCATCAGCGTAGAAAACAAAAAGGAAAATAGTGAGAAAGACAAAAAAGGGAAATTTCTACGTCGCGAATTTTCCTATTCCCAATTCCAGCAAACGTTAGTCCTTCCTGATAATGTGGACAAAAACAACATTGAAGCGAAACAAGAAAATGGAGTTTTAACGGTAAATATTCCTAAAAAAGCTCTTCCTGAAACCAAAGAACCAAAAAAAATTGAAGTGAAATAACAGATGTAAAGAGTATACAAAGCATCGAAAATATTATATTCTCTCATAAGTCTTACAGAGACTTAAAAAAACATACCGGAAAGAATAGATATAAAATAATATATTTTCGATGCTTTACAATATTTCAAATCCAAGTAAAATTCTTTTTCTTACTAAAAAATCCAACAATCTGATACCATAAATTTACAGGAGTGTACATTATGTCCAATAGAGGATATAATAGATATAACGCCCGTCCCTTCAAAATATGTGCAGCTTTATTATAAATCATAATCTGAAATATATATCGTATCAAAAACATTATAAAAGCTATAATTGGAAATATTATATTATAAAAACCCATACAAGCTAAAGCTATAACACATATATAAAACAAATATGCCGTAATACGTTCTATGCCAAATATCATTTTATAATTACTTTTTATATAGTTTGCAGTAAACATATATTGCAACTTTTTTTCTTTCCATGCAATATAATCATTATCATAGATAACTGATATTTGACTTTCGGGAGACAACTCTACACGCGTATTTTGGGAAGTTGCAATTTCATTAATAAACAAATCGTCATCTCCATAATGTAGATTCAAATATTTAGAAAATCCCTTATTTTTAAAAAAAAGAGATTTCCGATAGGCAAGATTCGTTCCAATGCCCATATATGGATGGCCTTTTAAAGCATAAGAAATATAACGTAATGCAAACATTATCCTATCATAAGAACAATAACGACCTTCATTCTTAGGTGGGACAAAAGAATGTGCCAGTACAATATCTATCCCAGAAACAAAATTACGAACGATCGATTCTATCCAACTAACACTCTGTGGAACACAATTAGCATTTGTCAATAATACAATTTCATTTTTAGCAGCTTTCATCCCAACTGTTAAAGCCAACTTTTTCCGACTCAGGCTACGAGCCTCGTCCGGAATATATGTTTGATACAAATGCGAATATTTATATTCTAATTGAGATAATATATCTTTCGTTTCATCAGTCGACCCATCATTTACAACAATAACCTCATAATCAGGATATTGTTGTTCCAAAATTATCGGCAAATATTTAGTTAAATAATCTGCGTCATTTTTTGCATATACAATAACAGAAACAGGAGGCTTGTCATCAAGATATGCTATCTTACCATTCTCATTTGACTGTACATATCTAACGGGAAGATAATAATATGCCACATAATAGTATAACTGTATCAACATCAATATCGTTACAGACGATAATATCCAAATTTCAACGGGTGTCAGCAAAAAGTCAATATTCATAACTTTTACAAAATGTTATTTTCAATACAAACGTACACAAAGTTTTCATATTAACACAATTAAATTATTTCTTTTACAAAAAACTTTTTCCACGATATACCGTTTATATACTGACTATAAAGAGATTATTAATCCACCATCAAAAGACCACAACTTTTTTCTAAAATTGGAAACGATTTTTCACAATAAATACAAGACGTTAAACGTTATCATTAAAGAAATATTATTTTGTCCAAGGTAGATAAAATACTATCTTTGCCGGCTGAATCAAAACTATAATTTTATTGAAAAACAATACCAATAATGAGGACTAATATACTTTTACTTTTCGTTTTACCGATTATTGCGTTTTCATGCAAAACAAAATCTGAAGTTATTTACTTCAAAACAGTCGGAACAAACAACAATACAGAAATCTCTTCTGAGAAGATAATCAGTTACGAACCCAAAATCATTCCAGATGATATTTTATCAATTACAGTGACAGCTACAGATCCTGCTGCTGTAGCCATTTTCAATCTACCCACATCGAGTTTTCTTGCTCCAGGTGAAACACAAATGAATGTCACTCCAAGCTTACAAACTTATTTAGTCGATGCTAAAGGCAACATCGATTTTCCTGTTATTGGAAAAATCCATGTCGCAGGTCTTACACGAGGACAATTGGCTAACTTAATTAAAACTAAAATAGAGACTTATGTTGAAAACCCATTAGTTACAATACAAGTAATGAACTTTAAAGTTGTTGTCTTGGGTGAAGTCAACAAACCTGGTACTGTAAAGATTAATAATGAAAGAATTTCTATTCTCGATGCCATTGGCGAAGCTGGAGACTTAACAATATATGGAGAAAGGACCAATGTATTAATAATTCGTGAGAACAACGGCAAAAAGGAATTTGCCAGATTGGATTTGACACAACCAGATATCTTTACATCACCCTATTATTATCTACAAAAAAACGATGTAATATATATAGAGCCTAATAAAGCACGCCAAGGAAATGCGCTATATAGTTCAAACAAACAATACAATGTATCAGTCATATCAACAGTCATCAGTGCAGTTTCTGTTATAGCCTCTTTATGCATTGCCCTTTTTGTTAACCGATAATATTTGTTAAAACTAAAAGCATCTTTGAATATGAACACTATAGAACAACAAAATAAAGATAATGATTTTATTGACATTGTTGGAATAATAAAAAATTATATCAAGCATTGGTATCTTTTTGTCATATCAATTTTCATATGTGGTATGTTAGCTTATGGATATGCCAAAATATCCAAACCAATTTATCTGATAAAAGCAAACTTATTAATTAAACAAGATGACGGAAAATCTGGAGGAGGAATACAGTCGGCTATGCTGAAAAGTTTTTCCTTTGGGAATATGTTAGGAGGAGGAGAAGTTGACGACGAAGTTCATGTTGTTAGTTCCCATACCATATTTAAAGAAGCAATCAAACAACTAGGGCTCAATAAAGTACATATAATTAGAAAGAATTTTTTCAATAGGATTGACGCATATAAAGAGTTTCCTATTGATGTTTATACCCCTGAAGGGGTCGAAGATACCTTAAGTACAACTTTATTATTCAAAATACGTTCACAAAAAGACAAAAAAATTAAGGTTACAATATTTGATGGCAAGAATCAAAAAGTAGGAGCAATTCAAGCCTCAAATTTTCCAATAGACATAAAAACACAATATGGCATATTTACATTAAATAAAACACGACATTATCCTCAAAATTCCCATCTAGATATGAATATCTACTTAAGAGGTTATGATATGGTTGCTGAGAATTGGGATAAAAGTATCGATATAGGAAAAATTGATAAAAAATCAAATATGATAGGTTTAGTTCTAAAAGAGTCCAACATAGAACGAGGGAAAGATATACTAAACACAATTATCGACATTTATAATCAGAAAGGAATCATTGAAAAAAACTTAGAAGCTAAAAATACAGCTAATTTTATTAATGAACGTATCGAATTAATCACAAGAGAACTTTCTAAAGCGGAAAAAGAGGTTGAAGAATACAAAAAAGCAAATAATTTAACAGATATAGAAACTGAAGCAAAAATAATTTTAGAACAAAATGGCAACTTCAGAGCAAAATTAATTGAAACCGAAACCCAATATCAAATTATACAACTGATAGAAGACTTCTTACAAAAGCCCGAAAATAAATATTCCTTAATCCCTTTTACCAGTGGACTATCAGATAAATCATCTACTGAAGCTGTTCTAAAATATAATGAACTAATACTCGAACGATTAAGGTTATTAAGAACGGCTAAAGATAATAGTCCTACAATCCAATTAATAAATCAACAAATAGAAGCCACAAGGACAAATGTTCTTAATACCGTAAAAAATATAAAAAATAGTGTAGGTATTGCTCTTAAAGATCTGCGATTGCAAGAATCTCAATTTCTATCTCGCATAAAAGGAATGCCAACGCAAGAGAGAGAATTTATAAATATAAAAAGACAGCAGGTCATTAAAGAAGAGTTATACTTATTCTTACTACAAAAAAAAGAAGAAAATGCATTAGCTTTAGCTGTAACAACTCCTAAAGGTCAAATTATTGACGCTGCATATAATCAAAATAAGCCAGTAAGTACACCCAAAATAGTAATTTTACTTATTGGTATAGGTATTGGATTCATCTTACCTATTGTTTATCTTTTCTTCAAAGATTTACTACGTATAAAATTTTCGACAAAAGATGAACTACAAAAATTAACTACTCTTCCTATACTTGGAGAAGTTTGTGTCAACAAATCTGGGAAGAATATTGTTGTGAAAGAAGGAGAATCAACTTCTATTGCTGAATTATTTAGATTAATAAGAACCAATATTCAATTTATTTTAAATGGAAAAGACGAAAAAGTGATTTTAGTAACATCAAGCATAAGTGGAGAAGGAAAATCTTTTATCAGTAGTAACTTTTCTGCTTCATTAGCATTACTTGGGAAAAAAGTTATTTTAATTGGAATGGATATCAGGAGCCCCAAATTAGGAGAATATTTAGGTCAAAATTCTCCAATAGGACTGACAAATTATTTAGCATCATCAGAATTTAAATTAGATGATATTGTTATACCAAATGCTATCCAAAAAAATATGGATGTTATTTTAGCTGGTCCCATTCCACCCAATCCTGCAGAATTATTGCTCAGTGATAGAGTCGACAAATTATTCAACGAGTTAAAGGAAAAATATGACTACGTTATTGTTGACTCCGCCCCTGTGGGTATGGTTTCTGATACATTCAGTCTCTCTCGAATTTCAGACGCAACAATATACGTTTGTCGAGCAAATTATACAACAAAAGATAATATCAGATATATAAATGCTCTCGTATCAAATAATCGATTAAAAAAAGTAAGTTTGGTAATCAATGCGACTACAGCAAAACAAGGATATGGATATGGATATGGCCACGAAAAAAAGAAATTATAGCCACATAGAAATAATTTTTTAAATAAACCAATATGATCTTTATACCTGTATTATTATATGCGATAATAACATTTTTTCAAGGGAAAAAAATAATATCAATTTTGTTGTATTTTTTTTTCCTTACAAATGGATTTCAACTAATTCCGGAGATATTATTCGATACATATTTAGGTATAAACAAATCAATAGATTTTGCTGTAATATATACTTTATCTGTTTTTATAATTTTACTTCTAAAACATGGCTATAAAATTATAAAACCAAACAATAATGTTGAAAAAAGCCTATGCTTCTTTTTAATTTTTTATTTAATTGTTTTATTTGTTAACTTACTTCTATATAAAGTACCGATTGACTCTATTGTCAAAAATAGTCGTTACTATTTTTTATTACCAATATTTTTTATTTTCAACAGACTTGCAATTAATGAAATAAATAAAATAAAAAAGATACTATTTAAAATTTCAATCTTTTTATCTTCAATTTTTATTGTTCAAGTAGTTATCAGCACGCCTTTACTAACAGGACATGTAGGAGGGGAAATGTATTTAGGTGGATTGACATTATTACGATTTTATAATATTCCAATCCTAACTTACTATTTCCTATTTTACTCTATATTTAATAATCCATACACTGGTCGGAAAAAAATTATAAGTCAAATCATCCTAATCAGTTCTTTTATTTTACCTATGCACAGAGGTTTTATCGCCAGCTTTTTGGTAATTTTTCTAATAGGAACATATTATAAACAAAAGTCTGTATCCAAGACCTTTAAAACCATTACTATATTCAGCATTTTTTTACTTCCTTTCTCTGGAATTATAATTGATCGTTTTTCACAAAGTAAGGGTAGCCAAAATATTGACTTAATTCAGTTAATAAATAATGGCATCGATTCTTATGACTATGACAAAGCTGTAACTCAAACAATGTATTTCAGATTTGCTCATTCTATAGAAAGAGGTATGACCGCTGCAAGTAACAAAATGTACGCACTCTTTGGTATCGGTTTATGGACAGACAATGATAAAGCCGCTAAAGATTATTTTGACTTCACTGTACATAATGCTTTACTTGAGGGTGAAGATATAGACGATGGCGATGTTTTCTTTACCAATGATATCGCGTGGTCTGTCTTTTTCACCCAAATAGGTTTTCTAGGCATGATCGTATATCTGTTTTTTTATTTCTACATATTAATCTTTTTCTATAAAAGACGAAATATACCAATTGGAAATACAAACTTAATGGTTTTACTTCTTTTCTTATTCACTTCAATATCTAGTGTAGAAATGATTACCATATTGGGAATGACTCCGACATTTTTAGATTATACCAAAATTAAAAAAGAAGAAAAAATATTTCAAATTTCAGAAATGAATCAATCTCGATAATGAATTCAAAAATATTACAATTCATAATATATCCTTTTATAAAGAAGCCAGATACCAGAACAAATTTGGTAACAAAAAATATATTGTATTCTTTGTTACTAAAAGTTTCAAGTATTATTATTAGTTTCATGCTCGTTCCAATCACTATAGACTATTTAAATCCACTTAGATATGGGATCTGGCTAACATTAAGTTCAATTCTAAGTTGGATCAACTATTTTGATTTAGGTATCGGAAATGGGTTAAAAAACAAACTGACAGAAGCATTAGCACAAAACAACATAAATTTAGCCGCCATATACGTCAGTACAAGCTACGCCCTTATTTCGATTATAACTATTATCTTTGTATCAACCTTTTATATTATCTCACCCTTATTCCATTGGGATATCATATTAGGAGCTCCATTAGACTATAGATATGAATTACAGAAAGTAATATTAATCGTTACCTTATTCTTTGGTCTCAATTTTATATTTAAACTAATAAATACTATATTACATTCTTTTCAAAAAATAGCACTCAGTGAAACATTTAATGTCATCGCAAATCTCATATCTCTTATTGCTATTTTTATTTTAGTAAAAACTCAAAAAGAAGAAAGTTTTACCCTTATATGCATAATATTTTCCGGTACTCCAGTTATTGTTTTATTAGTAGCTTCAATAATTCTATTCTTAAGAAAACTACACAATATACGACCACAATTAAAATATATAAATCTCAAATATTCAAAAGATTTATTAAGCTTAGGAATACAGTTCTTCTTTATTCAATTATCTTGTCTTATCGTCTTCTCTTCTTCTAATGTCTTAATATCTTATCTATTCAGTCCAATAGACGTAACAACGTATAATATTGCTTATAAATATTTTAGTTTTATAACAATGTTCTTTCAAATTCTCATTACACCATTATGGCCCGCCTATACAGACGCTTATACGAAAAAAGACATAAGGTGGATAAAAAATAGTACAAAAAAATTAATATATCTCTGGGGAATTATTTCCGCTTGTACTATTATAATGCTAATTTTCTCTAAATACTTTTATTATATATGGATAGGCAAAGATATTAATATTCCATGGGCAATATCTATCTCATGTGCAATATATGTTATTCTATTTACTTGGTATAACATATTTATCTACCTTATCAATGCAACTGGAAAAATACGATTACAAACATACTATACTTTTATTTCTATCATACTGGCCATCCCAACTGCAATTTGGCTTTCCAAATACTGGGGTGTAACCGGTATAATTCTAAGTAATATTATAAGTATACTACCAGCCACCATTTTAGGGCCATTACAATATTATTATTTAGTTATAAAAAAAAGTAAAATTCAAATATGGTATAAATAACTTTTACTTCATAAATATATGGACGTATATTTCAGCATAATTACTATTAATAAAAATAATGCTTTTGGTTTGGAACAAACATTACAAAGTATTATTGTACAAGAAAAATATTTATACGAATTAATTATTATTGACGGAAAATCTGAAGATAATAGTTTAGATATAATAAACAAATACCAAAAATATATAACATATTCCATTTCCGAACTTGATACAGGTGTATATAACGCAATGAATAAAGGTATAAAAAAAGCCAAAGGGAAATATGTTATTTTCATGAATTCAGGAGATAAGTTTGCCAATCCCGATATTTTAAAAACGATAAAAAAAATGTCTTTTAATTCAGACTTTATATTTGGTGCCACAAACTATAAAAAAGGTAAAAGTTGTCTAAAAATAGAATTACCACAAAAAATTTCTTTCAGCTTATTTGTTTCTAATGGTATATGCCATCAATCATCGTTTATCAAACGATATCTTTTTGATGAAATAGGGTACTATGATGAAAATGAAAAAATATTATCTGATTGGATGTTTTTTATTACTGCCTTAGGAAAGTATAATAAAAACTATTCCATCGTAAGGTTTCCAATATCAGAATATGACATGAATGGCATAAGTAGTTTTGACCCCAATATATCTTACAAAAAAGAATATTTCTTGAAAAATGAATTTGGCTTTTTTTATGACGATTATAGAAAATTTTCGTACTTTGAGAAATTTTCGTACTACAATTTGAAAACTAAGCTAAAATGGACATTATATAACTTCAAATACAAATTAAATTTATAGAATATCAATGAAAAAAATACTTATCGCTTTTGGAACACGACCTGAAGCCATAAAAATGGCTCCACTATATAATTCATTCCGATTAGAAAAAGAATTATTTGAAACTAAACTTTGTATCACATCCCAGCACAAAGAAATGTTGACTCAAGTACTCTCTTTTTTTCAAATTAAGCCTGATTATGATTTAGACGTAATGCAACCAAATCAAAATCTTTTCAGCCTTACTGCAAACATTTTAAACAAAATAAAAAATGTATTTGAAGATTTTAAACCCGATTATGTATTTGTGCACGGAGATACAACCACATCTATGGCCGTAGCGCTCGGTGCATTTTATGCAGGAATTAAAATCTGCCATATAGAAGCCGGATTAAGGACTTACAATAAACTATCTCCATTCCCAGAAGAAATAAACAGGCAACTAACAGGAAGAATTGCAGACTTTCATTTTGCTCCAACAGAACAAGCAAAACAAAATCTATTATCAGAACATATAAATTCCAACAATATCATAGTCACAGGAAATACAGTTATAGACGCATTACTCGAAAGTAAAAAAATACTCAATAACGTTTATACAAACAGTGAAATCCAGTTTCTTGATTCTTTGTTAACCCCGAACAAAAAAATAATTCTAGTAACCGGCCACCGTCGAGAAAATCAAGGAGATGGCTTTATTCATATTTGTGAAGCATTAAAAAAAATAGCAAATCTCCCTGACGTGGAAATAGTATATCCTGTACATCTCAATCCCAATGTAAAAGATATCGTATATCAAAAACTTAATAATATTGAAAATATACATCTCATTTCTCCGCTAAGTTATCCAGCATTTATATGGCTAATGCAAAAATCTTATATTATATTAACAGATAGTGGAGGTATTCAAGAAGAAGCTCCCAGTTTAGGAAAACCCGTATTAGTCATGAGAAACACAACCGAACGACCTGAGGCGGTAAAGGCAGGAACTGTAATTATGGTAGGAACTGATACTCACAAAATCTTTTCAACTGCCCAATCTTTGCTTTACAATAGCTCTTCATACTCTCAAATGAGCACTGCAATCAACCCATACGGAGATGGATTTGCTTGTAAACGCATTATTTCATTCATGAAAAATTTAGACCATTATGAAAAAGACAATCAAGTTTCTAGCATACTCTGATGAATTAAGTAATGTAACTCAATTCTATATTAATATCATTATTCAGGCTTTAAAAGATATTCAGTCGGATATCATCATAACAGATAATGTTAAAAACATCAATAAAAATGACATAGTATTTGTCATAACTTTAAAAGCTGCATTAAAGTTATGGATAAAACATCCTCACCAGAAAATTATGATTTGGATACAAGGAGCTTTACCTGAAGAACTTAAATTTGCAGAAAAAGGGCTATGGAATTTTTGTAAAAGAATAACATACAATTATTTAGAAAAAATAGTTTTAAAAAAAAGTCTATTGACATTTTTCGTATCTCAGTCAATGGTAGAACATCAAAAAGAAAAGTGGCATTATAATTCAAACCAATACATTATAATGCCATGCTTCAATACAACATTAGAAGAACAAAGTTTTTTTTATCCACACAAATACGAAAACCTATCTTTTGTTTTTGCTGGCGGGATAGGTCCTTGGCATTGCTTGGAACAATGTGTTATCCTATTTTCCAAAATAAAAAAAGAAAAACCACAAGCTACATTAACAATATTATCCAAAGAAAAAGATGCTGCAAGAAAAATATTATCTAAATACAACGTTGACGCAAAAATTGATTTTTTTGACTTAAAAGACTTAAATTCCGAGCTGGCAAAATACAAATATGGCTTCCTTCTAAGAGAAGAGCTTCTACTCAATCACGTAGCTACACCTACTAAACTCAGCACATATCTTTCAAACGGTATTATACCTATCTTTTCCAATGTAATTGGGGATTTTAAAAACATGTTTTCTGAAAGTAAATATAAAATTCAAGGTGATGTATCAAACTTAGATCTTATAATAGAAAATATTTATAAATTTGAGCAAGAACCTGTTGAGATACAAGAAATACTCAAGGATTACAAAAATATTTTCTTGAAATACTATAATATTGAAATATATTCAAAAGAAATTGTGAAAAAATTAGGACCTTTGTTACAATAAGCTTAATATTAGAAACAACTTAAAATGAATATACTAATTATTAATACAATTTTGTACTCTGGAAAAGGGAGATTTATTCCTAAAGTAAAAAGTATAAAAGATACAATGATCTATAATCTTGGACTTGGATTCGTTCACGAAGGCCACAATATTACTCTTATTGCCGGAGCAGAATTCATTCCAACAGAACAGGAAGTATATGATTTCAAGATTTTGTTTTTTAAATCTGGATTAAAAAATATACTATATCCATCTGTAATACCTTTCACACCTCGACTCTTTTCATATTTACTGTCCAATCATAAAAAATATGATTTTATAATAAGCAGTGAAGTTGTTTCTATAAACACTCTTATAGCAACTATAATATGCCCCCAAAAGACTATTATATGGCAAGAATTAGGAGATCACCAACGTTTGTTGAAAAAAATGCCATCTAAAATCTGGTACAATATTATAGCACCATTATTCATGAGAAAAGCAATTATTGTTCCTCGATCTAATATATCCCAACAATTTATAAAAAAATATTTACCTCAAATCTCTAATACTATAATAGGACATGGAGTAAATCAAAGCCGCCTAATATCTTCCAAAAAGAAAAAAAAACAATTTATAATTATAGCACGATTAATTCCGACAAAAAATATCGCTAATATTATTAAAAAATTTGATCGTTTTCTATCAAAATATAATGAAACTGACTATATCCTTTATATTGCAGGAAAAGGTGAATTAGAACAAGATCTAAAAAAATTTGTAAAAGCATTAAATCGAGAAAAAAACATAATATTTTTAGGACATATAGATCACCAAACCCTTGGTGAAAAGAAATATTTAGCTGAGGCAACAGCAAGTTTTGCTGACACTCTACAAGATCTGAACATGATCAGTCTTTTTGAATCAATATCTTCAGGAACTCCAGTTATCACGAATCGAATTCCTTATAATAGTGTTGAAATAGAACAAAATGGCCTAGGTATCGTAAAAGATAATTGGAATGAAGATGACATTAAAGCTATTATAGACAATAATAACGAATATACAGACCGATGTTTACAATACAAAAATAATTTATCTATTGAATCTACTGCAAAAAAATTCATTCAAGTCTATAAAGATTATATAGAAAATAAACTTTTACAAAGATAGTTTATGATTATATTTGAAAAGATAAAATATTATTTAAGGCAAAAGAAGTTCTATACGAAATATTTACAAACTTCTATAAATGATTGCAGGTACTTTGCCCGTAATTGTAAATATTACTGTCAAAAATATACTTACAAAAAAGATAAAGTTGTAACCGGAAACACAGTATTCTTTATAATTGACCCTCAAATCTCTCATCCAGGTTTAGTTGATAGATTTAAAGCAATTATCGGCTCTTACTATATTGCAAAACAAAGTGGTTTTAACTTTAAAATTATATTTGATTATCCTTTCTCTCTTCACAAATATTTAAATACGAACAAACATAATTGGGTTGGATCTACTGAAGAATTGAGTTATAGTATTCGAAATTCAAGAATTATTTCATATAATGGAAGTGGGAAAATACCCACATTAAATAAAAAAATAAATCAATATCATATATATTGCTACATAGGATATGACATTCTCCTAACCAATCATGTTCATAACTACACAGATCTTTGGAGTGAACTATTCCAAGAATTATTCCGTCCCCAAAAAATATTACAAAAACGTTTAGAAGAATTAAAACTACCGCAAAAATATATTGCAGTTCATCTCCGATTTGTTAATGCATTAGAAAATTTTGAAGAAAACCAATTCAATTTTTTATCAGAAGAGAAAAAACAGAAATTAATTGAACGATGTTTAAATGCCATATCTTCTATTATCAACAAAAATCCTAATAAGAAAATATATATATTTTCAGATAGTCAAACTTTCCTTGACATCATTCAGAAGTTACCCATCTATACAATCAAAGGACCAGTTGGTCATATTTCATTCCATGGAGAAAATGACGCTATCATTATGAAAACATTTATAGATTTTTATGCCATATCTCAAGCAGAAAAAGTAATTCAAATTTTAGCACCAGAAATGTATAATACGGTTTTTTCATATTATGCTGCTATTTTAGGGAAAATTCCATGCGAACAATATTACATTTGAAAATAAATCTGCTCTGATTACAAAATTAGAGTTATCAACATTACAAATATGAAAATATTACAAATAAATAAATATTTCTTTATCAAAGGTGGTGCAGAAACTGTATTTTTCAATACCATTGAACTTTTAGAAAAAAATGGCCATGAAGTTATCCCCTTTTCGACAAATTCTCTTCAAAACAAGGACTGTAAATACAGTAAATATTTTGTAAACTTTCCTGAACTTCGTAATACTTCAATAAAAAATAAAATAAAACATTCCTTTGCTTTTTTTTACAATCGAGAAGCTGCACGAAATTTGGAACAATTAATTTTAAAGGAGAAACCCGAAATTGCTCATATTCATCTAATGTTCAATAGTCTATCTATTTCTATTCTTCCCGTTTTGAAAAAGCACAATATTCCTATTATAATGTCCGTTCACGACTANATGTAAATCAGGTTTTTTTTTACATTGCATATTAAATAAATGTTCAGGAAACCGGATAAACAGTGTTATGCTTTGTCTGGATAGTTATTTCAGGAAATATACATTTCCTCCTATCAAATACATTGACAAATTTATATTTGTCAGTAAATTTTCGCAGCTCAAACACACTCAAATACAACCATTGTATAAAGATAAATCTGTACAATTATATAACTTTACACCCAACATATCAGAACCCAAAAATCGAAAGGGAAACTATTTTGTATATGTAGGGCGATTATCTTATGAAAAGGGGATTGAAACTCTAATCTCCGCAATGGAATATTTTCCAAATACTCAATTAAAAATTATTGGTAATGGACCACTATTAAATACATTAAAGCAAAAAGCATCCCCTAATATTACATTCGAAGGGTTTAAAGAAGGAGAAGAACTGAAAAAATATATCTATAACTCTAGTTTCTCTATTATTCCATCAGAATGGTACGAGAATAATCCACTGTCTGTCATTGAGTCTATGGCATTAGGGACCCCTGTTATTGGAAGTAATATTGGAGGTATACCTGAACTGATACATGATTCTATTTCTGGATATCTTTTTAGAGCTGGTGACATTCAGAGCTTAAAACAAATATTGAATAAAGCTATAAATTTAGACAACAAAGATTACTCCAAAATGTCTCAGGCTGCCATTCTTTTCGCCAAACGCAATTTCTCGAGTAATTTACATTATCAAAAACTTATTTCGTTATACCAATCGACTATTAATTTTAAACATTAAAAAAATATTTATTATTGACAAATAGCAGAATTTGATCCAATGAAAAAAATAATTGTTACCGGCACTCGTGGAATTCCTTATATCTTAGGAGGGGTAGAAACTCATTGTGAAAATTTGTATCCATATCTTGTTCAAATGGGATATGATATAACAATTGTTAGGCGTTCATGTTACATCAATAATCATAATAATAAAATTAAATCTTATAAAGGAATAAAAATCAAAGATATCTACGCTCCCAAGATAAAAAGCCTAGAAGCAATTATACATACATTCTTAGCAATACTATATGCTCGATATATCCATGCTGACATAGTACATATACACGCTATCGGTCCAGCCATTATGGTCCCCCTAGCAAAAATTTTAGGATTAAAAGTTATCATGACCCATCATGGACCCGATTATGATAGAAAAAAATGGGGAAATGTAGCTAAATATATTTTAAAAATAGGAGAAAAATGGGGTATTAAATACGCAAATGAAGTTATTGTTATTTCAGATACAATAAACAAACTTATTCAAGAAAAATACAATAGATATAATGCCCATTTAATATTCAACGGGGTAAATACCCCACAAAAGATTCAAACAACAGAATATATAGAATCACTAGGTCTTATACCTAACCAGTACATTATAGCAGTTGGCCGCTTTGTTGAAGAAAAAGGTTTCGATTTATTGATCCAATCATATCTCCTTTTACAACAGAATAATTACAAATTAGTTATTGTTGGAGACGCTGACCATGAATCTGAATATTCAAAAAAAATAAAAAAACTGGCATTTGATAATAATATTATATTAACAGGATTTATAAAGGGAAAAAAACTCAATGAAATTCTTTCCCATGCAAGATTATTTGTATTACCATCTTACCATGAAGGATTACCAATAGCCCTATTAGAGGCCATGAGTTATAACTTAGATATCCTAGTAAGTAATATTCCTGCAAACAAATTGTCACAACTCAATTTATCAGATTTCTTTGAATGTGGATCAATAAATGATCTCTTTGAAAAATTAAGAATAAAATTATCTCAAACAAATTTAAACAGAATATATGATCTATCTCCATACCAGTGGAAATATATTGCAAATCAAACAGAGTTTGTCTATAAATCAATCTTTTAAAATAAAATATGATTTAGATAATACATGTCAATATTGTTAATCACACAATTTCATATAATATTTATTTTCTATCTTTACACATCATCATATTATTATCTACCAAAATGAAAAATATATTCTTATGTCTATTAATCATTACTTTTATTATAATTCTACAAAGCTGCGAAAAAAACATATCATCACAAATAGAAGGCAAATGGCAGTTACAAGAAGTTGACAATATAAATAATAAAAACTATAATGACTCTATATTTTTTAATTTCAACTTAAATGTCTTTAAAATTCAAATTCTCCCCCAAAATGGTATTCAAACTACAGATTCTTGGGGAATATACAACTTCCAAAATGATTCTCTCTATATAACACTAAAAAATATAGAAGACCTAAACGCATTATTAACACACCCAATATGCGGGTGGAATACCCTTTCAAAAAAATATAAAATTAAACAACTAAATCGTACACAACTTGTCCTATCTTGTAACGATACAATTTATAGTTTTAGAAAATTCTAAAGATTATGACCAAAATAAAAATTGTTATATATATTTTTTTTCTCCTCATTTCACAAATAGTATCCGCTCAATTCGCCTTACAATATAATATTGAAACAAATATCATTACAGGAAACGGAAAATATACCCCCTTTTATCTAATGAACAATCGGCAAGGCAAAATTTCTTTCAAGCCTAATAATGGATACTTACAAGCTTTGATACACAGGGATATTGATACTAATAAACGCTTTTCTTATGGCTTTGGCCTCAATATTATCGGTGCATATAATAACGGCTCACCAATATATTTACAACAATTATATGGAGACATAAAATACCGTTGTCTTGGGCTTTCAATAGGAGCCAAAGAAACCGGAAATCTCATACAAAACGACCAACTAAGCAGTGGGAGTATGATTTGGTCTGGCAATAGCCGTCCTATACCTCAAGTCTCCATCGGGATTCCTAATTTTGTTGAGATACCACACACTAATGGATGGATGCAAATAAAAGGAGAAATTGCATATGGGATATTTGTAGATAACAAATATCAAATAAAAAATAAGGCAGAAGGTATGCAATACTCCAAAAATGTTTTATTTCACAGAAAATATTTACTCATAAAAATTGACAATAAGAATAAGCCTTTTTTCGGCTCAATAGGAATTGATATGGCTGCTCAATTTGGTGGTACTGAGTGGGATACATATGGACGAAAAATACAATTTTCATCCAATCTAAAAAGTTTTATACATATTTTTATTCCAATGGCAGGAGGAGATAATACTCCAGATATAGATCAAGTTAATATAGAAGGTAACCACTTAGGATCTTACTTAATGGAATTCGGATACAAACAAAAAGACTGGAAATCTAAGATATATTATGAACATTTCTTTGAAGACCACTCTGGCATGATTTTTAAAAATAAGCTTGATGGATTATGGGGGCTTGAATTTTCAACACAACACCAATGGCCAATAACCGGATTTGTCTTTGAGGTAATGAACTCTACGAATCAGAGTGGACCATTTTTATGGGATAAAACAGATGAAATTCCCATCCAAGTCAGTGGAGGGGATTATTACTATGGTCATGCATGTTATAATGGGTGGACACATCAAGGTCATACGATAGGCAACCCATTCATAACCTCTCCAGGATACAATACCGACGGCTATCTAGGATTTAAAAGTTCAAGGGTAAGAGCTTTTCACGTTGGCTTTAATGGTTATGTAATCCCCGAACTGAAATACAGAGTTTTAGCTGGGCATCAACGAGGTTGGGGCACTCCATTTGTACCATTTACTCATATTGCACATGAATTCTCAACTTTAATTGATTTTGATTATCAGCCAAAGAAATTAAAAGGTTGGAATTTCAATTTGGCCGGAGCTTTTGATAAAGGGTCTCTTTTCGGAAACAACTGGGGAATACAAATCGGTATCCGAAAAGAAGGAATTTTATTTCAAAAAAAACAATAACTGGAGAAACAAGCATTTTAATATTTTCAATAAAAATAAAGGTGTATCAAAATTCAATTTTTGAAAATATGAACTTATAATTTGAAATTTGAGCATCCTAAAAGACTAAAGAAAGGGGCGTATCAAACTCTGTATTGAGTAATGATACGCCCCTTTTAAATGGTATAGCTACAATCTGTAACTTTTTGGAGTGGACATTTTAGTTTTGATACACCCCCATTTTTATTTCTCTCCTTCTTTTAACAAAAATTTTTCTGCACGCCCCGGTGTGAACAATTCCCAGAGAGAGGCAACTGTCCAGCCTGGTGCAAAAATATCATTATAAAAGCCTTTTCCATTTTTCCCATAATCCCAATGGGCATGCTGTACTACCTCTGGATAATATCCCTCACGGGCGATTCCGCATAGATGCCCACTGTATGGAACAAGTTGTCTCATTGAAGTCGAAATTACTTCAGCAAAAGATGAGAAACGTGGCTCATTATACTGTTCTGACAGCCATCTTAAAACATCAACAAAATCAAATATAAATACATCTATATGATTATTTTCGACCGATACATTACCCCAGCCTCGGCTCTTGAAAGAAAGATCTCCCAACATCTGTCCTTCAGCAAAAGGTACATCCCAAAGATAATACCAAGAAAGGGCAAAATAAGCAGCTTGACGTGTCAGTTCAGCATAATGTTTTCTCTCTTTTTCCTTTGTCACCAAAGCCAAATAATATGTTGCTGTCGCCGCATATAATGATGCCTCCTTATCTTCGCAATTAGCATCCAATGTCGATGAAAAATAATCGGCTTTAGAAATTATCTCATTTTCAAGATAAGAAGCTGCTTTTTTAGCAGCATTCAAATAATCTTTATCTTTAAAATAGGTATATGCCATAACTAACGGCAACACTGCCGATGGTGTACTTCCTCCACTATTATCAACAATTACTTGATTGTCTCTAAACTTTCGCGGGAAACTACCATCTTCTTTTTGAACTTCAAGTATCAATTTCAAAATATTTTTTACCCTTTTCTCCCAGTCCGGATGTACTCGGCCAGCATTACGTTCATACTCTAAATAATATAAAGTCGCAAAAATACCTTCACTTTGCCGACGGATACTTAAATTTTGCTCTTCCGTATTATCGTCAAAATTAACGAATTCACGAAAAAAACCGGTTGTGGTAAAACCATTCTGAAGATAACTATCAAATATTCTCTTACCATTACTAACCAACTCTGGCCGACCTATCTGTTCTCCATATTCAAGAGAATTAAAAGCATTCAATAACACACGCCCTACAAAACCTATTTCAGATATTCCATTTGGGCAGCAATCATCTATATTCAAATGAACACCAGAATTGTACTTTAACGAATGATTTCCAACATAACTTTCAACAAAATACTTACTAAGTATATTTTTCATATACTCTACTGTATAAGCGGTTTTCACTGGTTGTGGCGCCATGGTATCATAGCAATATTCCCACATATTTCGAACAAATGTAGAATAATCTTCTGCTTTACCATTTTTCACTTCCCACTTTAATGTAATGCTCTCCCCCTTATCAAGCTTATAAAAAGCCTTTGCCTCCGAAGCAAGAGTTAATTTACGTATATAAGAACGAGGAGTTTCCCAATAGGGAAAAGAGACACTGAGAGAGGAAATACCATCCTCATTTACAAATCCTGTAGCTCCAATTGAACTTTTACCTGACAAAATGACTTCTCCAGTATCATGAGTCGTCAAAGCATCACCATTCAATTTATCCAAACGCAAAACCGATATATATTCTCCATCTTTTTCATTAAAAATTCCCGTTAAAGGAGCACTCAACCTATCCTCTCTCACAGTCCAACTATCTGATGTATGAAAAGAGGGAGCCTCTTTAGGTGACCTCAAATTTTTTCGATACCAAAATCCTGGCATATAAAATAGACAATCATTGTGCCGGAATGTAGATTGTATTCTTTCAGAAAAGTTAAACCAAACTTTCTCTGACGCATTTATTTGTACTTCAATAGAACTTTTCCCATTTTCTGAAATGACTTTCTGTATAATAGCTACAGGTAACTTTTCTGACGAATCCAGCTCATAAACACCATTGTTTCTCTCTAAAAACGTCAACGGATAACTAATGGATTGATTACCCGGCATTTTAAGAGAAATCTGTGCATTCATCTGTTGTGGAACAAGAGTAATACCCCAAACAGGCATAATACTCAAAAATAAACACCCTAAAATAAACTTCTTCAGCATAATGCTCATTTTATTATCAAAAAAAGAATTTATCTTTCAACTCAATTATTTCGTGCCAGAAGGCAGTGCCAATACTTTATTTAAAGGTTTCGGTTTTCCAAAGTAAGGCATCCCTTTTTTATCAAAAGTAAATTTTTGTAATCGTATATCCCTATCCCATCCTGGAACTTTATCTTTTTTAGAGTGGTAAAGAATATAATTTTCTTTGCCATCCGGTGATGTTGTAAAACAAGCATGACCTACCCCATATACATCCTCGGTACCTTCAAAAATCGGAGACTTTCCCTTAACCCAACTTTCCTGTAACAAAGGATCTCCATCTTTTTTCAATTTCAAATACGCTAATTTATATGTATCAAGCCACGATTGTCCACAAGAGTAGATAATAAACACATCCCCATTATGAATCAAAACCTCCGGCCCTTCATTTAGAGGGAGTTCACCTTGTTCATAATACTTATCTGGAGAACTAATTTTTACTCTACTTGAACTGATTGTCCACGGGTTATCCATACGTGCAATATAGAGATTCTGAGATGTCTTATCTGTCTTTTCATTCTTATCCCAACCAGACCAAACAGCATACAATACTTTATTATAATAAAATACGGTCATATCTATTGCCCATATATTATTTTCCAAATCCGTTGGATTATCTCCTGTAAATATCATACCCTTATCCACATATTCACCCATCGGATCATCCGTCATAGACTCAAGAACACCTGTTCGTTGGTGTATAAATGGAGGTCCACCATATCCTCCCGCATAATAAATATACCATTTATTGTTAAGGTAATGAAGTTCCGGAGCCCAAATACAACTCGAATTCCATTTATTTCCTTCCGGGGCTTTCCATATTTGCTTTGGAGGATTTATCTGATGTAGATTTTTGGACTTGGATATACCTATACCATTATTCATACTACAACAATAATAGTAAAATCCATTTTGTTTTATTATCCAAGGATCTGCCCCCGAAAATATAACAGGATTTTTATAATGACCGGACGTTTTGCATCCGGTCATTATAAAAATATTGATACCTAACAAAATAAGCAGTCTAACCATATTTTTAATATATAGCTACTTTACTCGTATGTGTACTTCTTCCATCTACAGTCTCAACGATATATATACCTTTAGTCAAAGTCGTTGTAAACATATCCACATCATTAGCAGAAGAAACTAATACACCACTCGTATTATAAACATTAATACGAGATAAAATACCTGCAGGACTTTCTACTCGCAGTTCAGACCCAACAGCCACAACCTTTACTTGTTCAGCAACAGATAAAGATTCTATCGATTGGGGTGTTCCTAATGTAAATGTCTGAAATTTAGCAAAAGCTCCTCCCACACGGTTATAATTTATCGCTTGCACACTCCACTCATAAATTCCATCGGGCAATTCATATAATTCCCATCGCTTATTCGTAAATACATTACCTTGTTCCGAGACTTGACGAAAACCGTTATTTTCCCCATCAAAAACAGCTTTTGGATAATACAACCACTTACCAGTAGTTTTATTTCTCAATGCTACATTGTAAGTTTCGGCACCATTTGCTGCATTCCAAGATAGGGTAACCATACGCATCTCTCCTGAACCTTCAACTTCAGCATTTAAATTAGCCGGAACCTCAGGTTTCGAGCCAGATACAGCTGTTGTATTGGTGTAAATACCGCAAATATTCTTATTATATCCATTTGTCCCACAAAATCCCATCATCAAAAGATCCGGTTTTCCATCATTATTCAAATCTGCAATATCATAAGATTGCTCAGATATACCTGGGATTTCATTGCTTACAGTTTCATCTTTAGTAAATGTAAAACTTGCCGGATCATTCGTTTTATATAAGTACGTTGCCTGTCTGGCATCCGTTTCATTCCAACCACCTACAATGATATCCAACTTACCGTCATTATCCCAATCAACGAAACAGTTTCCCCCTCCTACACTGTTTTGACGGAAAGGCTCAAATGTCTGTTTTGCCACCATTGTCCCATTCTCATTTTTATATAACCGAACAATATTATTTGAACTTTCTCCATCTGCACCTCCATCACCATTTAACAACAAATCCAAATATCCGTCTCCGTCGACATCACCCCAAACAGCAGAACCATATCCTTTACGAATAATATTAGGTTGTGGATAAACAACAAATTCTCCAAATCCGTCATTCTTCCATGTTGATGAATAGCGACTACCTCCTACTTCATCCCATCCATTAACAAACAAATCCAAATACCCATCGTTATTAAAATCCATAACCGTTACATCCGGATCCGTAAAATGAGCATCTTTAAATAAATTTTCATTTACATTAAACGACCCATCAGCTTGTTGATAATAAACAAGAATACTGGGTGAACCTTCTGGTTTCGTATTCCCAGAAAAATAATAATCTAATAACCCATCATTATTTAAGTCTGCAAAACCACATGAAATGGTAAGAGCTACCTCCGGAACAGGATATTTATCTACAGGAGCCAATGTAAATACACCATTCCCATCATTTAAAGCAATACCATTAGATGCAGGAATACCATCACCCCCATTCCCATTAAAAATAATATCAAGGTCTCCATCTCCATCTATATCTCCAAATTGGAAACGTGC
Organism: Gabonia massiliensis; assembly: GCF_001403595.1. Taxonomy (NCBI): domain Bacteria; kingdom Pseudomonadati; phylum Bacteroidota; class Bacteroidia; order Bacteroidales; family Porphyromonadaceae; genus Gabonia; species Gabonia massiliensis. Next base: position 969,407 of record NZ_LN877940.1, on the reverse strand, counting down.
AAAATGTCCTACATTTAAGAAATCCATCCCGCTCTGAGCTTCATATACCCCATTACCTCTATTGATAAAAACCCCTCCCTTTACAACATTCTCTGTACGACCACTAAAAACTATGTCCAATAGTCCATCATTGTTAATATCTGCAGCGACAATATCTCCAGTCTGAGGATCTAAATCCGAACTAATTTCTGCAAATTGAGCCTGAGCTTTACCCGACAACAGCACAAATGCTGTAGCCATTAAAAATGTAATCTTTTTCATACACATTAAATTTAAAAGTCATAAAAAATTTATATATAAAACATTTAATATAGGATACCAGTAGACTCTATCTAGTATCCTATAAAAGAAAATTCTTACTCAAAATATGGCGCACGCTGCCGAGTAGTACTCGGAACTCCATTAGTAATCGTAGGCCACCCATCTACCCAATGAATTTCATCCATCATCAGTGGCCTGCGTGTTGCTCCCCCAGGTAACAACGGATTTGCAACATCAACAGCATGGTACAAAAAATAATCATGGCCTTTATCATCAGTAATAATTTCTGCATTATGACCTGGACCAACCCATTTTACTCGGCCATCACCTTTAAGGAAAGGTGAACCTTCCTGTCCATCATTAAGAATCGATTTACCATCTTTGGTCAAATAAGGGCCTTTTATGTCATCAGCAACAGCAATAGTTACATGATACTGACTATCTGCCCCATCACAACAAGAACCGCACGAACCAAAGAAATAAAATTTTCCATCTTTTGGATAAATATAACTAGCCTCAAATGCATTTCCTGCAATCTTAAATTTTTCTCCAGTGGTAGATTTTAAATCCTGTGTTAATTCGATTCCATATATACCTTGGAAACTTCCCCAAAACAAATATCTCTTTAAATAACGGCCTACTTTAAGCTCCAAGAAAAAAGGGTCAATACTATTCGCTACTCCTATACTTTGAGAGTCAAACAATTTTCCCTGATCTTGAAATGGACCATAGGGCAAATCTGATACAGCCACCCCTATACCCGGATTAGAATCTCCCCAGGTAGAAAAGCTATAAAACATATAATATTTACCATCATAATCATAATGGATAACACAAGGAGCCCATATACCACCATCATTTTTCCATGTCGGCCTTGTTGTAAATGCATCGGCCGCATATTCCCATTTCACAAGATTTTTAGATCTTAAAATCGGGACGAGCCTATTAATTCCGGTTGACCATTGATTTTCTGTTCCATACGCATAAAACCAGCCATCTGAACCTCGCACAATTGTAGGGTCTGCTAAATCGGGTTCAAAAAGTGGATTCTGGTACAGCGTATCTGCTGACGTAGGAGGCTCATTCCAAACCAATACCTCTTTATCTTCTTTGCAGGAAATAATAAAAGTACCAAGTAAAATAAGTATTCCTGCAGCCATGCTCAATATTATTTTTTTCATATTCTATATTCTTTTAATCAACATGCCATTACTATTATTAATATCCCGGATTTTGAGTCAAACCTTCTACAAGAGGTATTTCTCGATAAGGAATGGGGAATCGATTATGCACTCCTATTTTAAAATTACTGAAATCGTCATCACGACTTTTTAGATAAGCTATTTTTTCGGCAGACTCAAAATAACCCCACCGTTCCAAATCAAGCCATCGCCAAGACTCTCCGCACAATTCCGTCATCCGTTCGTGCATAATCTGTTCACGCATTTTTTCCTTATCATTACCAATACCAGTAAAAACTTTCGAATTTTCCAAATTACATAGCCCTACACGATTGCGAACTTTATTGATATAATCATAAGCCTCAGAAGTACGATTCAACTCATTTAATGCTTCTGCATACAATAGATAAATATCGGCAAGGCGAACCACCCGAAAATTGATTCCAGAATTATAGTCCTCATAAGTTTGTGTATCCCAATTTGTATATTTTCTCCAATATATATTATTCTGATCAAGTCCCCATTGGGTCCATGTTTTTCCATAAAACTTTTCATCAGGAGTAGACGCATCATAAAAGGCAAGTGTAGCTTTCAACCGAGGATCTACTTTCCCATCAGTTGTTTTCTCTTGCTCAAAATCTCCTTTTAATGCGGTCCGAGGTGTAGAATCATCCCAAGAGCAGCCATCTACCGGTAACCCCATAAATTTGGCCCTATTACAGCCAAGTTCATTTCCTGCTTGTATCCCATAAGCATATTGTACTTCAAATAAAGATTCTGAATTATTTTCATTTATAGCTGTAAAATTATCCGTATAATTATCGACCAACTTATAAATCTTCAAGTTAAATATTTCTCGGCACATAGCTTCTGCTTCTGCCCAATTATGCTGTTGCATCAAAACTTTTACCATCATTCCCAAAGCACTACCTTTAGTTGCTCTTCCCAAATCCGAAGAATTACTGTACTTCTCAGGCAAACGGTCTCTCGCATCCTTAAAATCTTTTAGTGCTTGGTTATACAAATCTTCTTGTTCACCAATAACAGGAGCATCTTCTCGAGCATAAGAAGTTAAAGTAATCGGTCCCCGTCCAAAGACTCCAGCCAAATTAAAATACTGCAAGCCTCTCAAAAAATAGGCTTCACCCATAATTCTGTCTCTTAATGTTTCATCCATCTGAATATTAGGTGCATTATCTAATACTTGGTTGGCCCAAAATATTCCTTTATAATTATCAAGCCATGTATAAAATACAGCTTCGGCCGAATCATCATTATAGCTTCCTATCTTAAAATTGGAATAGGCTTGAAAATAAGCATTAGGAGAATGGCTATAACCTTCATCAGAACGAGCAACATACAAAATATGTAACCAACGTGAATACTCACCATTAAATCTCAATGCCCGATAACAGGCATCAATACCTTTTTGAAGTTCTTCCTGTGTCTTCCAATAATCTCCGGTCGTCTGTTCATTAGGATTACTTAATTCCAAAAAACTTTCAGAACACGACGGAAATAACCCAAAACACACAAACACTATAAATAATATTTTGTTTTTCATAATTAATTCTCAAATGAGTTAAACATAGATGTTAAAATGAAACTTGTGCTCCGATAGAAAATGTCCTTACTGGAGGGAAATGCCCATTATCATTTCCTTGTCCAAACACATCTCCTCCTGAAATTTCAGGATCATAACCTGAATAACCCGTAATTGTCCACAAATTTTGAGCACTTACATACAAACGGGCAGAACCAATGAATTTAGTCTTTCTTAACCAACTATCTTTAAATGTATATCCTACTTGCAAATTCTTAATACGGAAATAGTCCCCCCGTTCAATCCATCGGTCTGTATAAGCTAATGTATTATCTGTGGTACCGATTACTGGGCGGGGAGTAGTCGTAGAATGATTTTCCTCTGTCCAAGGTTTCAAATCTTTAGGATAATTACTTGTTTCATCCATTCTTTCCAGCCAATACTTCCCAACATTATATATCTTATTTCCGAACACTCCAGTCATGAACAAAGAAAAGTCAAAGTTCTTATACTCAGCTGAAAATGTAATTCCCATTTCAAATTTAGGCAGAGGACTACCGACATACTGACGGTCATCCTTATCTATTTTTCCATCATTATTTGCATCTATATAGCGTATGTCCCCAGGATGAGCATCTGGTTGGATCAGTTTGGTAACCGTCTGTCCATTTTCTGTAACAGTTGTTGTATGTGCATAGACTTCATCCCAACTCTGAAAAATACCATTGGTTTTAATAACATAAAAATCTCCAACCGAACGCCCTTTTTCTGAACGGTTTACTCCATTCGTTCCCCCTTCTCTGAAACTTTCACCTAACTCCAATACTTCATTTTTAACATGGGAAAGGTTCAATCCAATGTTATATTTAAAAGCTCTTTTTGTCTCACGATATCCTAAATTAATCTCAACACCTGTATTTTTTAATTTTCCATAATTTGACCAAGGTGTTATATCTGTTCCTTCTGTCCACGAAATCGGAAGTTTCACCAATAAATCTTTTGATTTTGAATTAAAATATTCCACACTACCATAAAAGTGCTGATCAAACATAGAAAAATCTACCCCAATATTAAATGTAGCTTTCTGTTCCCAACGCAAATTGGGGTTGGCACGCCCTTTCTGAATAGCTCCAGGATAAAAAGTTTGGTCTGGGCCAAAAATAGCACCCTCTCCTACCGTTATATATGTGGCATAATCATAGTCTCCAATAGCCTGCTGATCTCCGATAACACCATAACTTGTCCTTAATTTAAGATCATCAACGACATTCTTGATAGGAGTAAAAAATTTCTCTTCGCTCATCCTCCAACCTAATGAAAAAGATGGAAAGGTTCCATAACGATAATTTTTCCCAAACCTGGAAGAACCATCGCGACGAATATTGAATTGAAATAAATACTTATCGGCATATGCATAATTTATCCGACCTAAAATAGAAGTCATTGCATAATCAGAGTCGGTACCAGTAACCGATGGTTCGGTTTTTCCGGCACTCAACACCCAATACCCTTCCGTCAGGTTTTTCACACTGGCCTCATGTTGTTTCCACTGAGTCTTCTCTGCCGTATATCCAAGTAATGCTTCTATACTATGTTTCCCAAATTTTTTATTGAAATTCAAAGTATTCTCTGATATTATCGTAGTAAAATCACCTTTACGTTCCAATAACTGATTATCATAATTTGAAACTTCAAGATAACGTATTTGCTTATAGGTTTCCTTCTCCCGGTCAAACCAATTATGGTATTCAACTCCTAAATTTGTCTTTAATTTCAAACATTTGAAAAACTCAAGTTCTGCAAACACATTACCGATAATCCGGTTTGATGTCTGACGATAATCTCGAGTTTCCTGTTGCCCAATAGGATTAGTTCCATAAGTCTGATACTGAGTACTACCAGTACCATATCCTCCAGCCTTCGTATCATCATATACAGGTATTACCGGAGGCATACGCAATAAATCAATAAAAGAAGTTCCTGTCATCGGACGAGTTTCCGTACGAGAAACTAACATATTCTCTCCAAAAGTAAATATGCCTTTTTTATATCCCGTATTCACACGTAAAGAATACCGTTTATGCCAAGGACCTTCAACAACTCCGTCTTGTTTAAAAAAGTTCCCACTCACCAAATAATTGCCATTCATATTACCTCCTGAAAGAGTCAAATTATAATCTTGAGTTGTACCCAATTTAAAAAACTCATCCTGCCAATCAGTATTAGTCAATATTTGGCCCTGCTCAGGTTCTCCCGGCCATTCCATATCAGCATTTTCATATGCTAAACGATTTATTTTCAAGAACTCAAGACTATTCATCATCTCTATTCTTTTAGCGATCTGTTGCACGCCAAAATTAGCCGAAGCCTCAATACGAGTAGGTCCCTCTTTTCCTTTCTTAGTCGTTATTATAATAACCCCATTAGCTCCTCGAGCTCCATACAAAGCAGTTGCAGACGCATCTTTCAATACCTGCATACTTTCTATATCATTCACATTAAATTCTCGTTGAGACCCATTTATAATCATACCATCTATAACATATAATGGTCCCACATTAGAAAAGCTTCCTATACCACGAATACGCACATCTGCTGATGTCCCCGGCTCGCCAGAAGTACTTACCGATACACCGGCAACCTGTCCTTGTAATGCTTGGCCAATATTGGGAGCATTCATCTTTTTCATTTCTTTTACATCAACTACACCAACAGCCCCTGTCAAGTCCTTTTTCCTTTGCGTACCATATCCCACAACTACTACTTCATCAAGAATCTCTACATCTTCCTTTAAAATAAATCGTATAGGCTTACCTGCCTTTGCCCTTATTTCAGCTTTTTGATATCCAATACTACTTATAACCAAAGTGACATTCTCATCATCCGGAACAGACAATGTAAACTTACCGTCAATATCAGTCGTAGCACCAACTGTTGATCCTTTTACCAAAATACTAGCCCCAATTACAGGTTCTCCCTTTTCATCGATAATAGTACCAGATATCACTCCTTTCTGCATAATTTCTGTTTCTACAGCTTTCGCATTAATGCTACCCAGCAATAATAACAAAAGCCATAATACATCTTTGAGAAACAGAGTTCTCAGCCTTGCACCATACATTCTTGCTTTCATGATGATTCAATTATTAATTTAAAGATTTATATACATATTTCATTATATCCTTTACAAAATTCCTCCTTAGTCTCCAATATGGAGAGACAAATTCTCTATGTAACTAAAGTTCCAAAGTTGTATTAGTTTTAACCGTAAGCCTCCAGATTCTCATACTATAATTCTCATCTATTCAAATTTTGATTTCCAGGCTCTACTCCTTCATATGAGGACTCAAATGCAGCTAATAACATTATTAATAAAAAAAACGTCTCATTCATAATTTCAGAGATTTAGATTAACTCTCGCAAAACTATGATAAGCATATAAAAAGAAGTAAAAAAATAATTTCAAATGATGAAACTATCGTCCCATCCCTATTGAAATTTCTCCATTAAGTCTTTTGGTAATACACCAAATTGTTTCTGGAAACATTTCGCAAAATATGAAGGCGAACTAAAACCTACCATATAGCATATTTCATTGATACGATATTTCCCTTCCTGCAATAATTGTGCAGCTTTTTTCAAACGCTCAAGTCTAAGGTAATCATTTGGAGTCATATCTAAAGCACCTTTTATCTTACGATAAAAACTGGAACGACTCATATTTAATGTACCGGCAATATCATCCATACTAAATTCCGGATCACTTAAATTAGCCTCTATAATTTCCTTCAAATTTCTGACAAATTCTTCATCCGGTTGAGATGTAGCCACCGTATTTACTGTAATAAAAGGCGAATTGGCAAAAGCTTCACGCAACTTTTCCCGATTTTTCAATAACCCTGCAACACTCGTAAGTAAATATTCTGTAGAAAACGGTTTCTCTATGTAAGTATCTGCGCCTACTTCTATTCCGGTTATTTTGGATTGCAAATTAGTCTGGGCTGTTAACAATATTACGGGAATATGACTATAATTTATTTTTGACTTTAAATGCTTACACAACTCAAATCCATCCATTTTGGGCATTACAATATCGCTAATAATCAAGTGGATATAATTATTATCCATTATTTCCAAAGCCTCTACCCCATTCGATGCTGTAAGTACTGTATATCTGTCTGATAACTGCCGTGCAATAAAATTCTGCATCTCCAAATTATCTTCAACAACCAATATCGTATAATACCCCGAAACTTTTTCTACACCCCCAAAGTTCTCTCGAATCTCTTCTTTATCATTTGCAACAGGTTCTAAAACATTTATGATATTCTTTTGTTCTTTAGGTAACGAAAGACAAAAACTATTACATCCCGGTTTTGGCTCTAATATTAAAAAACCAGAATGAAGTTCCGCCAAAGAACGAGCTAAAGGCAATCCGATTCCCGTCCCTGCAACAACCTTATCTGTCTCATTTTTATTATATTGCACAAAAGGCTTGAAAATATCTTCAGCTTTTTCGGCAGGAATAAGCATCCCATCATTTTGAATACGTACAGAAAAATACCCAATATTATTTTTACTTTCAAGCAAAAGCCAAACATATATATAAGTATCAGAATATTTCACTGCATTATTAAATAAATTACTGAGAATCTTGGTAAACGCCTCTTTATCCACATCTGCGAAAAAGTCTTTTTCAGGCAAAAAAATTGAAAAGTTCAGCTCTTTCTGTCGAACCATAGAAGAGAACCTGTGATATGTATTACGCAATATCTCCGAAATATTACAACGAGTAAAATTAAGACTAAAGCCCAAAGTTTCCGCTTTACGAAAATCCAATAATTGATTGGTCAAATTAAGGAGACGGTCAGTGTTCTGACTCATGATATCCATATCCTCCTTCAATGTTGATGTTACCTCACCTTTACCTAATATATTATCCAATGGCCCCTTTATTAAAGTAAGAGGTGTTCTGATTTCATGAGCAATATTAGTAAAAAAATCTATCTTAGCATTATAAATTTCGCGTTCCTTTTGTCGCTCAAAATCTTCTATTTGACGAAGTTGTTTGATTTTATTTTGCTTTCTAATAAAATAAATTGCCAGTAAAATGATTACAATAGCAAAAACGACATAAAATATATAAGCCCATATAGAGAGATAAAACGGTGGCAAAATATGAATATATAACATTGTGTATTCATTATGCCACAAACCATCTGCATCTTCTGATTTTATTTTTAATATATAATTTCCATAAACTAAATTAGAATAAGTAATTACTCCACTCGAAGGACGAGGATACCATTCCTCATCAAACCCTTCAAGTTTATAACTGATAATGTATCTATCAGGTGCTTGATACCCTAAAGCAGCAACTCGTAACGAAAATGAATTCTGGTCTGAAGCCAACTCTATACTATCAGAGAGTATAATACTCTTATTCAAAGGAGAATTTTTTTCTCCGACAACAGCTCGTTTATTAAATATAGAAAAATCTGTAATAACAATCGGCGGAATATATTTATTTTCACCAAAATCACGAGGATTAAACGAAATAAAACCTTCTATACTACCTAAATAAATAGTTCCATCTACAGATTTATACCCTGAACGATAGTTAAACTGGTTTACCGGAAGACCATCCGCAACTGTATATATTTTCATATCTTCTGTCTCAGGATTAAATCGAACTAACCCGCCATTTGTAGTTACCCAAAACATGCCGTCATTGTCTTCTATTATTTGATAAACAACATCATTAGGTAAACCTCTATTACTATTGTATGTAGTAAAAGTATCCGTATTCTGATTATATCTGCAAAAACCTCCCCCCTGAGTAGTGAACCATAAGATTGAACGGCTATCCTCGAAGATACTAACAACTTTATTATTAGGAATCTCCCCAGCTTGATTTCCTTTATAGGCATAATTTTTCCACCTCTTCCGAGATATCTCATATTTATATATTCCATTTGCATAGGTAGCCAGCCATATATTACCATGAGAATCTTCTTTAATATCATAAATAAATTTTCCCTCTAATTCTGGAATTCGTGTAAAATCATCAGTTTCTCTATTATAAAAATGTAAACCGAACAATGTTCCTATCCAAATATTGCCTGATACTGTTCTGCAAATCGCAAAAACACTATTCTCATTTAAGGTATTTTTCTTATCTCCTTTATAATAAGAGCGGACAATTTTATTAGTTCGAGTATCAATTACTTTCAAGCCTTTTGCAAAAGTTCCAACCCATAACATATCTCCATCCATACACAATGCATGTACATTACGAAAAGACTTACTTGGACCAAAAAAACAAAATTGACTTGTTTTCGGATCGAAACGATTCAAACCACCATCCTCTGTTCCAATCCATATTATACCCTTATTATCTTTACAAAATTCCCTTATCCGCATTCCATGAAGGCTATTGGAATCATGACTAGGATAATATTTTTTAAAATAACTATATTGCTGAGTCAGATAATTAACTCCTCCAAAATACGTACCAATCCAGACTCCTCCTTCTTTATCTTTACATAAACAATACACCGCATTATCAGAAAGAGAATAACGATCTCCCAATATATTATAATGATGACTATACTTATGCTGCCTAAGATTATAAATATAAACTCCAGACTCGGTTCCGATCCATAATTCATTATTAGAAAAAGGCAATATATCTCTTACAAATAGCTCTTCCCCTTTCTCATCTGTTTGTATAAGACTTTTTAATTGTTCTGAAGATAAATTTATTTCATATATACCTTTTGCCGTACCTACATATAAACAGTTATAAGCACCTTCAATGATTTTATTCACTATTCCTCCTTCAAAAGGTTCTTTTCCATTCGTCAAAAATGGACGTAAAGTTTTCAAATTATCTTTAGAATAACTTAAACCATCCTTAAAAAAACCTATCCATATAGTTCCATTATTATCAATAAAAAAAGATTGTATATTTGCTCTTCCTCCATTCAATTGAGTTAAAGTATATCTTATCAAACATTTTTTATTCAAATCAAAATAAAATAAGCCTTGTTCATCAACGGCTATCCATACCCCTCCCTTCTGATCACCATAAATCACCGTAATAGATTTGTCAATGACCGTGCCGTCTGCAGTCCTATATTCAAAAGCTGTGAACGATTCTTTTTGAGGATTATATAAATATAAGCCCGCATCCGTACCCACCCATATAATATGGTCTCTGTCTTCAAATAAAACATTTATAAAATTGCTTTTTAATCCATTTTTATCTCCTATTTTCTGTTTGAATACACGAAAATCAAGCCCATCATAACGATTTACACCATCTTTGGTCCCAAACCACATAAATCCAAAATGATCTTGTATAACAGTATTTACAGTATTCTGGGACAAACCTTTATGAATATCCAAAGTTTCAAAATAATATCTTCTATCTTGTGCCCCAACCTGTAAAAATCCTACAATGCACAATATATGTAATAATATATATTGTTTTAATTTTATAAGCATATACAATGAATACTTTTTATTCAAAATAAAGAATCTCATACGTTACAAAAATAATAAAAATCTACTTTAAAAATAAAATAGACCAACAATGGTTTTTCACTCTTATCATTAATAATATTTGATTATATTTCATATTTATTTTATTTCAAATAATTGCTATATATATAATATAGTTTTTCTTTGTATAAAAAATGATAATCTAATTTGTAAACACAATATCACACATGAAACTCATCAAATTAACTACTGCTATTTTTGTTTGTATACAACTAAGTACCTATACATCAACAGGAAAAGAAAATAAAATCCTTTATAAGGATTCCAAAGCTCCTATTGAAGCTCGTATCAATGATCTATTGAATCGTATGACATTAAGAGAAAAAATACTTCAACTCAATCAATATATCGTCGGTAAAAATACAAATGAAAATAACATCGGAGAAGTTTTAAATTCATATCCTAAAGAATCCGGCTCTTACATTTATTTCTCTGATAATGCTACTTTACGTAACCAAATACAAAAACAAGCTGTTGAAGAAACTCGATTGGGCATACCTGCCCTTTTTGGATATGATGTCATTCACGGCTTCCGAACAATTTACCCCATATCCTTGGGACAAGCTTGTTCATGGAATCCTGATTTAGTAAAAAAAGCATGCGCTATGGCTGCACAAGAAACTCGAATGTCCGGAACAGAGTGGACATTTTCTCCCATGATAGATGTTGCACACGATGGACGTTGGGGTAGAGTATCTGAAGGTTACGGTGAAGACCCGTATACAAATGCAGTTTTTGGAGTTGCATCTGTTTTGGGGTATCAAGGCAATGACTTGTCAAGCTCCAAACAAGTCGCAGCCTGTCTGAAGCATTATGTGGGATATGGAGCATCGGAAGGAGGTCGAGACTATCGAGCTACTGACATTTCCAATCAAACTCTATGGAGCATTTATATGCCTCCTTACGAAGCTTGTATAAAAGCAGGGGCAGCAACCGTCATGAGTGCATTCAACGATATAAACGGAACTCCAGCAACGGCAAATTATTACACATTGACCGAGATATTAAAAAAGCGGTGGAAACATGACGGTTTCGTTGTATCTGATTGGAATGCTGTAGAGCAACTGATAAATCAGGGAGTAGCTGTTAACCGAAAAGAAGCAGCATTAAAGGCTTTTTCCGCTGGGACAGAAATGAACATGACTGATAACTGCTATGCAGAACACATGGAAGAATTAGTAAATGAAGGAAAAATAAAAATATCTCAAATTGATGAAGCTGTCGGTCGTATATTAAGAATTAAATTCCGTCTAGGACTATTCGAAAAACCTTATACACCTGAATATCCTGAAACTCAAAGAGTACTTTTACCCGAAAATCGAAAATTAGCAGAAAAACTAGCTGAAGAAAGCATGGTATTGCTAAAAAATACAAATCAGATCTTACCCCTTAATCAAAAAAATATAGCCATTATCGGTCCTATGGTAAAAGACAAAGATAATATAATCGGGTCATGGACAGCACATGGGCGTACAAAAGATGTAGAAACTCTTTGGGATGGCTTAGAAAAAGAATTCACAGGAAAAGCAACTCTTTCTTACGCAAAAGGATGTGAATTTGAAGGAAACGATAACTCTAAATTTAACGAAGCAATAGAAATCGCAAAACAATCAGATATCATTATTCTATGTCTGGGAGAAAAAAGAGGTTGGAGTGGAGAAAACGGTTCAAGATCGACTCTTGCATTACCGATTATTCAAGAAAAGTTAGCAGAAGCTTTATACAAAACAGGAAAGCCAATAATACTCGTCCTCTCAAGTGGTCGTCCTATAGAACTTTGCCGTTTAGAACCTATGTGTGATGCCATCATTGAAATCTGGCAACCGGGAATTTGTGGAGGGACACCCCTTGCCGGAATATTATCTGGCCGTATAAATCCTTCTGGGAAATTAGCAATAACCTTTCCCTATTCTACCGGACAAATTCCTATATACTACAACATGAGACAAAGTGCTCGACCTTTTGACAAACAAGGCGATTATCAAGACATACCAACAACTCCTTTGTATGAGTTTGCTCATGGATTAAGTTATACCAACTATGAGTATGGAGAACTAAAAGCTTCAACTACACATATCAAAAAAAATGAAACAGTAAATATCTCAATTCCTATTACTAATATTGGGAATCGAGACGGAAAAGAAACTGTACACTGGTTTATATCTGACCCTGTATGTTCTATTTCCAGGCCAATAAAAGAATTGAAACATTTCGAGAAACACCTCATTAAAAAGGGTGAAACTATAACTTATACATTTACCATAAATCCAATAAGAGACCTCTCATATGTTGACTCTGATGGTAAACCTTTTTTAGAATCAGGAATATATTACATCTCAGTAAAAGATAAGAAAATCGCTATTGAAGTTGTCGAATAATCAAAAACAAGATAAAAAAGAACCCTGTAGTAACAACGATTACTACAGGGTTACATATAAAATCTAAATACAAAATGTCTATAAACAAAAAAAGGTTGTCTCACGACAACCAATCTTCATTAACCTTAAATCTAATACCATGAAAAACACAGTGCAAATATAAGTACAAATTCTAACTTGTCAATAGGTTTAGTAATAAAAAAATTATATATTAACTCATTTTAATATCTATATTCATACTACACCAATATTGGAACATTCTTTAAATGAATCTACTTTCCAATAAACAAATATTAAAATTTCATTTAATAACCTAAATATCAGCAAATAAAAAAATGCTCCATCATTTCTATGCACATACGACTATTATGATAGGGGCATTTCCAAAATCCAGCTTTATCATCCATACGATTTACTGTGTTATCGGCATATATACTCCAATACCACTCTCCTGTTGCTGCATCTATCAATCGTTGCTGCACATAATTCCACACATCACAAGCCCTTTCTTTAAATAAAATATTCTCCGAATTTTTATATGCATACATAAAACCTACTATCGATTCTGCCTGTACCCACCAATGCCGGTCCTTATCTTTTCGTCCAAATTCAGATTCATAAATCATACTACCATCAGGTTCCAAACCTTCCAATGCAGCCATAGCTATTTCTATCGATACCGGCATAACATTCTTTATCATCTGAGAATCACCTAAAACCAGAGCTGCTTCATACAGAAGCCATGACGCTTCTATATCATGCCCAAACGATATTGTAGACGATTTTTTATTCCATCTTTCATCGAAAAAAAGCTCCAAATGTCTGGTTTCAGCATTTAAAATATGATTCAAAAATATCGTTATCAGTTCCTGTTGTGCCACTCTAAGACGCTCGTCCGGCCATACTCGAAGAAGATTGGTATATGGCTCCAATATATGTAAATGGGTATTCATAGACTTCTTTTCATTAGCATCTTTATCACTTAGTCTCATATCATCTATCGGCTTCCAATCATCCGTAAATGCCTCAAAATATCCTCCATATTGCTTATCCTTATGTTCTTCTATAAGTTCAAACAATTGTCTTGCCCTTTCCAAAGCCATAATATCTTTCGTTGCCCGATAATACTCAGTAAAACCATACAGGGCAAATCCTTGTGCATAAGTCTGTTTCTTCCGATTCACAGGATTTCCCTTACAATCGAGCTCCCAATACACCCCGCCATATACCGGGTCAATAAAATATTTACAAATATAATTATAGGCTCTTTCTGCCATTTCAAGATAAACCGGAGTTTTCAATAATCGATAAGCAGCTGAGAATGTCCAAAGAAGCCGAGCATTCAGCACTGCTCCCTTTGAGGCATCTTTTATCAATCGGTTATGTCCGTCCATCCGACCATAAAACCCTCCATTCTCATCATCTACCATAAAACTAATCCAAAAGGGTAATATATGGGCTGTCAATTCTTTTTTAAATCCTTCCATATCAAACTTGTCTCTTTTCATTTAAATCTTTGGTTATCTCTTTTACTTTTTTCTCGGTTAAAGGATAAAACATTATAAATAGGACTGAAAATATAGCTCCTACAGCAGGCAGTATACTTAACATCATACGAATACCTCCCTGAGCTTCATTTGATTGCGCAACATTCGCCTGAAATCCAAAAAAACTTAAAAGCCATCCTGTCAAAGCTCCACCTATAGACCATCCAAACTTCTGTGACATCGATGATGATGAAAATATAAGACCTGTCGCCCGACGTCCAGTTTTCCATTCAGAAAAATCAGCAATATCTGCATACATAGACCAAAGTAAAGGAAATATACTCCCTGCACAAGCACTAATAAGCACTTGTAACAATAATATTCCTATAATATTGTCTTTTCCGAGAAAATAGAATACAATACTTAAAACCGTAGCAATAAACATCGCAGACAAATAAGTATTCCTTTTACCTATACGAGTCGAAATCGGCGTTACCAACAAGATTCCTAAAATATTAGCACCCTGACCTAAAACAAGATAAATCGTAGTTATAGACAATGCCGACCCGACAAATCCCAATTGTAAACCGTCTGGAACGACAGCATAATATTTAAAATAATAAACGGCAGCTCCGTCACGAATAGAGTTAAATATTAATGCCGAAATACCCGCACCTAACAATATCCACCACGGTTTATTCCGGAAAAGGTCAACAATATCTTCTTTTAAAGAATTCCCCTCATCTTTAATAGGCCGTATTCTCTCTTTGGTCCAGCAAAATGTTCCCATAAAAAAGAGCACGGCAACAACAGCAAAAGTAGCAGCAGCCATCGACCAACCAATTTGTAAATTGGTCATACTACTGTATAAATTTACCAATGGCTCTATAAGCAACAGCGCAAGCATACTTCCTAAAAACGCAAAAATCATGCGATAAGATGAAAGAGCCGTTCTCTCCTCAGGCTCAGCAGACATAACCCCCAATAAAGATGCGTATGGTACATTAATCAAAGAATATACCATCATCATTAATGAATAAGTGACATAAGCATAAATGATTTTACCTGTAACAGAAAAGTCCGGAGTAGTAAAAGTCAACACTCCCATAACACTAAATGGTATGGCTATCCAAAGCAAATAAGGTCGGAATTTTCCCCAACGGCTTTCGGTCCTGTCAGCAATAACACCTACAACCGGGTCGAAAAGAGAATCCCAAACCCGAGTAATTAAAAACATTGTTCCCACTATAGCTGCATCTATACCAAACACATCAGTATAAAAAAATAATAAATACATACCAAACAACTTCCAGAACATAGAAGAAGCTGCATCTCCAAGACCATACCCGACTTTTTCTTTCAGAGTTACTTTATCTGTCCTCATAATATTTTTTATAATTATACGAAAATATTTTATAATAACATTTTTACGTATTTACAAAAGTATCAATGCAATATTCATATTACAAATATTATTTTATCTAAACATAATACTTTTTAAACTCAATAAAACAAATGGAATTATTTTATACATAACAAAAAAATTAATAATCAATAATATATTAGCTATATCCACTCAAATACAGGGATATACTTTATTAACCAGAACGTATAATAGTAAAAAAGCGAACCGAAATAAATTCCGACCCGCTTCACACTATACCAATAATATACACAATCTTTCTATGCCATACGATTTTTATAATCTTCATAACCAAACTCCCGCCAAAGTTTCAATTGACCATCTACTGTCCATAATGCCAACGATGGATGGGGAATGCCATTAAACATATTTGTTTTTACGATAGTATAATGTATCATATCTTCAAATACAATACGTTCTCCAATCTGAAGCTCATGGTCAAAAGTCCAATTTCCCATATAATCTCCACTTAGACAAGAATTTCCTCCCAGCCGATAAGTATATTTCCCCGGCATATCAATCATAGCCCCTCTCACAACAGGCTTATAAGGCATTTCAAGACAATCGGGCATATGACATGTAAAAGAAACATCAAGAATAGCGGTTTTTATTCCATGATTTTCCACGATATCAACAACCGAAGATACCAGTACTCCCGTTTGCCAAACAAAAGCGCTTCCGGGTTCCATAATAATCTCTAAATTCGGGTACTTTGATTTAAATCCTTGCAATAATCCAATCAAGTGGTTTATATCATAGTCTTTCCGAGTCATCAAATGTCCTCCTCCCATATTTAGCCATTTCAAATCGGGCAAAAATCTTCCAAAGCGTTCCTCCACCTGAGATAACGTATTCTCTAAGTCATAAGACGAAGATTCACAAAGTGTATGGAAATGTAACCCTTCGATTCCATCCGGTAATGTATCGCCCAATAAATCAGAAACGACACCTAAACGAGAACCCGGAGCACATGGATTATATAACTCCGTTTCTACATCTGAATACTCCGGATTAATGCGTAAACCACATGAAATGGCATGTCCTGCAGTTTTTGTCAAAGGATAAAAACGTTCGAACTGAGACAGTGAATTAAAAGTGATATGGCTACTACAATGCATAATCTCAGGAAAATCTGCTTCCGTATAAGCAGGAGAATAGGTATGTGCACGACTGCCCATTTCCTCCAAAGCTAAACGGGCTTCAAACTTTGAACTGGCTGTAGAATATGGGATATACTCCCGAACAATAGGAAAAGCCTTCCAAAGAGCAAAAGCCTTAAATGCCAATATAATATTCACTCCTGTACATTCTTTCACGGAACGTATCAAAGTCAAATTCTGTCTCAAAAGTTTTTCATCAAGAACATAACAAGGCGACGGTATCTTATCTATATTCATATAATCAATTTATATTATTTAATAATGGTAAACTTAGCAAACTTAAGCAAAAGCTGCTTTTTACCAACCTGTTCAAACTCTACTCCAATTTTTCGATTATCCCCTTCTCCTGATATTTCTGTCACAATCCCCGATCCAAATCTATCATGTCGAATCCGAGCTCCAACGTCCAATCCTGTAATAGAAACCGACCCTCCGGATACAGACGAAGTATTCACAGCATCTAACCGTTTCAAACGAGGAGAATATGATTTAAGAGGCAAATCTTGTTTCTTAGAAGGTAAAACCGGCTCTTCCCGTTTAAAAAAAGATGAACGAGAAGAACTATACATGCCCAATGAACGAGAAGAAAAGCTATAAATACTATCTTCAACATTTTGTTTGGACTTCAATTCTGAAGGCATATTCAAATATGTCGGATCAATATCCTTTAAGAACCTACTAGGGGGCATTGCCGTAGGTTGTCCATTACGATAACGGGTAGCCGCATACGAAAGGGCACAATTCTCCTCTGCTCGAGTAATTGCTACATATAACAGCCTCCGTTCTTCTTCCAGTTCTCGCTCACTATTTTTGCTCAGTGCTGCCGGAAACAAATCTTCTTCTAATCCTACTACAAAAACATTCTTGAACTCCAGTCCTTTCGATGCATGAATCGTCATCATCGTAACCTTATCACTATCACCATCCTCTTTCTCATCCTGATCGGTAGCCAACGATATCTCAGCCAAAAAGTCTGTCAAAGCAATTTCTTCTACCCCTTCTTCTTGTCTCAAAGAACAAAACTCTTGAATACCATTCATCAATTCTTGAAGGTTTTCCTGACGGCTCAAATTTTCAGGAGAACGATCGGCATATATTTCTGTAAAAATCCCCGAACGTCGAATAATAAGTTCTGCGATGTCCATAGCATTCATCTTATTATTTGCATCGATAAACTCTTCAATAAGTTCCTTAAATTTTTGAATTCTATTCAATGTACCATTATTTACCGGTAAAGCATACTCTAATGGCGTAGCAATAACTTGCCACAGGCTAACATCATTATGTATACCACATTCGATAATCTTACCAAGAGTTGTATCCCCAATACCTCGTGCAGGATAATTTATCACCCTTTTTATAGCCTCCTCATCATGAGGATTAATTGCCAAACGAAAATAAGCAATTACATCTTTTATTTCTTTTCTCTGATAAAAGGATAAACCTCCGTATATACGATAAGGTATATTCTTCTTGCGTAATGCCTCTTCAAAAATACGTGATTGGGCATTTGTGCGGTACAATATCACAAAATCATTATATGCATATTTTGATAATCTTTTCATTTCCGACACACGGTTGGCAACCATATATCCCTCTTCAAAATCGGAATAAGCACTCAACACATCTATTTTATTTCCTACCGCGTTCTCCGAATATACTTGCTTACGTATCTGTTCTTTATTCTTATCAATCAAACTATTTGCTGCCCTGACAATGTTCTGAGTAGAACGATAATTTCGTTCCAACTTAAAAGTCTTGCATCCCGGATAATCACTTTTAAGATTCAATATATTACTTATATTCGCTCCCCTAAAAGAGTATATACTCTGAGCATCATCTCCTACAACACAAATATGATTATGGCCTTTCGACAGCTGATGTATAATAAGATGCTGGGCAAAATTAGTATCCTGATACTCATCTACCAGTATAAAACGAAATATCTGACGGTATCGTTCTAATACATCCGGATGATCACGAAACAATATATTTGTATACAACAGCAAATCATCAAAATCCATAGCTCCTGCTTTCTGGCAGCGATTCCAATAAGTCTGATAAATATCCTTTATCAAAGGCCTCTTTGCACGCTCATCAGATTCCACTAAATCTTTATTCTCCCGATAAGCTTGCGGAGTAATAAGAGCATTCTTTGCATTCGATATGATTGCTTGTACCGACGCGGGCTTATATATCTTATCGTCCAAATCCTTTTCTTTTATAATACTTTTCAACAAGCTTCTCGAGTCAGAAGTATCATAAATCGTAAAATCTGAAGTAAATCCCAAACGGTCGGCATTTACTCGTAATATCCTCGAAAAAATAGAATGAAAAGTCCCCATCCACAGCCGGGCAGCAGTCGGGCCTCCCACAATAGACGCAATCCGTTCTTTCATCTCCCTTGCAGCTTTATTGGTAAAAGTCAATGCCAATATATTATATGGAGCATAACCCGACTCGAGCAAAAAAGCAATCTTATATGTAAGTACACGAGTTTTACCTGATCCCGCTCCAGCAATCACTAGTGACGGTCCCTCATTATATAGCACAGCCTGCTGCTGGCTTTCATTCAAGTCCTGCAAAAATTCTTCCACTGCTCTTTTTCTTTTACTACAAAAGTACATAAAAAAGTAGAACCGGAAAATATGAAAAAATTGATTTAGGAAATAATGTGTTCAACTCATTTTAAATTCTCCATAAATTGAAAAACATAAAAATATTCTATTTTTTCATAGAAATCTATTTTATTTTTATCATTCTCGGATCATTAAATTACAAAAAATTTATATCTTTCTGAACAATATAAAAACAATACTGTTATATTAATGTAACAATTTCAATAAAGGCATAAAAAAATGTTTCGACAAAAAAAATTGCAAAAAATCGATTTTTTCCCGAACTTTTTTATCAAAGAATTGTTTATTAAATACAAGACATTAAAAACCGAACGTTATGAAATATGAATTACCTAAACTGCCGTACGCCGAAAACGCTTTAGAACCAGTTATCAGCAAACGGACCGTGGAATTCCATTGGGGTAAACACGAACAGACATACATAAACAATCTAAATAAACTGATTGAAGGTGCAAAATTTGAGAATGCATCACTTGAGAGTATAATAAAAGAAGCTGATGGTGCATTGTTTAACAATGCTTCACAAGCTTGGAACCATATATTTTACTTTTTCTCTTTTTCTCCTGACGGAGCAAGAGAACCCAAAGGTGAAATAGAAAAAGCCATCAAAGAACAATGGGGTACTGTTGAACAATTTAAGAAAGAATTTGTTTATACAGGTGTTGCCCAATTTGGCTCCGGCTGGGTATGGTTAGTAAAAAATAAAAACGGCAAACTGGAAATCATAAAAACAGGTAATGCAGGAAATCCCATGACTGATGGACACACTCCTTTACTTACCTTTGATGTCTGGGAACATGCCTATTACTTAGATTATCAAAACCGTCGGGCAGATCATCTACACGAATTGTGGAAAATCGTCGATTGGTCGATAGTTGAAAAAAGATACTTATAATTCGCACTTTTCTAAAAACAGTAGCGCGTGACGCGTAACTTATCTAGCACTTTAAAATAAGCATAATGTGATGAATTCTAAAAGAGAGGAATACTATGTGAATAGTCCCTCTCTTTGCTTTTTTATATACCTTTCTCCCAAAATAAAGTTTTATACTTGCAAAAAAAGATTCTTTTTTGTTTCTTTGCTTACAATTGATACGATTTATATATCTTTTACTTGCATTTTGCATTGATATAAAATCTGATATTTTTATATTTTCATAAATACGTCTCTTATTATGAGTACAAAAAAATTTTTATTAAGTGAGAACGATATACCTCGTGCGTGGTATAACGTAGTTGCTGACATGAAAAACAAGCCGATGCCACCCTTGCATCCTGGTACAAAAAAACCGCTCAAACCAGAAGATTTATATCCCATCTTTGCAAAGGAACTTGTGCATCAAGAATTGAATACAACAGACGCCTGGATAGAAATTCCTGACGAAGTTCGAGATTTATACAAGATATGGCGTCCTACCCCTTTAGTTCGGGCATATGGATTAGAAAAAGCATTAGATACTCCTGCCCATATATATTTTAAGAACGAAAGTGTAAGCCCTGTTGGTTCCCATAAATTAAATTCGGCTATTGCCCAGGCTTATTTTTGTAAAAAAGAAGGGGTTACCAATATTACAACAGAAACCGGAGCCGGACAATGGGGTGCGGCATTATCCTATGCCGCAAAATCTTTTGGCCTTGAATTAGCGGTATATATGGTAAAAGTAAGTTATCATCAGAAACCCTACCGCCGCTCTATCATGCAAACTTTTGGGGCGCAAGTAATAGCCTCTCCAAGTATGTCAACAAAAGCCGGCCGCAAGATATTAACTGAAAATCCGAATTATCAAGGAAGTTTAGGCACGGCTATATCTGAAGCCATAGAATTAGCGACACAAACTCCTAATTGCAAATATACTTTAGGCAGTGTACTTAATCACGTCATGCTACACCAGACAGTTATCGGTCTCGAAGCTGAAAAACAAATGGAAATGGCTGGAGAATACCCCGATATCGTTATTGGATGTTTTGGCGGCGGATCCAACTTTTCAGGTATTTCATTTCCCTTTTTACGTCATAAGCTTACAGAAGGCAAAGATATACGTATCATTGCTGCCGAACCAGCCTCTTGCCCTAAATTGACACGCGGTGTATTCCAGTATGACTTCGGTGATGAAGCCGGCTACACACCACTCCTACCCATGTATACTTTAGGTCATAATTTCGCTCCGGCTCATATCCACGCTGGAGGACTTCGCTATCATGGAGCCGGCTCTATTGTCAGCCAGCTAAAAAAGGATAATCTTATGGAAGCTGTAGATATACAACAACTCGATACATTCAAAGCTGCAACCATATTCGCCCAATCAGAAGGCATTATCCCTGCTCCAGAATCATCTCACGCAATCGCAGCTGCCATTCGAGAAGCTCAGGCAGCAAAAGAATCCGGGGAAAAGAAAGTTATATTATTCAATCTTTCAGGCCATGGGCTTATTGATATGGCAGCCTATGACCAATATCTGGCTGGTGATCTTACAAACTTTGAAGTTACAGATGAAGATGTCGCAAAAAATCTGGAAGCAATAAAAGATTTATAAATACAAAATCCTATTACTTAAAAGGCTTTCAGAGTTTGATTCTGAAAGCCTTTTAAGTATTCTATCTTTTCTCTTACTTATACCATTAAAAACTAAAGATTATTTTTCTGAACCTTTAGAACTCGGCTTGGCAATCGCTTCTCGCATCGTCGTGTCAGCCTCTATATTTTTCATCTTATAATAATCCATAATGCCCAAATTTCCAGAACGGAAAGCATCAGCCATAGCTCTCGGAACTTCTGCCTCCGCTTCAATCACTTTTGCCCGAGCTTCTTGAGCTTTTGCCTTCATTTCCTGCTCAAGAGCTATTGCCATAGCCCGACGTTCCTCAGCTTTAGCCTGTGCAATATTCTTATCAGCCTGAGCTTGATCCATTTGCAATCCGGCACCAATATTTTTACCTATATCGATATCAGCAATATCAATAGACAAAATCTCAAAAGCTGTACCAGAATCAAGACCTTTTCTTAAAACGAGCTTCGATATAGAATCAGGATTTTCAAGCACAGTCTTATGTGACTCTGAAGAGCCGATAGATGAGACAATACCTTCCCCTACACGAGCTAAAATAGTATCTTCTCCTGCACCACCTACCAATTGACGAATATTTGCTCGAACCGTAACACGCGCCTTAGCAATCAACTGGATACCGTCTTTAGCCACAGCAACAACCGGTGGTGTATCTATCACTTTAGGATTCACAGACATTTGCACAGCTTCAAAAACATCACGCCCCGCTAAATCTATAGCCGTTGCCATTTGAAAGCCCAAATCTATATTAGCTTTTGAAGCAGATACCAATGCATGAACCACACGTTCTACATGACCTCCAGCTAAATAATGCGCTTCCAACTCATCGCGAGTAATTGCTTTCAGTCCTGCTTTATGAGCTTCAATCATAGCACGAACGATAATTTGAGGCGGTACTTTACGTATCCGCATCAGGAAGAGTTGCAGCAAAGAAATATTTACACCCGAAACTCTGGCCGATATCCACAAAAGGAAGGGTACAAAGTAAAAAAATAAAATTACTAATACCACAACGGCTACTAACAGAAAATAACTGTATCCCAACATACTTACATTTATTATAGTTTATATTCAATCATCTTTTTTACGAACAATTACCGATGTTCGCTCAACACGTTCTACTATTACGGAAGAACCTTCATCAATAAAATCTTCCCGCGTCTTTCCCTCCACTTGTACCGTACCAATAAGGACAGTACCCATAGGATTCAAACGAGACAAAGCAATCCCCTCATCACCGACTTTTATAGAATCATTCACCTGTGTCGGGATAACAGAATCTATATCTGTTTTCAATGATATTCTATCCAAACTCTTTGAACGCATAAACCAAATAATACCGACAACACATGCAACAACCGACGCAACAATTGTAACATATCCCGCTGTAGTCCCAAGATTTACAAATGCATAATAAATACCTCCTCCAAAAAAAATCAGCGAACTAAAGCCTGCTACTGTAATCCCAGGAAGAAAAAATATCTCAAGAATAATCAAGACTACTCCTATCAAGACCAATAATATGATAATCAATATATCCATAACCGAACGATTATATCATTTCTTTTGCTGCTTTAACAATACATTTATTTCTGCTGCACGACTACGATTATCTAAATCTTCCGGCTGTCCATACAAAGAAACTAAAGAAGACTCTAATTTTTTTATTTCTCTCGATAAAGTTTCTTTATTCCCTTTCTGATTTACATATTGCTCTCTCAAACCAGACAATTGAGCCTCTATCTCTTCTATTTGTTTACGACATTCATTTGCTTTTATATACAAATCTTTAGCCTCTTTGCTCTCAAAATCAGCCAATAAAGTATAGACTATCTGATTATTTACAATAAATATAAAGTCTGCCTTAGGCTCATTTTCAACTACTTCTGAAGGATTATATATATGTTGCAAGATTTGTGCATAATTATTATTTTTTTTCCATGTCTGTTTTATAGAAGTTATTTTGCCCAAAGAACGAGCCCACTCTTCATCATTCCCCTGATAAACGACTTTTTCTACATTAGGAATAAACACATATATAATCACCTTATCTTCAGGCTGATATCGGTCAGAAGCAAACCATCCGATATTGTTCAATTCATCAATAGCCATCATATAATCATTAAAAGGAGAATTAAAAGGCATACCCATATTTTCCGGGGCCAAAAAATTTCCTGAATTCAGATTCATTCGGGTAACAAAAATATCATATCCTCCCAATGATTCATCTCCCGTAGATGCATAATAAAGTGTTACTCCATCAGATAATAAAAATGGAAAATTCTGGTCATCTTTATTATTTATATTCCCAGTTAAAGACAAAGCTTCTCCCCAACTGTCATCAACTAAACGACTTCGAGACATCAAATCATATCCGTTTTTTGCCGTTTTAACACCATACACAATCTTATCACCTTTTTGATTTTGATAAACTGATGAATTATTTTTAGTTTGGGATTTAAAAAAGGTATTATAGTCATGCAAACTTCCCGATTCCGGACTTAATTTATAATGTTTAAAAAAATCTTGTTTATCAACAATCATACTATCAATAATCTGTACTTCCTCAACACGTCTAACCATCTGCTCCCCCATTTTTGCTTTTGCAATTTTTGCATCTATCGCCTCGGTATCTTGCTTACTTTTTTGGAGCATCGCCTTATACTTTTCATAATTCTCAAGCGCATCGGAAAATCTATATTGCCGATTATAAAGATCACCAAGATACAAGTAAGAATCTTGTATCTTACGCGAGGCTGCCACTTTTAAATACTTTTCAGAAGCATTATACTCTCCTGTTTCATATAGACAAACTCCATACCACTGATTTAAACTCGAATTATTGGGAGATTTCTTAATCAATGTCTCAAAAATAGGTTTAGCCTGGTCATATTTACCGGCTTTATACAAATCCCGAGCCCGCTCTAAGCTCTGTGCCATTACTGTACAACCCAACAAATATAACACACCAAAAAGCAATATGAATTTTATACGACCCTTCATTATTCTTTTACTATCTCGTTTTCTTTTTGTTATTAACTTACAACATCCAAATATACAAAGTAATTTTTTTATACACTAAACCTCTTTAGAATTTATTTTCGTCAACATATGCCTATAAAAATATAGATACTCTTCATTTAGCCCAAAGGCATCTTTAGGAATATATATAAAACGACTCTTATCCGTATATAACAGGAAAGCAGCCTTTCTCATCTTAAAAAAACGTATATCGCTCCATAAAACCCGATCAAGACTTTTATCCGTAAAATGAAACACAATCTCTTTCTCATCAATTATAAGATATTTATCCAATATATTCCACCGATTCTGAGGATAAGCTATATATTCGAAATACTTTATCATTAAAAGAAATGGAAAAACTAAGAAAATCAGAATTAATAGAAGATAAAAGAAATCAAAATTCCACCATAAAGCTACAGATAATATTACGGCAATAAAAAATATCCATATTATTTTTCGACGCAAAAAAAGTATAAACAAAATCTTAAAATATTTGTCGGCAGGAAGCCTAAATACATCTGTTGTAATAGTCATATTCGATCTTTATTTTTACCCGTATAAAATTAAATATATTTTCTGCTTTCCTATAATCAAGTTTTACAAAATACACTACTTTTGCACAAAATTTACACACTTTGATATGACAATACCTGATGCTCGAGAAAAACTTTTAAAAAAGCTCGACCAAAAAATGAAAAAGGCTATCTTCGATTATCATCTGGTCGAAGAGGGGGATCGAATTCTTATTGCTCTGTCTGGGGGAAAAGACTCTCTAGCTCTCACAGAACTCTTAGGCCGTAAAGTCAAAATATATCAACCCCGATTTTCATTACTTTCAGCACATATCAGTATGAGCAACATTCCCTACCAAAGTAATATAGAATATCTACAACAATTCGCCAAACAGTATAATATCCCATTCATTCATCGACGTACCTCATTCAATCCTGAAACTGACACTCGCAAATCCCCATGCTTTCTTTGCTCATGGTATAGAAGGAAAGCCCTATTCGATATCGCAAAAGAATATAACTGCAACAAAATAGCATTAGGACACCATCAAGACGATATCCTACAAACTTTACTTATGAATATGACCCACCAAGGAGCATTCGGCACTATGCCTCCATTACTGAAAATGAGTAAATTCGAAATGACTTTGATACGCCCTATGTGCCTTATTACGGAAAAGGAGCTTAAAATATTATCTGAAATATCAGGTTATTTAAAACAGAAAAAAAATTGCCCCTATGAAAACTCTTCAAGTCGTATTCAAATGAAAACAGTCATTGAAATTCTCGAAAAAATGAATTCTCAAGTTCGCAGCAACATGTGGAACAGTATGACACATATACAACCCGATTATCTACCTTCTATAAAAAATAAATAAAAACTATGCAAGGCTTATATTCAATACTACTACTAATCATATCAAACATATTCATGACTTTTGCCTGGTATGGACACCTGAAGTTACAAGAAATGAAAATTATAAGTAATTGGCCTCTTATCGGAGTAATACTATTATCATGGGGTATCGCTTTAGCTGAATATATGTGCCAAGTTCCAGCTAATCGCCTCGGTTTTCAAGGAAATGGAGGGCCGTTTAGTCTAATGCAACTTAAAGTAGTACAAGAGGTTATTACTCTAATCATATTTACGCTGTTCTCAACCCTTTTGTTCAAAGGGGAATCTTTGCATTGGAACCACTTGGCAGCATTCATATGTCTGGTGTTAGCTGTCTATTTTGTATTTATGAAATAATCTTACCATAAAACAAGAATATATAACAAAACAAAACTTCAAGCCACATAAAATTTACTTATTGTTAGTTTTTTTTGAAAAAAAAAGACATAATAATACCTAAATAAAGGTATTGTTATGTACCTTTGTATATTGTATTTTTGTGCGAAAATAGTAACACGATTTCTTTTAACTGTATCTATTGGTCGGTAAATATATAAATATACCTTTCCTTTACTTGCATTTATTGGAGTCTCTATAATTATACTATGAATCAGGACTGTATCAAATGGAGTTTGAACGAAAGATCATAGAGCATGACATGATAGCTTTTCAAGAGCTATACAACAACAATATATCCGAATTAGTGGCTTTTGCATATCGTTTTACTTACGACATAGAAATTGCCAAAGATTTGGTACATGACGCTTTTGTATGGATCTGGGACCACCCTGAGAAGATAAATTGTCAAGGAAATATAGAGGCTTTACTATTACACATTGTCCGCTCAAACTGCCTAAATTACATACGAGATTTAGATATACAAGACAAGAACCAGGAAAAATTGGTAGAAGCAAGTATTTTTGCAGGTATGGATATAGATGATGATCCATATGGTCAAAAAGATGAACTCATAAAACGCCTGAAGAAAATTATGGGGTCATTACCCGAAAAGAGTCGTATCATTTTGGAAAAACACATTATTAATGGTACAAAGGTAAAAGATATTGCATCAGAAATGCACATCGCAGAGTCTACTGTTAAAACTCATTTAAAACGCACCATGAGAGTATTAAGAGAAAACATGGCTATCTTTTTGTTCACTTCAATTCTTTTTATCTATCTTTTTTCTTAAAAAAAAATATTTTCTTGTCCCCCATTTTTACATCTAATGTTTATTATATACAAAATGCTAATTTTAAAGTTCTGTACAGATAACTGACAAGTATGCGAAAAATTGACTGGAAAATCATTGCTAAAGATATTGACAACCAAACATCTATATCTGAAAAAAAGAAATTAAAAAAATGGTTAGATGCATCTGAACAACATTACAAATATTATAATAAAGTAAAACAAAATTATTTTAAACAGCCTTCTTTTGATAAAAAGTCTTATGAAGCTGACTTTTTAAAACTCAAAAAAAGACTGGTATCTCACTCTTTGAATATACAGTCATATAAAACATCCCGATTCCGTAATTTTATTATTTACTCTTCTGTCGCATGCATAGTAGCCGGATTGTTATGTGGAATATTCCAATGGACATCAAATCATAAACCTGATGATATTCAAATATTGAAAGAAATATCTGAACATCATTTACCCGGAACGAATAAAGCAACTCTATTCATCGACAATCACGAATACATTGCTTTGGGACAAAATCCTGTCTTGCTCGATTTACGTGGTGTAAAAATAACTAATAGTACAAAAGAAGGCCTTACATATCAGGAAACAGAAAAAAGTTCTCCTATATTAAATAAACTTGTAGTTCCTAGGGGAGGAGAATATAAAGTTATTTTATCTGACAGCAGTATCGTATGGCTTAACTCCGAATCTACTCTTGAGTATCCTTCCATATTTGAAGGAAATACACGAAGAGTAACCTTAATCGGAGAAGGATATTTCAAAATATCAAAAAATGAAAAAAAACCGTTTATTATTGAAACCGCTGACACAGAAATCGAAGTATTAGGAACAGAATTTAATGTATCGGCATACCCAGACAACTCGTATACAACTACTACTTTAGTAGAAGGTTCGGTCAAAATAGAATATAAAACAATTGACAGACAGGATATTCTCAAGCCCGGAATGCAATCCTATTACAACATCAAAGAAAATTCGAGCCAAATATCATATGTTGATACTGAATTCAACACCTCATGGAAAAATAAAATATTTAGTTTCAATGACACACCATTAGAAGATTTACTAAAAATTGTCTCCCGGTGGTATAATTTTAAATATACAATAAAAGACTCATCATTGCTCTCATATCATTTTTCAGGAGAACTAAGCCGTAAAAAAAATCTCGACTATTTATTCCGGGTACTTGAAGAGGTAGGTATCCCTATGGAAATCAGTTATAAAAATGGGACAGTAACATTAGATAAAAAATAATTTATAAATGAATATATCATATATATTACAAAAAGGTAAAAATAAGCAATATAAGCAATGGTTACAAATATTAATCATTTCTACTATCTGCGTTAATAGTTACGCCTCCGAAATAGAAACAACAAGCTCAGTCATATCACCTTACGCTATAGTATCACCAGGAGACCGAGTTATCAATTCAGACGAGCTAAAAAAGGCAAGCTTCACTAACTTGTGGGATGCCTTTCAAATACTCGAACCATCCTTAAAAGATGAAAGTCAGGATATTTATGGAGATATGCCCGGGTATCTACCATCTTCTGTCTCAATAAGAGGGAAAAAGATTTGGTCGACCAAAATAGATAATCCATACTTACCTTTATTTATCATTGATGGGGCAAGAGTACCTTTACGTCAAGCAATGAACCTCGACATCAACGATATTGATAAAATTATTATTTATAAAGACGCAGCCAGCCTTTCTCGATATGGAATTTATGGGGCAAACGGAGTTATCGAATTTATAACTCAAAAGCCCCAAACTGGAAAAATAAAAATCAATTATCTATTCGACGCAATCATACAAAATGCAGATTTGAATTCCCATAAAGTAATCGACGAATATGCTCAAAAAGAAGTTCACACCGACTGGTTACAACAGCCTATCCAAACAGCATTCCAACATAGGCATAAAATCAATATAGAAGGTGGAGACGAATATGTAAAATATAAATTCTCTACCCGATTTTCTCCTTCAGGAAATGGGGTAATGAAAAAATCGAAAAATGATATACTTGGGCTCAATTCCTACATCGAATATAATTTCAAAGCTTTACATATATCCAATGATATTGTATTCAATCAAATAAAAGGACACGCTTCTAATTATGGAACTTACGATTATTATCGTCAACTGAATCCCGAATGGAAAGCTACAGATGAAACTGGTATTCCATATACCGTATTAAATGAAAATGAAACAACAGAATGTATTAATCCGGTATATGAAGCGACATTAGGATCTTTTGACAAGACAAAATCAAACGAAATATACGATAATCTGAATTTGAGGCTTTCCTTGAGAAAAGGATTTACCATAGATGGGTCTTTCGCCTTTGTCAGAGAAACTAATCAACACGATATCTTTATATCCCCATCTTCCGGCCTATACCACAATGTTGAAAGCGGCAGTAATATAGGAAGATATGACATTTTAAGAGAAAATAGCTTATCATTCGAAGCTTCTCTTGCCTTACAATATCAGAAACATATCAAAAAATCAAATATAGGAGCGTCTGCCGGAGTACGAACATTCAGTGGAAAATATTACGACGAAGCTTATGCCGGAATAGGCATTCCTACCGATCGAATGGCTTACATATCATTCACTAAAAGTTACGATACATTAAATATGGCAACAGCTCATCGAGAATATGACAGGACCTTACAAAGCATATTATCAGGGCATTACACATATGACAACAGATACGGATTACAAGCTTCCATAAATTATAATCGCTCCTCGCTTCTATCTACAGGAGAAAGGAATGCATGGTTTTACAATACATCTATCTACTGGAATATTCATAATGAAGCATTTATGAAAAACTCCGGTATAAGTCGATTTATTTTAAATGCATCTATAGGAACCACTGGAGGAGTAGGATTCTCAGATGACGATTACAATGTAACCTATAAATCAGATATAGGCAATGAGTATATTTATAATTATTATCTTATTGGTTCATCTATACAGTCCATGCCAAACAGAAATATCAAATGGCATACTATAAACAATCGAAACTTATCTTTGCTGTTCGACTATAAAAAAATCTCTTTGACATTTAACTACTATAACAATCTTACAAAAAATATAATTGTATTTGATCTCCTTCCTTTGTCTACCGGATATGAAAATTCAATTTCAAACGGTGGTGAAATTCGAAATGAGGGTATCGAATTTTACCTTCATACCAAAATCATCGAAAACCTAAAGGGCTGGTCATTAAGTGCATTCATATCGGGGATGCATAACCATAATAAGATAGAAAAAGTTCCTGATTATTTTGCATCTAAATATAATAGTACGGTACGTAATAACTATTTACAATATGCCAAACAGTATCACCGACTTTCAGAATTACATGAAAATCAACCTTTAAATACAATATACAAATACACTGAATATCACACTGACAAAGATGGGCAGGACATTCTCGACGGAACCCCGAGCTATGTAGGCTCTACTGACGATAAATTCCGAGGGAATTTAGGGCTTACACTACAATACAAACAATGGTGGATAAATACAATCGTCAATTGTTCTTTGGGAGGTTATACATATGACTGGTTCAATCTGTTACCAATAGGNTTTAACAAATTGATTATGAAAAAGATACCATACATATTACTCCTTTTAGTATTCTATTCCTGTTCCGACTGGTTCGATATCCAATCGGACAATACAAGTGTCACAGATAAAAAGTTCTTTAAAGATGAGAACTCTTTTTATAACGCTTTGACCGATGTATATACACAACTCAGACAACCTTCTTTATACGGTGACAATCTTTCTATCGGGATGTTAGAATTTATGGGTCAAAATTTTACTCCATATGATGAAAGAACCACAGCTTTTTGTAAATACGATTACACTCAAATAGAACAGGCCGGTATCCTTTCTGATATATGGAGAGAAATGTTCAGGGCCATAGGTTCTTGCAATAAACTAATCGAAGAGATTGAAAAAACAAACGTTATTTTTTACAATAGTGGCCAGAAACAAATCATTACAGGAGAAGCTTATGCCCTCAGGGGGGCTTTACATTTTGAGCTGCTCAGGCTTTTCCATCCGAATATAACTAATGATCCCAGTTATAGAGCACTTCCATATATGACAACTTTCGGTACACAAGTAAGTCCCTCACTATCAACAACAGAATTATTAAGTAAAATCATCCAAGATCTAAAGTTTGCAGCAGAATTATTAAAACCTTATGACCCAATTCTGACTGGAATAAGTTCTTCCAGTATAAAACCGGGAGAAATAGACAGTAAACTAAGAACTTTTGAAATGAACTACTATGCTGTAACAGCAATATTGGCTCGAATTTCATTATATACGGGAAATTATGCTGATGCCTTCAGTTATGCAGACGAAACATTTAACCATATTCGAAATGTAGAAAGTCGAAATCAAGTATTTTACTATTTTACACCCGGAAAATACGGCAGTGATTTTAGCTTTTCTCGTGAACATATTTTCGGGATAGCATCTCCCCCTGAAGGACTAACTCAACTGTCCGAAGAAATGTTTAATGAAAAGAAAATCAAAACCCGCACAGGACTAAAAGATATATTTCCAGAAGCAAGCGATATCAGATATAGAGCTTGGTTCAACTCTTCAGGCAACAATGAATATATCATGTCCAACAAATTCGGAAAAGAATCTTTATTGATAGATTACAATAAAACAACTTCAGGCGAATCGACCAGCTTACCAGTAAGAATCCCTTTTATAAAATTAGGAGAAGTCGCACTTATTGCTGCCGAATCCCTAAATGAGCAAAATCAAATCGATGATGCAGCCCAATGGATTATAGATATGGAAACAAGTAAAGGAGCTTCTTATTTAACAAAAATCAAAGAGAATGGAGAACTCAACCAAAATACTTTACGTAAGATTATCCGGGAAGAATACGAACGAGAATTCTGGGGTGAAGGTCAATTGTTCTTTTTTCATAAAAGGATGAATGATACAGAAATAACATCATATGACGGAACTAAGATAGAAATGAGTAATAAACAATATACTTTACCTGTACCGCCAAATGCTTTTTAAGTAAACGATTCGGTAAAATTGTAAATCATGAAAATGAAAAGAAAACTAAAAATAGTTATTCCGGTAATACTCTCCCTATTATTCTTCTACGGAGGGAAAATACATGCACAAAAAAATATTACCGTACATATTAAAGATAAAACTTTTGCAGAAGCATTACAAATACTGAAAGAGGCATCAGGTTATCAGTTCTTCTATACCAATCAGCTTGTCGACAATAAAAAGAAAATTACAATATCTGCCGACAATATCGATTTAAGAATTGTACTAAAGCGCATTTGCCATCCGCTGAATTTACAATTTTCGGTCATAGACAATACTGTCGTTATCTCTAAAAATACACGTCCTACAGAAAAGGAAATACCAGGTAAATACAAAGTATCAGGAACCATCTTGGATGAAAATAAACATCCACTTTCAGGAGCTGTCATCATACAAGATGAAAATGGTTTTTCCAAAAATACAACTGTATCTGACGATGAGGGGAATTATAGTCTAATGCTTGACTCCCCCAATAACAAGATGACGGTCTCATTCATTGGTTATAAAAAAAGGACTTTACGTCCCAATGGGAAAATCGTACTCGACATTGAACTTGAGCCAGATGTTGTAGAAATTGACAATGCCGTTGTTATCGGCTATTATCCAAAAGCTAAAAATAGTTTTACAGGAACGGCAGTATCGGTCAAAGGCGATGAACTGAGAGCAGTAAACAACACAAATTTGTTCGAAGGGCTCAAGGTTTTCGATCCATCCTTTCAAGTCGTCGATGTACGTGGCGTGTTCGGATCAGATCCAAACCACATTCCTGACCAAATAGAGATACGTGGGCAAAACAGCTTTCCTGATATATCCCAAAGTAATTTACAAACCGTAACCAGTCTACCCATCTTCATACTCGACGGATTCGAGATTTCCGTACAAAAAGTATATGACCTTGACATGAACCGAATCCAAAGTGTCACTATATTGAAAGATGCATCAGCATCAGCCATTTATGGCTCTCGTGCAGCAAACGGTGTAATCGTTATCGAAACCAAAAGCCCTGAATCGGGAGTATTGCAAGTAAGCTATACTCTTAACAGTGGTTTACAAATTCCAGATTTAAGTTCCTATAACCTGATGAATGCCGCTGAAATGCTTGAGTTTCAAAAAGCTGCAGGAGTGTTCGACGCTACCGAACCAGGAGAAGATCCCGGAAACAAATTGAACTCATATAACTTAATAAAAAAAGAAATCATGAGCGGAACAGACACATACTGGTTGTCAAAACCCCTACAAGTAGGATTTCAACATAAACATACCATATTCATCGATGGAAGTGTAACCCGTATGAAAGAAGAAAAAGGAAATATGAGGTACTCTGTAAACTTGGGATACGGACAAACTAACGGAGTAATGAAAGGATCAACTCGCTCTACTTATGAGGCTGGAACAAAATTAATGTATAATTCTTCTAAGATATTCATTACCAATGACATGCAATTTAGTATGGTAAAAAGTACCGAATCTCCATATGGTTCTTTTTCAACCTACACTTCTGCACTACCTTACTTCAGAGAAAAAGATGAAAACGGTAATTATTATAGGACTTTGTCTCTAAATAATGTAGCCCCTCCCGGAATGGAACTCGGAGTATCCCCCATACAACAATCACCAATGTATGAAGCAAAATATCTCAACAGCTTCACCGCAGGTGAAACTATGAGTTTCACGAATAATACAGGTATCAATTGGTCGGTAACTTCTGATTTTAGAATAAAAGGAAATTTTTCTGTCTCATATGATTTCGATAGAGATGACATATTCCTTTCTCCTCAAAGCTTTACTTACATTAATAACAATGACAACAGCATCAATAATCCCGATGTCCTTTACAATCGAGGAAAATATGATTTAAGTAATTCCAATACTCTTGCCTACAACGGTAATATTGTGGCATCTTATTCACATTCATTCGGTAAACATGATATCCAAGCCATCCTCGGTGGAGAAATACGCCAGTCCCAAAGCAACAATGACGGTTATATTGTAACAGGATTCATGGGAGACGCTTTAGATTATCTATCTTATGCAGCTCAGTATGAACAATATGGGCGACCATCCGGAGTAGAATCTACGACGCGCTCTTTAGGTGCATTTACCAATTTGAATTATTCTTACGATAACCGATACTTAGTAGACTTGACCGCACGTATGGATGGTTCCTCCTTATATGGAAAAAACCAACAATCTGCACCTTATTGGTCTACCGGTATCCGTTGGAATATACACAATGAAGCATTCCTTGAAGGAAACGCCAATTTCAAAAAATTGGCACTACGAGCTAACATCGGGACCACAGGAAACCAAAATTTCAGCAAAAATCAAGCTATGAGTTTGTATTATTATCAGACTCCGGTATATGGAGGATATTTCGGAGCTATTATCAGCACTCTTGGAAATCCCGACCTGAAAGGACAAACTACATTCAATCGGAATATCGGAGTCGAAACTACTTTATTCAATAATAAATTGAACCTGGACTTTAACTACTATTATAATACTACCACAGGTAATCTGACCGATATTACCATCGCACCGTCTATCGGTTTCAGTTCATATAAAACTAATATGGGCGACCTTACAAATAAAGGTATAGATTTCAGTCTGAGCTATGCTCCTATACGTACCAAAAACATGTTATTAAACTTTACTCTCAACGGGACACATAATCAGAACAAAATCACAAAAATATCTGATACTCTAAAAAAATATAATGAAACGATAAACCAGAAAATAGAAGAAGATGAGAAAAATGAATACACTACAGTATTCCTCTTTAAAGAAGGTGAATCTATGAATACAATTTATGCTGTACGAAGTTTGGGTATAGATCCTGGTACTGGAAAAGAAATTTTTTTGGATAAAAACGGTGCTAAAACATTCATTTGGAGTGCAGAAGACCAAGTTCCCGTAGGTGTAAACGAACCAATTCTCCAAGGTTATATCGGTGCAAACTTTCGCTATAAAGCATGGGAATTCGGTACTAACTTCAACTATTCCTTTGGTGCTGATAAATACAATTATACATTACATCAAAGGATCGAAAATGTCGACTACATGGTCAATAATGATAAACGTGCTCTTACCGAAAGATGGAAACAACCGGGAGATATAGCTCGATACAAAGCAATAAACGATAACAGTGAGACAAAAGCTTCCTCCCGATTTGTGCAGAAAGAACGTCGCTTGAGTCTTACCTCATTAAGGGTAAGTTATACATTACCACAAGAACTCTTGAGAAATAAAGTATTATCAATGCTGCGTTTATCTGTAACTTGTAATGAGTTATTTTATTGGTCAACTATACGTCAGGAAAGAGGTCTATCCTATCCTTTTGCTCGTTCGGTAAATTTCTCAGCCCAAGTAAACTTCTAATCTGCGATTATGATGAAAAATATAATATACACAGCTTTATTATCCATGTTCATTTCCTTGTCATCTTGCTCATGGCTCGATGTTAACTCGAAATCCGAAGTTAGCATAGAAGATATGTTTTCTACCCGGGAAGGATATTACACTACGCTATCAGGTATATATATCAGCATGGGAGGAGAAAACTTATATGGAAATAATTTATGCTTGTACGCACTCGAACCCCTTACTCAACAGTACACCGTATCAGATACAGAAACAGATCGTACTAAATGGGTACAATTTCAATATTCGACAGACGAAGGTGAGGAATTGATAAGTAATATATGGTCCACTATGTACAATACTATTGTCAATTGTAATGTAGTCATTGAGCAACTCCAAAAAGATGATATGCCTACATTCGAACCAGGAGTAACAGATATATTATTGGCCGAGGCCCTTGGGTTAAGAGCCTACATGTATTTCGACCTTATCCGCATGTACAATGATTCTTACAAAGTAAATCCAAATTCGGCAAACGTCCCTTATAAAACCGATTTCGGTTTTTCTATCGGGAAAAAAATAACAACAATTGAATTACTGCAAGAATTGATGGCAGACTTAACCAAAGCCCGTAAACTACTACAAGATAACGATCCGATATTTACAGGAAAAAGTTTCAATGACAAATATGTATCGTACGACCGAACACAACGCATGAATTATTATGCAGTAACTGCACTAATGGCTCGTATTGAAATGTTTCGCGAAAATTATAAGGAAGCATATCTTTTAGCCGATGAAATCATACAAAGTGAAAAATTCAGGTTTATCAAACAAGATGAAATCATTGAAACCGATATTTATGGAAAGGAATTGAAAGTCGACCGTATATTCATGCCTGAAATGATATTCGGACTATATACTGAAACAGTGTTGACTGCATCAAAAGAAACTTACGAAGGACTGACTCAAGATTTTGTCAAGTCCGATGCTTGTTATGAAGAAAGTGATGTCCGGCGCAATTGGCTATACACCAATCCCAGTGCAAATAACAAAATAAACTTAATACGTTATCAACGATCCAAATTGACAGAAGATGCATCCAAATATGGACCTTCTGTAGTTCCGATGCTAAAACTCAGCGAAATGTATTTGATTGCAGCCGAAGCTACACTGAAAGATAATAGCACCGGAGGAAACTCTATATCCCTTATCAATAAAATAAAAAAAGAACGAATCTCAACAGAGCTCACGGACAACGCATCTGAAGAAAAAATACAAACAGAAATCACCCATGAATATATCTGTGATTTTAAAGGAGAAGGTCAATTATTCTATTATTACAAACGAAATAATATGACTTCTATCGATAATGGTAATTATAATGGAAACTACGTTATTATGAAATCTGAAAACTACAAACTTCCCCTACCGAAATATGAACAGGATTTTGGTTATGGAAGCTCAAACTAATAAAAATATGAAAAAATATATATTATACGTTTTACTATGTTCTGGTATTTTCTCCTGTAAAGAAGATAAACTGGAACTATACGATTCAACTCAAAAATCATTGAATTTTGCAAAAACTCTGACCGATAAAAATGGCAGTGCATTAGAAATTTTCGGTCCAGAAGAGGATTATCCGAAAGAGTATTCTTTCAATGCCCACTTTTTAGGGACAGACGCCAACGACTACATTGATACTATTCCGGTCCGACTGTCCGGACCTATAGATTATACCAATGACCGCACTTATCAAATTAGAGTCAATCCTGAAAAATCGAAAAACGCAATCAAAGATGTACATTATACCCTAAATGAAACACAAATATTCCGAAAAGGCTTATATCAAGATAGTCTGATGGTAACTATACATACAAACGCGATGGACGAAACATCCAGTTATAAACTATATATTGAATTGGTTCCAAATGAAAATTTCGAATCCGGAATCCCCGAATATCAATACGTTGAAGTCAGTTTTACCAAAAATCTTGAAGACCCACCAGCCTTTTGGACAAATTCAAATAAACTCAATAGGCTTACATATCATCCCAAAAAGTGTGCAGTATTTTTAGAGATTAGCGGTATAACCGACCCTAACTGGAGCGATAATGGAGCTACTATCCAGTTGGACTATTGGATAAGCTTGGCAACACAGTGGTTTATCGACCATGAAGAATACGATGAAAATGGAA
Source organism: Gabonia massiliensis (assembly GCF_001403595.1). Taxonomy (NCBI): domain Bacteria; kingdom Pseudomonadati; phylum Bacteroidota; class Bacteroidia; order Bacteroidales; family Porphyromonadaceae; genus Gabonia; species Gabonia massiliensis. Next base: position 930,888 of record NZ_LN877940.1, on the reverse strand, counting down.
ACAGAATTTACTTTGATGAATAAATGATGAAAAAAATTATTAATATATACGGTATTATTATAGCTGCCCTATTTTTCGTCTCCTGTATAGATGACAAAGACAAAATCGGGACCTTGGAGTTTGACCATGTACTAGCTGTCGACGGAATAAAAAAGACCGAAGCTTATACTTTATATTTAGGTGATATATTTGAATGTAACCCGACTATTTCTTTTTCAGAAGGTTCTGATGAAAAAGACTTTGAATATAAATGGTTGGTCGGAAAAAGTGAAGTTATATCTACAGACAAAAATTTACATTGGGAAATAACCCTTCCCAAAAGTTATAATATCGATAAAGTGATTCCCGGAGTTTTCATAGTTCGTAACACTAAAAACGATTTAGAATTTCGGCAAACATTCAATATAAAAATTTTAACCGGATATACACCGACTTACGTCGCTTTATATGAAACTCCGGAAAATACTATCGAATGGATTTCTCTCCAGGGAGACCCCACCAACTTTACTCGGACATTCGAAAACATGATAGACCGTATTTACGGGACACAGAAAATTCAAGGGAAATATATAGGAGCCCTAAATTCTACCAACGAACTGGCCATATTTACAGATCACGCACCCGATTATGGATATTGCATTAGCATGAAAGATGCGGATCCCGAAAATGATATAACAAACAATATCGGAGAAATAATAGCACCTATATACGGGCGGGTATATCGAGGTAGTGCTCCTACACTGAACATCAAAAATGTTACCTTTGGATATGGAGCTTCAAAATACCTAATCAATAATGGGACATTACATGTATTTAACGGACTAGAAAAGAAACTACCTCTGTTTGACGAAAATACCTATGTAAAAAGTACAAATGTCGTTCAAACTATATCGTCAAAACAATTTATGAGATATAAAAAAGTATCTTTCGTCCGCCATAGCGACAATACAATCGGATACTTCCATACATATAATGACAATCTTGAACGTATCAATATAGATGGTCAGGCATTCAAATTAGACTCATTATGTGGAGAATTCACAGAAGCTACAGGATTAGGTTCTAACAAGCCCTATCACGCTTATTTGATAGGGAAAAACGGAAATGAATATAATATGTATGACTTTTATGTAAATTATATTGGCACAAAAGTGCAACCTATAGAATTAAAACAAATTATGCCATTACCTTCTCCTTGGATAAACAGTATAAAATACTGGTTCGGTTCTTTTGGAGAAAGTTACGGATTTTATGCAACTAAAAATGAAATTTATAAATTCGACTATTATGAAATGGAAGAATTCACCCCTACGGCCCAACCTTTAATTAGTTTTCCTGCGGAGTATGAAATTGTTGACATTTTTGTACAAATTGCCGGTTCAGGATTAAGAGATGAAGATTATTGCACGGTTGTGCTTCTCTATAATCAAACGAAACAGGCAACAACCATATACGTATACGATACTGTTTCAGGCATAAAACTAAACGAATATCCGGATCTGATTCCAGGCAAAGGGGTTTACTTTATTGAACGAGATATGTAATTAAAAAACAAAAAATATAAGAATCACATTATTGTATGGAAGAAACAAACTATGTAATTGAGTGTCGCAACCTGACACATTATTACGGGAAAAAACTAGTCTATGAAAATCTCAATATTGCAGTTCCCGAAGGCCGCATCATGGGATTATTAGGGAAAAACGGAGCAGGTAAAAGTACGACTATAAACATCTTGAACGGTTTTCTCGAACCTCGCTCCGGCCAATGTCTTATTTACGGAGAAGACACCCAAAACTTATCACCTGAAACCAAAAGACGTATCGGTTATTTAATCGAAGGTCATATACAATATTCTTTCATGAATGTGCATCAAATAGAAAAGTTTTATTCCGGTTTCTACAAAAACTGGAAAGCTGATGCATATTGGAATCTTATAAACCGCTTAAAAATCCTCCCCAAACAAAAAATATCGACAATGTCTTGTGGACAAAGAGCACAAGTTGCATTAGGACTTATTTTAGCACAAGACCCTGATTTACTTATCCTCGATGATTTTTCTTTGGGTCTTGACCCTGGATATCGCCGTCTTTTTATCGATTACATGAGAGAATACTGTAAAGCCAAAGGGAAAACTGTCTTTCTAACATCTCATATTATTCAGGATATGGGACGCTTGATAGACGATGTACTTATCATGGATTACAACCGCGTATTGGTACAAGGACCGGTAAAAGACTTTACCGATAAATTCAAAGGGTTTATTTTCGATTTAGAACGGGATGACATTACTTTCTCAGATTCTCTTGCGGTGAATGTAGAGCACATCAACAACCACTACGAATTTTATACTTACGGGGATGAAACTGAAGTTAAAAAATTACTTGAGGCACAAGGACTCGCATATTCCAACTTTACACAATTAGATATGACCCTTGAAGATGCATTTATTGGTTTAACCGGAAAATATTAATAACAATCATGATATTACATCTGTTTTATAAAGAATGGATTAAGACCCGCTGGGCTTTTTTAGGAGCATTGATAATAGGCATATGCATCGTATTCTATATATTCATTATGGTAGAAAACCGGATGACAATGCTCGGAGCCAAAAATTACACATTAAGTGTTTTGTATGATAATCCACCTGTAATTTATTACTCTTTATTGCAATATATCCCACTACTTACAGCTATCTGTATAGGCATATCACAATACATACCGGAAGTAAAAAACAAACGTATACGATTGACTTTACACCTTCCGATGAATAATCAAAAACTGATTGCTTGTATGGCTTTATTCGGTCTATTATTGATTACAGTCTCAAATGGGATTATCTTCGTCCTTTTTGAATGGAAAAACCAATTGCTATTTCCGGCAGAAGTGACACGACCGGTAACGGTAACGATTATCAATTGGTTCATTGCTTCATATTTGGCATACAACTATATTGCAATGACTGCTTTGGAACCAAACGGATATCGACAATTACTTTATGCAATAACCGGACTTATATTATTGTCCCTCTATTTCAACAATATAAATTTCCACGGTGCATATAAAGATTCAGCCCCCGTACTGGCTATTATTGCATTAGTATCTTGCCCTTTGGTATTATTCTCAGGTTACAGACTAAATAAAGGAGAACGATAATATGCTAAACAAATCTATACGTATCATTGCCATACTACTCACAGCACTCGCAACCTGCATTATCGTACCTCGATTTTTCAGGATGCTGTTCAGCACTCATAGTAATTATAAAGATGTAGTATATTCTGAAGTATTAAATGATTTTATCATATCAGAATACGAATATAAAAACATAAATGGAAAAATCTCCGGTATAACTATATATAAAGATAGTAAAGGTAACAGATATACTCGAGAACAAGCCGACTCATTATGTCCACTAAATAATGCTTCTCAATTGACTTACGATGGAAAATTTCCTGACTCCATTTGTGGGAAAAATATTTCTGCAAAAGATGCTGATGATGCAATTTTTCACATGAATATTGCAGGAAGATATAATGAATTATTCTACGGGCTATCTGAACTAAAAGACCAAAAAAGTTATTTATCTAACAAATATGAACCGAAAGACTTATTCCGAATAAAAGAAAACGGGATAGAGTTCATCGTCTCATCAACAAATACTATTGATGAGAAAAAAAGTAAACTATTCAATTCTGAACTTGAACAGCTCGGATTTACAGCTCCGGCAATTACTTGGTGGTCTCCTGCGGACCGAACCGATTTCGAAAAGATCGGATATTTCGTTCTTGACAGCAAAGGTGAACTATTCAGACTATCAATGAATGATGGACGTCCCGATATTCTACGATTGAACCGTCCCGATGAGAAAAAAATCCGCAACATCAATTTTTCAAATCGACCAGAATTCTTGGCTATAATTATCACAGAGGATGGAAATTCTTATGTAATGGATAGAAATTTCAACTATCAGGCTTTGCCTTTACCTTCGCTAAGAAGAGGAGCTTTTTTGCAAGGAAATCTAATGCATCTGACATTCACCACCCATGAAAAAGATGCCACAGCATATTATATCCTTGACAAAAATTACAAGTTAATAAAGCAACTCACAATAGGAGATAAGAAAGTCGCTTCTTTACAGGAAACAATCGGTTCTTATCTTTTTCCTGTCAAAATATCCCAAAACGCCAATTATGGCATACAGTTCCACTTTTCCAATCCTTTCCACTTTATTTGGCTAAATATAATACTTGCTCTCGCAACATTTTTTATAAAAAAAAGAAATGGATATCCAATAAACGATGCATTTGCTATAATTGATATCATAGTGGTACTGGTATTAGGTATATTCGGAATGGCTGGAGTATTTGCTATTCCACAACGCAAATCTAAACAAATCTAAATAAACGATTATCATGATAGAGAAATTAAAACACCTCATCTATAAAGAATGGCTCAAGACCCGCTGGTATGCAACAATAGCATTACTACTAAGCTTGGGAACAGTCATATATATATTTATCTCAATAAGAAGTGACCTCAATTTATTAGGTGCTCCACAATACTTTTCATCTCTAATTTTAGAAAAGTCTATATTTTTCGGCAAATTCAAATATATCCCTATTATCACAGCTTTATTAATAGGTCTTTCTCAATTTGTTCCGGAAGTCACAGACAAACGTATAAAACTGTCACTTCACTTGCCAATGGAAAATACGACTGTTATTTATTCTATGGTACTTTTCGGTTTCGCAATTATAACCGCAATACAACTTATCTCTGTATTATTGCTCACATTATTCATGTCGGTATATTTTCCCTCAGAAATTATAATCCCTTCCCTACAGACCATTCTTCCCTGGATATTGGGAGGTATGACTTGCTACTTTTTTATCGCTATGATTTCACTGGAACCAATCTGGAAATACCGTTTCCTATATATTATTTTCGTATACTTCGTCCTACGGTTATTTTACTACTCTTATGGATTAGGAAACGCTGTTACCATATATCCAATTTTATTCATTATTACACTTATATCCAGTGTATCGGTTATATATACATCTCATCGATTTAATAAAGGAGAACTATAATTATGGGAGCAAAAATAGTCAGAATATTACTTATACTGCTGGCGATATTTATTATGGCCTACTATCTGCCGTCTTTTTATCAAAAATCAGTAGAAAAACGGCCTTACAAAACAATGATTTATTTTAGTGAAGTGACTCATGATTTCATCATTGCCAAAGAGTCGGGAGACACGCTCAATCGGCAGGCAGAAATGCATTATTATGATGCCAAAGGCAATGAAATTCCGGAAAAAGAATATATGAAACTTCTACCTTTCAATAACACTCGCAAATTAAAATTAATGGGTGAAATGCCGGATTCACTAAACGGAATAGAATTAAACAATAAAATACTTAAAAGTGTCCGACGCAGTATACTTATTGCAGAACCTTTTTATTCACTGGCCTTGAATCCCTTATTCGAATCACAGCCAGAGCGTATAGGCGTTCAACTACCGGATGATGTTTTCAGAATAAACAAACACGGCATAGAATTTCTCAATTGTGAAAGTAATCGAATAGAACAGGAAAAAAGTAAAAAGTTCAATCAACCACTGATTGAAAAAGGATTCTCTTTTCCGGCCAAAGGCATATACGGTATACCTTCTACAATAAAACTAAAGGATGACGGATATTTCATTGTTGACAATAGTAATCGTCTTTTTCATCTAAAAATGATAAAAGGAGAGCCCTTCTGTAAAGAAATTAAATTCAATGGTACTATCAAAAATATAAAATGCCACTCTTCTGGAGACCTATTTTGCCATATTTTTGATGATAATAACCAAATATATGTTCTAACACGGGAATATGAACTTCATAAAATTCCAGTAGAAAATCCAAATGGGCGTTTCTTTGTCACATCAAATTATTTTTATAACACATACAAAGTGAATGATAAAGACAAGAGCACTCTTTATGTTCTTAGTCCTGAATATAAACTCATTGCAAAGCATACCGAAACGATAGACCATTATAGCCATTCCAAAGAAGCAGAAATCGAACGCTCTATTTTTCCGTTCAAAATTATGAGAACTCCGGGACTTGCACATTTTATTCCCATTCCAAATCCGGTGAAAGATTTCTATATCCTCAATTTGATATGTGCCGGAATATTCATTATTATAAAACTTATACGTCGCCGTAAAATATGGTTACCTGTAAATGTTGCTGATTTTACCATAATACTTTTGACAGGAATTTACGGATTCATAGGAGTATGGATATTTCCCAACAGAAAATAATAAATAATCAATAACAAATAATATGAATACAACAACAGAAAAAAAACACAGATTTATCGGATTTTCCGCTTTTATGATTGTGCTCTTTACCATGCCTTTAGGTCATGCTGTAATGATCATTATGGAAAAGACTCTTGAAAAATCATATTTGACTCCTGCAGCATTCCTTGTAGGTCTTATAGGTCTCATACTGGCTATTTGGGGATTTTATATGAAAAAAGAGACCCCCGCTACATTTGCCGGACTTTTTGGAGGATTACTCGTTTGGACAGGATGGATAGAATTTACTTTCGTATACTATGCACATCGTTATAATGTGGCTCCACTAATGGAAAACGGTGAAATTGTAACCAAGCCCGAATATCTGATTTTAATGTCATCAGTCGGGTTCTGGGCTATCATTACCCTTTTCTACATTTTCAGTGCCCGCACCGGTTGCCTATTTTATACTTGGATACAAAAAAAATTAGGGATTACACGTAAAGATGGTGCACTACATAACATTGTAAAAAATAATTCCATTACCACTTTCATGGAAACTAATATGCTATTATGGACCAGCTACCTCGTTTTGATGTTTGCTTATGACGATGTATTGCTGGGAGATCGTCACCCTGTAACAGCATTTATTGCTTTCGGTAGCTTAGCTTGGTCGGCCTATTTATTTTACAAATTGATGAAAATACAAAAAATCGGGTACGCTATTCGTTATGCCATACCCACTGTTATCATCTTCTGGACATTTGTAGAAATTCTCGGTCGCTGGGATCTATTCCATGAAATATGGGTAGAACCTATGAAATATAGTACTGAGATGATCATTATGTTTATCGTTATGATTCTATTCTGCATATTTCTATTCAAAACCAAAAAACATACAAAATAAATTATTCACTTTTAAATTTAAAAAAATGAGTATTAGATTTTTACTTTCCAGTGCTTTGGCATTATCAGTAATGACATCTGTAATGGCAGAAAGCAAAAATGTTGCAGTAACCGAAGCCGGTACTTTGCAAAGTAAGTTTACAACAGAAGAATTAACGACTGTCACAGAACTCGTTATATCAGGGCCTATCAATGCAACAGATTTGTCTTTTGTCAACAGTGAGTTAACAGCATTAGAAACGCTCGATCTTCAACAAACAAATATCGTTGAAGAAACGAAAACTGTAGATGAAGTTACAACCACCTATCCTGAGAATGAGATGCCCAGTAACATCTTTGATCACAATGCTTCTATAAAAACAATCAAGTTCCCTTCTGGCATGACAAGTATCGGAGATTACGCATTCCAATATTCTGCCATTCAAACTGTCGATTTTTCAACTTGTCCACAATTGCAATTGATCCGTGAATTTGCATTCTATTGTACTAATTATCTAAACGGAATAAATTTATCTGGTCTAAAAAATTTAGAAATAATTGAAGAAAATGCATTTAATACTAATGGACAAAAATTATCAGAAATCAATGTAAATGAAGTTACAATAGACCTATCAGGCTGTAGTTCACTAAAAACCATCTCAGACTATGCATTTACAAATACCAAAGCTGCATCTGTAAAAATTAATTTTACTGGATGTACTGCCCTTTCTTATATTGGAAATCGAGCTTTCAATAATGCAAAAGTTCAAATATTAGATTTAAGTAGCTGCTCCAGCTTAGAAACCCTAACTGGATATTCTTTTAATTTATGTACCAAAATTACAGATATAATATTGCCGATAAACCTTAAAATGATTGAAGCTAAAACTTTCCCTAATGCATCATCAAGCCTGGTATCTGTTAAATCATTAGCAACTGTTCCCCCGACATTAGTCTCTGGTGGTTTTTCAGCAACTGGAGTTACCAAGGCAACATTATCTGTACCTGTAGGAGCCAAAGCGGCTTATGAAGCTGACGAAGAATGGGCAAAATTTAATGAAATAGTTGAAGATGCAAGTCTTTCCGTTGAAAGTGCATATGCAGAAAGTCTTAAAGTATCAGCACAAAACAATATTATAAAAATATATAATATTGAAAATGGTGCCACTATAAATATTTATAATATGCAAGGAGCTCTTGTTTTCACTCAGATTGCAACTGATAACCATGCTGAAATTTCTCTTCCTGTATCAGGTATGTATATTGTAAAATGTGGAAAATCCATAGCTAAAGTCATGCTATAAATGTTTGTTAGAATTAAAACTTTAGAAGTTATATAATAGAAAGCAGGTTATCGAGCTCGATAACCTGCTTTCTATTATACCAAATATGTTCATTTATCATTTTTCGTCAACTTCCCGAAAATGAAAAGAGCTACAGCAGCTAATGCCCCAATAACAGCAAATACATACCAAATATAATGAGCATGCACAGATGCCGCCTGCCAAGCTTCATGAGTGGCATAAAGCTGCGGATCGGGACAATACTTCGACAATAAAAAGCCTGAAAGCCCAAACCCGATAAACGATGCTATACATGAATTAATATGGCTAAATCCTAAATAGAGGCCTTCATCTCCTTTAGGAGCTTGTAAAGAAAAATATTCAAGATAACGGGGCGAGATAAAAGTTTCAGCCAATGCCTGCACCCCAATACCGCATAACATCATAAAAGCCACGGGATGCAACCCCAATATATCATCAGAGCCAACAAGATTACCTGCAGCCATTAAAAGAGCGGAAAAAGGCATCAGCCACATACCTACCCCCATAGAAGTCACCGCCTTATATCGTTGCATAAGGCGAGTCACCAAATTAACACATAGCACAACAACTAAAGGATTTAAATTGGCATACCATGCAGGAGTAGCCGTATCTCCTGCCATACGCAGAACATATTTAGGCATAGTTGCATAAAGCTGCATATATATCATCCAAAATCCACTGGTAATCAATGTAATTGCAATAATACGTCCATTTGTCAATACGCGTAGCAAAGAACTTCCTATTTCTCTAATATTCTTCACATCTCCCTGTTCTTGACGACTATGATACAACATCCAGACTAAAATAAACGCTAATAAAGTCATAGCGGCAGAAAAATAATTCAGAACTACGAGTCCCTCACTTCCCATACCTCTGCGAAGGGGTTCAACAACGGTTTTCCCCGTAAAGCTTCCAATATTAACCATCATATAAAATATCGAGAAGCCTCGTGCCCGATTCGTTGTAGTCGTCTCCCTTGCTATTGTTCCGGAAATAACGGCCTTAATAAAAGACCCTCCTACTACAATAATCAAAAGAATGGGTATAACTGTCCATCTTAGCGGACTCTCTCTCAAACCGGTAAATGTCGTTATCAATCCATAATCTACCATTCCGGCACTCTGAAATAACGTGGGTAATACAGCCAACCCTAAATAACCGACAGAAAGTAATGCAAAAGCTAATAATAAAGATGAACGAAAACCAATCCGATCAGCTAAAGCCCCAGAAAAAGTAGGCAACAAAGATAATGTCGCTGAAAATATCCCAGAAACGATACCGGCTTCAATATCAGAGAAACCATATACATTAGAAAGATAAAGGGTCAAAACAATAAATACAGCATAGTATGCCATACGTTCCAGCAACTCTACAGACGCTGAAGTCCAGAAAACTCTTGTAAAACGATTACCAGAGGCCATAACAAACATTATAATTTTAATAACTAAAATGAAAAAACCACATCAAATCAGTATAAATGGTCTGATGTGGTTTCTACTATCTATATTTTAACAATTACTTTAAAATGCCAAGACGTTTGAAACATTTCTCAATCTTGTCTAAAGCAAAATCTACTTGCTCCTTGGTATGTGTTGCCATTAATGAAAAACGAATCAAAGTATCGCTCGGTGCTACAGCCGGAGACACCACAGGATTGACAAACACCCCTTCGTCAAACAAATCTCGAGTTACCCGGAATGTTTTTTCATTATCCCGAATAAACAATGGTATAATTGGAGTAGATGTATGACCTATTTCACAACCTAAATTGCGAAATCCTTCTAAAGCATAATTGGTTACCTCCCACAAATGGGCAATCCTTTCCGGCTCACTTTCCATAATATCAAGCGCTGCTCCTACAGCAGCCGTAGAAGCCGGAGTAATGCTTGCACTAAATATATACGAACGAGAGTTATGTCGCAAATAATTTGCTGTAATCGAGTCTGTTGCGATAAATCCTCCTAAAGATGCAAATGATTTACTGAATGTACCCATAATCAAATCTACATCTCCTGTAACTCCAAAATGGTCACAAGTCCCTCGTCCTTGTTTCCCAAATACTCCGATACCATGCGCTTCATCCACCATAACTGCCGCATTATATTTCTTTGCCAATGCAACAATTTCCGGCAAATTAGCAACATCGCCCTCCATACTGAAAACACCATCCGTAACAATAAGTTTAACCTTGTCTTCCGGACATGACTTCAATACTTTTTCCAACGAAGCCATATCATTATGCTTGTATTTTAATGGAGTTGAAAAAGACAACCGACGCCCTTCTATGATAGATGCATGATCAAGTTCATCCCAAATTATATAATCTTCTCTACCTGTAAGACAAGAAACAACCCCTAAATTCACCTGAAATCCAGTGGAATATATTATCGCTTCTTCTTTTCCGACAAAGCGAGCTAACCGGTTTTCCAGTTCTACATGTATATCAAGAGTACCATTCAAAAAACGAGACCCGGCACAACCGGTTCCATACTTTTTAATAGCTGCAATAGCAGCCTCCTTGATTTTGGGATGATTAGTCAGGCCTAAATAACTATTAGAACCAAACATCAATACTTTTTTCCCATTTATCAGCACTTCGGTATCCTGATCACTTTCGATTTTCCTAAAATAAGGGTAAACACCTAATGCCTTAGCTTTCTGCGGAGCATCATACTTCGCTAATTTTGCTTGTAATAGCTTCATAATATTTAAGAAGTTACAGTATTAATAATAAACTGTCTGCTTTTTCATTTAATTAAGTTTAAAGCTCTGAAAAAGCAGGCTGCAAAAATAACTATTTTATTTTAAATAACATATGATGAAGACAAAAAAAACGCTTCACAGTATATCTTAGTTACAAAATGAAAGATGTCTTCCTATTTGATGAAACAAAAAATCACAATAAGGCAATACAAAATTTATATAATAAATCTTTATTTCATACTTTAGCTTGTTAACTTCCCAAGCTGATATAATGAAAAATGGAATAAGGATATTCCTATTATTTGGAAAAAAAATACGTACTTTGCATATTATAACTTGTTTGTCGCTCACACAGCATAAACACAAACTATTAAAGTAAAATGGAATTTACAGCACAACAAATTGCAGATTTCCTGCAAGGGGAAGTTATTGGTGACGCCCAAGTAAAAGTTAATAATGTATCCAAAATAGAGGATGGAAAACCAGGGACTCTTAGTTTCTTAGCTAACCCTAAATACACTCATTACATCTATACAACCAAAGCTAGTATCGTTTTAGTAAACCGCGATTTCGAACCAGAAGAAAAAATTACGGCAACCCTGATAAAAGTTAATGATGCTTATTCCTGTATAGCTCAATTACTTAACCTTGTCAATCAAGCCCGACCAGAAAAAAAAGGTATCGATAGCAGTGCATCTATTGCAGCGTCTGTGGCTATTCCTCAATCTATATATATAGGTGCATTTACTTATATCGACGAAAATGTAAAGCTCGGTGAAAACGTAAAATTGTACCCACAAGTTTATATTGGTGAAAATGTAACTATCGGAGAAAATACGATTATATATCCGGGAGTAAAAATATATCATGATTGTGTTATCGGGAATAATTGTATCATCCACGCAGGCACGGTAATAGGTGCTGACGGATTTGGTTTTGCTCCTCATAATGGAAGTTATGAAAAAATTGCACAAATCGGGAATGTTGTCATTGAAGATTTTGTGGAAATCGGAGCTAATACAACCATTGACCGTGCTACGATGGGGTCAACAATTATACGCGAAGGTGTAAAACTCGACAATCTTATACAAGTAGCGCACAATGTAGAAGTCGGAAACAATACTGTGATTGCTGCACAAACAGGGATTGCCGGTTCTACTAAAGTCGGTAGCCATTGTATGATTGGTGGACAAGTCGGATTTGCCGGCCACATATCCATTGGCGATAGGGTCAATGTTGGAGCGCAATCGGGAATTCCTAATAATGTAAAACCCGACTCTACGATATTAGGATATCCTGCTGTACCGGCCCGCGAGTTTGCCCGCTCGGTTGTCATGATAAAGAAGCTTCCCGAATTGCGCCAGACTGTAGACGATTTGAGAAAAGAAATTGAGGCTTTAAAAAAGCAACTTGGTAAATAAAAATTTACATTGATAGTAATTTTTTTATATTATGAAGCAACGAACCCTGCAAAACAGCTTTTCATTGAAAGGAAAAGGCTTACATACCGGAATTGATATAACCATTACGTTCTTACCTGCACCTGAAAATCACGGTTATAAAATTCAACGTATCGATTTAGAAGATCACCCCATAATAGATGCTGTCGCTGAAAATGTAATAGAAACACAACGTGGCACTGTTGTTGCCAAGAAAGAAATTGCAGTAAGCACCATAGAACATGCAATGGCGGCTTTATTTGGTTTTGAGATAGATAATTGCTTAATTCAAGTAAATGCCCCTGAATTCCCCATACTCGACGGAAGTGCACGCTATTATGCCGAAGCTATAACCAAAGCCGGAATCATAGAACAAGAAGCAGAACGAGAATACTTTATTATAAAAAACAAAATAGAAGTAAAGGACGACGCTACCGGTTCAAGCTTATTAGTCTTACCTGATGAAGATTTCAGTATCAATACTCTCATTTCTTTCAACTCCCCAGTACTGAATAACCAGTTTGCAAGCCTCGACAATTTACAAAACTTTGCATCAGAAATAGCTAATAGCCGTACATTCGTATTTGTCCGTGAAATAGAACCTCTTGTAAAGAATAATTTGATAAAGGGAGGAGACTTAGACAACGCTATCGTCATTTATGATCAAAAAACATCCCAAGAAGAACTCGACCGTCTGGCAGACCTCATGGGTGTACCTCATAAACATGTTGACGAATTAGGCTATATCAATAATAACCCGTTGGTTTTCGATAATGAACCGGCTCGTCATAAGTTACTGGATATATTGGGAGATATTGCTCTTGTAGGTAAACCTATCAAAGGCCGAATCATTGCAACTCGGCCAGGACATAAGATTAACAACCAACTGGCTCGTATGTTGCGAAAAGAAATTAAACGCCAGGATATTCAAGCCCCTATATATAATCCAAACGTTGCTCCGATTATGGATGTCAACCGTATTAAACAGCTACTTCCTCATCGTTACCCGATGTTATTGGTAGATAAAATCATAGAATTAGGAAAAAATCATATCGTCGGTGTCAAAAACTTTACCTCAAACGAACCATTCTTTCAAGGACATTTTCCCAGTGAACCTGTAACTCCAGGAGTGTTACTTATAGAAGCAATGGCCCAAACTGGAGGATTATTGGTCCTGAACTCAGTAGAAGACCCTGAAAAATATTCTACTTACTTTTTGAAAATAGATAATGTCAAATTTCGGCAAAAGGTCGTACCTGGAGATACAGTAATATTCCATTTATCATTTATGACCGAACTCCGCAGAGGGTGCGCATATATGAAAGGATATGCTTTCGTAGGAGAAAAAATTACCACCGAATGCGAATTTATGGCCCAGATCATCAAAAATAAATAATATACTATATTGTATTCAAAATGAAACAACCATTAGCTTATGTACATCCCGAGGCGAAAATTGCGCCGAACGTTGTAATAGAACCATTTGTCACAATCGACAAAAATGTAGAAATCGGCGAGGGTACTCGTATCGGATCGAACGTAACCATTCTTGAGGGTGCTCGTATCGGTAAAAATTGCCAGATATTTCCCGGTGCTGTCATTGCAGGAATTCCCCAAGATTTAAAATTCAAAGGAGAAGACACAATTCTCGAAATTGGAGACAACACAACAATACGTGAATGTGTCACAATAAACCGAGGAACGGCTTCAAAAGGGAAAACGATTGTTGGCTCGAATTGCTTGTTAATGGCTTACGTACATATTGCCCATGATTGCATAATAGGAAATAATATCGTAATGTCCAATGCCACTCAAATAGGAGGCGAGGTACAAGTAGATGACTACGCCATCATCGGAGGAGGTACACTGGTACATCAATTTTCCCATATCGGATCTCATGTTATGATACAAGGAGGTTCTCTTGTAAATAAAGATATCCCTCCTTTTGTAAAAGCAGCTCGCAATCCCATTTCTTATGCAGGCATTAACTCCATCGGATTACGGCGTAGGAATTTTACAAACGAGACTATACGTGATATTCAAGAAATTTATAGATATCTCTATCTTTCAGGAATGAATAATTCTGATGCCATTGAGCGTATTGAAGCAGAACTTCCTGCAACGAAAGAACGAGACGAAATTATACTCTTCGTAAGAAACTCTCAAAGAGGAATTATCAAAGGATATCTATAAAAAACATCTGCTACATAAAAAATGATATGGAACTTCTGTTCCATATCATTTTTTATGTAACATACAGGATTCCGATACATCAAGAAAAACGAGTATCGAAATTTTTTAATAACCTTTTTTTGGGAATAGATATTTTTATTATTTTTACGCTACCAAACAAAATAGAAATAATAAATTTATCAATGCTATGATATATAAATTTTTGCTCATATCGGATGAAGTAGATCAGTTTGCTCGCGAGATAAGTATCGATTCCGAGGCTACATTCTTAGACTTGCACAATGCTATTCTCGATTCGGTAAATTTCACGAAAGATCAGATAACCTCATTTTTTATTTGTGATGATGACTGGGAAAAAAAGACAGAAATCACCCTTATGGAAATGGATACCAGTTATGAAGATGACTCTTGGGTAATGGAAGACACTAAATTGAGTGAATTACTGGAAGATGAAAGACAGAGACTACTTTTTGTATTTGACAATATGACAGAACGGGCTTTTTTTATGGAATTGAGAGAAATAATTCCTGGTAAAAATCTTGAAAAGCCTGTCTGTACAAAATCGATAGGCAATCCACCTCAACAAATCATGACTTTTGATGAGTTTGACAAAAATAATTCGGTTTCAGATTTAGGTGAAAATTTTTACGGTGATGAAACTTTTGATCCGTCAGAACTTGATGAAGAGGGATACAATGATTTAGACATGAGCAACGGTAACCCTTACGACGATAACAATAGTCAATTCTAACCATATCACAAAAATAGCATTAGTTTGTATCACCATTTTATACTTACTAATGCTATTTTGCTCAAATTAACCTTAAATCCAAAATATAACGAAATATAATCCGTTGTTTATAGTACTTGAACTGAGCCTGGATTCCTTTACAAGGAATCAATCTATTCTTTATATAACTTCAAATAATTAACGAATTGTATCAGACTCACATAATGAGATTAATTATAAAAAGAGCCACAAGAAAGATAAAATCTATCACTGATAATGTTATTATTTTATCAATATTCTTATCTTATGCATTTTTATCATTTTCTGCCGGAATCGAGAAAAAAATTATCTTTCAACAATTTTCATTAAATGAAGGGCTCTCTCAAAGTTCTGTTTTCTATATCACTCAAGACAAAAAAGGGTACATGTGGTTTGCAACAGGCGATGGACTAAACCGTTATGATGGTTACAAATTCACAATATATCGTCATAACAAAACCGACTCTGCTAGTCTTATAAACAACAACATCCGTTCTTTAGCTATCGATTCAAAAAATAGATTATGGATAGGTACACAAAGCGGTCTGTCCATGTACAACAAAGACAAGGAAGTCTTTGTCAATTATCCATGGAAAAATATAGGCTTCAAAAAACAGCTTATTTATAATATCTGTGAAAGCTCCGATGACCAATTTCTTTTAGCAACCGATCGAGGTCTTGTATCTTTTTCTGAAAAAGGAGGCTACCAACATACATCATTCCCGACCAGAAGAGTTTCTGCCATCCTAAAATTAAAAAATAAAATATTGGTCGGTAGCGATAATGGCTTATTTTATTATGACCCAGAAAATGATACATTCGAAATCGTCTACGACGGTCTTAGGAATAAACCGATTATGGCCATCCTTCCTCATAATCGCAATCATAATAAAATTTGGATTGGAACAGAAGGAGAAGGGTTATATCTTTATGACTTAGCCTATCATATATTAATTCCTTATACCCACCGACCAGATGATAATGAAAGCATATCATCCAACTATATTCGTTCCTTATCTTATGATAACCAACAGCGCTTATGGGTAGGAACTTTTGTCGGGCTAAACATTTTAAAAGGAGATGGAAAAGGGTTTTATCATTTATTTAATACCGAATATGAAGCAGACGAATTAAGTCAGAATTCTATTCGTGCCATCTATGCCGACTCTCAAGGTGGAATGTGGTGTGGAACTTATTTTGGAGGATTAAATTATTACCACAATTTAAAAAATCAATTTGAGCATCTGAAATACATACGATATGCCAATTCATTAAATGACAACGTCGTCAGCACTATGCTCGCAGAATCATCTTTAATATGGATAGGAACGAATGACAACGGTCTGAACGTATACAATACAGTTACCGACCATTTTTCTTATTACAAACATAAAGAAAATGACCCAGAAAGCCTATCCGGAAATAATATAAAAGCTCTGTTACGATTATCAAACGGAAATATGGCTATAGGCTCCCATGACGGAGGATTATGCATACTCCAAAAAAATAACCGTTTTAAACGGATCAATATATCATCTGATCAAACAGCCAATAGTAATGTATATTCTTTGTTCCAAGATGAAAACAATATTTTATGGGTAGGTACCCTAAATGGGTTGTTTTTATATGACTTCAAAAGCGAGTCCGGACAATCTGTTTCTACACTCATTAAGACAAAGGTTCTGGATGACAAACAAATCATGACACTATATTCAGATAGCAAGAAAAGATTGTGGATAGGTACAGATAACGGGCTGTATATTTATGACAAAACACAGAACCAATTATATAATGCCGAACCACAAAAAATAAACGACAAACAGATATGTTGCATTTTTGAAGATAAGCAGCACAGCATATGGATAGGGTCACAATCCGGGCTTTTTACCTATGATGAACAAAATAAAAAGCTTTTCGATATTGGTAATTATTATAAAATACCGGACTATAGAATATACGGCATTTTAGAAGATAGTTTCAATCGTTTATGGATGAGTTCTAATAGCGGACTTATATGTTTGAATAAAGAAAGTAAAAGTTGGCGAATATATACCGAACCGGACGGAATACAAAGCAATCAATTCAATATGTATGCTTATTGCAAAAGTTCTGATGGTAAAATGTATTTTGGTGGAACCAATGGTATCACCGCGTTTTTCCCTGAACGGCTTATTGACAACCCCTATACTCCAGCTGCAATAATCGATAATCTCACAGTCTTCAATAAAAAAATACTTCCAGGTGATGAAAGTAAGATTTTAGAAAAAAGTATCGACGAAACCAACTCTATTACATTAAAATCGTCTCAATCTCTTTTTGGTCTCGAATTTGTAGTTCCTAATTACCTGTCGGGAGGAAATAACTTATTCTCTTACACTCTCGAAGGATTCGATACAGACTGGTATAATACGACCAAGAACAGCGTTAGTTACTCCAACTTAAACCCTGGAAATTATACTTTTAAAGTAAAAGTTGCTAATAATGACGGTAAGTGGAGCAGCCAAACAACAGAATTACATATCACAGTACTTCCGCATTGGTGGGAAACATGGTGGGCTAAACTTATTTTTGCCTTATTAGTCTGCATTGTTGTATTCTATGGAATACACTTTTATACATCTCGTAAAATCATGAGAAAAGAGTTGGCTCTTGAACGAAAAGAAAAAGAGCGAACAGAAGAACTTAGTCAAATGAAAATCCGGTTCTTTATCAACATTTCTCACGAATTCCGCACACCCTTGACTCTTATATTATCACCTATACATGAAATACTCGAACGCGGGGTAAGTGACAAATGGCTCAAAAACCAACTACTTCTTATCCAACGCAACTCAAAACGGATGTTACACCTCATAAATCAAGTACTAGACTATCGTAGAGCTGAAATGGGAGCTATGGAACTTCACGTACAAGAGCACGAAATCAAGCCTTTTGTTCAAGAATTATTTGACATGTTCGCCAGAGCTGCATCAAATAAGAAAATAGATTATAATCTGGAATATAATATCGAAAAAGACAAAATATTCTATGATGAAAACTATCTCGAACGAATATTAACCAATTTAATTTCCAATGCGTTGAAATATACACCTGAATTTGGTAATATAACTGTAAAAGCAAAAGAAGATAAAGGTTCACTCATCATTTCCGTCAGTGACACAGGGTGTGGTATTCCCAAAGATAAACAAGACCGTATTTTTGAAAGATTTTATCAAGTTGAAGAAAACAGCGTAGGAACAGGTATCGGACTGTCATTTGTAAAACGCCTCATCGAACAACACCACGGAGAAATACATCTCAATAGCACATTAGGAGAAGGCTCAGAATTTACAGTTATTATACCTTGTGAAGCTAAAGCTTATAGTGAAGAAGAACGCTCTGACGGACAAACCATTACTAAAGCCCCAAATACTAAATATATTGACCCGAATATTGAGGAATATTCTGAAAAAGAAACAGCTATTTCTTATCAATCTGAAAATGAAGCACAAGATAAAAGTACACTATTATTAGTAGAAGATGATGCAGATGTAAGAAAATATTTATACGAAAACTTTTCTCAATCTTATCATATCTTACAGGCAGAAAACGGAGAAATCGCCTGGGATATATTAAACAAAGGAGAAAAAATAGATTTTATTATCTCTGATGTAATGATGCCGGTAATGGATGGGATAAAATTCTGTAAACTGGTAAAACAAAATATTCACTTTTGCCATATTCCTCTCATTTTATTAACAGCAAAGAGCACTGTAGGAGAACAACTTACCGGGCTAAATACAGGAGCCGATGATTACATCAGCAAACCTTTTGTCTTCTCTGTATTACGAGCAAAAGTCCAAAATATTTTGAAAGGACGACAACGAGCCATTCGAAACTATGCGGCCAATATAGAAGCTAATCCGGCACAAATAGCCTCCAACGGAATAGATGAAGAACTCTTGAACAAGGCTATCGGTATTATTGAAAAGAACCTGGAAAACCCCAATTTTTCTGCTGAAGAATTTAGCCGGGAAATGGGTATGAGCCGTTCAAATCTTCATCTCAAACTGAAAGCTCTTACCGGAGAATCTGCTGTAGAATTTATCCGCAGAATACGCTTTGGACATGCTTGCCGATTACTGAAAGAAGGGAAATATAATGTATCAGAAATAAGTACAATGGTTGGTTTTACACCTTCCTATTTCACTACCAGTTTCAAAAAATACATGGGGTGTTTGCCATCTGAATATGTCAAAAACAGTAAGATTTGACATATGCGAAAGTTTTTTCAACAAAAGTGAAAGTGTTTTACAATAACGTAGAATGAGTTTCAACATTTGTGAAGTCTTCTTTGAATTTTGATTTGTAATATTGCACTATTGAAAAATGCGAAATTACTAATTGAAATTCTATTATTATGAGGAACAACTTTCTTCTTATGGGCATAGCTGCCCTGTCCTTATTTGGGTGCAGTCAGAAAAAAACAATTACGGATGATTCTGCGTGGCTACGTAATGGTATCGAAACGGCACAATTTCAACTTAAAATGACAGCCGAAGCGATAGACAGTAAAAATATTCAGGATACTGCAGTATTTCCACGGTCTATCCTCAATCCTAAGCCAATGGCCGAAAAAAATCCTCAAAATTGGATAGATAGCCTCCGCTTAGAAAAACCAAGAGACTGGACCAGCGGATTCTTCCCCGGTTCCATGTGGTTGGCTTACGAATTGACCGGAGATGATACATTGAAACAAGAAGCACGGAAATATACAGAACTACTATCTGATCTTCAGTATTATACTGGTACTCACGACCTTGGATTTATGGTCTTTTGCAGCTTTGGTAACGCATACCGATTGGCTCCAGAGGCTGGAGATTCGGCTATTATAGTAAATGCATCCAAATCACTGGCATCACGATATAACCCTCAAAAAGGAGTCATACGTTCATGGGATTTCGGAGAATGGACATACCCCGTTATTATTGACAATATGATGAATCTTGAAATGTTATTCTGGGCTAGCCAAGCAACACAAGATAGTACATTCCGAAACATTGCGATAACTCATGCAGACAATACAATGAAGTTCCATTACCGACCCGACATGAGTTGCTGCCATGTAGTCGATTATATTGACCCAACAAATGATATCACCAAACAAATGACTTACCAAGGTTATTCTGATAGTTCTACTTGGGCTCGAGGACAAGCATGGGGATTATATGGATATACTCTATGTTTCGAAGAGACTAATCATTCTGCATACTTAGAAAGAGCACAACAGATTGCAAAATTTATTATGGAAAATCCAGCAATCCCTGAAGACCTTATTCCTTACTGGGACTATAATGCACCGACTATACCCGACGCTCCACGCGACGCATCGGCCGCAGCTGTAACTGCCTCAGCTCTATTTGAACTAAGTACTTTAGTCGAAAACGGACAAACTTATTTCGATTATGCAGAAAAGATCATCAAAGAACTTTCTACTCCAAATTATTTAGCGGAAAAAGGTACAAATAATGGATTTATATTAAAACATTCGACAGGCTCTCTACCTCATGGTTCGGAGATAGATGTTCCTCTTAACTATGCCGACTATTATTATCTGGAAGCACTAAAAAGATATATTAAACTCAAAAATATCGATTCAAAAGCCTTGCTATCCCAAAAATAAAAATCAAAAAACTCCATTAAATACTTATATGAAACAGATAGTTAAATATATATTGATATGCTTCACTATTTTGGGAAGCGTCCAAATACAGGCCCAAGAGCTCAATAAAGAAGCTTTCAGCCTAATAAATTTGGACACAAAAGGGTTAGAAGAGGTAAAACAATTCTATAATGAAGGCAAGTATTATGAGGCAGCCTCAGCATTACTTTCATATTACAAAAACAGAAAAGGGATTGTATTTCCAGATATAAATCTGAATAATCTAAAGATTTCTAAATCTGAGCAAAAAATGGCCGATGAAGCCCTTGAACATAAGTTTTTTGCACATAAAGGATACCAGCCATCTTTTTTCTACGGAGATGATATTGATTGGACTTACTGGCCGGTAAAAGACAATGAACTTCGATGGCAGTTGCACCGACAGAAATGGTTTATACCAATGGGAAAAGCCTATCGTATTTCTGGAGACGAAAAATATGCCAAAGAATGGGTTTACCAATACATGGATTGGATAAATAAAAACCCATTAAAAACCGGATTAACTTCAAAACGAAAAACAATTAGCAGTGGTGAAGTAGAATATGATGGAGACAATGTCTCGGACGATAATGTCCGTTATGCTTGGCGTCCATTGGAAGTCAGCAACCGTTTACAAGATCAAGCCAGTGAATTTTTACTGTTCAATACATCTAAATATTTCACTCCCGAATTCTTTACACAATTTCTGGTAAATGTGCACCGACATGCTGCCCACATTATAAATAACTATTCCAAGCAAGGTAATCATCTGCTTTTCGAGGCCCAACGCATACTCTATGCCGGAATATTCTTTCCAGAATTTAAAGATGCTCCTACATGGAGACAATCGGCAATTTCTATTTTAAATAAAGAAATACAAGTACAGGTATATAATGACGGAATGCAATTTGAGCTTGACCCGCATTATCATCTGGCTACAATCAATATATTCTTTAAAGCATTGCAAATGGCTGATGCTAATGGGTATCGTAACGAATTTCCACAAAGCTTTTTGGATACGATAGAAAATATGATTACAGTCATGTATAATCTTTCATTTCCAGACTACTCGAATCCATTGTTCAGCGATGCTAAAAAGAATAGTAAATCAGAAATGATCAAAAACTACAAACAATGGTTAAAAGTTTTCCCCAATAATGAGACAATTCAATATTTTGCCACTGAAGGAAAAGACGGAAAACTTCCAGACTATACATCAAAAGCATTTAAGACATCTGGCTTTTTCATTTTCAGAAATGGATGGGATATGCAATCTACCAGCATGATTATCAAAGCTGGACCTCCCGCTTTCTGGCATTGTCAACCAGATAATGGCACTTTCGAATTATTTATCAAAGGCCGTAATTTCTTCCCGGATGCCGGTTCATATGTATACGCAGGTGATGATGAAGTAATGAAATGGCGTAACTGGTTCCGCCAGACAATGGTACACAAAACTTTGACTTTGGACAACAAAACTTTGGAAAAAACTGATTCGAAATGCCTATTATGGAAAATCAATGAACCCACAGAGATATTAGTTACTGAAAATCCGAGTTATGAAGGGCTGAAACATCGCCGCTCTATTTTTTTCGTTGATAAAAAATTTTTCGTAATAGTAGATGAAGCCATCGGCAATGCTCACGGTAAAGTCGGGATTCATTATCAAATGTGCGAAGGTGATATCACGACCGACCCAAAAGCATTAAAAGCCTATACCAATTTCAAAGATGGTAATAATATTGTTTTACAAGCATTTAGTGACATGAAACCCAATATGGAAGAAGAAGAAGGCTGGGTCTCATATGAATATAGACAAAAGGTAAAACGAGAAGCTTTTTCATTTAACGTTGACAAAAAATCGTCGGACGGTTATTCTCGATTTATTACAGTCATCTTACCTGTAGAGAACAGCAAAAAAATTCCGACAATAGATGCGAAATTCGATAATAAATCATTCAACGAAAAGAGTATCGGCATAACGGTAAAAATAGGTAAAGACAAATACAAATTAGGATATAATCTTTAATTAATCATTTACAGTTTTTATAGCCGGAATCTATATCGAAATATTCCGGCTATAATCCTTAAATCTTATGAAATATGAAGAGCAAAATTTTGACCATATTATACTTAATGATATCGACAACAATATATGCTCAAATATATTCGTTCGAAGATAGTAGTGTACCCTCAAATTTCAATGTAAATATAGGTAGCATATCTATTTCCGGACAAAAATATAAATTAGGGAAACAATCTTTACAATGGGACTGGAAAAGTGGTTCTACATTGACAATTAACCAGCCAGATGGTCTAACCTCAGTTTCTACCACTAATTCCGGAGGATTTACATGTTGGATATATAACACTACAATCAGCAATAATAAAATCCAATTTTCTTTTTATAATAATAGTGGTACCGAAAAATGCAAATTATCTTTTAACTTGAATTTTTCGGGCTGGAGATACATCTGTTCCCGTTTTACAGAAGACATGGAACATGACCGCTCTACCCTATCATACATAAAAATTTTTGCTCCTCAATCAGGAAATGGGTCTTTATATTTTGATTATCTGGAATTTCCTAAAAATGTAGCCTGGGATAGGATAGATAATGCTCAATATTCAGTAAACCAATCCTACAATAATATTGACAATTTTCTTAAGTCATATAATGCAATTCCTCTAAATTATTCTCATTCGGCATCTTCTGAACAAAAAGAAGCTTTGTCTACAATAAAAGAGAGAATCGACAATTGGTTTTTAAATACTAATAATACTTCGACAATTTTCAACAAA
Source organism: Gabonia massiliensis (assembly GCF_001403595.1). Taxonomy (NCBI): domain Bacteria; kingdom Pseudomonadati; phylum Bacteroidota; class Bacteroidia; order Bacteroidales; family Porphyromonadaceae; genus Gabonia; species Gabonia massiliensis. Next base: position 906,794 of record NZ_LN877940.1, on the reverse strand, counting down.
CGTAAAAATTCAATCAATAATTGGATAAAACGAGCTCAAAACAATTTCACTTCCATAAACTTAACTGTACAAAGTGACGGAAGTGTATTGGGACCTGGGTTATTTCCACAATATACATCCACATCAATCGACAATGAAAATATTTTACGATTCCGAGATACAAACGAAAAATATCTTATTCAGTTTGCATTGGATTATCGACTAAATCATAATGAAACCAGCAAAGAAAATTATCTCAAGATACTCGACTGGTACGCAGACCAAGGCTGGTCCTGTGGTAGTGCATTAGGGGCCCTTAGATTTGAAAAACTCAGAAGTGCAGGCTATTTTCATTCCCTTTACTTAATGAAAGACGAACTTGGAGATTCTCGATTCTCCCGAGAGCTTGAAACGTTAAAATGGTTTAGCCTTTTAGGAGATATTTATATTAATACCGATAATGATGCTTCCGGTGAAACGGCTGATAATTTAAGAACCCTTGCAATAGCCAAATTATACTGCGCATTAATGTTATCAGATGAAAATGCACAAGCTGAGACATTGCTGACCTTAAAAGAGTATTTTACAAATGCACTTTCTCCTGCTGGAGGATTTAGAGGTACATTCAAACCAGATTTTACAGGGTATCACCATAGAGGTGTATATTTAGGGGCCTATTATCCAGATGCATTATATATCGGATGCTTCCTTTTTTACTTGTTGCATGATACACCCTTTGAGTTATCTGAGTCTATATACATTCAGTTAAAGAACTCACTACTGATGCTGCGCAATATCGCGGCTTTATATGATGTCCCAGCAACTACCTGCGGTCGCTTTCCCAGCTCGAACACTGTTCTTGATGATTTAGTTGCAGCTTTTGCATATTTAATAGAATCTAAAAACGGAACAGACAATGAGTTAAATGCTGCTTTTGGGCGTCTTTGGAAACCAGAAGAATCTCCAATAAAAGATAGAATCTCCAGATCTGCAACTGACATTTGCTTTAAAACGACCTTAGGAGAAACAGCCATCTGTTTGGATGCAGCCACATATGTGTCAGAAGAAGAAAATATCCACTCAAAAAGTCTTTATCTTCCATATGCCGGATTATTTATTCATCGTACATCAGATTTCCACCTCAGTGCAAAGGGAATAAGCAAATATATCTGGGATTATGAATGTTCCGGTTTAGAAAATATTTACGGGCGATATATGAGTTATGGACAAATAGAATATACAACTTTAACTGATGGAAATAAAAATCATGAATACGAAAACGAAAATTGGAACTGGAGCTATCTTCCAGGAACTACAACAAAAGTTTTAACTCCTGATGAATTAGACTATAATGGCGAAGGAAACGATAAACATCGTAATTTTTCAGACGAGACATTTTTAGGAGGTACTAATATGGGTGATACAATAGGTATATTCTCAATGTACATGCACGACAACACTTTCGACCCTTCATTCTACGCCCGTAAAACAATATTCTCTTCCGGTTCGGTCATTTTGTGTATAGGCAGTAATATAAAGAATAGTGATTCTCAGCATACTACAGTCACCACCTTATTACAACAATCAGGAGAAATTACTATTAATGACAAAAGTCCAAATATTCCGGAAACAGTAAAAACACCCATAATAACAGATGAACAAAATATTACCTACGTCGTAACCCAGGGTTCAACAGATTTTATTCAAAACGGAGATTTGACATTGGCTTTTATCAACCACGGCAAGGCTCCACAATCAGGGCTATACAGCTATTTCATGCTCCCTTCCACCTCAAATCAGGAATTAATATATAAATATACAAATGAACAAACATGCCCGATGTCCATCATACAACAAAATGCAAAAGCTCATATCATTTCCGATTCAGAATCTGGAACGACAGCTTATGCTATCTTCGATGAAACATCTTCCATATCTTATGGAAAAATCAAAAAAGTAAATCGCCCAGTAATCATATTATCTCAAGAAAAAAACCAGATTCTGAACCTCGCTATATGTGACCCTGACTTAAGAAGGCCTTCCAGTACAAACATAGATAACCTGACAGAAGAACAAATAAAAGCAGAAAGTCAACCTGCTACTGTAGAAATAGAAATTTCCGGTATATATGAATATTTCGAAGAAGGAAATAATAATATAAATATTATCCAAAAAGGAGATAATACTCTACTTTCTTTCGATGCTGTAGAAGGAAAGACATATAAAATAAATCTAAGACCTAAAGAGTGGACTTCCGTTTCAGAAGACAAAATAGACTCCGAATTTCAATGTAAGTATAACAAACAAGAAAAACGATATATTATCATGCCCAAAGACTCGACTGTCTACTCCTGCTTTTTATCAAACATTGAAGGAAAGCAGATTCTTTCATATCAACACCTGACAGGAGTTCATAGCATAGATATGAACTCTCTCCCTAACGGAACGTACATAATAACATTAAAAAAAGATCAAACTATACTCAATAAAAAAATAATTAAGCAATAAAATATGAACAGACACGCATTATCCTCCATGCTTGTTCCGGTAGCCGCATTAGGCAGTCTTACTGGATGCTCTATGAAACCAAAAGATAATAAACCGGAAAAAAAGCCAAACATTATTGTCATTATGACAGATGACCATACCACCCAAGGTATCAGTTGCTATGGCAGCCAACTTATACAAACTCCCAATCTCGACCGCATAGCCAATGAAGGTATGCGTTTTGACAATTGTTATGTCAGCAACGCCATTTCCGGACCTTCAAGGGCATGTATATTAACCGGGAAAATGAGTCATATCAATGGATTTACTGATAACTCACAAACCTTCAACGGAGATCAAGAAACTTTCCCTAAATTACTACAGAAATCAGGATACCAAACCGCAATGATCGGTAAATGGCATCTCAATTCAGATCCTCAAGGATTTGATTTTTGGAGTATATTACTGGGACAAGGCGAGTATTATAGTCCTGATTTTAAAGAAAACGGAAAAGAAATACGGGAAAAAGGATATGTAACTGACATCATCACCGATAAAGCCATAAAATTTATAGAAAATCGGGATACTTCGAAACCATTTGCCATGCTTTATTATCATAAAGCCCCTCACCGCAACTGGATGCCAGCACAACGCCATCTGGGTATTTATAATGATGTCACTTTTCCCGAGCCAGAAACACTGTTCGATGATTACTCAACTCGAGGCAGAGCTGCAAAAGAAACCATGATGGAAATTGCCAACCATATGTGGAACGACTGGGATTTGAAAATAGCAACTCCCGAAGAATTAGCCGGAGAATACGACGATACACGCGCTGCCGATATCAACAAGGCTGAAGTTGCTCGTGCCAATCAACAAAGCAATGGTCTCCAACAACTACGAGCTGCCTATAACCGCATGACTCCTGAAGAAAAAGAGGTGTGGAATAAGGCGTATGCCAAACGAATCGAAGAGTTTCGTACAAAAGAAATGAAAGGGAAAGAACTTATTAGCTGGAAATATCAGCAATATATAAGAGATTATTTAGCAACAACGTTAGCTGTGGACGAAAACGTAGGTCGTCTGCTCGACTATCTTGAACAAATAGGAGAATTGGATAATACAATTATCGTTTATACTTCTGATCAAGGATTTTTTCTTGGCGAGCATGGATGGTTTGATAAACGCTTTATGTACGAAGAATGTCAACGAACTCCATTAATGATACGTTATCCTAAAGCCATAAAAGCCGGGACAGTATCTAAAGCATTAAGCATGAATATAGACTTCGCTCCTACTTTTCTTGACTTTGCCGGGATAGAAATTCCAAAAGAAATACAGGGTCGTTCTTTACGTCCAGTACTTGAACATGAAGGAAACATTCCCGAAAATTGGCGCAAAGCCGTATATTATCACTATTATGAATATCCCTCATGGCATATGGTAAAACGCCATTACGGGATTCGTACCGAACGCTACAAATTAATTCATTTTTATAATGATGCTGATTATTGGGAACTTTTCGATATGCAAAACGACAAAAATGAATTAAATAATGTATATGGAAAACCTGAATATAAAAAGGTTCAAGAAGATATGACAAAACTTCTTTATGAACTACAACAGGAATATAAAGATACCGATCCGACAGAACAGACAATTCAGTTTTTTAAAGGTGACGATGGAGCAAACAAACACTAAATTTATCATTAATCATTCATTATAAATTAGTTATCATGGATAGACGCAAATTTATCAAAAGTACAGGATGGAGTGTAATGGGACTGGCGATGTCAGGCACCCTATTAAGTGCATGCAATCCTAAAAACAGGGAAAAGACAAGAGCTTCAGCCAAGATAGACCCCAACGGAATGAAAGTTTTTTGGGGCGATATTCATAATCATTGTAATATTACCTACGGACACGGAGATATGCGGCTGGCATTCGAAGCAGCCAAACAACAACTCGATTTTGTTGCGGTCACTCCACATGCCATGTGGCCGGATATCCCCGGCAAAAACGACCCTCGACTGGCTTGGGTTATCGATTATCACGTCGGAGCCTTCAAACGCCTCCGGGAAGGAGGATATGAAAAATATCTGAAAATGACTGAAGAGTATAATCAGGAGGGTAAATTCCTGACATTTCCTTCTTACGAATGCCACAGTATGGAGCACGGAGACCACGTAGTCTTATCTTATGAACAAAATTTTCCTTTGGTCGAATGCACATCAGTAGAAGACCTGAAAAAGAAATTGAAAGATAAAAAGGTTTTCGTCACTCCCCACCATATGGGTTACGAAAAAGGATACCGCGGATACAACTGGGATTGCTTTACAGAAGGAGACCAGACTCCATTTGTCGAGATTTTCTCCCGGCACGGTCTGGCAGAGAGCGATCAGGGAGACTTCAACTATCTGCACGATATGGGCCCCCGCTCTTACGAAGGGAGTGCATTATGCGGGCTCGAGAGAGGTTTCAAATTCGGGTTTATCGGCTCCACAGACCAGCATGCAGGTTATCCGGGAAGCTTTAGCGACGGACGTATAGGCGTACTGGCCAAGTCTCTAAACCGGGACGACATATGGGAAGCCATGAAAAATCGTCATGTATACTGTGCTACCGGAGACAAAATCTACATTGATTTTCGCATCAACGACGCTATCATGGGAGACGTCATCAGAGGAAACAACCGGAATATTTACTTAAACGTAGAATCCGCCAATTATATCGACTATATCGATTTGGTGAAAAACGGGGAATGTATTGCCCGATTAAATGGTCCCATGCAAACTATCGTTCCAGCTGAAGATACAATCCGGGCCAAAGTAAAAATAGAATTCGGATGGAACAGGGAAGAAGAACCTGTCCGTTGGGACGGCTTCATAGACATATCCGATGGCAAAATCAATGTTGCCACTCCATGCTTCCGTGGTGCCGCATACACTTCCCCACAAGCAGACAAAGTGGGTCACGAAGATGAAACCAAAGTCAATAAAATACTGAATGCAACAGACAAACGGGTAGATGTGGAAATGTATTCTACAAAGAATCCGAATACGATGACTCCCGCCATGCAAGCTATAAACCTGGATGTTACCATGCCCAAAAATGGAAAAATCAGAGTATCCGTCAACGGAAAAGAATTCAGTTATACACTGGCTGAATTATTGGCCGGTTCCAAGTCTCATTTTATGAGAGGATGGCTGAGCGAGGCGGTTCTCTTCAATCGGGCAGCCCCGGAAAACGCTTTCATGATAGAACATGTCATGAGCGACAATCAACCGGCAAGAGATACCGACTACTATTATGTACGTGTCCGTCAACGTGACGGACAATGGGCATTCAGCACCCCTATTTGGGTAGAAAGGGTATAATCATGAAATATGCCATAGGAATAGATTTAGGAGGAACCTTCATCAAATATGCTGTTATTGACGAAGAGGGACATTTCCTGTACAACGGGAAACTGCCCTCTTTGGCAAGTACGTCCAAAGAAGCCGTTATCGGACAACTGAAAAGTGCCGCGACAGAATGCATTCATTTTGCAAATACAGCAAATATTACCCTTTGTGGTATAGGAATAGGAACTCCGGGTATTACCGATGAAACGAACCGTAGGGTATTGGGTGGAGCTGAGAATATCGCAGGTTGGGAAAATGTCCCTCTTGCCGATATTTTAGAAAAAGAGACCGGGCTTCCGGTCAGCGTTGCCAATGATGCCAACATGATGGGATTGGGTGAACAGGCCTTCGGTGCGGCTAAAGGCTGTTCGGATGTTCTCTTCATCACAGTCGGAACCGGCATAGGCGGAGCCATTATCATAGACAGTAAATTATATGGAGGATACAAGAACCGGGGGACGGAAATCGGGCATATCCCTCTCATTGCCAATGGAGAACCCTGTGCCTGCGGAAGCGTAGGATGTCTCGAAACCTACGCTTCTACCACGGCCCTCGTGCGTCGCTTTGTCCGTCGCTGTAAAGAAGAGAGTATTCAATTAGAAAGAGAACCTGATGGCAAATCGATTATAAAGCTTTATTTGGAGAGCCATCCTGTAGCCGTAGAATCGATGAACGAACATTGGAGCTTTCTCGGTCATGGCATTGCCGGATTGGTAAATATATTCAGTCCGCAAAAAATTGTCATTGGAGGAGGAATCTCTGAAGCCGGTGACTTTTACATTGCACGCATAGAACAGGAAGTTGCCCTATATTCTATCGCTGACTGTCGGGTAAACACAAAAATATGCGCTGCAATGCTTGGAAATAAAGCCGGTACTATGGGGGCTGCCCGGATGGCTTTTTTATTAAGTAAGAATAAAAAGTGAAAAATTTACGCTACTAACCAAAACCAGAAAATTTCATAATCTGGTTTTGGTTATACATAAATCATAAATAAAATGAAAAGGAATTACGGTATAGTAGCATTGATTATGCTTTTCTGGTTTGTAATATCATTTATTACAAATATTCTGGGTCCACTCATTCCCGACATCATCAGTAATTTCGACTTGAAGCAACTCTCTCTGGCAGGATACATACCTATGTCATTCTTTTTGGCCTATGCTGTCATGTCTATCCCTGCCGGAATCTTAATCGAAAAATACAGCGAAAAGACTGTGTTGCTCATGGGATTCTCTATGCCATTCATCGGCTCATTGATTTTTGCATTGATGCCCTCTTATCCTATTCTACTTGCTTCGAGTTTTATCATCGGATTAGGGATGGCGATGTTACAAACCGTTATAAATCCGTTGACCCGGGTTGCCGGAGGTGAAGAAAATTTTGCATTCTTCTCTGTAATGGGGCAGCTCGTCTTCGGCTTTGCATCCTTTGTCAGCCCTTTTATATATTCTTATTTAGTAAGGGAATTAACATCAATAAATACTCACACAGGAATTGTTGTGAGATTTTTATCAAACATTACACCTCCAAACTTACCTTGGGTATCTTTATATTGGATATTCACAGTCATTCTAATCTGTATTATACTTATTGTAATTAAGGTACATTTCCCTCGAATGAAATTACAGGAAGAAGAAAAATCCGGCTCTTTCGAATCATATAAAATATTATTACATAATAAATATGTCTACTTATTTTTCTTAGGTATATTAGCATACGTAGCTACCGAACAAGGTATAGCCAACTGGATATCTAAATTTCTGGAGCAATATCATGGATTAAATCCACAAACTGAAGGAGCTGCTGTAGTCGGGACATTTTGGGGACTTATGTCGTTGGGCTGTCTGGCAGGATTAGTCGCTCTCAAACTTTTCGATTCTAAAATAGTGCTTCGCTACGCAGGATTTCTGACTATCATTTTATTGTGCATCAGCCTATTCGGAACAGCAAAAATTTCCATGTTTTGTTTTCCGCTGATAGGGTTTACAATTTCTGTCATGTTTTCGATTATCATGTCCTTAGGACTAAACTCTGTAAACAAACACCACGGTTCGTTTGCAGGTATTCTATGCTCAGGTATTGTCGGAGGCGCCATCGGTCCGGTCGTTGTAGGTTCTTTGGCAGATACGTTCGGGTTGCGGATAGCCCTACTGTCGATGCTTATTACATTGGGATATATCATCAGTATCTCATTTTGGGCCAGACCTCTGGTTAATAATAGAACAATATCTATCAAGGAATTATTATCTCGGAAAAAAGCATAAATTTATTTTTTTAAATATTCTCGACTATGAATAAATATTGTTATTTTTTAATTTTCTTATTTTGTATATTATTTTCAGAATTACATGCTCAGACATTTTCTCATGACGCGAATTCCGATATATCTCTACCTGGAGATGCAAGAGGTATGTGTCTGAAGGAAAATATAATCTATGTTGTAGCAGGAAAAACAATATACAAATACGACCTTCACAAAAAAGAAGGTACTACCCTTATTTCTGGACTCAGTACACCTTTTGATGTCGATGTGAATAACGACGGTAAAATCTACATTGCCGAACGAGGACAAAACAGAGTCTCTATATACAATGCTGACGGCAGTAACACAAATGAGACAATTTCTCTCGAAGAAAAAGTTAATGGAGTAACATTCGGTCCAGATGAAAAACTATATATCGCATCAGCAAGCAAAATAACTATTATAGACGGTAATAATAAAACCGAAATTACTCAAACAGAAGGTGTTGATAATTTTAGAGAACCTCGAAAGGTATATTTTGATCAACAAAAAAATACTTTCATTGTTGATTATAATACGGGTGTTCTCAATATTTTATCATTCGACGGAAATGTCGCAAATGTCGGTTTCAGAATAAAACGAGAAAATAATGTCGATACCTATAACAGACTGGTATACATGACAAGTATATCAAATGGGAATCTAATTATAAACTCATTTACAGATACTTCGATGGGCGTTTATGAATTCTACTCCGATGGGACATTGAAAAATAAATTCGAAGGAGAATTTTCTGCTCCCTATGGTATTGTTACCGATGAAAATGACAATCTATATATTGCCGACGGAAAAAAGATTCAAGTATGGAAAGCAACAGATAATGAGGCTCCTATAATTTCAGAAACAAAAATTTCAAATATAACTCGCTCATCGATAGACTTCTCCTTCAAAAGCAACGAACTATCTACTCTTTTCTGGAAAATACAGAGTGCCGATTCAGAACCTTCAGAAGAAGAACTACTAAACAGCTCCCAACTATCAGTCAATACAACGAACCAAATTATCACCCAAACGCTAAACGCTCCTACTGCACAAAACCTAAAATTGTATTTTATTGCTCGTGATAAATCAGGCAATACATCTGACGTGCAATCAAGTTCCGTATTCTCAACCGAACAAAACTTAACTATCAAATATCTTTTCCCGCTAACGAAAAACTCTCAATCCATAACTTTAGAATTTTCTGCAAATGATGGTGGAACACTATATTATATTTCCAAGGAATATGAAGATAATATATCTACCCCATCTGTTGACGAAATATTGAACGGGACTCATATCGATTACCTGAAAGGAGGAATACCTCAAACTTTTGATATCAATACAAATGGAAACAACAGACATATCATATATGCTATTATCAAAACTTCTTCCGGAGAAAATAGCGATATCATATCTTGCATAGCAACCCCCTTTTCCGATATAGATATCATACGCAATCGTTATATGCAACTACTTACCGGAAATGATAATACGGATTATACCTATAATGCGACACTCAACCGATATAATTCTCTATTGAGTCGATTCAATCAGGCACACACAAATGCCCAGCAATATGATCCGAATGCAGAGGGTCTAACTGATTTTAATCTGGACGAAAATACATCGCCCAACGATATTACTCTTGTCCGGGAGCTATTTAGTAATGCATTATTTCCCTTAGCTTTAGCTTATAATCTAAAAGGACCAGACGATAACCCCAACCCAGATTATCACAATCCATCTACTCTTGCGGAAATTATGAAATTATATGAATACTTAAGTATACGAAATTTCAAATCAGGAAGAGAGTTACACTTTGCAGGAGGAGGTATCTATTTAAGATTAACAGGTTATTATTATGCATCCCTATTAATGCGAGAAGAATTAGAAAGAAGCGGACGGCTTGACGAAGTAACGAGAATGATGGAATGGGCAACCCGATGGGTAGTTCCCAATAGCCTTGAAATCGAAGGAGGAGAAAGTGATTGGTCAGCCGATGCAGAAGGTAATACAAGCCGTGCTGACGGAGTTCGTACTATGTATAATAACCGCCTAATGTATTTACTCACAGCAGCCGATTCTGTATTACAGAGAGAAGAAAAAATGTCTTACCTTATACAAGTGTTGAATAATGCCCTTACTCCCCACGGAGCTTGGGATGGATTTTTGAAACCCGACTACACCGGATACCATCATTTAGGAGTATGGGGTAACGGATATGTCACTGAAGCCATGCACGTTTCCGCTCAAATGGCTTTCGTACTAAATAATACATCGTATAGTATCAATCCTGTATCCGTCGAACACGTTGCCAAAGGCTTACAAGCATTCAGCCAATATAGTGGAAAATACGATATATCACGAGGCCTTTGTGGACGCTTCCCCAATCAGTTGAACAATATATTGAACCAAATCCCTGCTTATGCTTATATATACGAAGTACTACCAGAAGGAAAATTAAAAGACGAAATAGCTGGTATCTTTGCCAACCTATATGACCCATCATATAACTTAGTACAAACCAAAATGATTCGGAATGTAGCTTGTGAAATTAATTTCATAGGAGGTATAGGAACAATCGAAATGTGCAATCGATTAAAAGCATCAACTACACCCACTATCGAGACAGAATTAAATCGAACTTTTCCTTTTGCAGCAACACAAATACATCGTCGTTCTGACTGGTTAGCAACAGTTAAAGGTTACAGCAAATACGTTTGGGATTTTGAAACAAACGGTAGTGAAAACTGGTATGGACGTAATCAAAGTTTCGGACAGTTGTCTATATATAGTGGAAGAGATTCGAATGGAATAGTAACTGCAGAAGCCAGCGGTGTCGGATATGATGGATATGATTGGACTCATATCCCAGGAACTACCGTACCGAACTTATCCCTTGCAGAAGTATTAGCTGATGCTAAAAATTTTCAATGGCCTCGCTTCTCAAATGAAGCATTCGCCAGTGGTGTCACTGACGGAAAAAACGGAGCGTACGGATTTAAATTTTCTGATCGGACTAAAGGACAAAGTAGTTCAACTTGGGTTAAGCCCAAGCTGACAGCACTAAAATCATATTTCTTTTTTGATGACCTGATTGTCGCCTTAGGTTCCGATATTGATAATACAACTTCAAGTTACGACACCCATACTACAATATTCCAAAATTTATTACCTTCCCCTGATACACCAATTCAGATAAACGGAGAAAATATTACCGGTTTATCCTACTCTCAAGACTTAACAACAGAAAGGCCAGCTACGTTAACAGATATAGCCGGAAATGGATATTACATAGCCAACGCTAAAGGCCTACATATCCAAAGAAGTACACAAGAATCTATGGACGATAAAAACAAAAATGCCACCTCTGGAGATTATGCAACTGTCTGGATAAATCATGGTTCCCAAATAAACAATGGAACATATGAATATGCTGTGTGGGTAAGAGGAGGAGAATATATATCCGAATTAGCTTCTGATCCTGATAAATTTTATATTATTGAACGACAAGACAATATTGCACATATTGTTACACATGGTCAAACAAAAGGTTTGACTATCTTTACAGAAAATACAGATATAGAAGACAAATATATTCATCAAACTTCCGAACCTTGCCTTATTTGGATAGACTCAGAAAACGAAGATATTTCCCTTACTGTTGCCAATCCGGATTTAGGTTATTATGAAAAAGGAAACGAATTCGGGCAATTCCCGATTCAAGCTTGGTCGGTCCCTGCATCTAAGCAATATTTAGAAAGTGAAATAGAACCTGTGGAAGTCATAATAAACGGAAAATGGGATATTCTCGATACCAATGAAAAAGTGGAAAATCAAGGATACGACCCAGCAAACAACACTACCACATTGAGATTTAACGGTATCAATGCCGAATCTTTGTCTGTCAAATTAAGCCCACTGAATACCGGAATAGATTTTTTCAGTAAAGAAAACAACATATCAGTCTATCCCAATCCCACAACAGGCAAGCTCTTTATCGACCTGGCCCAACCAATAGAATCAAATATACGAATTACAGATATCAGTGGACGGGAAGTTTTGTCTATACCTGTAAACAATAGAAAAAATATAAGTATAGACTTATCGACACTCAATTCTGGACATTATTTGGTAATTATAGGAAAAACAGTAAAACAAATCATTAAAAAATAATTTGCAATGAAAAATAAAAATATAGTCCTTATTTCACTATGCCTATTCTCCGGACTAACAATTGCGGCACAAAACAAGACATTAATACCTATTACTACAAGAGTCGATATCCAAGGCTCCGTTGCTCCCCAAACTTCTGTTATTGACGGAGAGTGGGTTGCCGTTGGAAGCAAAAAAGAACATGCCATACAATATGATTATACTCGAACATTCAATGGTAAACCATCTTATCGATTCGAATTAAAACAAAATGACAATACTCTATCCGGATATAACGTAGGAGAGACCAAAGGTCGTGCAGAACTATCTTATTGTTATGCAACAAAAGAACATATAAAAAATCTCTCGGCAGAACAATTGGAGTATGCAATCAGAGCTAAAAAAGTGTATCATTATGGGAAAGGTGAATGTCCTCAGGGAAGTACAAAACACTATCAATTCTCTATATACGTTCCCAGTGAACTGGATGCTTCAGTAAACACTATTTTCGCTCAATGGCACGGTATGCCCGACCGTACACTATTAAAAACTCCAGAAGGTGTGATAAAGCAAGTATCAGATAAAGAATTCTCTCAAATTTGGGAAAAGGTAATTTTCAAAAAAGACACCGGTTATGATAAAATTGCGGTAACCAATGCTAATGGTTCTCCCAAACTTGATAAAAACGGAAACCCTGTTTACAAAGCAGGTAAGAAACCAAACGGCTGGATAGTAGAACAAGGGGGATATCCTCCTCTGGCTTTTGGCTTCAATAAAGGATTTTTCTATATTAAAGCCAATTCTGACCGAAAATGGTTAACTGATAAATCGGATAGATGCAACATTGACCCAGAAAAAGGAGAAGTGATGAAACCTCTTACATCAAAATATAAAGCATCTACTTTGGCATTTAAAGAACCTTTTTCAGATTTCCCTAAAAATACATGGGTAACTTTCAATATCACCATAAACTGGACAATATATGGAGGAAAAAATGAGAACATCCTCAAACCCGGAGCATTAGACGTCATTATGTCATATGATAAAAATGGTGAAAAAATAGACCGGCACATCGTAAATAACGAACAGATTCTCATTGGACGTAATGATGAAAACGGATATTATTTCAAATTTGGTATCTATCGAGTAGGAAATAGTACTGTTCCTGTTTGTTACAATTTAGCAGGATATAAAGAATATTAATCTGCAATGTTAAAAATCTATCAAAATTAGAATCTTATCTAAAATATTTCTTTATTTGCTCCGGAAAATTTTGACCGGAGCATTTTTTTATTTATTATCGCGTCATCGCATTTTACCAAAATAAGATTATTAATTAATGGCAAAAAGGTTATCTGACACTTTTTACTTTCAATAAAAAAGAAACTTTTAAAGGCTAAAAACAAGGCATTTCAACAAATGTAAAATTCTTTTCAACAACAGAGAAAGCCTCTTAATAAGAAAGTCTGTAAAATTGCAAAGTGAAAAATCGGTATTAATCCAATATAAGTCAGTTAACAAATTTCTAAATGAAAAACAATATGAATCGTAAAACAATTATTCTTATTTCAACAGCGTTATTTTTTAGTAGCACTCTTTTCGCACAAGGATTTGCAAACTTTAAAGTTGAAGGCGCACTTACTCAAACCCTCCTTAAAAACAATAACAAAACTGCAAGTGTGATCGAAACTATTATAGACGGAACTTTAGACATAAAAAATTTGCCTGTAAAGTATAAGCTATTAAGTAACTGTTCTATATCAGAATCAACTTCTCTGAATAATGATTATACAAAATCTAAACAAATAACAATAAATAAAAAAGATGGTTCTTCTAAAGATTGGAATATTATTGTACACCAACTTGTACCCGGAAAGCTACCTCTAAATATAGCTTTTTCAAAAACTAATCCTTGTAATACAGATTTTACCAATCCCAAATCTTGGGCAGGATATGGAATAGATTACAGCAAACCGACAGTAGTACGAATGGGAAATGATGGTATCGGTTTTTTTGTTGCATATGATAGTCCAGCCCAAGAAGCAACTTTTGAGCTTACAGTTGTCGGAGGAGCGACTTTTAACGGAGAATTTGATGTAGAAACATCTGTAGACGGAAAAAAATGGATAAACTTGAAAACTTATAAACCAGGGGATTTCACTGGGACAGAAAAACTAAATTTATCACTCCCTTCTGATGCTCGTTTTGTCCGTTGGGTATATGCAGCTCGAGAAAAACAGAATATAAATTTAAATAATATATATATAAAATAATACATTAACTTTAAATTATAATAAGATTATGAAGAAGAAATTTTTTACTCTTATTTCAGCTTTAATAATTGGAGGAAGTCTTTCCGCTGAAACAATAGAAACATTCCCATATACAGCAGACTGGAAATATGCAGACGAAAGCAATGTTGGTTCCAATACAGGTAAACCCTCAGATGATCAATCACTCTATGATTTAGGAGGATGGACTTCTATTGCAGGACAAGGAGATAAGCCATTCTATATTGCTTTTTCGAAAGGAGCACCATTAAGCAATACTATGGAATTTGTAGACGGACAACAAACCAGTATAAAAATATCATACTTAGTTTCCCCAGTATTTAATTTTTCAGATAAAACAACATCCCAAATAATATCATTCAAATGCGGAAAAGAAAATACAGCTATTTCTAATTTAGAATTGTTATATACGACAAACTATACCGGGGATGTCAATACTACAGAATGGACTCCGATAAAGACTAATCTTATCCCAGAAGACCAAAGTGGCCTTGGAGACAGTAAACTAACGACAATCTCTGTTACTACAAATATCACATCGCCAACAGTTGTATTAGCTATTCGAGCAGCAAAAGATGACAATTATTCTGGAGATGCTTCTGCTCAAACAAAAATCAGAGTTACAAAATTTCAAATCTCATTGGAAGAAAAAGAATTAATCGAATCCATTCCTTACGAAGCCAAATGGAATTATAAACCCGAACTGATAAATGCAGCAGATTCTACCTTTATCGATCAAAAGAGCTATTCCGAAATAATTAAGGAATCCTCTAATTGGGAATTCAACGGATGGGCATCACACAGAGAAACAAAAAGCCGTGATTTCTCAATTCTTACCAACAAAAACGACAAAGGTCTATATCGGCAAATACCTAATACTGTAGAATGGACAGATAATTGTAAAAATAATCCTGGTACAATAAATTGGTTCATTTCTCCTAAAATAGATTTATCTGCCGGAGGAACTAAATATATCCAATTTTATACTGGCAAAGAAGCAGCCGACCAATTGTATTCAAATATTGAATTGTTCTATTCATTAGATTACAAAGACAATTATCAAACTGCAACATGGATTTCCATTAAGAAAAATATAATACCAGCTGAACAAGCGGGTTTAGATAATACAACAATGGTAAATGTCAACGAACCATTAAACCTTGTCGCTAATAGTGTAACTTTTGCGTTCAAAGCTGCACCTCAAGAAAACGGAACAGTCGGAGCAAAACAGACTAAAATCCGTATTAAAGACTTTAAAATTCTTGACGAGGATACTACTACAAGTATCGAAAACACAAAAGCCAATGATACTTCTGTAAATATTTATCCAAATCCGACCCAAGGTATTTTGAATGTCTCAGCAGACCAAGCAATTACAAACATCATTATTACGAACATCGGAGGTCAAACGATTATGCAAATAGCTCAACCGGCCGGACAAATTTCTATCGCGAACCTACCGACCGGATATTATCAAGCCCTAATCATCTTATCAGATGGTAGCCAAGTTGTTAAACGCATTGTAAAACGATAAAAACACCACATATCTTAACTATACACAATTACTGAATTGCAAAGGCCCTGCCTAACAAAACTAACAGGGCCTTTTTTCTAATTCAAAGAAGAAAATATTCAATAAAAAACGATATAAATAACTCGGAATAATAATTCCAAAACTATAACAAAAGAATTCCCCACAATTGTAAAATACAATCGAAATTACAAAAATGGAATATAACCACCGGATAAAATATATTTATAACGTGCGAAATAATAAAAAACCTAATATTAACATTATGAAAAACAGTAGAAAATTGTTTTTTACTATCATGCTGTCTTTCTTTGCCATATTCCAACTTTCAGCTCAGACATCTGACATAATCGGCAAAGTCGTAGACGACAATAATGAACCTCTTCCTGGTGTAAGTGTCATAATCAAAGGTTCTAAAACAGGCACAGCGACCGATATAGATGGCAATTTTAAAATAAAAGCTACACCATCATCAACGCTTATTGTTTCTTTTATTGGAATGAAAACTCAGGAAATAAAAGTCGGCAATAAAAAAACGATGACTGTGAAACTCGAATCAGCTTCTGTAGAGCTGAATGAAGTAGTTGCTATCGGTTACGGTACAATGAAACGTAAAGATATTACGGGTTCTGTTGCATCTGTCAATGCTGAGGAACTGGCCAAAGCACCTGTATCTAACGTAGCAGAAGCTCTGGCAGGGCGCATCGCCGGAGTAAACGTACAACAAACTGAAGGTGATCCTAATGCCGGAATTTCAATTCGAGTACGCGGGGGTATCTCCATCACTCAAGATAATGAGCCTCTGTACATCATTGATGGTTTTCCCAGCGAATCTGCAGCTTTCATGGCATTAAATGCTGCAGATATCGAATCTATAGATGTTCTTAAAGACGCATCCTCTACAGCTATCTATGGAGCCCGTGGTGCAAATGGTGTTGTTGTTGTTACGACCAAGGGAGGGACTGACGGCAAAGCAAAAATATCATATGACGGTTATTTCGGAGTACGTAACATCGCTAAAAAACTCGAAATGATGAGCACTGAAGAATTTGTATACCTTGATTATGAACGTATTGCTATTAAAGACGGAAACTTTGATAACTTCAACAAATTCTATGGAGATTTTTCGGAAATCGGAACTAACTATGCCAATAAAGGCGTTAATTGGCAAGATGAAGTTTTCCGTACAGGATTTGTACAAAATCATAAAGTAGATGTATCAGGAGGAACTAAAGAACTAAAATACAGTGCTTCTTACAGCCATCTTAGTGATAAAGGCATTATGCTCGAAAGTGGTCTGAAAAAAGACAATATCCGATTGAAACTTGATCATAAAATCAACAAACGGGTACGAATAAATGTAAACCTTAACTACACTAATCAAAAAACAGAAGGTATGGGAACTTCCGAGGGAGAAGGTAACTTTGGTAAAATGAGTAGTATACTAACCTACCAACCTACAATCGGTAAAGACTGGAGCGATGAAGAATTTATCCAATTACCTAATAACCCGTGGAAAGACGATGATGATAATAGTATTCAAAATCCTAAGATTTCGGCCCGTGCAGAACAAATCAGCAAAGAATTAAGAATTTTCAGCGGTAACGGAGGTATCAATGTTGAAATATTAAAAGGTTTCACTTTTAAAAACTCAACCGGGATGTTATACCGTACACAACGTAATAATGCATTCTACACTTCAGAATCAACTACAGCAAAAAGAAGTGGTGCCCCTACAGGAAATATAGCTACCAGCGAAGCCGGACGCTTTCAGACATCTAACACACTGCAATATAATCTAAGATTGAAATCGGGTCATAAAATCGACTTTTTAGCCGGTCAGGAATGGGTAAAAACCTGGACTCGAACTTTAGGTATACCTTTAAGTAACTTCCCTGACGACCAATTGGGACTTAACAACATAAGTGTCGCAACTCCAGGAATTTTAAGCTCATCCTTTAACGATGATGACAAACTATTGTCATTCTTTGGACGTGTATACTACAATTATAAAGATAAATACATGTTAACGACAACTGTCCGCGCAGATGGTTCTTCTAAATTCAGTAAAAATAATAAATGGGGTTATTTCCCTTCTGTTTCTGCGGCATGGCGTTTATCGGAAGAAACGTTTATCAAACAATTAGATATATTCTCAGACTTAAAACTACGTGCGGGATACGGTATGGCAGGAAATAACAGAATTTCCAGCTATCAGTCTCTTGCTTTATGGGATTCGTCACAAACCCCTTCCGGTAATGGAACAACACCGGGATACTATCCAATGGCTATTCCTAATGAAGACTTGAAATGGGAAGCAAATAAAACATTCAATATCGGATTGGATTTGGGATTCTTCAACCAAAGGTTGGTAATTGCTCCCGAGTTTTACATCAATCGTTCAAGTAATCTGTTGCTGAATGCTAAACTTCCTCTATCATCCGGGCATTCATCCATAATTCGCAATATTGGAGCAACGCAAAATAAAGGTGTCGACATATCTGTTACAAGTACCAATATTACAAATAAAAATTTTACATGGACTACAACCCTAAATATCTCTCATAACAAAAATAAAATTCTGGCCTTGTCTGACGGAGATTCGTTCTTAACTTCGTCTAACTGGCAAAAAGATGGTCCAAGTGATTATTTAGTTGCAGTAGGAGAACCTATCGGGCTAATGTACGGATATGTAACAGACGGTTTGTATCAGGTAGACGACTTTATTACCGATGCAAACGGCCAATTTGTTCTTGACGCAAATGGAAAATACCAATTAAAACCCGGTATTCCCCGTGTCGCCAATAAAGACGTAGAACCGGGGTTCTGGAAATATAAAGATAATGGAGGAAAAACCGATAGTGAAGGAAACCCGATTATTGACGAAGAAGATAAGCAAGTAATAGGTAATGCCAATCCCAAATTTTATGGAGGATTAACTAATACCTTTACATTCAAAGGTTTTGATTTAAGTATTTTCTTAAACTTCAGTTATGGTAACGATGTATTCAATGCAACTAAATTTTATACGGGTCTTATCGGACAGTCAAACCGGACTTCAACAGCTATATATGATAGCAGCAATCGTTGGATTACCGTAGGTGCAGATGGACAGACTATAACTGATGCCAATGTACTAAGGACAGTAAATGCCGGAAAAACCGTTGCTCAAGTTGGAAATTTACAAAGTGGTGATAAATCGACAATACACTCATGGGCTGTTGAAGACGGTTCGTTCTTACGCATTAACAATATAACTTTAGGCTATACATTTCCTAAACATTGGACAAGTAAAGCAAAAATAAGTACATTGCGTATATACGCTACTGGAAATAATCTGTTTACATGGACCAAATATACCGGATTTGACCCTGAAGTAAGCACACGAAATTCAACGGGTCTAACTCCCGGTGTAGACTGGAGTGCATATCCAAGAAGCCGCTCTTTTGTATTCGGTGTTAGTTTGAGTTTCTAATCCATAAAATGTAAAACAATGAAAATACAAATAAAATATATATTTATTGCAGGGATAATAGGATTACTATCCCCAGCTTGTTCAGATACTTTGATGGAACATCCATCATCTTATGTCTCTACAGATGATATATTCGAATCAACGGCAAAAGCTCAATTAGCATTGAACGGTGTATACTCTATTCTTGCACAAGAAGAACATCATGGTTGTGATGAAATACCTATGCCCTCCTCCGATGATATGTATTATGCCAATGGTTCAAATAATGACGGAGCTTGGAGGGATATATCTCATTATACCCTTTCACCAAGCAATTCCTGGCTGCAATTAGTTTGGCAATATAAATATGAAGGAATTAACCGGGCCAATCACGTCATTGCAAATGTCCGGAAAATGAAAGAATATCAGAACAATGATCCCGAAGCAAAAAGAATTGAAGGGGAAGCACTCTTTTTAAGAGCGATGTTGGCCTACGATTTAGTTCGTTATTGGGGTGATGTTCCCTTCAAAACAGAATATACAAACTCTTACGAAAATGCTTATTTAGGCAGGTCTAAAGCTGAGGATATCTATACCCAGATTATTACGGACTTAAACACAGCTAAAGGGCAACTTGCCTGGGTAGATGAAGGCATCAGTCCAGAAAGGGCATCACAAGGTGCAGCCAGAGCATTATTGATGCGTGTATATCTACAACGTTCCGGATTTCGTCTCGATTCGGAGACCGGAAAATTTGTACGTCCCGATGAAGCTACCAGACAAGGATATTTTAACGAAGTGATAAATGAGTATACTGCCATTAAAGGGCACCATAGCCTTTATTCTCAGGCTCAGGGCGGATACGAAAGATTCTGGAAGAACTTCAGCGAAAATATTATCGATGGGCAGGAAAGCATTTATGAAATAGCGTTTCATACTCCTGATGGAAAAAAGAATGGAGCCGGACGCTACGGAACGTTTATTGGACCCATTCATAATGACGATTATGCATCAGGAGGACCCGGCAGAGCCCAAGGAAATATGAGAGTTCTTCCTGAGTGGACGACATACTATGATGATGACAGACAGGCTGTAAATATCGTCAATAACAGTGGATATTTTCCCGGGAAATGGCGGCGAGACTGGATTGGCCATGACAGATATACAGGAGACATGAATACAACAAATGTAAACTTTGTATTTTTACGATATGCGGACGTTCTGCTAATGGCTGCTGAAGCGTATAATGAAACCGACCAGCTAACACTGGCCATACCTTTGCTCAATGAAGTGAGAGAACGAGCCAATGCTACACCTCTTGCAGCTGACTTCAGTAACTTTGACGACATATATAAAAAACAAGGGTCCAGAGCTGCCGAAAATATGGATATTTCAACCTTCGAAAATGTAGAAGGAGTAAAAGAATTTGATAATGGAGACAACAAGTCTAAATTCAGAGCTGCCCTTTTCTGGGAAAGAGGATTTGAACTCTGCTTTGAAATGACTCGCAAATATGACTTGATTCGCTGGGGAATTTTATATCCAGCCATACAGAAACATGCTACCAGTAAAAATCAAAAAGGATACAATGCTCTTCGAAATTTTACACTTGGAAAACACGAGTTATTTCCAATACCCCTTGCCGAAATGCAGCAAAATTATGAATTGAATGGAAAAAATAATCCAGGATATTAATGGAAAAAATAAGATAAAATATACGATTATCAATAAGGGTTACCAGAAATAAAATTTATTTCTGGTAACCCTTACTTTTTACATTATTCATCTCTTCGATATATAAAAAGCATTTATCTCAATATACTGAAATCTAACTATTATAACATTCGGGCTAACAATAGCCAACAGATAAGAAGCAAAAAACTTAATATTTTCGCATCAATAACTACAATACATTCCTAATATTGAGATATTACCTGAATAAAATATTAAAACATAAATTATGAGAAGATATATATATTTATCAATCTTAGTGCTAATTTCTGTCTTACTGCTATCCGGGAAAAAAAATACGACCACTATTCAACTCGATCTTCCAACACTGATGCATGAAGTGAGAGAAACTCCTTTTCCTCTGAATGGAGCAACCGTCACTCAAAATCCTCCCGCTCTAATGTGGCCGGACCAATTTCCTCATCTCGGCCCAGTTTTGGATGGCGTAGAAGAAACAGCACATAAGCCTCATGTCATTTACAAAATAAGACTTTCTCAAGACCCCAAATTTAAAAAAGAGGTTATAGAAACAACACGACACTGGGCTTTTTTCAATCCCTTCCGTACACTCAAATCGGGAAAGTGGTACTGGCAATATGCTTATATAAATGGAAATAAGGAGACATGGTCTGATATATTACATTTTACCATCAGCCCACAGTCCAGCACATTTAACCCTCCATCTTTAGAATTTTTACTTCAAAAACTTCCCCAATATCATCCCCGAGTATTGTTGGATAAAAAAGATTGGGAAGACTTTCGTATCCGAAACGCAAAAAATAAAGAGGCCCAATGGTATATAAAACGGGCCCAAAAAGCAATACAGAATCCATTAAAACATATACAAGAAGAAATAGATACAACAAAATTATCTTCTTTAGACAATAGTGTGCAACGTAAATCATATCTCATCAGGGAAAGCCGAAAAATCGTAGACCGGGAAGAAGCCAATATAGAAGCTCTTGTCCGCTCATATCTATTAACTCAGGACAATATCTATTATAAAACTGCAATTAGCCGGATTACCGAAATATTATCATGGAAACATAGTCGCTATTTTGCTGGAGATTTCAATAGTTCTGTACTACTGTCCATCTGTACCTTAGGATATGATTCTTTTTATGATTTGATGACTAAAAACGAAAAAAAAATACTCTTAGAAGGTATACGGGAAAATGGGAATCAATTCTTTGAAGAATTTGTAAATCACCTTGAAAACCGTATCGCTGATAATCATGTATGGCAAATGACGTTACGTATACTCACAATGGCTGCCTTCACCACTTATGGAGATCTTCCGGAGGCTAACATTTGGGTAGATTATTGTTATAATATGTGGGTAGCTCGATTCCCAGGATTAAATGACGATGGAGCTTGGCACAATGGAGATTCCTATTTCCATGTAAATATACGAACACTCATCGAAGTTCCTGCATTCTATTCTCGAATTACAGGTTTTGATTTCTTCTCTGATCCTTGGTATAACGGTTCTGCATTATATACTATTTATCATCAATTGCCCGGTTCTATGTCTGCAGGACACGGTAACTCTCATGAAAATATGAAAAAACCTAATGGCTCTCGAGTCGGATATGCTGACGCTTTAGCCCGTGAATGCAACAATAGCTATGCTGCCGACTATGTAAAAAAAATACTGGAACGAGAACCCGATATTTTAAAAAAATCCTTTTTAGGAAAATCCGGAGACCTGACTTGGTATCGTTTGACAACTCATAAACAATTACCTCAAAATAGTCCTGGATTAGCAGAACTCCCACATACTAAAGTCTTCCCCCAAACTGGATTAGTAACTATGCACACCCATCCTGATAGAACAGAAGAAAATGCAATGCTTTCCTTTCGCTCAAGTCCTTATGGTTCTACATCACATGCATTAGCCAATCAAAATGCATTTAATACATTTTACGGAGGCCAACCAATCTTTTATAGCAGCGGACACAGAACGGGCTTTACAGATGACCATTGCATGTATTCCTACCGTAATACGCGAGCTCATAACACCATACTGGCCGATGGGATGGGACAAAAAATAGGAACAGAGGGGTATGGATGGATTCCCCGATTCTATGAAGGAAATAATATATCATATTTCATTGGAGATGCTTCAAATGCATATGGAGAAGTAACCTCTCCCCTATGGTTGGAGAGAGCTCGATTATCAGGAACAAAATTTTCTCCAGAAAACGGATGGGACAAAAATAAAGTAAAGACATACAAACGACACGTCGCCAAACTTGGAGACAGTGGATTATTCGTCATTTATGATGAATTAGAAGGCACAGAACCCATTACATGGACTTTTCTACTTCACACTGTAACCAATCCCATGGATATAAAAAAGAATGTTAGCTATACCTTGGTAAAAGGAGAGAATAAAACCGGAACATCAGATGCTTATATACTAAGTTCTCATCCCATTGATATTAAACAATCCGATGAATTTTTTTCTCCAGCAATAAACTGGCTAAATAAAACCGATGCTAACGGAAAACGTATAGAATACAAGAATCATTGGCATTTTTCAGCAACGACACCTAAAACGAAAAAAGCCAGATTTCTGACAATCATCGATACTCATAAAAAAGGAGAAAAACGTCCAACATTAAATTGTACAAACAATAGTATTTCTATAGATAACTGGAATATAAAATGTAACCTTACAGAAAATGACGAAGCATATTTGATTATATCTTCTGATACTTGTAAATCAGGGATTCTGTATAATGCTCCTAAAATGATTATAGAAAAACATAAAATAAAGCATAAAGTCGATGGATCGACCCTTATCATAGACCAAATAAAAAATAAACAAATCAAAAAAGTACTTGTCGATCAGCTTCCTGAGCTGGAAATATAATTTCCTCAATCAAAAAAATATGCGCTTAAAATATATATTTTTATATTTTAAGCGCATATTTTTTCACATTCATAGGCATCACTCTTCTTTTAAATGTCCACTCAGTAACAACAATGATATCTCTGATGATTTTGCCTGAAAAAGAGCATCCACTTTTCGAGTTACGGCATCAAGATAACTTCGTTGAAAATCACGAAATTCTATACCTGACAAGCTGCCCAATCGATAGCGGTCTAATGCAGTAGTTAAAGTTTGGTATGCTACATTTGCACTCTCAGTCTCAAAATCGACCATTAATAAACTATTCTGATAAGTATTATATAATTGCGCCAAATTTCCACTCATTTGTAATTCAACTTCTTGATAAGATAACCTACTATTTTCTATCGCTATCTTTGCATTCTTAACTTTGCGACGTGTTTCTAAACGATTAAATATAGGAACATTTAATGAAAATCCCCAAAACGGCCCCGTAGTCTGATTAAATGTCGACACTGATGACGGAGACTCTGTCCGAGAAAAACTGTAACCAGCTGAAAAATCGACCGTAGGAAAATAAGCCGATTTTGCCAGCTTCATATCCAACTCTGAAATACGTTGTTCTTTACGTGCCATCAACAAAGCCGTATTATTTTCAAGCATCATTGTTCGTATTTCCTCTCGGTCTAAAACCGGGCCTAATAATATCGTATCACAAATATATTCTACCCGATGCAAATCTTCATTCATCAACTGATTAAGATTTATATAAGCACTCTTCAAAAGTTCCTGTTGTTTTACCAATTTAGAACTATCTGTATTCAAGTCTATTTTCGTCTGTTTCAGCTCCAAACCAGACAAACTTCCTATACTATGTTTCTGACGAGCAATTTCATATCTCTGCATGGAAATATCCAGACTTTGCTTTGCTGCATCCAATAAGCTCTGCTGTACCAATATAGAATAATATCCCACACTCACTTGCGCTATCAACTCCTCTACAGCCATTCTTGTTTCCAGCTCACCAACAGCCCAAAGTTCCCTCATACGATTATGAGTAGTAAACATAGCCAGACCATCAAATAAGGTCCAATTCAGATTTATATTTGCACCATAATTATCACTCACGCTACCTTTAAAATCCCGTGTAATACCACTATTTGCATCTTTACGTTTCGAATCGACAATAGACTCTTTCTGAGTTCCTGAAGCCGATAATGTAGGCAAAAATACCGAATAATTAATATTATTTTTATCTATCAATTGCTCATTGCGAGCTATTCTGATACCATAGTTAGCATCTAAAGCCCGAGCAATACAATCAGTTAAAGATAATATTTGTTGCTGTCCCCAAACGTCTATCGACAACACAAAAGATAAAACATAAAAAAGATACTTTATCATGACTTTGTAAAGGTTTCTTCATTAACAACTCGTACTTTAGATGCAGACAAATATGTATAAATAGCAGGTATTACATACAATGTCAAACCTGTTGCACATATCATTCCTCCGACAACAGCAATCCCCATTGCAATACGACTCTCAGCTCCAGCTCCCGTAGCAAGAGCCATCGGTAATGTCCCCAGCACAGTAGACAAACTCGTCATCAATATCGGGCGAAAACGGGCAGCAGATGCATCAATGATAGCTTCCCTCATCGATAACCCCTCAGCCTTACGCTGATTGGCAAACTCCACAATAAGAATTCCGTTTTTCGAAACTAAACCAATAAGCATTATAATACCAATCTGGCTAAATATATTCATTGTTTGATTAAAGTACCATAAAGACAATAAAGCGCCCACCAAAGCCAATGGAACAGTAAGCATAATAATTAACGGGTCTCGAAAACTCTCAAATTGTGCCGCAAGTACTAAATATATAAATATTAATGCTAAAATAAATGCAAATAATAAACTGGAAGAACTCTCAACAAAATCTTTAGAACTTCCTGATAATGTTGTTTTAAAATCATGATTAAGGACTTTTTCTGCAATCCTATCCATCTCTTCTATACCTTGTCCCATCGTCTTTCCTTTTGCCGGCGAAGCAGAAACCGTAGCTGCAACAAAACGGTCATATCGATATAATTGGGGTGGTGTACTACTTTCATCTACAGTTACCAAATTATCCAAACTTATCAATTCATTATTTTTATTCCGAACATATATAGTAGCCAAATCAGCCGGCTTATTTCGCCGGGATTTATCAAACTCGCTAATTATCTGATACTGTTTCCCATTCAAAATATAATAGCCAATACGCTGGTCACTCATGGTTAATTGTAATGTTCTCGAAATATCTTGAACCGAAACACCCAATAAGGCAGCCTTATCCCGATTTATGCTGATTGACAATTCCGGTTTGGTAAATTTAAGGTTCAAGTCATAAGCTGAGAACATCGGACTGGCAGCAACTTCATTCATAAATACAGGTAAAATTTTTTTTAAATCTTCCAAATTTTTTGCCTGTATCACATATTCTACCGGTAATCCGCCCCTACGATTCCCAAAAGTTTGCCTTTGTGTTACCATAGTACGAGCTCCGGTAAGCTGACGCACTTTGGGTGCCAAATCATCTGCAATTTCCTGTTGCGTCCTGTCCCGGTCTTCTGGTGAAACCAACATTAAATTACAAAATGCTGAATTTGTCTGACCACCACGTCCGACTAAAGACATAGTCAAGTCCTGTTCAGGAACTTCATTTTCCAAATATTTTACCAAGTCATCAACGTATTGCTCCATATACTCAAAACTCGTGCCTTCCGTCGCTGTCGAAGTAATCCGCATTTGTGACCGATCCTCTAAAGGAGCCATCTCTGATGGTAAATTTCCCCAGAAATACCAAATAGCAACACCCGCCAGGATTAATATAATCGGAGCAATATAACGATGCCTCATAAAAGCCAAAAGAGTATTACGATAAGCCGATGTCAACCAAACAAAAAAAGGTTCGGTTACTTTATAAATTTTGTTATCCGTGACATTCTTCGTCAACAGCTTAGTTGAAAGCATCGGAGTGAACGACAAGGCAACAAAAGCCGATATTGTCACTGCTCCAGCAATAACAACACTAAATTCACGGAACAACCGGCCTGTCGTCCCTTGTAAAAATACGATAGGAACAAACACTGCGACTAAAGCTACTGTCGTCGCAATAACAGCAAAAAATATCTCTTGGGAGCCTTTAAATCCGGCTTCAAGTGGAGCCATGCCTCGTTCTACCTTATTATAAATATTCTCCATCACCACAATAGCATCATCCACCACCAAACCTATCGATAATACTATAGCTAAAAGAGTAAGAATATTTATTGTAAATCCGGCCAAATACATCACAAAAAATGTTCCTATCAGAGATATAGGTATTGTCAAAACAGGAATTAATGTCGTACGCCAACTTCTGAGAAAAAGAAATATAATAAGGACAACCAGTACAAATGCTTCAACAATCGTCGACTGCACTTCATTTATAGAATTACGAATGAATACCGTATCATCCATATATATGCCACATTCCATATCTTCAGGCAAATCACTCTTTATATCCTCAATTACATTATATGCCCGGTCAACAATATCTACATAATTAGCCCCTGGCTGCGGTATGATAACACATCCTACCATCGGTTTTCCATTCATCTTCATGATAGAACGCTTATTCTCTGCATCTATTTCAGCTGTTCCTACATCCTTAAAACGTACTACCTTATCTCCTTGGTGAGCTATTATCAAATTATTAAAATCATCAACGGTCATCAATCTCCCCAAGGTACGTACCGTCAACTCTGTATTATCTCCTTCAATACGGCCGGACGGCAACTCGACATTTTCCTTCGAAACAACATCGCTCACGTCCATCGGAGTAATGCCATAAGCTGACAACAGCATAGGATCCATCTTCATACGCACAGCCAATCGTTTTTCTCCCCATATCTCCACACTACTTACACCAGAGATAGTTTGCAATCTCTCTTTCACATGTAAATCGGCATAAGTACTCACATCTATAATCGATTGTTTATCGCTACTTAGATATAAGCCGAAAATAGGCTGTGCATCAGCATCTGCTTTCGTTACAACAGGGGGATCTATATCCTGAGGCAATTTACGTAATGCACCCGAAACCTTATCGCGCACATCATTAGCTGCAGTTTCAAGAGGGACTTCCAACTCAAATTCTATAGTTATATTGCTCCTCCCATCCCTACTTTGACTTACCAAAGATCGAATTCCCGGAATGCCGTTAATCGCTGATTCCAAAGGCTCGGTTATCTGGGTCTCTATAACATCGGCATTAGCACCTGTAAAAGTCGTACTTACTGTAATAATCGGAGGGTCCACACTAGGGTAATCTCTAACCCCCAAAAATGTAAGACCAATCATCCCTACAATAATAAACAAAATATTCATTACAGTAGCTAATACCGGTCTTTTTATACTGGTAGATGATAAACTCATAAAAATAATTGTTTAACAAATCGATTTAAACTAATATTATTCTACCTGTGAAAGCGTTACAGGAATACCTTCTCTAACTTGCATTAATCCTGATACCAATACTGTGTCCCCAATTGATAGTCCAGATAAAATCTCTATCTGATTTTCTGTTCTCTGAAAAGTTTCGACAGGGACAGTTCTTGCTTTGCCGTCTTTTACCACCCAGACACTTTTCCCTTCCATATCTGAAACAACAGACTGAGTAGGTATCAATAAAGCTCTATTAGAATGAGAAGTTATCAGGTCAATTCGCGCAAACATTCCCGGAGAAAGCTCATGGTTGGTATTTTCACTCAAAGCCCTCAACAAAATAGTACGTGTTTGAGTATCTACCCTAGGGTCTATTGCATACACTTTTGCTGGAAATAACTTTTCTGATGATTCTGTCTTAAATCGTACAGTAGCTCCTATTTTTGCATCCGAAGCATATTTCTCTGGAATAGAAAATTCAACTTTCAAACGATTATCATCTACTAAATGACTTACGATTGTACTCGGTTGCAAATATGCCCCCAAACTCACATTACGAAAACCAATAATTCCAGAAAAAGGTGCACGTAATTCGGTTCGTGCAATCTTTACCTCAAGCAAAGCAATATCAGCCTCTACCATATTATAATCGGTCTGTACTTTATCATACTCCTCTCTACTGACAGCATCTTTTTGAAAAAGAACACGCTGCCTCTCCAATTGCTCCGACAATAATTTCTGCTGGTATTTTGCTCTCATAAGCTGAGCCTGCAAGTCTGCATCATCTACCTTAAGTAATAGCTCTCCTTTTTTTACTCGAGTACCTTCTTCAAAATAAATACCTATAACTTTTCCCGTTGTTTCGGCTACTAAATCGACTTCTTCATTTGGCATCAATGTTCCTACTGCCTGAATGTTACTACTAAGTCCTTGAGCCTTTACAATATAAGCATTTACAGGTATCGATTTATCTCCCTTCTTATTACTTCTTTCTTGTTGGCCTACCGTAGGATAATAGTTCATTTTATATATGGCTAACCCTCCTACAATAACAATAGGTATACCAATCTTCAACAATAATTTTACTTTCTTATTGTTCATCGACGTTACACATTCTTTATACTCTGGTTAATAAATTCTCAAAACAAAACGCAGAACTGTATCATCTACTTTTGATACAATCCTGCGTTTTATCCTAAGGTTTTTTCTGCCTTGATTTTATCAAAAGACAGATATTGGACTAATTTAAAAGCAAAAGGTTTAACGAACCGGTATATTTTCCAACAAATTTGTCAAAAATCTCCAATACCGTTCAACTGATGCAATATTTACCTTTTCATCCGGAGAATGAGGATGATGAATAGTAGGGCCAAATGATATCATATCAAGATTTGGATATGTTGCCCCAATAATACCACATTCTAACCCAGCATGCATAATTTTAACTTCAGGCTTTATCCCTAATACTTTCGTATGTACATCAATAGCTGTTTTCAATATCGGGGAATCCAAATTTGGTTCCCAACCAGGATATCCCCCACTTTCTTCTACCTTAGCCCCAGCTAATAAAAATGTACTCTCAAGACTGGATGCCAACGCTTTTTTCCGACTTTCACTGGTACTACGTACTAAGATTTTTACTTCTATCAATTCTTCTTCTGCACTGACAATACCTAAACTCGAAGATGTCTCCACAACATCAGGAACTCCCGGAATCATTCTCTCCACCCCATTCTGGCATGCTACTATCGAATTGATCAAATCGTCTTGTATCTCTTCAGGAATAAGAGCTTTAGGAGTTTCGACTTCTTCTGCTGTAAAAGAAATAGCATCTTCTATCGTTGCATATTCATGCTTATACAAAAATTCATAATCAGCAACTTCATTTACAAAATCATCTTTCCACTCAGCCGGAATAATAACAATAGCAACAGCCTCTCTGGGTATCGCATTGCGCATATTTCCACCACTTACCCATGCCAAACGAGCCTCATATTCCTGTACTGCATATTTCAAAAAACGGAACATCAGTTTATTGGCATTTGCTCTTCCTAAATGAATATCCACACCTGAATGCCCACCCTTAAGCCCAGTCAAACGTAACTTCATTGCCAATTCTTCTTCCGACGCAATATAAGGAATCTCCTTGAACCGAAAACTTATATCAAGATCTACCCCTCCAGCACAACTCATATATATATCACCCTCCTCTTCCGAATCGGTATTTAGTAATATATCACCCTGAAGCAAATCGGGCTTCAGCCCAACAGCCCCATACATCCCTGTTTCTTCATCATAAGTAAACAAAGCTTCTATGGGACCATGTTTCAGTGTCTGGGAACCTAATATTGCAAGAATAGAAGACATACCTATTCCATTATCAGCCCCCAACGTCGTATCACGCGCCATTACCCATTCTCCATCGACATAAGCATCAATAGGGTCTGTTTCAAAATCATGTTCTACCAAAGCATTCTTTTGAGGAACCATATCAAGATGAGCCTGCAATATAACGGGCCTACGGCTTTCCATCCCAGACGTTGCCGGCTTACGAATAAGAACATTTCCTGCATCATCTTTTAAAGTCTCTAAACCCAGGCTTTTCCCATACTCCATTATATAACGGGTTATTTTTTCTAAATGCCCCGATGGACGAGGTATCTCACATATAGTACTGAAGTGCTGCCACAAAATTTGAGGTTCAAGGGATGCAATTTCTTTATTCATAAGAGATCTTTTTATGGTAAAACATTTATTTCCTTATGATCCATTTGAGGTTGCTCTTCGGCTTGTACATTCTTTTTTTCCAAAGCAATAGAGAACATCGTATATATACCTAAAATCATAATCAATATCATTTGTATTCCATGAGCTACCAAAGCAAAAGCCCCAGCAGCATTCTCACCAACACCATATAACGCCAAAGTTGCAATTATAGCTAAATGCCATGGGCCTAAACCTCCCTGTACAGGAATACCCATACTAATACTTCCCATAATGAAAAGTGCAAGGGCTGCCAAAATCCCCAAATGTTCTGTTGCAGGAAAGGCAAAAAGGCAAACATAAAGTTGTAAAAAATAGCACAACCAAATAAGAATTGTATAAAAAAAGAATTTATACTTCTGTTTCATTTTTAAGACTGTATTGAATCCAAACCAAAGATTCTTTACCATTCCCTTTATCTTAAGAACGTATTTATTTTCAGTCTTTTTACTAAATAACCATATTATAAATATGACAACGAATACAAAGCCTATATATAACCACGGGGAAGTAACAGTCTGCCATGCAGCCTCCTCTATTGTGGGAAATTTTCTTAAAAATTCCCGAAAAACAGGCATTTGCAGAAAAAATATAACCACCGTAAGGAAAACAACAGATATGGTATCAGTAAGCCTGTCTGAAAATACAGAACCTAAAACTTGGGTAAACGACATCTGTTGCCGACGAGAAACATAAGTACACCTCCAGACCTCACCCAACCGAGGAAATAAAAGGTTCATAGCATATGTACCAAAAATTGCATTCGTAAGAGTCCTCATCGTTGGATTCTGACCTAAAGTACGTAATTGCAAACGCCATCGATAAGCCCTTGCCACATGGCTTAACAAGCCTATAAACATAGAAAGAAATATCCACGAATAATTGATTTCAGACTTTAATATGGTAAAAATCTCTTTTGTATCGAGTTTGCTATACAGAAACCAAAATATGCCTACACCTAATATAAGAGGCACTAAAAACTTAAGTGTATTACGGAGTAATTTTTTCAACTTAGTCGATTTAAAAAATATTATTTCTTACCTTTGTATGAGGCAAAGATACTGTTTTATTATAAACTTTATGCCGGCCAAAAATGTTTATTTAGATTTCTCTTTACAATTTATACATTGATTAACAAAATTTCGATACAAAATTAAGAAATGATAGATACGGTTAGACCCAAAAAAGCCTTAGGACAACATTTTCTGAAAGATACAGATATTGCTTTCCGCATTGCTGACACTCTTTCTGAATATAAAGACTTTCCGACTCTGGAGATTGGTCCAGGAATGGGTATTCTTACCCGATTTTTACTTGAACAGGGACATGACCTTACTGTAGTAGAATTGGATAACGAGTCTGTTGCGTATCTGACTCAAAATTACAAGGAATTGGAAAACCGTATTATTGAAAAAGACTTTCTTAAATTAAATTTATCTGAACTCTTTGGTAATAAACAGTTTTGTGTCATTGGTAATTATCCATATAATATATCCAGTCAGATATTTTTCAAAGTCCTCGATTATAAAGACCAAATACCTTGTTGTAGCGGAATGATACAAAAAGAAGTCGCGGAACGTATGGCAGCTAAGCCCGGAAGTAAAACTTATGGAATATTAAGTGTCTTATTACAAGCATGGTACAATATTGAATACTTATTTACCGTTCATGAACACGTCTTTAATCCTCCCCCCAAAGTAAAATCTGCTGTTATACGCATGACGAGAAATAGCATTACACAGCTTGGGTGCAATGAACACCTTTTTAAACGAATCGTAAAAACCGGATTTAACCAACGACGGAAAACTTTACGTAATTCATTGAAACCATTATTATATAAAGAATGTGAACTCTATAATGACCCAATATTCGAAAAAAGACCGGAACAATTATCTGTTCAGCAATTTATCGATTTAACAAATCGTATGGAAAAATATGTATTAAAATAATCTAATATCCGTATTTTTTAACCGGTATTTTTTAATTATGGAAAAATTTTCTGAAGAATATATCAAGGAAATACAGCAGGTTATCGATGATAAAAACGAACAAAAAGCGAAAGAATATCTTAAAGACTTGCATCCTGCCGATATAGCAGAGCTCTACCAGGCTCTTAATCTTGATGAAGCAGAATTTATCTATCGACTACTCGATAGTGAAAAAGCTGCCGACGTACTTATGGAGCTGGATGAAGATGATCGGAAAAAGTTGCTGAAACGTCTCCCCAATGAGATGATTGCAAAACAATTTATCGACCATCTTGACACAGATGATGCTGTAGACCTTATCCGGGAACTGGACGAAGAAGCACAGGAGGAGATTCTCTCCCATATTGATGATGTAGAACAAGCCGGTGACATCGTTGACCTCTTAAAGTATGACGAAGATACAGCTGGAGGTCTGATGGGTACAGAAATGGTCGTCGTAAATGAAAACTGGAGTATGCCGGAATGCCTAAAAGAAATGCGTATACAAGCCGAAGATATGGACGAAATATATTATGTCTATGTCGTCGATGATGACGAACGGCTCAAAGGTGTATTTCCTTTAAAAAAAATGATTACCAATCCTTCTGTATCGAAGATTAAGCACGTCATGAAAAAAGACCCCGTGTCAGTCAAAACCGACACGCCTATTGAAGAGGTAGCTCAAGCTTTTGAAAAATATGATTTAGTTGCCGTGCCAGTTATCGACAGCATCGGACGCTTGGTTGGACGAATTACTGTGGACGACGTCATGGACGAAGTGCGTGAACAGGCAGAACGTGAATATCAATTAGCATCAGGTCTTTCCCAAGATGTAGAAAGTACGGATACAATCTTTACTCAAACATCGGCCCGTCTTCCCTGGTTACTTATAGGAATGTTCGGAGGATTGGCAAATTCCGTTATTTTAGGAAATTTTGAAGCCGGATTCGTTTCCAACCCAGCTATGGCCTTATTTATTCCATTAATAGGAGGTACCGGAGGAAATGTCGGTATACAATCTTCGGCTATTGTAGTACAGGGCTTGGCTAATGGGTCTTTTTCTTTGCGGAATTCCGGAAAACAAATTCTCAAAGAATTAGGAGTAGCATTGATTAATGCCTGTATGATTTCGGCATTAGTCTTTGTCTATAATTGGATACGTATGGGAAACAATGGAGTCACCATATCCGTATCTCTATCACTATTTTCTGTCGTGATATTCGCCTCTATTTTCGGAACAATTGTCCCAATGACACTGGAACGTTTTAAAATAGATCCCGCCATCGCTACCGGTCCGTTTATAACTATCACCAACGATATTATCGGAATGCTCATTTACATGAGTATATCTTCAACTTTAGCATAAGTCTTATATTCAAGCACTAAGATGAAAAAGAGAAATGTTTGTATATACAAACATTTCTCTTTTTCATCTTAGTGTATCTTATATAATACTATCTTTTTAGAAACGATAAGATGCCCCAATTAATATCCGACCATCAGCATCAAACTTTGCTGGAGAGACCTGACGGTCTATTTTATCTCCCCACACTGATATACGAGGTTCCGCATACAAATCTAAATAAGGTAATACTTTAATAGAGAACTGCGCTCCTGCTGTAAAATTATACGTTGTTTCACCCTCAGCTTTCCCTTTCGGAAAAGCAACACCTCCTCCGATTATACCCGACATATTAAAACGACTATCGACATCGCGCGAAATCAACTGTGTAAGGTTCAATAAATAATCTGCTCGCAATCCCAACATCGTCAAATTAAATCCTTTATCAATATTATATCTTCCCCCTACTTTAGTTGATGATGAAGCAAATGTCAAACGTAAACCGTTTACGGAGTTTATCCAACGACCAGCCGAAACTTCGGCATCGAACATCATCTTATCTGCGGCAGAATAATCACTCCTTACCATGCTCATGGCATACGCACCTGAACCTATGGACAAAGAAATAAAATTAGGATTATCAACAGACATATTCTTTCGTTGTCCTTGAGGAGACTTCGGTTTATAATTGATACCCAATAACACTGACGATACAGGATTTACCTTTCTTTTACCATCAAATTTTCCAAGATATCCAACTAGCTGAGGCTCTATATATAAGCCAAAGCCTGAAGTTACATTAAACAATCCCTGTAATGAAGCCGATATCCCTGGTGTTACATTAAACTTACCTTTATTCAAAGATAAAGCAGCATGTACGCCGGCAGCGGCATTGACATCAAAAAGGCGAGGTTTATAACCAGCAAAAAGAGTATTCAAGTTCATCATGTAATCCAACGAAAGGTCTCCAAATGTTGTCTGAGATGTCCCATAACTGGGTACAGCCCCACCCGATACCGACACCCTCCACGCAGACAAAGGAGTGTACCAACGGCCCAACGAAGCTCGTCCTATACCTCCGATTTGATCCTTTACTCCGGCACGCACCAAACGTGTATCAAAATATGAAGAAAATCCACCGGCAAGAGATACAAAGAATTTTCGGGAATCAGATTTCTCAAATTCTGCATGATAAGACGCTTTATCATATCCCACAAAACGATATGAAACACCTAAAGACGCTGAAGCAAAAACCATTTGATAGGTTGCCAAAGCATCATTAAAACCTTTTCGATTAGGAGTCCACCCAATTTTTGGTTCCAAGTATAAAGCCCAAGACGGTGTTATATTCCAAGATCCAATAAGACCAGCATTTACAACCGGATATATTTTCTGCGACCGCAACATCAAAGAAGGGCCCGCAAAAGCTGAAATTTCGAACTTACGTTCTGGATAATAACCAGACAACCACGAAGATAAATTCAACAAATAATCAACCTCACCACCTGCCACTGCTTCATGTATCAATTGTTTCTTTTTATTCAACGTCGACAAGCCAATCATACTTCCGGATAACCGCAACCCAGACACTGGTGTAAACCACTTTCCTACTGATACTGTTGCCATAGGGCTCAACCTGTCTACCGTCGACATTGATAACATCGGATTAGAAACCAAAACACCGCCACCGCCTGACAAAGAAATAAACATGTTGTCAAAAAAGCTGTTTTTTACAAACTTACCTTTATTATTTCTTAAAGCAGATTCTTCTCGATTATAAGTTAAACCGACATACACATTCCCTAAAAGATCAAATCGAGAGGAAGTTTCCCCAGCCAAATGTTTATGATACATTGTCAATTCCGGCTCTATAAACAAATCCAAATTTCTATTCAAACGGAGACTCCCTTGCAAGCCTGCACCAATTCCCGGAACAATATTCTTATCTCCATTTTTCACGCCATAAACCAAGTCCACCCCTGCAACACCAATCAACTCGAACTTACGTTCTTTATTGTATCCTCCAAAAGCAGAATTAAGATTCAATAAATAATCTAAACTTCCTCCAACAGTTTTTAGATAACGGCTTTTACCATAATTTGACTCAATCCATTTCGATGCACCTCCCTCTGCCGATAATCTTAACCCTGATACAGGATTGAACCAAGTACCAATTGACAAACGGGCCGCCGGGCCCAACCAATTTTTGACACTCATATCCACTACACGTCGAGATAACAACATTTGTGCACCTATTCCTCCCGAAATGAATAAATGTTCAAAGGCTCCTTTTCCAAATAAAGACAAAGATGCTCGTTGTTTATCCGGAACCATTTTATAAGTAACCCCTGCCATCAATGAGCCGGCCAAATTATATTGCCGCCATTGCGTAGAATAATCTATTTTATCTCCATATACACTTAACTTAGGCTCTATGAAAAAATCCACCAAAGGAGACAGGTTAAACTTTCCCTGTAATCCTATATTTGCACCTGATATATGTCGAATTTTTCCCGTTTTTAATGACGAGTGATAATTAACTCCTGCTATAGCAATTACATCGAAAAGACGTTCAGGATTATAACCTGCAGCAAATGCCGAAATATTCATCAAATAATCGGCATCGAGACCTAATGAGACAATGCGGGACACATTTCCTGTAGGTAAATAGGCTCCTTCTACTCCGACACGCATTCCTATTACCGGAGTAAACCAAGTACCGACATAAAGAGAAGCCTTAGGCCCAATTGCATTTGACAAACCAGAAGAGTTATCATTTTTCAAATATTCAGCACCTATTGCTCCAGATAAAAACAAATGGTCTTTTATATGATTTGACTCAAACTTTTCAGCTTTACGCCTTTTTTGTAACGTATAATCCAATGCATTTATCTGCGCAAATGTTTCATTTGCTACAAAAAATAACAGGACTATCAATGCCTGAATATATCTTTTTAATAATAAATTTTTCATCTTTGAAACATTACAACAAGTCCATTATATCTCCATCCGCCTTAGCTATTTCTTTTAAAGACGGATCCAGTTCAAACGCATTCTCCAGATGATTCATTGCATCCATTATACGATCGAGTCTATTTGCCGCAACAGCTTTTAGATACTCAGCCTTAGCCGAATCCGCAGGAAGTAATTTAGCTTTTTCCCATGCTTCTTCGTTCCTTTTTAATGCCAAAAGCAATACAACTTCATTTATTCCCCCATCTTTGGCATACCGATTCAACGCCTCTTGATAATTTCCATTCAATGCTCTTGTTACAGCTCTTATCTCTTCTATATCATCTTCTTCAGAAATCAAAGATACGATTGAATCAGCTTTAGAATATTGAAAGTCATTTAAAAGCATAAGCGTCTGATTTATAAGTACCTCCTCTGGGGCATTCTTGCTTACAAAAGGTTCCAAAATAGAGACATCCGTCCGATTTTGCCGAAGATAAAGAGCAGCCAAAGAGTTTGCCGCAAGTGTATATTTAGGATATACCTCTAAAGCCTGTTTGTACAAAGTCTCTCGTTCTTTATCATCCTTGGCCATTGCAAACATTCTCCAAAACTCATGACGTGATAACTCTTTATATCCTTTGGCTTCATACAAAGATTTTATCTCCTCATCAGTAAGATAACGATAAATAGAATATGAAAAATTGTACTCAACCTTTCTCATACGAGGTAAGATATTGGGAACTATTACTTTTCGATAAAAAGGAAGTTTAATAACTGCTCTCCACTGCATATCAGCTTTATTAGGATATTTATCTATGATAGCTTGCACTTTTTCGGCCTCCTCTGTCAGACCGTCATCTCTCATCATTTGTACTGCCGTATGCCAAGTGTCAACTTTTGCATCGGAATGTATATCCAAAAACTCAAGAGTTACCGGACTTAACCGAGAAGTAATACGAGATAAAGCCTCTTTCATTCTCTCTTGTGCCAATTTTTCATTCTGCGCCAGCCGTCCATCCGGAGATGACATTCCTGAAATATGGAATGAGAGCAACTTTGCATTAGGATCTTTTTCTATCTCAGAAAGTCTGTTATTAAGCTTCGCTATTTCTTTTGCGTTATTAGGGTTCTTGTCATCTATTCTTGATTTTCCTACAGCAAAAGTCAAGTGTACCTCCCCCTTATCATTTCGTAATTGTAATTCCGGTTTTGGCCAATATTTTTTATCGGTCATATCCCGACATACCACATTATATTCAAAAAAACGCATAGGATTCACCAACCCACGCGCTATTTGAAAACTATCGACAAATAATATTTTATTATAATTCTCAATAGTAAGTTTTACATCCGAGCGAAAATCATCTCGCATATTACTTACATATGCTGAATCATGATAAGCAATAACTTCTCCCTTTCGAGTCATTTCGCTACGCCGCTCATACGGAGCCAAAGGATCATTCTCTTTCATGTTGAACTCAAGCATACGATCCTGAGTGAGACGATACTCTCTTCCATCATTTACAACCGGAGTCAATAATTTACTCTCTTTTTTGGAAATATTATAAATAGTCGGTTGTATAATCAATCGGGTATTTGTACCAAACATCTCATCAGGAACTTTGAATCGAGTGCGTAAATGAAAGTAATTTCCCACAACCTCTATATCAGTCGGTTCAAAAATAATTTTATTTTTAAATTTTGCAGTCACGGCAACCTCTTTAATCTTTATAGCTGTCGACTTCAATATAACATCTACTACCTGCCGCCCATTAACTTTAATCTCATTGTCAGTATACCCCATAGAAGTAAACTTAAGAGTACTCTTGGGACTTATTAAAACCGAATATTTTCCGTCCTCATCAGTAATACCAATAACTTTACCTGACGCAATATCAGTCACTGTCACACCCACAAGTCTTTCCCCATTATTGCCTTTTACAGTACCATTTACCCTAATAGTCTGAGCCTGAACAGTAAATGAAAACAAAAACAGAAAGACTGCAACAAA
The DNA here is from genome assembly GCF_001403595.1 of Gabonia massiliensis. Taxonomy (NCBI): domain Bacteria; kingdom Pseudomonadati; phylum Bacteroidota; class Bacteroidia; order Bacteroidales; family Porphyromonadaceae; genus Gabonia; species Gabonia massiliensis. The sequence continues at coordinate 867,108 of NZ_LN877940.1, read as the reverse complement.
AAATATGTGAATACAATTCTTCATAACATACTTATATCATTTTATAATATAGGATATTGTAACACCCAGCTTCACAGGAGCCAATACCCAACCTCTTTCATTAATATTTCCAGGCTTAGGGTCTTCTACTGCATATCCAAACTGTCGATACCGAAGGACCCCGATACCGACCGTCGCTTCCAAATTCCAACGTTTTCCCAAAACAAAATCATACCCATAGGTTATACCTGCTGCACCTGCATCCCCATAACGTTTTTTATTCTTAAAACAAGCATCATACGAAGAATAAAATGCCGTGAGGCCTAAAAAGTGACGTGCCATCGGACGACCAAACCAATAACGTAACTCAGGCTGCACTTTTACATTGTCGATTTTATAAGATGTAGGATTACCAAAATTACCTGAAATACCAAAATCAATGGACCAATGAGGCGCAATAGCAAATTCAGCACCGATATTAGGAGAAATAGTAGCCCACTCTAGCAAATTTGTTCTGACAGCCACTCGCTGTGCCATCGTTACAGCCGAAAAACTTCCACAAATAAGGAATATCAATAGAGTGATTTGTTGTACATAAGAATTAAGATATCGCACTATTATTTAGTTTTTATATTATACAAAAACATATATTAAATTACATTATTCTAAAAACGTTGCAAATATAATAATTAATATTAATGTTATTCTTAACAATATAAATTAAATAACAAAATCCCAAAACAAAACAAAGAGTCATCAAGGAAAAATAATCAAATTAGATTCTTCAAAAAATAAATTTTATATTTGTGTCTTCATTAAAAAATGACGTCAGAACACCTTTTGTTATGAATTTAATATAATCATAGCGATTTTAAACCAGAATAATGGCAATTGAAGATAAAAAATATACAGAAAATAAAAAACGAAAAAAATATGTACTGACCTTTGAAGATCTGCAATACATCATACCCGCTTTTCGTTCGAAATCCGGAGCATTGCTATTAAAGATTTTATATTCGTTAGCAGGTATTAATAAAATAAATGATTTATATTCTCATTCTTGTGATAAAAATGGAGCCGAATTTGTCAATTCCATCCTAAAGGAATTAAGTATTACTTATAATATACATCATAAAGAAGTACTTGACCAATTACCCCAAGGCGGTTTTGTTACAGTGTCCAATCATCCTTATGGAGCGTTAGACGGATTGATTCTAATACATCTATTAGGCTCTCATCGGCCAGACTATAAAGTCATGGTAAATTGGATACTAACTTACATTGAAGCATTGGCTGATAATTTTATAGCAGTAGAACCTACCTCTAATGAAACTCGTCGGCAAATTTCCATGGTCGGAATCCGAGAATCTCTTTCTCATATAAGAAATGGACATCCTATCGGATTCTTTCCTGCAGGAGCTGTGTCAAAAATCAATAGTCGATTAAGAATCGAAGACCGAGAATGGCAGCCCACAGTTATCCGCCTGATTCAACAATTTAAAGTTCCTGTTATTCCTATTTATTTTCAAGGACATAACTCTCTTTTTTATAATCTTTTAGGTATAATAGACTGGAGAATTCGAACTCTTCGTCTACCATTAGAAATTTTTAACAAACGAAATGTAACATTTGATATATCCATCGGAGAACCAATTTCAGTAGAGCAACAACAAAAATTCAAAGATCTCGATCAATTCGGAAAATTCTTAAAAAAAGAAACTCTGAAACTAAAAAAGAATAAATAATATTTTAAACATATATCTGATTTATTTATTTTGATACAGACCGGAATATCTATAAATAGAACAATTTATCATATTATTTGTATCTTTGTAAAAATGCAAGCAAAATAACAGTTATGACACCAGCTGATATACAACAAGCAAAACAACGATTTGGTATCATAGGTAATGCTCCCGGTCTAACCCGCGCTGTAAGCCGAGCATTACAAATTGCACCAACAGACCTTTCGGTACTTATTACCGGAGAAAGTGGAACAGGAAAAGAATTTTTTCCACAAATTATACATACCAACAGTCATCGTAAACATGGTCGCTATATCGCTGTAAACTGTGGGGCTATACCTGAAGGTACAATCGACTCTGAACTTTTCGGGCATGAAAAAGGCTCCTTTACAGGAGCTTTATCCGACCGAAAAGGATACTTTGAAGAAGCAGATGGCGGTACAATTTTTCTGGATGAAGTCGGAGAATTACCATTAACCACACAAGCTCGGTTGTTACGTGTACTCGAAAGCGGAGAGTTTATAAAAGTAGGCTCTTCAAAAGTACAAAAAACAAATGTGCGTATCGTTGCTGCTACTAATGTAAACATGGTAAAAGCTATCGGAGAAGGCAAATTCAGAGAAGATCTATTTTACCGATTAAATACCGTGCCCATAGAACTTCCTCCTCTTAGAGACCGAGTAGACGATATTTTATTATTATTTCGAAAATTCTCAAACGATTTTGCCGAGAAATATCGTATGCCTGCCATACAATTAACCGATGATGCCAAAGAGGCATTATTATCATACCGCTGGCCTGGCAATATACGGCAATTAAAGAATGTAACCGAGCAAGTCTCAATATTCGAAACATCAAGAGAGGTTACTGCTGAAGTGCTACTACCCTACTTACCGTCTTACAATATCGAAAAACTTCCAGTCATAAGCGGGCATGACAATAAAGATGGTGGTTTCCAATTCAGCAATGAACGGGAAATGTTGTATCAAGTCATTTTCGAAATGAGAAAAGAAGTCAATGAACTAAAAAATATCGTTCATGAACTATTGGCAAACCGTACAGTACCTAATAATGAAAGTTTGAAAGTTTACGGACAAGATACAACTACTCCTCTATCCAGTCCTAACATTATACACCCAGTAATAAAAACATATCATTTAGACGATAATAGTGTAAGTGATGGTGAAATCATTCATTCTGAAAACGACTATGAAGAAGAACCCTATACTATGGAAGATATAGAAAGGGAAACAATTCGTAAATCGCTGGAACGGAACAACGGCAAAAGAAAAAAGACAGCCGAAGAATTAAAAATATCGGAACGCACTTTATATAGAAAAATCAAAGAGTACAATTTAGAATAAATCTAATGAAGCATTTTTTAGTTTTCATACTCATCGTTTTGACATCATGCACCATATCCTATAAATTTAATGGAGCATCTATTGATTATACAAAAACAAAAACAATTACTGTTGCAAATTTCCCTATTCGAGCAACATTGGTATATCCGCCGTTAGCTCCCGCTTTTAATGAAGCATTAAAAGATGTATACACACGACAGACTCGATTATCTTTAGTTAACAGTGGTGGAGACCTTTTAGTAGAAGGTGAGATTACAGGATACGATCTTTCACCTCAAGCTGTAACTGAAGATGCCTATGCATCACAAACTCGGTTGACCGTCTCCGTAAAAGTCCGTTATACTAATAGTAAAGACCCTCAATTTGACTTGGAACAAACATTTAGTGCATACAGAGATTTCTCAAGTAGCCAAATGCTAAACCAAGTACAAGACGGATTAATCAAGGAAATTGTCGCTGAACTTGCCGACCTTATCTTTAACGCAACAGTAGCAAACTGGTAATTATGATAAGCGGAGACGACATGCGCAAAGAATTGTCAAACGAAAACCGACAATTATCAGCACAAGAAATCCAAAATATCTTGCTTGAATATCCATATTTTCAAGCTGCTCGATTACTGTACCTTGAGAAAATTAAGGAGACCCCTCTCTACAAAGAAGCTCTACACAAAGAAGCAATATATGCTCCGGATCGTAAAATATTATTTAAAATGACCGAAGCAGTACGTCACCGTTGGACCCAATTATATGAAGTTCCAAATACTCAAGGCTCAACTTATAACAATTCTTTCTCTCTAATCGATAAATTTCTTGAAAACTATTCTGCAGAATCTACTGAAGAACAATCGAAGGAGCAAAAAATATTGGAAAAAACAATATTCAATCCGGCAGTTGCCTCTACAGATTATTTCTCTACATTTACCAACAGTGAGAAAATTACATCCAATAACCAAGGCCAAATGGACTTAATCGACTCCTTTATCGAAAAAGTTCAAAATAATATTCCAGAGGTTCTCAATATAAAGAAAGACGAATCCAGCTCAACGGTCACACCTATAATAACAGAAGACGATACACTGACAAAATCCGGAGACGAAGCTTTTCTAACCGAAAGTTTAGCCAAAATTTATATCAAACAGAAAAGATATTCCAAAGCTTTGGAAATAATTAAAAAATTAAGTTTGAAATATCCGGAAAAAAATATTTACTTTGCAGACCAGATTAGATTTTTAGAAAAATTGATTATTAACATAAAAACTGAATAACAAAATGTATTTGTTCATCACCATTTTAATTCTCATTGCATCGATATTTTTGATTCTTATCGTATTGGTACAAAATTCTAAAGGAGGGGGATTATCTTCAGGATTCTCATCAACCAACCAAATTATGGGAGTAAGGAAAACCACCGATTTCCTCGAAAAAGCGACTTGGTCTCTAGCCGGTACTGTAGTCATATTGAGTATTGTCGCTGCGGCATTTTTACCATCCCAGAACGCTGCAAGTGGTTCTGAGATCAAAGATAAAGTTCAGCAAAGTCTTCCGGTAAATACTAAACCCGGGTTTGAAAACCAAGGTGCTCCCGAGCAGACTCAAGCTCCAGTTACAGCACCAGCACCGGAAACTCCGGCAACTCCCGCCAAATAATTTCAAGAAATTATTTACACTACATACAAGAGATTGCCCGGTAATATGGGGGCAATCTCTTTTGTTTTTATATATTATCAAGATTTGAAGTAATGAAAAAGAATCATCATAATCATAAAAAAGCATCACACATTCTCCCTGAAATAGAAAAAAAAATATTAACTTATAAACATTTTGGGTATAAAGTTCCTCCTCTTCGTATTATTCGTACCCCTGAGCAAATAGAGGGCATAAAGGCCAGTGCACGCATTAATACAGGTGTTCTTGACTGTGTAGCAGCAAACATCAAAGAAGGAATGTCTACTGCTGAAATTGACAAATTGGTATATGATTATACAACCAGCCATAATGCCATTCCTGCTCCTCTCAATTATGAAGGATTTCCCAAAAGCGTATGTACCTCTATTAATCAAGTAGTCTGCCATGGGATTCCTGATGAAAATGAAATCTTAAAAAACGGAGATATTATAAACGTAGATGTATCTACCATATATGAAGGATACTTCTCCGATGCTTCACGTATGTTTATGATAGGAGATGTAAAAGAAGAATGGAAAAGGCTTGTCGAAGTAACTAAAGAATGCCTTGAAATAGGAATAGCCACAGCACAACCTTGGGCCCGATTAGGAGACGTCGGAGCAGCAATCCAAGAACATGCCGAAAAGAACGGATATTCTGTTGTAAGAGACCTTTGCGGCCACGGTGTCGGACTCAAGTTTCATGAAGTTCCTAATGTTGAGCATTTTGGCAAAAAAGGGACAGGCATGCTCATTGTTCCAGGCATGACATTTACTATAGAACCAATGATAAATATGGGTAAATATCAAGTATATGTAGACGAAAAAAACGGTTGGACGGTTCTTACCGAAGATGGACTACCATCTGCCCAATGGGAACATACCATACTTATAACAGAAACAGGAAATGAAATTCTGACTTGGTAACTGTCAGAACTTCATTTCTGTCCTACTCCGTCTTCACCTATATTTTCTTCCCTTTTCATTCATACACTAAACTCTCAAAACCAAAAATTCCAACCGTTTATCTCAACTGAAAACAAACTTTTTTGTAAACAGGAATCACTTACAAAGAATATTCTCTGTATTCAAAAACATAATCTACAAATACATTTGAAAAGTACTACGACGTAATAACTCGAAAAAATATTAAGGTAAAATACTACTCACATATTTTAGTACTTTAAAACCCTTAAATAACAACATTAAATGAAATTCTATCTAAAACCTTATTTTTATGAATATTTTTATCTTTG
>NZ_LN877940.1:715331-860893 GCF_001403595.1 Gabonia massiliensis | reverse complement strand
CCTTATTTTTATGAATATTTTTATCTTTGCAAAAAGTCTGTCTAACAAAAAATATAAAAATAGAAATTATGAAAAAATTCCTTTTTCTAATCGCATTGTTTTCGGCCATTCTTTTCATATCATGTAACAACAAAGCGGTAAAAACTTTTACAAATCCTATTCCTGTAAAATTTGGAGACCCCTTTATCCTATATGCTTCTGACGGAAAATTTTATATGTATGGTACCGACGAATCTGGACTCGCAGGATTTAAATGTCATTCCTCGACAGATTTAACACACTGGACAGATGAAGGTGTAGCATATAAAGCTGACACATCTTCCTGGGGTACCGATATGTTTTGGGCTCCTGAGGTATACGAAAAAAATGGAAAATATTATATGTTTTATAGTTCAAACTGGAAAGAAAACCCCAATAATGAAGAAGAAATTTTCCGAATAGGTGTAGCTGCTTCTGACAAACCCACCGGACCTTTTACAGAAATGTATGACCGTCCTATTTTTGACCCGGGTTATCCAATCATCGACGCCAATTTACTTTTTGATAAAAATGGGAAAACATACCTTTACTATTCCCGGTGCTGCTATAAACATCCGGTAGAAAGTGAGATTTCAAAAAAAATGAAGGAAGAAGGAAAATTCCAAGAAATAGAAGAAAGCTGGGTATATGGCGTGGAAATGAAACCAGATTTTAGCGGGATTATAGGGGAGCCGGTATGTCTATTACAACCACCTTATAAAATAGATGACCCTCAAGCCGAATGGGAAAGTCGGTCTGTACTCTCTGGTGAAATCAACCGGAGATGGACCGAAGGTTCTTTTATCTTTGAGTATGACGGTACATACTATATGATGTATTCCGGGAACTATTATAAAGGTGAACATTATGCTGTCGGATACGCAACTTCTAAAAATCCTTTAGGACCATTCGTTAAAGCCGATAATAATCCTGTTTTAGAAAAAAATACACCTAAAGGAGGAATTGTCACAGGTACGGGACATAATATGGTATTATCTTTACCCAACGGACAAATGTATTGCGTTTACCATGGACGAACCAAAGATTCCGGTGATGCTCGTGTTGTATTTATCGACCCAATGGAAATCACACCTGATGGCAAATTAATTGTCCATGGGCCAACGACTACACCACAGCCTACTCCCCAATTAAAATAAACACATACAGCCCAAAAAGGCCGAGATTTTTATTTTTCTCGGCCTTTTCCCATCCTATACCAATACTCACATTTTAGCCTTATCTTATCACTTTAAACGTTTTTACCTGACCATTTATCTTTACAAAAACAATATACAAACCTTTTGCCATGTCTAATGACAGACTTTGCATACCCGACTGAACTTTCCCTTCGAAAACATCTGATAACATCTGGCCTGTCGGTGCATAAATCTTTACAGAGACATTGGTTGCAACATCCGGATTTATATATAATGAATTCCCGACTATATATACATCTCCCATTTTCGCATTCTCTATATCGCTGGTAGAACCTTCTATAACATTCGTATTACTCAACTTAATATCATCAATATATACAATATAGTCTTCCGGGATATTGTCCGTTCTGTCTACCATAATAAAAGCTTTAGCATACTCTCCGGCTTTTGCTCCAGTTAAATCAAAAACGATATTCTGCCATTTTCCGTCAGGAGTATAAGGCACACCCGGAGATTCGAGACTGGCTCCGGCAGGACCACCTTCGACCTTAAAGTTCATTTCACCAGCAGTCGTTTTATAAACCTTTACATGAGCATAACGATATGTATCTACAGCTTTTGTACCCATATTCAAAGCTAATCCGTCGAGTATAATTCCGGCCCAATTATTCGACCCAGCTACCCGCGTAACCTTAGCAACTTTAGCACTATTATTAATTAAATCTCCGGATAAAGGATTATCGACAATTTCCCATGAAGCATTTTCCATGCCTACCCATGCTTTAGTCTCACCTTCAAAATCATCCAAAGTATAATAGGTATAACTATCTGCCGGAACCTCTACATCTGGATTAGGATCCTCTATAAATTTAACATCATCAACATAGCAGATATAATCTCCAACTTTTCCTGCTCCATTGGTCGGTTCTATGGCAAAACCATAAATTTTCCCATCAGGAAACATATTTTCATTTAATAATGAAATGTCATATTTTAATTCGATCCATTCGCCGGCAATTTTATTAACCGGGCTCGTACCATCAGCCTCAGAACCATCGAAGGCAAATTCTTGCCCCTGTTCTCCCGTTAATAAAGTCCATAAAGTTTCATCATCCATAGATGCACCCTCACTAAATATACCATTTTCAATACCGGTTTTAATCGCACTCTCCGAAAGATCCATCCATGAGCCTAACAATTTGAGACGAATTTTCTGTACTTCTGCCGTAGTAGCGACAGGCTGATAAAATTTTATTGAAAAATACTGGTACTTTTTCTTTGTCTGAATTACATCCATCGCATCGATACGCTGCTTCAAGCCACACCAGCGTCCATCCGTCGTATGATATGAAACCACTTTCCGGCTGGTATTGATACCCCCTGCTACCGGATTATCTATTATTTTGACTGTTATCGGATCGATATCGTCACCGAAACCATAAATTTTCTCGGTCGCCTGTTCATAATCAAAACTTGTCTGAGCGTAAAGTCCCCATGTTCCGGCCAATAGTGCCACTGTTAGTAATAAATTTTTCATGCTATCGTGTTTTTATATTTTATGGAATCAAAACTATATTGCATTCTTCTATCTTTAAAATATCTGACTACATTACCGATACTTCATCGAAAAAAAACAATTTTAAGACAACTCTATTTTAGTACTACATTCTTTCTTTATCTTCATTATAGTCTTAGTAATCAATAGAATACGAAGACTATATTTTTAAAATCAGACATCTACCTTATTCAAAATAAGGTGAAACAAAACCTAATTTTCTTAATCCGGCCGACACATCAGGATGAGACATAAATAAATTCCACAATAACTGACTCCTATAATTCTCAATCATGACGATAATAGGACCCTGGTCAATCGCCAAATATGAATCGGCATACCAGTTTTCTCCGGGATTAAATGCGTCTTTAAAACCATATTCTCCCCACAGATTATTCCCCTGAACCTCATAAAAATACCGTAAAGCATCAATGGAATACTCCGGGGTATATGGAACCGACGATAATGCTGCAGTCGGAGTTATCACACCTTTATCATTTGTCGGAGCATGTGCAGAATAACCGTTATTTCCATCGCTAGCCGTAAGCCCCCAACACTGACTGCCATATCCGGAATACCCCTTCGGATTTTCAATACAATATTGCCGGTTAATCAATGTATGTGCTTTCACTTGATTTTCATAATCGGCATATTTATCTTTCAGTCCTCTCGGGTCAAGTCCTAAATATGAATAATGAGAAAAAAACAACGGTCCCCCATACTCACTGCCTAAGGGAAGTTCAATGCCATAATAACTTTTCCCATTGACCATATCTCCGGAACGAGCCCACCCTTGGTGATAAACATCCGCATTTATCGAATACTTCGGTGCAGCCGCCGCCAGTATATAAGTAATCAGACACTCATTATAACCGCGTATCTCATGGTTCATTTCAAAACCATAATTCGGAGACCAATGCCAATATAAGACATTTCTTCCCTGTGTAAACCAAGTCCACTCTGCTTCATTCCAAAGAGTATCAATAATAACCCTAATTCGGGTTTCAACATCATTATTCCGGTTAAAATATTGTCGTGCCGTCAAAAGCCCCTCAAACATGAACGAACTCTCCACAATATCAGCTCCATTATCTTTCGGGCTGAAAGGTATAGTTTTACCGGTCGTCCCGTTTATCCAATGAGCCCACATACCATGATAACGTGTTGCCTTATTTTGAAGAAAATCTACCATCGTCAATAACCGTTCAGCTCCCTGCTCACGAGTAATAAAACATCGTTCTATGCCTACAATCAGGGCCATTACTCCAAAGCCCGAACCTCCGATAGTTACCGTTTCAGGAGTACGGTTGGAACGTTCCCTTGCCAAACCGCTAACCGGATGAGCATAGTCCCAAAAATAACGAAAAGTTTGTTTTTGTGTCAAGTTCAACAATTCCTCATCTGTGAGCACACATTTTCCAAAAACCTGGATAACAGTACTTAGACTTAGAATTATCACTATAAACATTTTACTCATACAATTTTATTTACTAACAGGTTTACCTATCTTTTGAAAGCTAAAACCTACTTAATACTTACTTTCTGAGCAACAACTTTATTTCCTACAATCACCTTACCCAATAATAAACCACTATGTCTCGGGACGAACGACAAAGTATGAAAGCCAGCGTTCAAATAATTATTTCTGTCCTGATATAGCAATTCACCTTGCATATTGTAAAGAAAGAAATTTACATTACAGTCCTGTTTTACTTGTAATTCACAATAGATTTTGTTATCTTTCACAAAAATCCGTATCGGAATATCCTGATTTTCATCTAAACTCGTCATAGTAGCCGGTTCTAATACCAATTTGCGTAATCCAAGAGGATGCCATCCATCGGCAACCGTAGTCAAATTTATATTTTGTAATCCGGCTTGAGAAATGTCGAACGTACCCATTTCAATCAGTTTAAAATTTTCAGGGTTCCATCCTCCTGTACCCACAAAAGAAATCCGGGATTGACTATTATCGTTACTTAGCGTAAAATTACCGGAATCGAATGCAGCAATCTCTCCTTTCACCTTAAAGCTTCCGGTTTTGGTTATTTTAGTATACCACTGTACCAACTCCTGTGTAGAAGGTACTCCTTTCCAACAACCCAGGCTCACTTTTCCATCACTTAAAGTTTCCCGGCAAATTCCGGTTTCATCTTGTAAAATCGCTGTCTCGGCAGTCAATGTCAATGTACCGTCCTCATCTTGTACTACCGGAGCAACATGCATGTCCAACGGTTCATTTACAACAACCTTGATAGTCGAACTATAAGTTGTCGGAGCTTCAGCGGGAACCTGAATCGTTAATCCCTGTTCTTCTACCGTATAATGCAATGATGAACCGTCTTTTAACAACGATATTTCAGCATTAGCGTTATATAACCCAGGAACAAGCAATTTACCGTCGGCAGGCCAGTCGAACACGTGTAAATACAATGTCGTCCGGTCTCCTTCTACTTTAGAAGTAACTCTTCCGAAAGGAACTCCATTTTCTAACGGACAAGCACGTGTACCGTGTATCGCTTCTGCATTAACTTGCATATAATTATGCAACTCACTCAAAATATAAGAGGATTGTTCAGGAAATGTACCATCTGCTTTTGGTCCTACATTCAACAAGAAATTACCTCCTTTACTAACGATGTCGATTAACTTTCGAATAACATCCGCCGGAGTTTTCCATTCGGTATCGTGCTTACTATACCCCCAGTTATCATTCATCGTCATACAGGTTTCCCAATCATGGCCATCGGCATAACCAGTAGCCGGTACTCCAGGAATGCTCTGTTCCGGTGTTTCATGGTCTCCCGGTGTAGAACCATCGAAACGAAGACGGTTATTCAAAATAATGTGATCACCCTGTCCGCTTTCATATATGGCACCTAACATCTTCTGCTCATACTCCAAGCTAAGATCAGAAACTCCCATATCCCACCAAAAAACATCTACCTGTCCGTATTCTGTCAGCAATTCTTTTATTTGAGGTATACATACTTCATTCACATATTTTTCTTGCGATTCGGCATCCCATTTGCCAAAATAAGGAGCCTTATTTATCTGTGGCATCCAACCTAAGCCTCCTTTATTCCCCCAATCTAAAGAATGAGAATAATAAATCCCTATTTTTATCCCACGTTTACGTGCCGCTTCAATCAACGGTCTCATAACATCACGCTGTGCTCCCGAAGACTTCAGAGCATTCCAGTCTGATGCTTTAGAATCCCATAAGGCAAAACCGTCATGATGTTTCGAAATAAATACCAGATATTTCATTCCGGCATCTGCAGCAGCCTGCATCCATGCCTCTGGATCATAATTCTCACAAGTAAAATCGGCAGCTTTCAGCTTGTATTCTTCTACAGGTATATTCTGCCCAAACATAATCCATTCAGAATAATTTCCTTCTCCATTATGTTTATCGGCTCTTTTACCATTGTATTCACCTGCATAGGCAGAATGTACTCCCCAGGTTATCATCATCCCAAAACGGGCATCACGCCACCAAGCCATACGTTCGTTCCGCTGTTCATCCGTTTCTTTTGTCTGAGCATATAATTTTGGTGTTAATTCGGAGGAATCACCCTCTTCATTAACTGCTTTTACTTGGAAATAATAAATAGTATGCGGCTGTAAACCGTTTATTGTATATTTAGTATCAGTGGTTTCATCTACTTTCACACCATTTTTATATATTTCATATCGAGTCGCGTTATACACCGCATTCCATTCCAGATTAATTTTATCTTCATATTTATTCTCCCTATAAATCCATCCTTGTGGATGGCTTGAATCGGTCGTGGGTTCTTTTATCTTATCCATATTGACCAAACCTGTGACCATCGCCAGCTCTCCGGCTTTCAACGTTGTAAATATAACCTCCGCACTGGCATCGGACTGTTCACAATCGGCATTATTCGCTTTTATCGTAATCTTATATTCCGTTGCAGGTGTTAATTCGGTCAATGTCACAAATGGTGTTGTCACCGTTTTCATTTCGACTCCATTATTATAGACGGTATAAGACACTGCCTCCCCGATATTCACCCATTCCAACTTTACAGAAATTGCGGTAAGTTCTGAAAACGTAACATCCTGTGGTATCATTTCGGTAAAAATGGATAGAGGATTGGGGTCATTATTGAACCGAATATCGTCGATATATACTTCAATTCCAGCCGGACGGTCGGACACGAAATCGGGCATTAACGTCATACGTGAATAAGGTCCTACCGCTCCTTCAAAATCAAAAACAAGATCTTCCCATTTATTTAGTTTCTGAGGAGCATTTATACTTGCCATTTCTTTAGCAGCACCTCCGGCAGTAGATTGCTCTATTTTCACCTTCATATACGATTGTTCATCAATACGGTAATATTTCACATGGGCATAACGATATTCCTGGGGTTTTACTAAGGACTGAATTTCTTCTTTCAGATCAAACCAATAACCACCCCAGTTCGGTGTATTAGCGACTGTCCGCTTAAACTTCAACACGTATTCACTGGTATTAATCCCCGATTTAGAAGGATTAGTAACCACTTCATACTGAAAATTTCCCATTTCTCCTCCATTAGAAGAAAAATTCAATTTTCCATTCTCAAAATCATCGATTAGCTGATCTTGTGCCTGTATCGGCAAACTGCAAATCAGAGCCATACTAAATAAGAGATTCTTGATTTTCATTATATTATAAGATTAACGATTAATAATTCATTTTAATTCTACTACTATTACTGAGTTTATTTTATCCGGAGCAGACAATGGAACCTGTAATCGCTGCCCTGCATCACAAGATGTATATAACAGCTCCTCCCGATTCGCATCGGCCAATAAATATGCTTTCTTTATTTCTTTATGGGTAGGCAATAGCAACATTCCGTCCGAAGGCCAATCGAATACATGTAGATAAAGAGTTGTTTTATTATTCGAGGTTACCTTACGCGTACATCGACCATAAGGAAGTCCCTTTTGAAAAGGATTACTTATCGTCCCATAAATAGATTCTCCGTTTACTTCCATCCATTTTCCGACCGTTTTCAATATTTGTATACTTTCTTTCGGGAAACTTCCATCAGGTGCAGGCCCAATATTTATCAGAAAGTTTCCTCCCTTACTTACAATATCTGCCAATTTCCTAATTATTTCCGTGGGAGATTTCCATAAAGTATCATTAGCTTTGTACCCCCAAGTTTCGTTTAACGTCATACAAGTTTCCCAATCTCTTCCGTCAACATAACCTGTCGGCGGTACATCGGGGATATTCTGTTCGGGCGTATTATGATCGCCCCTTTGTTCTGCAGGTTTAATACGATTATCACAATAAATATTATTTACCAAACGGTCGTTCTGAATCAAGCCTTTCTGAACATTATAATGTTGACTAACTGCACTATAGTATTTAGCTGCACGCTCAGGTGTCATTTCAATAGGCATATCCCACCACAATATATCCAGTTTACCAAAATCGGACAATAACTCGTGTATCTGTGGAATTCCAACTTCATCTATATACTCATCAAATGTACGAACATTCATATCAGGATCCCAACGACGACCGGAACCACCATTCGCCCAATCAAGTGCCTGTGAAAAATACAGTCCAAATTTCATATTCTGTTTCTTCGCCGAACAGCTAAGCTGAGCGACCATATCTTTTCCGTATGGAGTCGATTTCACAATATTCCAGTCTGTTGTGCGGGTATCCCAAAGACAAAAACCATCATGATGTTTTGCACCCAAAATCACATATTTCATACCTGCATCCTGGGCCAGTCCAACCCATTCATCGGGGTCAAAAAACGATAATGTCAATTTCTTTGCATTCTCCTGATATTCCTTTAATGGTATATCGTATTTTTCCATAATCCATTCTCCATACATATTATCCGAATGATTACGACTGCAAGGCTGCCATTCGATAGGAGCTCCTATTTTTTTATGATTACGGCCTTTCCCCTCTAAAGCGGCATATACACCCCAGTGAATAAACATTCCAAAACGAGCTTCCCGCCACCACTTCATTCTCTCATTTCTCTGTTCTCCCGTCTCATTTGTCACGATATGAAGAGGTGAAGACAATCCCGATGATTCTTTTTCATTTATGGCTTTTACCTGATATGTATAATAAGAATATGGATTCAATCCTTTTATTTCGAATTCCGAGAGATTTGTCGAGGCATAATAAACCCCGTTCTCATAAATTTCATATGCCTGAGCTTTATACACCGGAGACCAACATAAAGTTACACCATGTCCGGTCACATTTCTATAACTATAATCCGCCGGTATTGCCAAACTACCGATATCTAATGTTTTTACCAGGCATTCGTCACTAAACTCAGACTTCTGGCCTCGATGGTCCACTGCTCTTATACGAAAACGATAATCAGCAAGTGGCTTTAATTTTTCGATCAATATTTCAGAAGAATCAGAACGTAACCACCTTTTTCCATCGGCATACACTTCATAATATTTCACATCAGGAAATTTCTGTACATTGAGACATACTGCCGAAGAATATACTGTACTCATTTTTACCGTCGGTTTTCTTTCAGAAAAAATCATTTCCGGTTCCGGCTCATTACTAAATACAATATCATCGATATATACCGTTATACCCGCTGGACGAGCTCCGCAAAAATCGGGCATAACGGACAGGTTTTCATAATTTCCTTTCCCCGTTTTCAGATCGAACACCATATCTTCCCATACACCAACTTTTTCGGGTTTATTTTCACTCGACTTTTCGATTGTATTCTCATCAAATGTCTGCCTAAAAAGCTTAAATCTCATTTCAGACCGAGCATCTGTCCTAAAATATTTAATATGTACATATCTATACTTTTCAGGTTCAGTCGCATCTTTCCATTCAGGATGAACCGGAATAGAAAAACCAGCCCACTGTTCCTTCCCTTCCGTACGCCGAACCATTCTCAATACTTTCTTACTGGTATTAATACCGGTACGCGATGGATTATCTACAATTTTCATCTCCATATCTCCTATCGGAATCATCTTTCCGACATCGAAAGATGAACTGTTCTTTTCAAAATCAGAAATCAAAGTTTGTCCACATAAGGGTATAAAGGTGGCTAAACCATATATAATTATCATTAATGGTTTTCTCATCATAGTCATTATGTTAACTGAAAATTTCCCCTGTTACTGAATTAAAAATTTCACATTTTAGTTCATCCGAATCTTCAACTTGGCTTCTCCTCCAGAATAAACCATCGTCAAAGTATACACTTCTTCCGTAGTATTTACAAATTGCTCAAAAGACAATGTATTTTCTCCTTGGGCAGCAGATACCTGAATTTCTTTTATCAACCGATTTCCTGAGTCGGTCACCTTAAATGTTACTTCTCCAGCACTTTGGCAATAAAACGGAACGGTATATAATCCAGTATCCGGATGACGGCGTAAATCATGAGCTATGGCTTTATAGGTTCCGTCTACATATTCTTTTGTCGTCATCATTAACGGGAATCCTGTCTTATATTCAGGATAATGCAAGCCGGCTACCGACAAACCGTTCTTTAAATCAGCATCTTTCATAAAAAGATTCCAAAGTAAACCCGACCGATAATTCTCAATCATACATACAATCGGTAACTGATCGATCGCCAGATACTTATCAGTAGACACCCAGTTACGGCTATCGCAATATGCATCGAACGGCCCGTACTTCCCCCAATATTTGTCTTTGTTCGAATACAAATTCCACAGTACCTGCATAGAATAGTGCGGAGTATAAGGCATTGAAGATAATGCTGCAGTAGGCGCAATCGTTCCCACATCGTTTTTGGGTGAACTGGCTGTATAACCATCTGTTGCATACGAGGCAGTAAGTCCCCAGCTTTTCTCAGAATATTTATTCGTTTTGGGAGCTGTTTCAAGACAATACGCTCGGTTTATAAGCGTATGCGTCGTATTACGAATAAAATATCCTTTCGTTACAAATTCATCAGCGATTTTTCGGGGATCTAATCCTATAAATGAATAATGAGTGAAAAATAAAGGTCCGCAATAATCGACAGCAGCTTCGATCGTATAACCATTATGCACTCTTTGCATATATCCACTGGTCGATGTCCAAGCATCGTATACTGCACGAGAAACGGGATGAGTCGGGGACGACACGGCAAGGATATAGGTCATCATACACTCATTAAAACCTGTAATCTGCATATTTTTGTTGAATCCGGTATTCGGACTCCAATGCCAATACAAGACATTCTGCCCTTGAGTAAACCAGTCCCACTCCATCTCTTCCCACATCGTGGTTATATTATTCCGAATAATTTCCTCATCTCCGGTACCGGCAAAATACTGTCGCGCAATTAACAAGCCTTCGAACAGAAAAGCGGTTTCTACAATATCAGCACCATCATCACCTTCGCTAAATTGTACAGTTTTTCCCGTTTCGCCATTCATCCAATGAGGAAATGCTCCATGCAACTTCGTTCTCTCCGATTTATTTTTTAAAAAGTCCGTTATTTTCAACATCCGAGCTACAGCTTCCTGGCGGGTAATCCATCCCCTTTCGCACGCAACGACAATAGATGCGATGCCGAAGCCGCTTCCTCCAATGGTCACCACACCTTCTCCCGGATAACGTTCATATGCCAGCCCAGATACAGGATGCCCATAATCCCACATATATAAGAAACTTTCTTTTTGGACTAAATTTAAGAGTTTACGGTCTTCCTCATATGCTTGATCCGGAGTAAAACCGCCCGGTGGCTCTACCGGATTTCCATCCGGATTATTCCCAGAGTCGACAATCGGTCCATCTTCTCCTCCACAGGAAAACATTCCCATCAATCCTATTCCCAATACTAACAATTTAAAGTATCTCTTCATATTTATGTAATAAATTACTAATTGTCTTTCCTTATTCAACATTTTTCCAAACGGCTATCAATATCCGGGATTTTGCGTCAATATATGATTTGACAAATCTATTTGTTCCTGAGGAATAGGGAACAACTCATGTTTCCCCGGTATCCATTTCGCACCTAACACATCTCCGGCAATCCCCCAACGCACGATATCGAAATAGCGCTCGTGTTCCATCGCCAACTCAATACGACGTTCAAATCTGATTTTATCACGAAGTTCCTCCTGATTCCGAGTTGTAACCTTTGGTAAAATACCAGGATTTCCTCCACGTGCCCGCTTCCTCACCATTTCTAATTTTTCCAAAGCCTCATCTATCATCTCTTCACCACCAATCTCATTTGCAGCTTCGGCATTCATAAGTACTACATCGGCATAACGCATCAACCGAATATTAATCCAGGCACCAAAATACCAATATGAATTAAAATTACGATTGGGCTTAGTCTGTTCGACTAACCAAGGATAAACTTTTTTATTATAATAAGCATTCGGTGCTCCGGAAGGGATTTTTACCCCATCTTCTAATGTTGCACCCCGTTCCATAATCGTCGCTGCTTTCCGAGGATCTCCAGCTTCATACGCGTCATACAACGCTTTGGATGGAGTATTAAATCCCCAGCCATAATCAAGCGGACCTCTGATTCCCTGAACCTGAGCATATTGAGAGCCGATTTCACGACCATAATAGATATTATGTTCACATTGTACTTCAAAAACCGATTCACTACTGTTTTCGCCATCTTCTGTGAATATTTTATCATAAGGTGTTTCCAGATTATATTCACCCGACTCTATAATTTCTTTCGTCAAATTATACGCCTGTTGCCAATTCTTTTGATAAAGATATGTTTTAGCCAAAAAAGCCTTAGCAGCATCCCGAGTAGCTCTCCCCATTGAAGATACAGGCTGTGCCGACTTGGGAGGCAAAATGCCCATCGCATATTCAAAATCTTTTTGTATAAAGGCATAAGTCGCATCTATATCGCTACGTGGAGGAGTTTGCTCTGTCTGCTCCAACTGACGATCGACAATGGACAATCCACCGAAAGAACGAGCCAGATTAAAGTAATAAACCCCTCTCAGAAAACGGGCTTCTGCTTTCAATAATTCGACCGATTCATCACTACCTTGTATACTGTCCAACGTATTTAGCGCCAGATTACAAGCTGTTATGCCCTCGTAATTTCCCTTATACCAACTACTTATAATTCCATTATCAGCATTAAATCGAAAATTGTCAATCTGAGCCTGATCAGGACCATCAGTTGGCGTACTCCCTTTATCAGCATCATCAGAAGCGATACTTGTAATAGCGACAAACGGCATGGCAGCGACACTATACTCTCGCATGTGCCCATACGCTTTAAAAACATTGGCCGAATAAAGTATATCTTCACCGAACCCAAGATCCTCTGATGTTACTTTTCCATAAGGCTTTCTATCCAGAAAATCATCTGAACAAGATGTCCCCGTCATTACGAGAGCTAAAGAGGAAATTGCAATTATTCTATTTAGTTTCATTGTTTTTACGATTTAAGTTTCGATTAGAAAGTAAGATTTAAGCCAAAAGTTATTGTTGCCGGCAGCGGATACAGAGAACCACTGTCTACACCTGATTCCAAAGGTGACCCACCTATCTCGGGAGTCCATCCGTCAAATGCCGTCAATGTCAGTAAATTCTGAGCACTTGCATATATTCTGAGACTATTCAAATATATTTTGTGCATCCATGCCTTCGGAAACGTATAGCCCAACTGCACATTCCTCAATCTGACGTACGACCCATTTTCGACGAAGAAATCAGAAGCTCTCATATTATCGGGACGCATATTCGAAAGAATCGGATATTTATTCGATGTACCTTCTCCATGCCAACGATTTTCCCAACATTCCATAAAATTGAACTGGTTATAGTCATAAGGTGCTTTCTTGGAGTTATAAATTTCATTTCCTGCAACCCCTGTTATATCGACCCCTAAATCAAAACCTTTATATTCAAGCTTAACATTTACACCAAACGAAAAGGGGGCAAAATAAGATCCTAATATAGTACGGTCATTATCATCAATGACTCCGTTTCCATCTACATCTTTCCATTTAAAATCACCCGGCTTAGCATCCGGCTGATATTTTACTCCTTTATCATTTACATAGTTATCTATTTCAGCCTGATTCTGGAAAATTCCATCCGTCTTATAGCCATAAAACGAAGCGATTGTCTCACCCACACGGGTTATACATGGACCACTGAATTTATCGGAGCCTCCACTTCCTAACGACAATACTTTATTTTGTGTGTATGTAAAATTACCACCGATAGTATATCTCAAATTACCAGCTACATCGGAATAATTCAACGAAAGTTCGATACCTCTGTTACGCATACTTCCTGCATTTGTAATCATATAACCTGAACCAATCGATGCGGGGACCGGCACTTGCGTTAAAAAATCGCGTGTTTTACGATTAAAAAACGTAAACTCTCCTGACAACCGTTGATTTAAGAAACTACCTTCCAATCCCACTTCAGTACCTTCCATCTTCTCCCATGTCAAATTTAAGTCAGCCATAGAAGTTAGCGTCGGTATGGTTATAATCGAATTTCCAAATACGGCATATGATCCATTGGGGTCGACAAACCGATAATAATCATATCTCCCGCTGGCCCGGTCATTTCCTAAACGCCCCCAGCTACCTTTCAATTTCAAGAAATCGATTTTACTCGTATTATCCCGTATGAAATCTTCTTCACTGATTACCCATCCTAAACCAACTGAAGGAAATGTACCCCAACGATTTTTTTTCAGAAACTTGGAAGAACCATCTCGTCTTAACGTAGCAGCAATGATATATCGGTCTTTATATGAATAATTGACACGCCCGAAATAAGATAACTGCGATTCTTCCGAGAACGAATCACCGTTCGTCGCCGTCGACTTTATGCCCATACCCAGCATCTGTAATTCTTCAGGTACATAATCCATATTACCAGCGACATTTATAGAATCGCGACCAGCAGAAAAACCTTCAGAAGCAGCATAATTAGAAGTGAAACCCAACATAACATTAAAGCGGTGGTCCCCTATCACATCGTTCCAAGTTAAAGTATGTTCCTGTTGGAAAGTACGGTACTCCGTCTGGTCCCGGTTCATTGCCGTTGCTTCTTGTTTATGCATCGAGTCAAGGAAAAATTTCTCTTTGAATACTTTATTCTGATTCATCCCTAAATCGACATAGGCACTTCCATGATATGTCAACTTTTTGAAAAGAATTATGTCTAAAAACGCATTACCTAAAATTCTATATCCCCAAGATTTATTATTATGACTGCCTATCTCCATCGTAGCCACCGGATTATTAATCTGGCCCTGAACAACACGATCGGGCATCATCCAATTACCGTCATTATCTTTCGGAGCATACGTAGGCATTGCATGTACTGCCTGAGTCAGCAAATCTCCATATCCTTTCAGGCCGGTATCTTTACCCCAATAGCTCAACGCAACGTTTCCTCCTAACTTAGCCCAATTATTAAATTTATAATCGGTATTGAACCGGGCTGTATACCGTTCATAATTATCATATTTTACGACTCCATCCTGTTTAAAATAACTTAAACTAAAAAATGAATGGCTTTTTTCACTTGCAGTAGATGCACTGATCGATTGACTCGTTATCAGAGCTGAACGAGTAACCTGATCGACCCAATTCGTACCAACACCGGGAACTTGGGGATTAAAAGAGTATTTAGACGCATCAATAATAGCATCCGGATCATCATCCAGAATATCCTGCTTCGAGTTTGTCAACAACTCTCTATACCACTCAGTAAACTGATTTCCATCGGCCAATTTCAGTTTATCTCCAGGCATAATCGTCTGAAAACCGGTATAACTATCTACATTAAAAGTTACCTTACCCTCCTGACCTCGTTTGGTGGTAATGATAATAATACCGTTTGCTCCTTTTACTCCGAACATTGCCAAAGAAGAAGCATCCTTCAACACTTCTACTGAAGCAATATCGCTCGTATTTATAAAATCGATATTGTCGGTAAACATACCATCCACAATATAATAGGGATTAGAATTAGCCATAGAGCCAATACCTCGAATTGTGATTTTAGGAGAAGCTCCTGCATTACCCTGAGTTATTACATCCATTCCGGGAACTTTTCCCTGCAATGCAGACAAAGGAGACATAGATGGGTTAGACTTAATTTCATCCCCCTTCACTGACACAATAGAACCGGTAAGGTCACGTTTACGTATCGTACCATATCCGATAACAACCACGTCATCTAATGTTTTTGCATCGGCTGTTAAAACGACATCGATCGTTTGGCGTCCGTTTACTTTTACCTCTTGAGTCTGCATACCGACATAAGAAAAAACTAACGTGGCTCCAGAAGATACCGATATACTATACATACCATCGACATTCGTAACTGTTCCATTATCGGTTCCTTTCTCTAATATATTCGCACCGATAACAACCTGTCCCAAATCTTTGTCAAAGACTTTCCCCGATACGGTAATCTTATTCTGCGCATATGTATAATGTATGGCAACAAATAAACATAATAAGGCTAAAAAGAACTTTTTCATAAATATTAAATTTGTTATTATTTAGATTAACGAAGGCAAATGTATAGGGGGCAAATCGGGTTCACAAATTTTGACACTCAACGATACTACTTCATTTGAAAAAATATAAAAAAAATGAATTCATTTTGGTACGACAATACTATTTAATACACGTATAATAATCTAATAATTAATTTAATAACAAAATACATTTTCTAAATTCTAATCCACAAAACAAAGAGTACCAACGAAAGGAATATATCGAAAACAAACCTATTTTATAAAACAAACTTGCCCTTTTTCTTATTTAAATTCTTTTTTAATATCTTTTCTATTTAAATTCTATCATAAATTCCACCAAATTTTCTTCAGAAGAAATATTTAATTTCTTCCGTACCCTATAACGTCCCATCTCCACTCCACGAACCGATATATTCATTAAATGGGCTATATCTTTTGTCGACAAATTCAGCCGCAAAAATGCACATAGCTTTAAATCGTTCGCTGTCAAATCGGGATAAGTAGCCTTTAATTTCCGGAAAAAACCTTCATGAATACGGTCAAAATTAGTTTGGAATACTTCCCAATCATTATCGGACCCTATATTTTCATCAATAATATGAACCAATTTATTATAATATTTATTTGGATACTGGGTGCCCAATGCTTCTTTCTGGGCTGTCAACTCATCTTTCAAAACCTGGAGCACTTTATTCTTATTAATAATAAGCATTGTAGAACTCGCCAATTCTTTACTTTTATGGGTCAATTCAGCCTCCAATTTCTCGCTCTTCAACTGAATAATATTTTTTTCTTGACGTTCCAGTTCTTCTCTACGTAATCGTTCCTGCTCCTGTTCTATTTTTTGCCGATTCCGTTTTATCGTATGGCTTATATACCATTTTACCCCGATAATAAGACCCATAAAGAGTAAAACATAAAAAGCAAAAGCCCAATACGACAAATAAAATGGCGGATTTATAGTTACCGGATAAGATATTTTGTCAAGTAATTCATCACTGGCAGAATATATATCGGCTTCAAAGGTGTATTTTCCGTATGGTAAACGGGAATATTTTATCGGCAAATTATTCGCGGTTTTAGTCCAGTTTTCACCCAGACCATCCATCCGATACTTAATATAATAATCTTTATGACAATAATCCGGAAAAGCGACATCGAATGTCAATGTATTGTCTTTATCATACTCCAACTTAGTTCTATTGACAGAATTAACAGGTAGATAAACCGTATTTTTCCCCGGAGACGAAACCTGCACAGAATTAAAGAAAGTTTTACCTTTCGCTCTATTCTCATCCGCTCCATGTTCATATCTATACAGACAAACGGAGTTTTCTAAACAGAATATATAGGTATCTTTTGCTATCTCGGTTACATTCTCAAACTCATTTACCAATTTGTTGTTCAAGTAAGAAAACGGTATTTTACGCAAAAAAGTCAATTTATTATCTACAAAAGTAACCAAAGCAAACATGTTATTATTTACCAACCAATATCGATTATCATTTACCGGTATAATTTTATGTAAACTTTTAAATTCTCCCAATTGCTCATTCAACTTATCGAATGATATAATAGAATCTGTAAGATCGTCATATGTATATAATTGTATCCCATTACCGAATATAATTCTTCCACCAATTTTCGATACATATATTTTCTCCTGAGGCCGGTCTTCGGATAACGACTTATATAGTTTTATCTCCTGAGCTTTTTCTAAATTATTATCTAACTTAACTTTAAATAATCCTTTTTCTACATGACTGGCCCAAATATTATTACAATGATCGATTTCCATTTGCCGCACAGGATTAACAAACTCCTGTATAACATGGGCTAGTTCCCAGTCGCCTACCCCATTTTTTTTATAAACGACTAAATGAGTATATGTACCCTGTATCAAATATTCAGCGCCATTATGCCGAAACTGACGAACACAAGCACCTCCATTGATACTTGCCAATCGTGTTACTTCATTTCCTTTAATACGAAAAGCCCCGTCATTATAACCGATAATCAACTGATTCCCCAAATTGGCAATATCCCAAACCTGTCCGCTTATCTCGGGGAAAAAATACGCGTAATCGTCTTTCCCGAGATCATATTTATACAAACCTTGATTGGTTCCCAAATATAAGTAGGGTTCGACATAACGAACTGAATAAACAGACCCTACCTTATCGAGATTTTTAGATGAAAAACGGAAAGGTAGGCTCTGAAGAATAAGGGAAATGCCATTATCCAACCCTACCCAAACATTATTAAAGGAATCGACACACAAACCTAAAACAGTACTGTTCTGAAGACCTTGATCTTTCCCTATCTTCCACGCTAACTGCTGATGTTTATCAAATGCATAAACTCCATCATGAATCGTTCCTATTATATAAATAGAATCGGAAGTCATCGTCGCACGATTGATTACGGCCCGGCTCAAATCCGAGGAATAAGCTGCAGCCCAAGGAATACATGTACTATGATTATAATAAAACATACCTGCAGAACCGGTACACAAAATCAAGTCTTCATTTTCCAAAGGGAGTATCGCTGTAATGTCACTGTTACCTACCTGTTGTACAGGCAAAATCAATTTAAAATTAGAACCATTGAATGCATACAATCCCTCTCTGGCCACATTAACATATATGCAATCCGAAGCCTCTTTAAAAGATAAAGGAGTAAACCCCAGTTTCTCACCTTTAACATTCTTTCCATCATAAGAAAAATAAGATGAAAATGTCTGAAAATAAATAGTTCCCTTCAATTTAGCGATGCTCCATACCTCATCGTTTCTCAGCTCAAAATCGTTAAACTGTTTCGATAAAGAACAATAAATCAAATTACCCCTATCATCCTTTTCCCAATAACCAAACTCTTCGAAACCTCCGGAATATATGCGACCGTCATCATTAACATATAAAGCCCGCAAACGAATACCGGAAGGCAATTTATACGATTTCCATTTTTTCCCGTCGAATGTAAGTAAACCATCGTTATTCGCAAAATACATTATTCCGTCATGACCTTGTGCTACCGCCCAATTTTGTGTACCGCCATGATAAACATCCCGAGAAAAATTTTCCAGAAACGGCATATTAATCTGAGCACTCAAAAAAACAGGTATATATAAAATAAAGATACAAAAATAGAATCGCAAATATGGTCTCATAGTCTTACTAATAAAAAAGATGAATTCAACGTTAATAAAGATTTTTATCAGGTATATCGGACAACACTAATCCCCGCTAATATTGTATTTACACAACAAAGTAAATATTAATTTTTAATTCTTTTGCCATTTTGAAGTTGAAAACTAAAATGATGTAAAAGGAAAACGATACAATACTTATATATTTAATATATTTTTTACCGGCAAAACTGAAAGAATATATTAATTCTTATTTTAAAATCTGCAATTACACTTTAAAAACAAATACCCTATATATCATTAATAATCAATATAATAAAAATATATGTAGTACTAAAATAGAGTACTATAATCTAAAGGGCGCTAAATGTGATAATATTAACGTAGTCCTTTTTTTGAAGAACCTCCATATAAACGGTATGTTTGTATTGTAAAAAATAACAGCAAAGATTAATAGATATTATGAAAAGAAAAATCTTAATAAGTGCATTGATATTAAGTATTGCAGGTTCAGGATGTACTACATCAAAATCAGAATGGCACAGTTATAGCGGGGATAAAACGATAGAGCATAAAGTCGACTCCGTTTTGTCTCTTATGACATTAGAAGAAAAAATAGGACAAATGACCCAATTCTCAAGCCACGGAGATATTACAGGCCCAATCGTAAACGAAGATATAGAACCTTATCTAAAAAAAGGATTGATAGGAAGTATATTCAATGCCGTAACGGTGGAGGGCATCCGCAAATTGCAAGAACAAGCATTAGCCGAATCACGGCTGAAAATACCAGTATTATTCGGTTATGACGTTGTACATGGTTTTAAAACTATTTTTCCGATGCCTTTGGCCGAATCTTGTTCATGGGATTTGTATCAGATAAAGAAAAGTGCAGCCATAGCAGCCGAAGAGGCTTCAGCTGCCGGAATAGCCTGGACTTTCGCCCCAATGATAGACATTGTACGGGATGCTCGATGGGGACGTGTGATGGAGGGGGCCGGAGAAGATACCTATCTGGGAGCTCTTATTGCCGAAGCCAAGGTGAAGGGATTTCAAGGTAATCATTGGAAAGATTTATACAACACAAATACGATTCTTGCCTGTGCTAAACATTTTTGCGCCTATGGAGCGGCAGAATCGGGCAGAGATTATAACACAGTAGATGTCTCAGACCGAACGTTGAGAGAAGTTTATTTCCCTCCATTCAAAGCAGCAAAGGATGCCGGTGTAGCAACATTTATGACCGCATTCAACGAAATAAGTGGCATTCCTTGCACTGCCAGCAAATATCTTTTTCGGGATGTATTAAAGGATGAGTGGCAGTTTAATGGATTTGTAGTAACCGATTATACAGCCATTAACGAACTGGTTCCCCACGGTGTTGCCCAAGACGAAAAGCAAGCGGCAGAATTGGCCGTAAATGCAGGTGTAGATATGGATATGACAGGAGGTGTATATCTACATAATCTAAAAACTTTAGTAGAAGAAGGTAAAGTATCGGAAAATACAATCGACAATGCAGTCAGACGTATACTTGAAATGAAATTCATATTGGGGCTGTTCGATGACCCATATAGATATCTCGACGAAAAACGCGAAAAAGAGACGATTCTAAAACCCGAATTTTTACAAGCAGCCCGGGAAATTGGAAATCGCTCGATCGTTTTATTGAAAAATAATAACCAATTTTTCCCTATCACTAAAGACCGCCAGTTAACAGTTGCCCTGATAGGCCCAATGGTGAAAAACAGAACAAGTATGAACGGGGAATGGTCGGCACGTGGAAATAAAAATGAAAGTGCAT
This sequence comes from Gabonia massiliensis, assembly GCF_001403595.1. Lineage (NCBI taxonomy): Bacteria > Pseudomonadati > Bacteroidota > Bacteroidia > Bacteroidales > Porphyromonadaceae > Gabonia > Gabonia massiliensis. The sequence continues at coordinate 839,703 of NZ_LN877940.1, read as the reverse complement.
CCTTATTCGACGGCCTTACCGAAAAATATAAAAATACTGACATCAAATTTTTATATGCCGAAGGATGCGATCTGAAAGAACCAGGTACAGAAGGATTCGCCGAAGCCATAAATATTGCCCGTAAAGCCGATATAATAATAGCAGCAATGGGAGAAGATTATAATTGGTCGGGCGAAGCGGCTTCGAGAAGTAATATAAAATTGCCAGGATCGCAACAAAAGTTACTAAAAGAACTCAAAAAAACAGGGAAACCCATAGGTTTAGTATTAATGAACGGACGTCCACTCGATTTATCCTGGGAAGATAAAAATATAGATGCTATTATGGAAGCATGGTATCTCGGAACCATGGCCGGACATTCAATAGCCGATGTCATAATAGGAGATTATAATCCGTCGGCCAAACTTACTATGTCGTTTCCCAGAAATGCCGGACAATTACCCATTTATTATAACCGTAAGAATACAGGCCGCCCCCTTCCTGAAGACAATCCTAAAATGGATTACAGATCGTCTTATCTGGATGTAGAAAATTCTCCTTTATATCCATTCGGATACGGACTAAGTTACACTACATTTCAATACTCGAAACCATCTATAAGTTCGGGAATCCTAACTAAAAACGGAGAATTAAAAGTTTCGGTAACAATTACCAATACAGGAAATTACGATGGAGAAGAAATTGTACAGTTATATATTCAAGATGTCGCAGCATCAGTAACCCGCCCGATAAAAGAGCTAAAAGGTTTCCAAAAACTCAACATAAAAAAAGGAGAATCGGTTACAGCCGATTTTATTATCCGAGAAAAAGATCTGGGCTTTTTACGCCTCAACAATACATGGGGAACAGAGCCGGGAGAATATAAAGTCTTTGTGGGGAATGATTCGGAAAACGTCCAAGAACTTAAATTCTCTTTAGTCGAATAGATAGTTCTATATTCGCATTTCCTGTTTCTACCTCGAACCGGCCAGAAACAGGAAATGTGATACAACCAGTCAATGCTCAGATATTCATATTTTTATTCTTTGATTATTCATCATACCATAATTAAAGAAGGACATTTTGTCCTTTTCTTTCTAAAATATACCATAACTATAAAATTATGCCATAATTATGAAAAACATAAATAAAATCATTTATTCCCTACCTCTATTTCTAATACAAAGTGCATATTCCAAAGAGGGCAAACCGATGAATATAATATTCATCATGAGCGACGATCATGCCATGCAGGCAATCAGCGCTTACGGTAATCCTGTATCAAAGTTGGCACCTACTCCCAACATCGATAAAATTGCTCATGACGGTGCTATTTTTAATAATAATTACTGTTGCAATTCTATTTCAGGCCCAAGTCGCGCCGCTATTATCACAGGTAAACACAGCCATAAAAACGGATTTATGAAGAACTGGGCCAAAGGCTTCGATAATACCCAACAAACTTTACCTAAAATATTGCAGAAAAATGGTTATCAAACTGCCATAATCGGCAAATGGCATCTGGTATCGAAGCCAACCGGTTTTGATTACTGGATTGTTTTAAATGACCAGGGAGAATACAATAATCCCGACTTCATTACAGAAGAAGATACGGTCCAATATAAAGGATACGTAACCGATATCATTACCGATATAACAAAAAAATGGCTCGATTCCCGAGATAAAAACAAACCTTTTTTCCTAATGATGCACCATAAAGCTGTACACCGAAACTGGGTTCCTGCCGAAAAATATTATCATTTATACGAAAATATAAAATTCCCTCTTCCAGAAAACTATTATGATGACTATACTGGACGCATTGCCGCATCGAAACAAAAAATGAACATATACCGAGATATGTACGAAGGGCATGACCTAAAAATGGTAACAGGAGCAAACAGCGACACTCTTTTATATGACCCATGGCCACAAGCATTTATGAACCGGATGACACCAGACGAAAAAAATCGTTTTTTCGAAGCATATCGCAAACGAAACAATGATTTTTATGCATCCCCCAAAAATGAAAAAGAAATTGCCGAATGGAAATATCAACGTTATTTACAAGACTATCTCGCTGTAGTAAAGTCGGTAGATGACAGTGTAGGTGAAATACTCGAATACCTGAAAGAAAACGGACTGGATGAGAACACGCTGGTAGTATATACTTCGGATCAGGGGTTCTATCTGGGAGAGCACGGCTGGTTCGACAAACGTTTCATGTATGAAGAGTCAATGGTAATGCCCATGGTCATGTCGTGCCCGAGTATCATAAGCCCCGGAACAAAAATAAATCAGCTCACACAAAACATAGATTTTGCCCCAACATTTTTGGATCTTTGCGGCATTGAAATTCCAGCAGATATGCAAGGTATCTCATTCAAACCTCTGTTAGAAGGGAAAAAAGTAAAGAATTGGCGCAAATATTTATATTACCATTATTATGAATTTCCAGGATTTCATAGTGTCAGGGCACACTATGGCATCAAAGGGAAGAGATATAAACTAATACATTTTTACAAAGACAATAACTGGGAATTATATGATTTGAAAACAGACCCTCATGAAATGAATAATATATTCGGAAAACCCGGCACTGAAAAAATAACCTGTAAATTAAAGGCCGAACTAAAAAAATTGCAACAAACGTATCAAGTTCCCGAAGAATTATGTAGATAAATAACTTCACATAAGATAAAACAAAGTGGAATAAAACGTCCTGACACGACGCAGGACAATCCAGATTTTTCCCTTTTAGAGCCTTAAAATGTTGAGCAGTTAATAAATGATTAGTTGGTAAAAGTCAATATCAACTTTTCATATAAACATTACGAATATATTTTCTTATAAATTTTTTAATTCTAACTTATGTTATTTATCCCCCAATATTCATCTCGATTTATTATATCACATATTCGTTCAAATTAAAAAAACAAAACCAAAATGTTTGAATCGCATAATTTTACTCATTCTTTACGAAATTCTTTCGGAGACAATCCTGACTTTCTCTTAAAAAATTTACCAAAAGAAGACTGGTCTGAAAAATTCAATTTCGCTGCGATTTCCTGTACCGATAATTTTGAGTGTGATAAAAGAGTACGAGCTTCACTATACAACATTTCATAGATAAAATCACTAACGCTCTGTCCTGTCACCTGTTTTACTATCAAAGTAAGATAATGCGACGATAAATTCAATTCAGATGCATAAAACTCCACTTTATGCTCCTCTCTGTAATGTATAACCAATAATTCTATAAATGATTTTATCACACTCTCGTACCGAGTTATACTATCATTTCCCGGTAATGTCATTTGACGTTCAAGTATATCACTTAAATCAAGATAGAAAGCAAAAAGACTATTCAATATAACTTCTTTATAATAGTAATGTTCGGTATAGCTAATCGATTTATCTACTCTTTTCATCCTATCAAATATAACTAAAGCATTTGCCTGGCTCAATGCTACCACCGGCTCATTATACAATCTCACACCGTATCTTATCCTCTTGTATATCATATCCGTTGTATCCATATCATCCATATAAACTTTGCTGACAAAAAGGCATATACACTTGAAATCTTCGCTACAATCGTAGAAATAAAATAAATGAGATGACGATAATAATAATAACATATCTTCTTTTATCTGATAAGATTTATAATTTATACAAATACTACCTCTTCCTGATAAAACCAATATTGCAGAGAGAGCATTAAGATATGTAGGTGACGAGAACTGAGAAACCACCCTCTTACAATCGACTGTAATACAATTTATTTTTTGCCTTATATCAGATTCTACAGTTTCTCTCAAAGACAAATCCGTTATATTTTTTATTTGTATTTTGCTCTTCATTATATATATCCATTTCCTTTTTCAAAAATAAAAGAATTATAGTAAATATTCAAATAAAACCAATTTTATGCATTTTCAGATTTTTAGCAAAAGATTTTTAACACGACCTTTGTCCATGTTTTATAACATATAAAAAAATGCAAAGTAATATATGAAAAACTTTAAAAGAACTACTTTTCTTATTCTATTTCTACTCAATACTCTTTTCCCATTTGCCCAAAACAATCCGAAATTAAAACTCAGCATAGAAGAAATGTTTGCTCTGGCTGATTCTTGCAGTCGTAGTATTCATACTTTCCGTATAGCCGAACAAGAAGCCGAACAAGCTGTACGAGTTGCTCAAAGTGCACGAATGCCCACTGTTGATGTCACTCTATCGGCCAGTTATTTAGGCGATGTATGGTTGTCAAATCGAAACTTCTCTAATGGAGAAAATGCTCCTATGCCTCACTTTGGAAACAATTTCGCTATCGAAGCATCTCAGATAATATATGCTGGAGGGGCCATATCAAATAAAATAACATTGGCAAAATTACAACAACAGTTAGCCCAATTAGATATAAAGAAAAATAAACAAGATATACGTTTCCTGTTAGTAGGAAACTATCTGGAGATGTATAAATTAAAAAACCAATCCGAAGTTTATCAAAAAAATATCGAACAAACCCGAAAACTACTCTCAGATATCCATGCAAAACAAAATCAAGGATTGGCCCTAAAAAATGATATTACCCGATACGAATTACAACTCAAATCTCTTGAATTGGCTCTTACTCAAATACAAAATGACATTACCATATTGAACAATCAATTAGTAACAGTTTTAAGGCTACCTCAAAAAACTATAATAGATGTAGACTCTTCTCTATTGAATAAACTGCCACAACTATCAAACGAATCACATTGGCAAGAAACAGCACAAAATGAGTCACCAACACTCCAACAATCTTTGCTAAGCATTAAACAATCCAAATATAATGAAAAGCTGATAAAAGCTGAACGTTTGCCTTCTATCGCATTATTGGCCGGAGATAAGTTGGATGGCCCTATAACAATAGAAGTGCCTCCTATAAACAAAAATTTAAACTACTGGTACGTGGGAATAGGGGTAAAATTCGATATTTCCTCAACTTACAAAACTGTACGCAAAATAAAGCAGGCTAAATTCTCAACCCAAAAAGCTATAGAAAATAAATTATTATTTCAGGAAAATTTAATGACAGTAGTGAAAGAAGCATATGTACGCTTCAATGAATCGTTCGTTATTTATGATACACAAATAAAAAGTCTCGAACTGGCTACACAAAATTATGAGGTGATAAATAATAGATATTTAAATGATTTAGCCCTCATAACGGACATGTTAGACGCCAGTAATGCAAAACTGAGCGCTGAACTTCAAGTTGCAAATGCACGTATAAATATACTTTTCAATTATTACAAACTGAAAAAAGTAAGTGGAAACTTATAACAAAAAAACAACTTAATATAATAGAAAATGAAACACAAAACTAAAAAACTAATCTACAATATTACTGTATTATTATTGGTTATAGGAGGTATAATTTGGGTATTTTCAAGATTTATACATCTCGGAAATGTAGAATATACCGATAATGCCCAAATAAAACAACTTATCGTACCAGTAAACTCAAGGGTCCAGGGGTTTATCAAAAAAGTATATTTTGAAGAATATCAAGATATGAAAAAGGGCGATACACTTTTACTCATTGAAGATGCCGAATTTCGACTAAGAGTCGCACAAGCTGAAGCAGACTATCAAAATGCCCTATCAGGAAAAACCGTAATGACCTCAACTATAAATACAACACAAAATGATATCGCAGTTTCCGACGCTGGAATACAAGAAGCTAAAATCAGAATGGACAACGCTGAACGAGAATATATACGATATAAAAATTTATTGAATCAGGATGCAGTCACCCGCCAACAATATGATGCTATGAAAACAAATTATGACGCACTAAAAGCACGATATGAGCTTCTCTTACGTCAAAAACAAACAACAACTCTTGTAAAACAGGAACAAACCCAACGACTCGACCAAACCGACGCCGGAATAAAGTTGGCCGAAGCAGCATTGGAAATAGCCCGGCTAAATTTATCATATACAGTAATTATTGCTCCCTGTGATGGCACTACCGGACGCAAAGATATTCAGGAAGGTCAACTGGTACAGCCCGGACAGACCTTAGTCGATATGGTAGATAAAAATGATAAGTGGATTATAGCAAACTACAAAGAGACTCAAACAGCCAATATACATGAAGGCCAAAAGGTCGATATAAAAGTAGATGCCATCCCAAACGTTATTTTCAAAGGGATTGTAAAATCCATATCAAGAGCCACAGGTGCAAGCTTCTCACTCATTCCCCAAGACAACTCCGCCGGAAATTTTGTAAAAGTAGAACAAAGAATACCTTTACGTATAAATTTTTCCAATGGTAATAAGCCGGAAGACATGGAAAAATTAAGAGCCGGCATGAATGTAGAATGTGAGGTAAAATACTAATTATATGCACGAAAACAAACCTTTTTCAATTCCAGCAATGAGAGATTTTGTTCCGGAAAAATTACGCCCTTGGATAATAATACTCATTGTTATTGTCTTTCAATTTTCCGGAGGAATATATCTTGCTGCTGTCAGTGAAATGGTAGGTTCATTAGCTCTCCTTCAAGAAGATATTATGATGGCGGGTTACGCGTCAATGGTAGGAATGGCATTAACTTTTACCATCATGTTCCGACTTAAATTTCGATTTGCATCCAAAACATCTTTAATAATTTGTTGTGTAGCCATTATTTGCTGTAACCTGATATGCATATATACTCAAAGTGTTCCCTTACTTATAATAACATGTTTCTTTGCCGGAATATTCAGAATGTGGGGAACGTTTGAATGCAACTCTACCATACAATTATGGCTCACACCTCAAAGAGACCTTTCCATATTTTTTTGTTACATTTATCTATTAGTACAATGCTGTATTCAATTGTCAGGATTAATAACCGTATACACTTCTTTCTGGGCAAAATGGGAATATATGCATTGGCTCGTCATCGGATTACTCGGCATTACAATGCTGGTAACAATGATATTATTCAGAAATTACCGCTCTATGCACAAACTCCCTTTATACGGAATAGACTGGTTAGGAGGCCTCATGTGGGGACTGACATTATTATGTATCATTTTCATTTGCGTTTATGGAGAACATTATGACTGGTATCAATCTTGGCAAATCCGGATTGCAACTATCTTCTGCGTCATAATTTTATTATTAAACATTTGGCGAGCTTCATTTATACGGCACCCGTTCATCTCTCTAAAGACATGGAGCTACAAAATAGTATATATGACCTTCCTATTGTATATTGTTATTAACATATTATTAGCCCCATCTCATTTATTGGAACACATCTACATGAATTCTATCCTCAAATATGATTCCTTAAATATCATTTCTCTTAACTGGATTGTCCTATTAGGAACCATATCTGGAAGTATTTTTTGTTATCTTACTTTTGCTCGTAAAAAGTGGAAATATAAAACAATGTCAGTAATCGCCTTTGTAGCAATTACCGGTTATCTGATATACTTTTACTTCACAATAGATTACAACCTCCCTAAAGAAACGCTGCTAATACCTATATTTTTAAGAAGCTTTGCTTATGTCATTATAGCCATTATTTTTCTGACGTCTTTATCAAAAGTCCCTTTCCAATATTTCTTTCAAGCTATTTCGATACAAGGATTTGTCAGTGCAAGTCTCGGAGGGGCTTTAGGAAGTGCCATATTGGGCCATTTCTTAAACTTCACAATGAAAAAAATATAATGCTACTCAGTATGACATTAGACCATGTAAATACTTCTATCTATAAAATACCATTTACAGAATTATGTGGCATACTACAACAACAAGCTTTAATGGTCTCCCTAAAAGAACTATACGGTTGGCTCTCCCTAATCAGCCTATGTTGCCTACTATTATTTATGATAAAAGAAAGCTCCATTCGTCCGAAATATGTTTTACATCCCAAATACAGGTCTATCCGAAGATTTATCAAACATGAACTAAGGTTATCTAAAAAATTAAAAAGCACCGAAAAAGGTATTTTGTAAAACCAAAATCTCTTTTACTTCTATTCATTTATTGAACATTATAATTTAAGATTCAAGGAATATGCTGTAAATGAGCACACTCCTTGAATCTTAAAATTCTTTTTTTATTTTATCAAAACCATTGGAGTAACGGTCACATTTCCTGAAATTCCAGATGGTCTCGGATCCCAATTTTCAGCACTAAACCTTCCATCTTCACCGACATTCATCCGGCCTTTCGAATCGATATTTAGATTATAGAATATTTTCCATTCCAAGCCTTTTTTGTCCATATACGCTATACGGTTAGCCATCAGGTTAGATACTCTTATCTTCAATACATCATTGCCATTTAATAAATATGTCGGTATATCAATTGTATAGGGAGCTTCAAAAAGAGTACCCAGGTAAGTGTCATTTATATATACCGCAGCACTTTCATATACATTATCCAACTGAAGCCTCCATGCATCCGTCTTTTCAGACAAGAGAGGCAAACGGGTTTCATATTCTGCAGTACCCGAGAAGTAAGCATAGTCCTCTCCATATTCAGTCCAAGACTTTAACTCTGAAACCGTTTTCTTCTCAGGCAAAACAGGTCCTCCTTTGACAAAAGTAATATCCCAATTATCAGATAAAACAAGACTCTCTCCTATCGGCTTATAATACGGATACAAATTTCCGGAATAAGTCTTCTGAAATGTTTCTACAATCATCGACTCATTTGGGTTCAACTCCATCCAAATATCTGTTTTTCCATTATTTACTCTTGTTCTGGCATAACCATCCTTACCCGTCATAGGATTATACAATGCACATGTACGATAGTCTGCATTCAAATTAACCCATCCGGAAAACTTAGTTTTTGAAGGATTAAATACAAAATAATAAAAATTGCCGTCATCCTTCAACCGACGGATACATTGTAACCCTTGACTATATAAACTTTCAGGCTTTACTTCTGACTGTTCCAGCAAATCCGGTAAAGCATTGAAAACAATAATCTTTCCTTTACCATATCGACAAATACGAATATCTCCCTCATCTGTAAAATGCAATCTCTTTTTCAAAGACTCCAGTTTCTTTCTATCTTGCTTTAAGTGTGCCAGTCCGGGTATATCCGACGGAAGATTTCCATAAAACGACACTGTAGCACCGGCTTTTGATAAATTTATCAACTTCTCAAAAGTCTCTACCGGCATATATTTCATTTTCGGAACAATTATCGTTTTATATGTATTTCTACCTGCAGTCAACTTGTCCTTTTTGACCTTCACATTCTGCAATAATTTATCTGATACAGCATCCCATGAATACCCTTTAGAAAGGAGATAACGCCCACACTCATCCATTGAAACCGTCTTAAAAGTATGGAAATAATGAAACATTTCCTTTCCCGGAGTAGACCAAAGGTCTGATATGCCATAATAAAGCAATATATCATTAGAAGGCTTCCCGGCTTGTAAAAAACTTTGAGCTCGGGCAACATAACGATTGATAGCTCCAAAATCGTCCCAAAAACTATTTGCCGGAGTAAAATGTACTGCCGCATAGAACAACCATCCCGGCCAAGGAGCATCCTGTGGTGAGAAATCGGTACCATGATAGAAAATGTGGTTTACTCCACCTAATAAAAATTTATCATTTGCTGCCTTCACATCAGATAATCTCGACTGAAAATGCTCATTTAAAAGAGTACACGATTCTGCCGAAGCCAAATTCTTTCCTGTAAGATGAGCTGTAGACGGAGCACTTTTTATATCAGAAATCGTACTTCCTTCTGTTTCAGGTACATCACTGGCAGCATACAAATCCAAAGCATTCGCCGGAGATCCATGAGCCTGGTTACGGATGCCTTTCCCCTGTTTTTCTGCCCAAGACTGCCAGTTTTTCGTAAATCTTTCCAGCATTAACTCAGAAATAACAGCGCGATAATCATGTAATACCCGGCAATTGGTCTCCTCATCGGCCAAACCTAACAATGCAGGAATATACTGTTTCAAGTCATATCCGCATATTTTTTGGAATTCAACAAAAAGCTCCGGTGTCCAGTTGGCACTTTCTACGGCATCGTCAACCTCATACGAGTCATTAAAATAATATCTTAAATAACTTGTATCATAGCCTTTAAATGCGTCATCGAACTTTTTCAAATATCTTTTTATCGCCAGTTCCGAAAAATGATCTATCACATTCCCCTCTCCGCCCGGTCCGGCCCGTTCAACCATTTTACCATGATATCCTTGAAAAAGGGCACAGACCAGCCATTCTCCCGGAGGAGCCGTCCATTCCAAGAAACCATCTTTCACTTTATCGGTCAAGTCTATTGTTTCTGCAATTTTTTTTTGTCCTTTCACCAACTTATTGGCTGTAACAACAATCAAAGGCAAACTTCTCTTATACCAAATTTGAGCGTACGGGATTTTTTGCAAATCCTCATTCGCTGTAACTGGATATTTGACATCCTCAATATTTACTTTCAACCAATTCTGTGTATAAGCAAGAGGCTTCTCGATATATTCAATTTTCTCGGATAATTGTTGTCCTCCCTGCAACTTGAATGTTTTAGACCGCATATTTTTACAAGCAATCTCATCATCTACCCATGGCCCTCCAAACGGCCAGCCAGACGTATTTGCCAAGTCTACTCCCATCCCGAGGCGTTTAGCCTCGTTCAGGGTATATACCAACATCTCCATCCATTTTGGAGACAAATAATCGATAAATCGATCCTCTTTACCTTTAACTCCATATATAGGAGTTATCTCAACGCCTCCTAATCCGGCTTTCTGATAAGCCTCCAAGGCAGCAGTTATATCTTTCTTGGTAACGGCACTCCCTTGTATCCACCATCGGGTCCAAGGTTTTGTCTCCTTCTTTATCTCCGGCCATTTTATCTCTCCAGTTTCTTCTATTCCAAATGACTCAAAAGAAACACAAAGAGATAAAATGAGCATGAAAAATAGTCGAAAATAGATTTTATGGTTTTTCATCATTTCAACGTATTATTTATTTTTCCAAAGAAACCGATTTTATCTTCACCCGAGCACCCTCTTCATTCGAAACTACAAAACCGATAGTTACAGTTCCAGCAGAGGCTAAGTTAAACTCTACACCCTGCTTTGTCAAAGGTGTCGTTTCATCCCAATGCAAATAAGCAAGCACATCCGGGTCGGTCATCATATTTTCAATATCCGGCAATTCGGAACCCTTGGTTACAACAAGATAACCATCACTCTTTCCATCAAATCTAAATGGAATGAACCCTGCATTAAAGGTTCCGGCAGGCAAATCTACAGACTGATATATCTTCGCATTGGTCAATGCTCCTCCGGTAGCCTTATTTGCATAGAAGTCCATAACACCTCCATTATCACCTTGATATCCTCCTACATAGATTTTCTTTGACGAATTATAAGTAGACTTGACATTTTCCGTACAACTCCAATCTTTCAAACAATCGACACGACCTGAAACCAAACCAGCCTTAACAAAAGGAGCTCCACTATTCTTTATGTACTCATCTGTAATGTCTTCCCATATATGTATAACTTTTGTTACAGTGACCAAATTTCCGCGTGTCCCTTTCGAAGTCAACTTCACGTTATAAATCCCTACTCCAGGAAATACATGCTCTTTAGGATCCTGTTCCGTTACAATCTCAGAGCCATCCCCGAAATCCCATTCATAATTCAAACAAAATACAGAAGTATTTGAAATATGTATTTTCAAGGGATCTTTTTCATCGACTTCAAACGTAAAATCCGGTTGAGCTTCTATAAGTCCGGCCTTAATATCCAAAACAATAAGACTCTTACTTTCATTGATATCGACATTCGAGCTTAGGATCTTCACTCCTAAAGCATAGCGCTTATCTAAATTAGATAATAAGAAAGGGATATCTATCGCTAAATTGGACATTCCGAGATCTTCTCCTTTAGCTATATTCACTTGAGTATCCAGTTGATATTTACCTTCAGGTAATATTTCCGGAATACTTCCATCTTCATCTACCAATTCTTCCGACTCGATCAGTCCCGGTATAGTATCATTGTCTACACCCAATTCCACCACAACATTACCTTTGCTCCACACAGATCCTCTATATATGCCTATTGGTATAAGGAGCTTATTATTTTCCGCATCTATTTTATATCGGAACGGCTCATTCGGTGATTCTATAATCTGATCAACTTTATAAATAAGAGTCTCATATACTCCAGCAATATATACTTTATCATTCGGATATTCTGACCCGGCATCATAAACTTCACGGTATTCACAAGCATATAATAGTATCGACACCGTCAATACGGATAGAGCTTTATATATTATCTTTTTCATACATTTATTATTTTATTCGTTAAGATGATTACCAAAGCGGGTTCTGAGCCCAACCAGCAGCCATGACCTGTTCATTCAAAATAACAGATCCTGGTATTGGATAGAAATACATTTTGGGAGTGAAGACACGTTTTTCCACAGAAATTTTCCTATAAGTAAATGTACCATCACTTTCATTCTTTTGTATTTCTACTCCTTCCAAATCTGAATTAAGATCTGTTGTCGCAGTCATCCATCTCCGAGTATCCCACAAACGATGATCTTCAAAAGCAAGCTCAACACGTCTTTCATTCCGTATTCTCTCCCGAAGCACATCTTGACTGGCATCAGTTATAGGAGTCATTTTAACATCACTACGCTCTCTTGCCTTATTTGCATAAATCAGAATATCTGGATTACCCGGATCTGATTCATTCAAGGCTTCGGCATAATTCAAATAAATTTCTGATATTCGGAATATCACCCAAGGATGGTTGCTTGTCCCATTCGTAACCAGATTGATGTTCGAATCCACAAACTTTCTCAAATAATACCCTGTCAAAGTTCCGTTTTTGATATTTTTGTGCGCTCCACCTTCAAAAGTTTCTATAGTCGTATTCTGAAATGAAGCTCCGTTCATATATACTGTCAAAGCCAGACGAGGATCCCGATTGGCATACGGATTGGCAGCGTGTTCAGGATTATTCCAGTCAAATTTACTCCCATCAATCATTTCATAAGCATCTACTAAATTCTGAGATGGAGTAACGCGTCCTTCTCCATTCGGAAAACCAGCCGGAAAATTGAGTTTCTCAAACGTATTGGTATTTCCATTTATACGGCGCACCAATATCAACTCAGGACTTTGGTACACCTTACCTAAATCCGTATATCGGGACATTAGTTCATATCCGGCTTGTGCTGACAAATCTATAACCGCTTTAGCTGCTGCCGCAGCTTCAGCCCACCGTTCTTTACGGTCTTTCTTGTTCAAAACAATCAATTCCGGATGAGAATACCCTTGCGCCCAAGATTCAGTATTCCATAAATCACTGGCAGCATACAATAATAAACGGCTCTTTAAGGCTAGAGCAGCACCTCTTGTTACTCTGCCCAAATTATCGTTATTATATACTATAGGTAAAGCATCTTCTTCTCCGTTTGGGCCTTCACCTCCTAAAACCGTACACTCATTCACTACAAAATCGACACATTCTTGCAACGAATTTCTCTGGATTTTCTCAAAATCAGTATCTAACGATAGAGCCGTAGTCATAATAGGTATACCACCATATCGTTTTATCAACTCAAAATGATAGTATGCTCTTAAAAAACGAGCCTCTTTTTTCCAATTTGTAATATCAGCCAACCTCGTTTTATATATTTCTTGGGCATTCTCACTCGGATCAAGTTTATAAGCGTCCAGATTGACTTCAAATTTTTCCGATGACTCCAAATACGTATTCACTCTTCGAATATAGGAATAATAATGCGACCATACATCATCAGGATTGACATACTGGTTCCACGAACCGGAATTAAAAGTCTGAGCATTACCTTGTAATGTATATTCGGCCTCATCACTCAACGAAGCCATCATGGCATTATCTATCAAGAAATGTCCATCCCGCATCCCGGTATACAGATGAATAACTTGTTTTTGCAGATTACCATATTCCGTAGCAATGGCTTCTTCGGTCAACGTTGTAGGATATTCTCTGTCCAAATCTGAACATGAGCCAAACAAAGAAGCCACCAATACCAAAGCTATGCTATGTATTTTTATCGTATTTTTCATTTTACTACTGTATTAATCAAAACTGAATATTTGCTCCCAAACTAATCGTTCTTACTGCCGGATACCCTCCAATCCGTTCCGAATCGTATCCTTTAACTGCATCTATTGCAAACAGATTGGTTCCATTCACAAAAATTCTCAAATCGGCTTTTGCTGCCGGAATAATATTTTTGAAACTGTATCCAAGCTCTACATCTCTCAACTTCAAAAAATTACCATTACACATCCAGAAAGTAGATGTTCTATAATTATTCTGCTCATTCGTAAGAGTCAATCGAGGATAGGTCGCCATATGTGCAGTTTCTTCCGAAGTCCATCTCCCCAAAGCATACTCAGAGATAGGACCATTATTCTGAAACGCCTTATAATAACTTGCATCCAGATATACCGTTCTATTCAAAGCTGCATGAAAAAACGCCGAAAAATCAAAGTTTTTATAAGTAAAGCCTAAATTCAATCCCAATGTAATTTCCGGAGTTTCGGTATAGCCGAAAGGATAACTATCGTTATTATCAATAACTCCATCCCCATTCCAATCTTTATACTTCAAATCACCGGGAAGCACATCTTTCCAAGTCGGTTTTGCAACGTCCGGATTATCAATATCTGCTTGTGTATAATATCCCAAAGCTTCCAGATAATAAGGCTGGTCTATACGATGTCCTGTCTTGTACAAATGGCTATTATTTTCTGCTTTAATCTCTTCAGACATATACAATATCTTATTTTTAGCTGTCCAGACATCTGCTTTTACATAATAGTTAAAATCTTTTCCTACATGGTCACTATACATCACAGAAGCCTCAACCCCTTGATTCTTGGTCTTTCCAATATTCAGATAAGGCAACTCAGCTCCTATATAAGAAGGTATCGTACGACTGGGCAAGCACAATATATCTGTACGGCGATTATAGAAATAATCAAAAGTCAAATTCAATTTTCCCCATAAGTTTGCTTCAACTCCAACATTGAATTTCTTATCTTTCTCCCAAGTAATGTCCGGATTGGCCAATCTCAATTGACGAAGACCATATAAATAACTATTCGATGTCCCGATATTATACCCATCTTTCTCCCCATATTCTTGGTCATACATAAAGCGAGTATCACCATTGAGTTTATCGTTTCCGGTCAACCCATAAGATGCCCGAAGTTTCAAAAATTTAACGACATCGTTTTTCTTCAAAAAATCTTCTTCCGAAATGATCCAGCCTACAGAACCTGCTGGGAAAAATCCTGCACGATGCCCTTTAGCAAAAGTTTCTGTTGCCTGTAATCCCATAGAGAATTCCCCTATATATTTCTTGGCATATGTATATGTAAATCGAGCCCCCATACCTACATGGACAAACGGTTGTTGTTTTCCATACGCTTCATTTTCATAAGAATACATCAGTAAAGCATCGATATCGTGTACATCAAATGAACCGCTATAGTTCAAAGAGCCCTGGAGTGTCGTATTTCTCCACTGGTCAGATAACGAGTCATCAATCGTCAACGACTCTTTTTTACCAAATGGTTCCGAATACTGATATTTCCCTTCTGCATCTTTACCCGTCAATGCATAATATTCATAATTGGCATAACGGTTAGAATATCCCAAATAATAACTGTTGAATGCTATCGCACCGGAAATACTCAACCCGGGAAGCAACATATCTAATTTCTCCGTCAGTTTCAATGCAGAATTTATATTCCTTGAGTTCTGTCTCCAATACCCCCGCTCAGCAATATTCGCTAATGGATTCGACCAGTTACTGCTACCACCCCACGAATTATTCGGATTTCGAACAGGGAAAGAGTTAGGAGGTAAAGATTGTATCCGGTTAAAGAGGTCATCTGTATTTTTACCGGCACCCGTTCCTCCCGGAGTTATCTTATCCTCTATTGCTATACCTAATGTAATATGTGCTGAAAGATTCTTAGAGATATTCACATCCATATTGGAGCGGACATTATAACGGTTATAACGTTGATTACTAGTTTTATCAGATAAGTCCTCTGTCCGTTTCATAAGTCCGGAATTGCCTAAATAGTTCAATAGTACAAAATATTTCACAACATCATTCCCACCTTGAAAATTCAGCCCGACTTTATACATTTCGGCTGTTTTCCTCAATGTCTCATCATACCAGTCTACATCCGGATACAAATACTTATCAGTGCCATTTTTATAAGCATCCAAAGCTTCTGGTCCATAATACTGGGCACCTCCATTTACATATCCATAAGCTTCATTATACAAATTAGCATAATCATACGAGTTCAAGAATTTCGGCATTTTCGTAGGCTGCTGAAACCCGACCTGAGCTGTGAAATTAATCTTCAAAGGAGAATTTGTCCCTCTTTTCGTATTTATCAACAAAACACCATTGGCACCTCTCAATCCGTAAATTGCGGTTGCCGAAGCATCCTTTAACAGTGTAACAGATTCTATCTCCTCTGGCATCAGTTGAGACAATAACGTCCGCAGATACCCATCAGCATCGGTATATTGAGTTACAAAACCATCGATAACAATCAAAGGCTCCTTCAATCCCTGAAATGTACCCATACCTCTTATAAACAGACTATTATCAATAACACCGGGCTCATCCGAACCTTGTCCTACAGTAAGCCCCGGCAATCTGCCGGCCAAGGAGTTAAGCAGGTTCGGTGTAAATGATTTTGACAACTCATCTCCCCGAACCGAAGAGATAGCACTACTTACTTTGTATTCGTCCTGCACATCATACCCGATATGAGTTTTTACAGACAAGCTGTCCCCTGCCGCTGACATAGATACAGGAATGGCGAGGAAAACAAAACTCGTTATATATTTAAATATTGAATTCATAATATTTATTTAAAAGTTTAAGAAACGCACTTACATCAATATCCCGGATTTTGTATCAAATATCCTTTATCCATTTCTCCAGTAGAAAACGGGTGTCTGTACATTTTTTTAGTAAATGTCCTCACTTCAAAAACATATGGTTCATAACGGCATTCTTTAGAGCCGTCAATTTTATAAATTTTAATACCATACATATTTCCTCTCATAACACCATCTTGTTCGCATATTTCCCAACGTCTTGTATCATACAACCGGTGGCCTTCCATGCATAATTCGATAGCTCTCTCGTTCCGAACCCTTTCCCGGAATTCACTTTGGGATAAATTACGAGGCAACTTAGGCATACCTACCCGTCCTCTAATCTCATCAACAGCATCGTATGCCTCTTCTGGTGGAACATCATAATACTCATTCAAGGCCTCGGCATAACTCAAATAAAATTCTGCCAACCTGAAAATACACCCTTTAGGCTCTACCCGTACATTGTCTCGCCGACTAACAGCCAAAGGTACCGGCTTATGCATATACTGCCCAGTTATACATTTGTCATTACCGGTCTCAGACAAATCCATCGAGAGATTATCCGTCGTATTCCAAGGCCGACCGTGATAAGTTGCTGTCTGTCTGAAACGGGGATCCAATTCTTCGTATTTCGCCATCAAATCATCACCACCATCCATATTCCAAGTCTGAGGTGTACCATTCTTCGTCTCATATTTCATAACAAAATTGAATGTCATACATAGGCCTCCACCTGAACCACCAACGACACTCGGTATTTGACCATTCCATGGGAAATGTCCTGTACCCACTTTACCCCGACACTGGTCAGCAAGTATCACTTCTTCATTGTCTGGCTGATCCCAAATATATAAATACGATATATCTTCTCCCGTAGCATCATCTTTCTTGTTTTTTACAAGTTTTACTCCTGTTCTAGCAGCCTCATCGAGAACATCCTTCGCCGCATCGGCTGCCTCTTTCCATCTCTCTTTATCATAATCACCTAAAATAATCAGGTCATTATTGGCACCAAAATTCAAATACGGTTTGGCTGTATTGAATGTCGGACTTGCAGCATATAATAAAGTTCTGGCTTTCAAACACATTGCCGCCAAGTTAGTCAGACGTCCCCTTTCCGAAGTACTCAACTCATTCGGTTTCGGCAAAAGAGATATGGCTTCTTTACAATCATCCAAAATAAACTGAACGACTTCTTTTACCGTACTTCTTGGAATTTTAAGGTTACCTCCTATATCCACTCTTTCTCGAAGAATAGGTACACCACCGTATTTACGTAATAATTCAAAATAATTAAGAGCTCTGATACAATAGCCTTCACCTTTGACCCTTCTTTTAAAAGCAGGATCATCGAATGGAGCATTATCGATACGCTCTATGATGGTATTTGCTCTACGAATTGCTTTCCAATGAGTTGTAAAACGAAGGTCACCAGTATTACTCGGACTCATTCCACCTGCATTCCATGGGGCCTGGCACCAATACCACCCCTGAGTTATCTCGGCTTCATCAGTTGCCGCACCCCAACCAATATCACTTCTATCATGATCATTCCAATAAGGAAAATCACTCTTTACTCCCATAAAATAAGTTCCCGCAACAAAATAGTCTACTTGGACAGGAGAAGAAAAAATAGTGTCTTCTGTCACATCTACTCCGGGAGGTTTTTCCAGATAATCATCACACGACAAACTTATCGAACTTAACAGTATACTTAAAAATACGACTGTGATTTTATATGACAAATTTTTCATCTTAGTATTCATTAAAAATTGATATTGATTCCCATGTTAACCGTTCTTACCAAAGGATATGGTTCATAACCATTATCATCATATGAAGGAACTTCCGGGTCTTCTCCTTTCCATAAACCACTCCAAGTAAGAAGATTGGTTCCATTCACATATATACGAGCCGATTCGATACGTAGCTTTCTCAATATACCATCTCTGAAAGTATACCCCAATTCGACATTCTTTAAGCGTAAATATTTCGAATCACGTATCCACAAAGTAGAATTTTGGTAGTTGTGCATCTGAGACTTATCAGCAGATACATGGGGAAATGTTATTTTCTCTCCATTTTCATACTTCTCTTGAGTCCAGCTCCAATCTTTCAAGAAATCCAAGGCTGAACCATCTTGTTGCCATCCCTGATAAAATTTCTTCGATGCTTTCTTCGATGCATGTGCAGCTCCTTGGAATAAAACAGAAAAGTCAAAATTCTTATAGCTACCGCCTAATGAGAAACCATAAGATATTTCAGGGAAAGGAGTATATCCGATAGGTACCATATCATTGTTATTGATAATACCATCCCCATTCACATCCTTATATTTCACATCTCCCGGCTGTAACTTGTTATTGTTCCACATAGAAGCAGGACGGTTCGGGTCATTTACCTCTTCCCATGTATTATAAAAACCTTCGGCGATAAGTCCGAAATATTGTTCAAAAGGCTTACCGGTACGTTGCATATAGGGATAGGCTCTATCCACCTCGTCCATTTCTATAATTTTATTACGAGCGAACGTAAATAATCCTTTCACCCAATAATTAAATTTGCCGACATGGTCATAATATGATATTTCACCGTCAAACCCATAATTTTCCATTTTTCCCAAATTATACGCCGGAAGGTCTGCACCCACGATTACAGGCACACTTCCCCGGTTTGCCAGAATATTATCCCTCCGTTCTTTAAAGAAGTCTCCTGTAAATTTTATCCGACCATCCCAGAAATGAATATCGGCACCTATATTCATCTTCTTTGCTCTTTCCCAAGTCAAATCAGGATTTCCCAATTTACCCTCAGAAGCTGTCATATCCCATTTCTTATAATCTTGGCCCAATGTTCCAAAGAAATAAGCATTATTACTTGCAATAGCATTACCGTTATTATCCGACGTATTGTATGTATATGTCGTAGGCAGATATAGGAACCGCTGCCCCCCAATCTTATCGTTTCCAACTTCTCCATACGAGCCTCTAATTTTCACAAAACTTACAGCCTTATTTTCCGGGAAGAAACTTTCTTCACTCAAGACCCAGCCTAAAGAGTAAGCCGGGAAAAAACCGAACCTATGTCCCTCGGCAAAATTCTCCGTTCCGTTATAACCGGCATTGAACTCAGCCAAATATCTGTTTTTATAAGAATACGTCACACGTCCTACCAATCCGGTATAAGCACTCGGAATCTTATATAACAAATTCGGGTTATAATCTTTGGTCTGATTATACAATAACAATGCACCTACCGAATGGTCACCAAACTGTCCGGCATAATTAATACCTGCCTCAAAATAATTGCGGCTTCTCTGACTGAAAGACTCGGTCAGATTATAAGGTGAAGGTGTCCCCTGCGGCAAAAAGCTGGGAGAACCATCCGGTTTTTTTACAGCCTTATAAGTCTGTACTTCTTTATAATACCGAGTTCTATGCCAATTCCATTGTTGGTAAGATATCATAGCATGCACACTCAAACCTTTTACTAAGAATCCAAGGTCGTAAGTCGGCTTCACTGAAACATTCAATTGGTTTGAATAAATTTTCAAAGCTCCACTATTAATCATCAAACGGGTAACCGGATTTCTGGAATAATTATACCGTCCGTCCAAATTCTCGATCACTTTACCATCTACTATACCAGGTCCTGACGTAGGTGGATGTGAGAATGCGTACGAAAGGATTACTCCGGTATCTTCATCGGGACGATGATTAAATTCCATCTGGTCAGAAACATTCAAGGTAACATTGAGTCTCTTTGTTACCTTAAAGTCAAAATTCGTACGGAAATTATATCGTTCATAACGAACCTGAGCATTATAATCCGGAACCAAATTCGTATTATTGTACATACCTCCCTGCGTAAATATACCCAAAGAAGCAAAATATTTTACCCTTTCTGTACCTCCCCTTAAGTTGATATTATGCTGAGTCTGCAAACTCATTTTCTTAAATAGCATATCTACCCAATTGGTATTCGGATAAAATATCGGGTCCGAATTATCTTTGAATTTTTGTATCTCCTCCGGAGTGAACACCGGGTCATAGTTTCCAGTCAAATAACCATCATATTTACGAGTATTATTTAGTTGTACCGCCCAGTTATAAGCATCCATCGGTTCACGTAAGTTCGTAAACGAATTCATGGCAAAATTGGTAGATACACTTAATTTCGGTTTCTCTACCAATCCCCGTTTTGTAGTTATCAAGATTACCCCGTTTGCACCACGTACACCATATACTGCTGTAGCCGAAGCATCTTTAAGTATCGCTACATTTTCAATTTCATTCGGGTCTATATTGTTATAATTTGCCACTTCCACACCATCAACCATAACCAGCGGATTTTGTAAATCACTGTCATAAGAACCGGCAAAAGAACCGATACCCCGAATACGGATGATAGACTGGTCATTACCCGGTTCCCCTGATTTTTGTACCGCTGTAAGACCCGGTAAACGTCCAACGAGCGCATTACTGATATTCGCTTGTGAGGATTGTACCAAATCTTTCGTATTTACCGAAGATATAGCTCCCGTTACGGTTTCTTTCTTTTGTACACCATAACCGACCACTACGACTTCATCCACCATTTGAGCATCCTCAGACATAGTAATGGTCAATGGTTTTAACTCTTTTACCTTATGAGTTACTTTAGTATATCCCAAATAGGTAAACTCAAGAGTTTCGCCCACTGCCGCCTGAATCGAGAACTTCCCATCAATATCTGTCACTGTACCTCGCGTGGTTCCTTTAACAACTACCGAAGCACCAATCAGAGGTTCCCCTTTTGAGTCAACAACCTTACCTGTCAGAGGTTTCGGTGCAGAAGATACAGTTTCTGAAATTTCCGCTCGTAAAGGTGTCACTGAAATGAGCAAAAATATCAGGCATACATTCAGGACCTTCTGTAAAAAGAATCCTACATCAAAACATTTAATTTTAAAATTGGTGTGTTCTTCCATTTTTTTCAGATTTTTTTGTTCACACTTTTCATATATTCTCTCTATTTATTTAAATTCAATCAACATAAACTATAATCCTAAAATCTCAGATTCCTTTACTTTCTTATCATACTCAACCTTTCTTTTAATTTTATCAAAATCATTATCTCTAATATCTATACGTTGGCTATCTGCACCATTTACTTTCAAAAACAAAGGGACATTATCCGTCGCACGAAATCTCGACAACAAAATATCAGAAGAATTATCAATACGGATAATGGGACTCTTCCCTAAAGAAACATCTGCCTGGAAATTATTTAATGATGCATTATGAACATCATCAAAAATGAATGCCGGACGATAATCAGGTTTGCGTACACGACATTGGATATTCTCTATAGTCAGATTCTTGACATGTCTGACATACAATCCATAAGCAGGCAATACCGGCCCGAACATTCTATTTTCAGGATATTCACTGATTTTTTCCGGAACAACGATAGATGCATCCTTTTCATCCGCACCACCGGTATAAGTAAATGTAATATCTCTCAAAGTGACATTCTCAACATAGTGTCCGGGAATCCCTGTTATCGATGAAGTGATAAGACTTTCATTTTCTGCTACAATATTGGATATAGTAACATTCTTCAATACACCATTTCCTCTCCGATTACCTAAACGGATAAATATAGGGGTCTGGATATCCTGCATCGAAATATTATTGATCACAACCCGGTCCATTATCCCTCCGTCAACTACTTCAAGAGCTATTCCCGAAATGACGGTCGTATCTGCTGAAATGCCTCTCAGCATTTTGGACCATGTGCGAATATTATTTTCCGAAGCTTTTCGTATCACACAATTGCTGACACTGATATTCCGAAAAGCATTAAAGGAACCTGTACCAAATTTTATTCCGTTACAATTAGACGAAATGACACAGTTTGATACCGTAACATGCTCTACATCGAAACCGGGAGCATCCGTCTTAAAGCATATTCCATCATCATCACAATCGATAATACAATCCGATATCACCACATTGCGACTATTAATATCAATCCCATCGCAATTATGATTTCCATGAGAGTATATCTTTATACTGTTGATACGAATACCATCTGAATTAGAACAGCGCAATGTCCATGAAGCAGAATTATACAAAAACACATCTTTTACTTGTACATTCTGGCAACGCTCAAATAAGATGACATGGGGTCTACGTCCTTTATCATCTCCAAATTGGAAGTTCTGGTGATTTCCCTGACCGTCAATACAGCCTTCACCACGAACAGAAGCATTTCTGATGTTCTCACCTACAACCACAGCCTTTCCCTGATAAGCTTTAGGGTCTGTAACACCCTTAAGTATACTCCCTCCATGCAAATAGAGATGAACATTACTTTTCAAAAAAATTGTCGATGTTAAATAAGTACCGGACGGTATATGTACAGTACCTCCACCTGTCAAGGCACAACTGTCTATCGCAGCTTGGATTGCCTTGGTATTATCAGCGGAATTTTGATGGGCACCAAAGTCCAAAATTGAAGTGTCCGCACCTTGCATCCCGACTCCCCACAAGCACAATAGGCTCATTAGTAATACTTTCTTCATTTGCAAATTATTCTAAGTTATTATTATTGTTTTTACGACTTATTTTTCGGTACAACCTTTCCAAGAATCCGTACGGAAAGGGACAACCAATAATCCTTCTTTATTACACAGATTGGCCCCCGGATTATTTGCCCAAGCATAACGAACGGCCACCGGTTCTTTTACTTCATCTGAAAACACGACTACTTTATCTCCCTGTATATACGCCTTTGCCCACACAAATTTTCTATCTTCTCCAGCGATAGAAAAACCTGTAACATAGCCATATTTATTATTTTTCGTATATAAACCGCTTTCTGTGCCATTGAAGGAGACAATTATCTTGTCTCCTCTCTTTTCAAAAGATTTATATGTAGGCCCACTACACACTAAATTTTTTTCTCCATACACTTTGTTCATCGCCACCAATGCCAACCGCCGGCCCACCTCCTGTTTATTTACCGGATGTATATTATAAGCGTCACCTATGTCATAAATTACGACCTGTCCCGTCTGAGGTAGAGAAAGTGTCATAGTCTGTGCTTCACGCAATTCAGCCCACGGACTGTCTTTCGGAACAGAATCTTCAGGATTCATATTGGCCAATGATACCCAAAAAAAAGGAAACTCATACCCCCACTGATGTCTCCAGTCCTTTATAAGGTTAGGGAACATAGTCCTGTAAGCATAAGCTCTTCCTGTATCGTGTTCCCCCTGATACCAAATTGCGCCCTTTATCTTGAATTTAATAAAAGGATGTACCATGGCATTATACAGTAACGACGGAGCTATATTAGGTCCAATTTCCACATAACCGAAATCTACACTCGCTGCAGATTTCCTATACTTCCATTTCCCTGCCAAAGGATAGCGAAGTTTTCCTTTGGCTTTTATCTCAAGATAATAATCTTCGGGCTCGGCAATAAAACCTCCTGTATAAGAAGAGTTATTTACCCGGACAGTTATCGTATTCTCCCCATTTATCAATAATTTTTCAGGGATATCATAAATACGCCTTTTGTCAATACCGTGTCCTTCTCCTACTTTTACGCCATTTACCCAAACCATATCTCCATCATCAATAATTCCCAACGACAATATCGCAGGTTTATCGGCCGCCCTTTCGGAAAGCTGTATTTTATAACCATACCAAACATTACCTACCGAACGTCCCAACTCGGTCGATACCCAAGCGCAAGGGACTCTCATTTCGCCCCATGAAGTAATATCTGTCGATGGGAGATACCATCTCTCAGCCATCCCTTTATCATTTTTCAGCGCTATTTCAAATTGGTTACGTTTTTCAGTATTGAGCTCTTGAAACCGATTATAATCTGTCAAAGCCAATTGGTCATAATCGGCTTTCATGTACTGGGGCAAAGTATCGAAAGCCGACCTGCTTGTCCAGGTTCTCACCCCTGTTGCTCCCCATGAGGAATGTATAATACCGATAGGAATCTGTAATTTTTTATAAAGCTCTCGAGCATAAAAATATCCGACAGCCGTGAAATTTCCCACCGAAGAAGGTGAACAAACCTCCCATCGACCTTTGACATCATCTTGAGGCAAAGCATTTATCGTACGCGGTACATTCAAAGAACGTATCATGGAATAATCAGCCGCCTCTATCTCTCCGGAAGCATTATACGCCTCTTTCACTTGAAACTCCATATTCGACTGTCCACTGCAAAACCAAATATCTCCGATTAGAATATTTCCTATCCGAATTGTATTTTCACGCCCGACAATCGTCATGTCATAAGGCCCTCCAAAAGACATTTTTTCCAATTCCAATTCCCAGCGGCCATTCTTCGTCACTCTCGTTTTCCGATGCTGCCCATTGAAATGGACTGTCACCGATTCACCTTTGTCTCCCCATCCCCAAATCATCACCGGAGCATCTCGCTGGATAACCATATTATCTCCAAAAATCCCAGAAAGTTTAATTTCTGCAGATAATTGGAAAATACATACCAGCCCCAAAACTACTATTACCAATCTCTTTATCATAAATCTGATCAATCAACTGCTGTAAGCAAAAAGACAAAACTATCGAACATGGAACTATCATTTATATTTATTCCCATCTTCATAAGCTCTTCTCCCGTAAAGACCATATTATCTCCCCAGAACGAGCGTTTTTTACCTGTCGTATTCAATTCGGTCAGTTTGTACTTTCTATTTTTATCCAAACCATTCAGTCTAAATTCCAAAAATCTATCCCGACCATGAAATTCAAAACTATACGCTAAAACCACTGCTGATTTTTTATCTTTGGCAACATACATGTTGGCTGCCCATCCTCCCTCATCATAAGGAGATACAAGCCTGTATAAATCACCGAACTGAACCACAGGACGAATCTTCTTGTATGTCTCTATCGCATTTTTGGCAAAGACACGTTCTTCCCCTTGCAAATCTTTAGGCTGCAATT
Organism: Gabonia massiliensis; assembly: GCF_001403595.1. Taxonomy (NCBI): domain Bacteria; kingdom Pseudomonadati; phylum Bacteroidota; class Bacteroidia; order Bacteroidales; family Porphyromonadaceae; genus Gabonia; species Gabonia massiliensis. The sequence continues at coordinate 813,779 of NZ_LN877940.1, read as the reverse complement.
CCATACCCAAACGACCTGCCATAGCTACATCGAACCTATATTTCAGAGACGCATTCATTTTCGTCTGATGATTCGGGCTTATCGAGACATGTGCCCCAGTAGCAATGGCCGGGAAAAACATATTCGTTCCATATTGTATGAATATCCGGCTTAGCGGATTGGTATTATCACTGGCCCAGACTTCATCATGATATTTCAAAGCACCAAAGTCCAAACGACCACCTCCCGACGAACATAGCTGTATGGTTATATGCGGATATTTTGCCCGCACTCTCTCATAGACAGAATACAGCCCATTGATATAGTCTACCCAAAAATGAGATTGCTTGTCAGCCGGTAAATACTCGGAACCGGGATTATTAATAAACCGATTCGAATCCCATTTCACATAAGTGATATTCGGTGAACTGGATAATATTTCACCAAATGTCTCTACAATAAAATCTTGAACCTCCGGATTAGTCAAATCCAATACCCATTGGTCCCTTACCAATAAAATATCTCTGTCCCCACTTTTTACAACCCATTCCGGATGTTTCTCAGCCAATTCACTTTTGGGATTCACCATCTCCAGTTCTACCCAAATGCCAAACTTCAAACCTTTTTTATGTGCATAATCAGCCAAATAACCTATTCCATGAGGAAGTTTTTTCTTATTCGGCTGCCAATCGCCCAATCCAAAACGGTCATCATCACGAGGATATTTATTTCCAAACCAACCATCGTCAAGAACAAACATCTCGATTCCGAAATCCGCGGCATCGTCAATCATATCTTTTACCTTCTTCTCATCAAATTTGAAGTAAGTACCTTCCCAACTATTCAATACGACAGGGCGTATCTGGTCTCCATGAGCCAATGCATAACGACGGCACCAATCATGATAGTTTCTCGATATTTGTCCTCTCCCGCACGAACTGTAAGTCCATACCATTTCCGGAGTCTTAAACTTCTCACCCGGCTCTATCGACAAGGATGAAGCATAAGGATTGATTCCTCCCAGAATATGCAGCATACCATACTTGTCTATCTCAAAAGTCAGTTTGTAGTTTCCTGACCAAGCCAAAGAACCGGCATAAGTCTCACCCGAATTTTCTTGTGCCGGAGCATCCGATGAAAGCATAAAGGAAGGATTAACCGATTCCGTTGTCAAAATTCCGGTTCTCGCTTCTATACTCTTTACTCCCGGAGTCAATCGTTCTTCCTTCATCTTCATCTCTGCACCCCAACCTCCATGAAAATGAGTCAAATAATACGCTTTCTTATGTAAAGGGATATAAGCCGATGCAATTTTTTCTATTCTTATATCATCTTTCTCCTTGTTTTCCAACTCAATATATTGAGTAATAACATTTTCTTTCTTATATGCTTTAAATATTACATTTACAAAAAGAGGATATAATTTGTCCTTTAAACAAATTTTCGTCTCAACAACGTTGGCATCAATATCTTTTATATCATGTCCGACATAGTACAGGTCAGTCGTTATTACCCCGTCAGAATGTGTCAACTGTAAAGCCGGATCTAAAAAGTCTCCTGCAGCAGGAAATACTTCCGGGGCTAAAGAACGCCCGTCCCGTCTCGGTTTATATTTCCTATTCAGAAATATTGTCTGGCTATCTGATGATATCTTATCTCCAAAATATTGAAAAATAACTTTTTTATTTTCTGAAACTGTAAAAACCATACTCAGCCCAGTAGTTTCTACCGGTATAATTTTTACAGGTGACGCATATAATTTTATCCCTATCGAAACCAATAATAAAAAAATAACTGTTATAAATTTTCTCATACCAACATTATATTTATTCTTCACTTATATTTATATCCCTTATTGCTTTATCGATAATGTAAAAGGAAATGCCGGGAGATTATCACCATTATACAAGTTTGCCTTCACATCATTATCGACAGCATAACTTACTTTCACCGCATTCCGGACATTATCACCATATATGATCAACCTATTCCTCTCGATACGAGTCTTCACATCCATTTTATGGCCGTTTGCATCATAAACAGAAACATCATTCAATGTATCTCCTTTTACCCATAACCCTTTTGCGTATTTAAACTTCACAACAACTTCAGCTCCTTTTTTTACCGCGCCCTCTGCTATGGGATAATCTGCCAATCCCGCTTTTCCATATACCTTATTCAACGCAGCATCGGCAAACCGTTCGCCGAAAGGCACCTTATTGTTCGGATGCACATCATCAGGATTACCAATTTCTATCGTACAGATAACATAGGTATTATCCTTCTCTCCAGCTTTCAACTGGGCATCTCTCACAATAGCAGCCCTCTCAGCCGATGGATAATTGAAATTGGTCAATTGACCGATCAGAACCGGGAAATCCGAACGAAATCCATTCCTCCAACTATCGATAAAATTCTGTAACTGATATTCGTATTCATCTGCCCATTCTACACTATTTTCTCCCTGATACCAAATAAGACCGGATATTGTATATGGCATACAAGGATATACCATACCATTATACAAAGCCCCGGGCTTACAATGGGGACGCTCGAGCATGTGAACACTTTTGGGTTTCTTTACCGGTTTATTGACAATGCCTCTTGCCGTATCTTTTTGCCATACCAGCATTTTTTCTGCATACATGGCACTATCCTTACTATAGGCTCTTTCCCACGCATTCCATCTTTCTATCGACTTCCTTAACTTGCTGTCTGACTCTTGCAAATCGTAAGAAAGCCAAGACTCAATACCTGTACCTGCCCATGAGGCGGAAATAATCCCTACCGGCACATTCAATTTTTCCTGCAAAAGCACCGCAAAATAATAGCTCATGGCCGAAAAATGTTTCACAGACTTTGCATCACAACTTTTCCATGAAGCCTGTTTCCTTAATTTCATCTCTTTCCGGTCAGAAACTTGACGGGGAACATGAAAAAGCCTGATATTATCATGTTTGGCATTTTTCAATACATTCTCCGAGTTTTTTTCCTCAGCTACTGACCAACCCATATTTGACTGGCCACTAGTAAACCAAACTTCCCCAACCATAACATTATCCAATGTGACCCGATTGGTACCGTCTATCCAAATCTGAAACGGACCACCGGCCTTCGGAGTAGAAACATTTAAACTCCATTTGCCATCTGCACCGGCTACTGCGTTATACACTTTACCATTCCAACCAGTCTCAACCTGCACATTTGTCCCCGGAGTATCCCATCCCCACAATGCCACTTTAGATTTCTGTTTCAATACCATATTATCACTTATAAGACTCGGCAGAAGAACTTCTGCCTGTAAGTCTATAAGCGAAAAACTAAAAAAGAGAAGAAAAAAAATTCTATCTACCTTAAAACACACTTTCATGGATTTAAAATTTTCAGGATATCAAATTTTATGATTTTAGATATTTCAAAATACCGAATATTTTTTAGAGAAATTTTTATTATTACATATCAAATGAATAATGTATATTCCCTGTCCAAGCTCATTCAAAGAGACAGTAGAAAGCTCGGTGAAATCATCTTCCGATATCTGTTTCCCTACCATATCGAATATTCTCATCTTTACCGGTTCCCCCTGATGGCCTTTGAGACTTACACGCCCCGATGCATCTATAAGGATTTCCTGCTCTCCAGTTCTTTTTACCTCATCTATACTCGTCAAAGGGTCTTCATCGGTAATAATATTGCTGACATATTTCGTTACATACGGCTTGGTATTCGGTATCAAAAAGTTCGAACCATGATCACGAATCCAGCTAGCCGGCTCTATCGTATTCTTGTAAAAATATCCTCCGTCTATTCCATTCAGGAACACACATGGCATCGGACAGTCCTTTATCGTATTGCGATGTATGATAATATTTCTAAGTCCTCCGGCAGGTCCCAAATCACCATTCGAAGCCTCCAAAACAACAGAAATGGCGGCACACTGGGAGCGTTTCAAATTTTGCCGCCACATACATGTCTCAATGTAATTCCCACTAATCTCTAAATTTTCCGACAACCCAGCCTCCATCCAGTTAAACTCCGGTCCTATAATAATAGCTCCGGCCCCGGTATTCGTAATCGTATTATTTTGTATTTTACCATTCACAGATTTGATCAATATACCCCTTCCCGGAACATGCCCGATTGTGCAATTTATGACCTTGAACCCAGATCCAAGTCTGTCTGTAGAATACAGAACATCACCCGGAGCTACAGTTTTTACTTTCTCCCACTCTTCATCCGAAAATTGAATCATGGCCTTATTTATATAACGGGTATCCTTAATATCCCTAAAATAAGAAAGACATTTCTTGACCTCAGCAGAGGTAGGAGGAGTTGAAAATCTCACCCTAGAAGCTTTGGCTGCACCCCGTCTGACTCCGCCATTCGACACCGCTACAAGATTTTCATCCTGTTTAAGCGTAAAATCCCCAAGGGAACCTTCCCGAGTCAAAACATACAACTGCTTATAATCGGCATCAACTGAGGAAACCGGATAAAAATTACCATTTATTGCTATCGGATCATCATTCGTATACAAAATGGTACACTCCTCTATAGTAGGACCTACCGTAGCATGTCTACTGTGAATGCCATCGGCAATTCCCGGGCGCAACCTGTCGATGGGGAATCTCGGGTCGTTCTTTTTCCTATCAATTACACAACGATAATAATGCGTATTCTCACAATAATGTTCTCCAAAGTGAAATTGTGGAGAATCGTAAACCGTAATATTGGACATTGTCATATTTTTACAATAATTCAATAACATACAATGTCTCTTATATCCCTTGGGAATATTATTGAAAACAATATAATCTCCTACCTCATAAGCGCGAGGTTTCGGCATAGCCAAATTTACTTCAACCTTGCGACCATCTAAAAACTTTATGGGGTCGGTTATCTGGTTAGTATAAAAATCCCACACCAATTCCCGCGTATCTTTATCAAAAATATGTACCCTGTCCTGCTCTGTTTCCGGGTTTATCATAGGGTATCCTTCATGAATCTCCACTTGCAATGTCTTCGCATCAGCAGACATAGAGATTATCGTCCCCTGAGTAGAACAGGGCGGATCATAATCGATTGTCAAATCGGAAAAGACCATATTTTCACAATGGTCAAAATTGAATGCCTGGTTCTGAAAATTACAAATGATGGTAGAACCATTCCCTTTTATCTTCACATTTTTTCTATAATTAAAAGCATAAGGCCCTTTCCCATCTTTCAAATCAAGTACGTACGTGCCTTTGGGTATATCTATAACACAATCATTCCCTTTTTGAGCATCCAAGATAGCCCTCAAATCACCCATTGTTTCCTCAGCACAAAGACCACCAAATATTCCTAACAGAAAGATAAATAAGACTAAAAATTTCGTATTGTTTCTCATTGTCATCATATATAATTTTATTAACATCTTCTATTCCCATCAAAATTCCTCTATAAAAGGTCTGTTCTCTAACCACGCCAACATATTCATCACCAGATAATTCCAATTTTGGAATCCCGGATTAAGAATAGGTTCGCCATTTTCCGGTTGATAATACTCATGTAACGTACCAAAACGCTTTATATCCTTTCCAAACAGTTTTACGGTCTTCACGGCCAACTCATGCGCTTCTCGTTCATAACCATATTTGACCAACCCTCTCCAAACCATATAATTGGAAATACCCCAAATCGGACCCAGCCACGATGACGGATTACCGGAAGCTTTCAGATTATACATCTTTTCCATTTTCGAAAGTGTCCGGATACCGTATGGAGCATTAAATGTCTTCTCATTTTCAAAATGTTCTTTGACCATCCGTTCTGACTGTTCCGGCGTTGCAATACCGGACCACATGGGCAAAAAACCGGACCACACTCCTATTCTCATAATCAGGCAGTCCCAATCACGAGGCATACCACTGTGCCTCTCAAATGTATCCGGTTGTTTTACCGGTAATAAATTAAGGTCCACACTATAAAAGAAACCGTCTCTCTCATCCCAACAATGTTCTTGTATAGCCGTCTTAAGCTCCGATGCATTTTTCTTATACTGAGGTGCCGTTTCCGATAGATTCAACCTTTCGCACAAATACGACATAGCCTCCAATTCTTTATACATCAAGCAATTCAAAAAAATAGATGCAGAACTGCGTTCTGGACGATAATAGGTACAAGGGTCATTATCGACCCCTATTGCTGCATCGTTTTGCCAATAATAGAGTCCCGTAGCCCTGTCCCGATGGTGATTCACATAATTATTTACAAATGTCTGGAGAAAATAAAATTTTTCCCTGATCCATTCTGCATCACCGCCATTCAGCTCCGTCAAAAATGCGGCATGCTGAGCCAAACAAGGTTTATGCATATTGGTCCTATAAATATCTTTCGGACGTATTTTATCTCTTACAGCGTCCCGTTTTACATTTATCGGTATCCAACCGTCCATACCTCCGAATTCAAGAAAATTCAGGACACAACCCTGTTCGTATTTTATCGCATCTTTCGATGCTTTTTCATTTCCCATATCCGCCAATATCTGGCGTAAAGCAACATTTGTCAACCATGAATCCCAATCCCAAAGAACATCAGCATACTGACTGCTACCCGGAGTTATAAAAGGGTACTTCAGAGAATTACCTTCTTCCCGAAACATTCCTTTATAATCATTGTATATATTCTTTTTTATCACAATGGCATATTCTTTCCAATCCGTATTTTCCTTTTGAGAAAAAACAGGAGCGGAAATAATAAACAACACCATAATAATCAAGAACAAATATTTTATTCTCTGAGACTTATCCATAATAGAGCAAACTTATATCCCTATCAGATTACATTTTTATAATAGAGAGAATACTGTTTTCCACAGCATTCCCTCTATTTTTACAATTTATTTTTGTATTTTTTCTGAATATATTTTACCGTCTTTCGTCTCTATTTTTACGACATAAATACCTTTTGCCAAATTCTGAACATTTACGGATTTGACATTAGAGACAGCAGAAACACATGCACCGAATGTTGTATAAATCTCAGCTGAGGCAACTTCTTCTGTGAAATACAAAACATCAGCTACCGGATTCGGATAAACCCGTACTTGAGACAATACTTTTTCTAAAGATATAGAAGAAGCTTCACCGTTAAACTCAAAAGCACCTAAATCTCTAGAATAACCGGTCTTTGCCACTCCCCGAATATCGGTTTGCGGTATAAGTTCTTCACCATCATATATCAACGATTCTACACCGCCATCAACAGCATAACCTTCACCATCGCTAATAGCAATATAAGGGACACCTTCGGCAGGAACCGTCAAGTCTTCACCAATACCCAATTGCAAGTACTTCTGCTCAAGGGTCTTGTCCCGGACACTCTTATTGCGATTAGCGGTAGCTGTAGCTTCATCCAGGAAATTCCACAAGAAACCTTCCCCCCAAGTCGCATCATACGATCCACCTACACCATCATATACATTGTTCTTAATAATGTATTCACCGGTACAACGTGCATCTTTCTCTCTAACAGACCAGCCCCAGCTATACGTAACAGGTTTTTCACCTCCATCTATTCTCACCGTCTCCAACATAATATTATTGACAAGTACCATGTCAAAATCTCCTCCAAAGTCAGACATATTAACTGCATTTTGGTCCGTCTGCTCTATACCATCGACATAGGTATTATTCAACAGAGAAGTATTATTGACAAATACAAAGCTACCCGACACTTCCGGTGTAGGAGCACTTTTTTGACCAGTAATAAGATTAGCTTGCGGACCTGCTGTACGATTTTTATACAATACATTATTGATAAACTTCAAGTTAATTTCACCTTGGTCGGGGCGTGCCCAATGCAAGAAACCACTGGCTCCTTGTGAGTAGCTATTGGCTACTGTACAATGAGTAAACAATACATTGGTAGCACAAGGAATATCTGCCGTACCATTACTCCTCAACCAAACGGCACCACCGGTCGCATTCCTCGCTGTATTCAACGCTTTATTAGATTCGAAATAGCACTTGTCAAATTTTATATCCATCTCATAACCGTCGATATAAAAAGCACCACCACCGGCACCGGCACCTTTATCAGCAGCGCCATCCGCCGATTCATTGTTGCTGAAGACACAGTTTTCGAAATGGCCAACAATAGGTTGCTCTGTCTCCCTTAAGCAAATAGCACCACCCTGGAATGCTTTACAGCCATCGAATGTAGTATTCTTAGCATATATTTTGCCTTCACAACAGATAGCACCACCACGAACATTTATCCCTTGCTCAGAAACAGCATTTCTAAAAATCACATTTTCGGTATGCAGCTCAGAATACGAGTCTACAAAAATCATACCTCCTGCTGTAGTACCTTCCTCCCGACGCAAATTCTTCAACGTAATATCCTGCAATGTCAACTTTCCTCTTTTCACATCGAAGAAACTTGAATAATTGAGTTCTCCAGATTCAAACTCTTCATCATTCAAGCCTATGATAGCAGCCTCCGGAGCACCACCTTTGATAGTAACTTCCTTTACTTTCACTTCCTCTTGTCCTTCACCAATCCCAATTACCGGGTCAAGATAGATTTCGTCCAATACAACTACCGTACAACCTTCTGTCCATTTTTCGGCATTCAATGAATACCAAGGGGACTCTTCGGTACCGGGATTCTCATCACTCCCATTCATACCACTCACATAAAAAGTGTCCTGAGCCCATAAACTCGGCTGTAAACACAGTGCTAATGCTAGCGGGTAAAACAGTTTTTTCATAAAACTAAAATTTTAATGTGTTACTTAATTTAATTACGGATATATTTAATAAATCCTTTTTCTGGTATTTGATTTCTCTAATTTTTTATCTCGAATGAGGGTGGAATTGCATCCACTGCTGAAGCCCATTGTTTATTGGGACGTTTGCCCATTATAAACTCAAATTCTCCCCCTTGTGCCAAATCATCGTGATGGAACCAGGACTTATTCCACTCTTTCCCATTCAACCGCACAGACTGAATATATTTATTCTCAGGCGCATAATTGCGACATATTATTCTAAAAACTTTATTATTGTCTACATGTAACACTGCTTCCTTAAATACGGGACTCCCTATCACATAAATCGGTAGACCAGGTGTCACCGGATAAAATCCTAATTGAGAAAAAACGACAAAAGCAGACATACCGCCACCATCTTCATCTCCCGGCATACCCATCAAATCATCCCTGAACCATTGTGTCAAAAGTGAACGGATTCTCTTTTGTGTACGCCAAGGCTCACCGGCATAATTATACAGATACGGAATATGAAACGCGGGTTCATTCCCCATAGAGAACATACCTACATTCCCCGTATGGTCAGGTAATTCCGTATAAAACTTATATTTGGCCTTGCCTAATGGAGTATCATACATCTTTTCCAACTCTCCGATAAACGATTCACGTCCTCCCATCATCATTATCAGGTCGTTTATATTATGAGGAACATCCCAACGATATATCCACCCGTTATTTTCGCAATAAGCACCTCGAGCGCCCAAACCTCCTGAATATCGATAATCAAACGGTTCGATAAAATCACCATTACTGTTTTTAGGATGGAAAAATTTCGTATTCGGATGAAACACTTTCCTATAATTGTAACTCCGGTCTAAAAAATAAGCAGCATCTTTATCATTTCCCATATGACGAGCCAAGTTTCCCAAACACCATTCATCATAGACCGTCCCCAAAGTAACAGCTACAGGCTGACGTCTTTCAAAACCATGAACTTCCGGAACAGTTTCTTCTTCTCCATTATCTAATGCCGGGAAATAACCGTTCTCTTCAAAAAATTTATCCAGATTCCCCACTTTTTTATCGGACCATGGAGCCAACGTTTTCTCTGTAATTGCATTTTTACAGACTTCATAAGCCTTACCCAAATCAAAATTGCGCAATCCTTTTTCATAACAATCCAAGACTACTGCAACTCCATGATTACCATTCATACGATGTGTGTCACCTGTAAAATCAGGGAAAGTAGGCATAGCATCATCATTTTGTTCAGCCATTCGCACCAATGAATTGACAATATCGATTTCTTTTTTGGAGTCAATAATCACGCGCAACGGATGTGTTGCCCGATAAGTATCCCAAATCCAATCATCTGTATAAAACGGAATGCCATTATCCTCATGCACTTGCCCATCAAATCCACTGAAATATTTCCCATCTTCCGATATATTGACCGGCCGCTCATAAACCCTATATAGTGATGTATAAAAAACGGCTTTATCTTCTTCTGATGAGCCTTTCACCTCTATCTTTCCCAATACTTCATTCCAAGCATCCCTTCCACTTACTGCGAGACTGTCGATATCGTAATTCACTATTTCCCGCCTCAAATTTCTTTTTGCCTGTTCAACACTTATCAAAGATATCCCATACCGTACTTTTATCTCCCGGTCACTTGTCTTAAACTGCATAATCAGACTTCGATAATCACCAAATTCTTTCACTGTATTATCTACCGGTGCACAATCTGTCTCAAGATACAAATAGACTTTTCCTATACTGTCAGAAATAGGTTGCCATGCACTTACTGAATTATTCTGTACTGCTACTTCACCCTTTTCTGAACTAATAATCAAGCACGGTGTTCCCTCCCCCTCGTATTCGAACTTATACATTGCCGATTGATAGGAAGGGACATAATATATATCTGTCGAAACATTATCTAAATATGCCCGATATGAATAAGGTGTTATCTTCTCATTATCATAATCGTAATTGATTACCGGCTGGCTCAGACTGCTTTCACCTTGAGATGGACTCATACTAAATGCATGATTTGCCCGATGTCCTGTAAGAAATACAGGAAGACCCTTAACTTTATTGCCCGTATAATCTTTACGTAGAGGATGAATACGCATCATTCCATTCGGCAAATGAACGGTAGGATAGGTAGGTACCAATAAGTGACTTATATTGCCCATATAGGGGTTGACATAATCAACCGGCTCTTTCTCCTTTACAGCAGAACATCCTCCCAACAAACCTAATATAAATATTGCTGCGACCAGAATAACACTCAATATGAATCTCTTGTTTTTCATCTCTTAGATAATGCAACCAAGTATCCCTTAATCATCAATTTTAATGCATATCAGACATCTCGAACTCTAATGTTCCTCCTTGCATAATATCATCATAAGCAATTATATAATCCTTTACTTCCTGCCCATTTATTTTTACGGTCTTTACATATTTATTCTCTTTAGAGAGGTTGTGCGCAATCATCGTAAAAACTTTTCCATTCTGCAATTTCACTTTTGCCTGAGGGATTTGAGGGGCTCCTATAACATACTTTAAACTGACAGGATCGACCGGATAAAAGCCCAAAGCACTAAACATATACCACGCAGACATCTGTCCACAATCATCATTTCCACACAAACCATCCGGCTTAGACAGATAGAAACGGTCAAAAATTTCACGAACCAACTCCGCTGTACGGCTATTTTTTCCTAAAAGAGTATACATATATACCACATGATGACTGGGTTCATTTCCATGTGCATACTGACCAATCAGCCCCGTAACATCTCCTACAAATCCTGTCTGGTCTACAACCTGCTCAATGACAAACAGAGAATCCAATTTTGTTATCATTTTTTCAGTGCCACCCATCAATTCTGTCAAACCTTCAATATCCTGTTGTACATGCCAGGTGTATTGCCAAGAATTACCCTCTGTATAATCACCGCCTACAGTACTGGCATGAGATAAATGGAACACGTCAAAGGGAGTGCGCCATTGACCTTTAGAATCCTTTCCCCGCATCAATCCGGTCTCTTTATCGAACACATTTTTATAATAACCTGCCCGTTTCATAAAAAATGCATAATCGTCATCCTTGCCAAGTTTTTTAGCCAACTGAGCTGCACAATAATCATCATAAGCACATTCCAGCGTCAGAGATACCGATTCCTTGGTAACAATATCGAAAGGGAAATACCCATACTTTTCATAAACGTCTGCTTTATAATGAAAATGAGAAGTTGTCAACGATTTTTTAATCAAATTATATGCACGTTCTTGGTCAATGCCCGGAAACCCTTTCAAACAAGCCTCTACTATGACAGGAACAGCATGATTACCAATCATACAATGCGTCTCTTTTCCCCATAGAGTCCAGACCGGTAAATATCCTTGGCTCTCTGCATGCAATAACATCGAATTTACCATATTAGGGACAAGTTCAGGGGTAACAATTGTATACATAGGATGAGCTGCACGATAAGTATCCCACAAAGAAAGTGTCGAATAATATGCTCCGAAAGGAGATTGAGCCACAGAATCCAGCACCCCTCTATACTGCCCGTCTATATCAGCAATATTATTAGGTTGTATCAACATATGATACAATGCAGTATAAAAATTAGTCTTTTGCTCATCATTCCCCTCTATTTCGATTCTTGACAAATACTCTTCCCACTTATTTTCCGTATTTTTCTTTACAACATCAAAATCCCAATGTTTTACTTCTGAATCTAAATTCTTTTTAGCTCCCTCAACACTGACCATCGAAAACGCCACTTTCACTTGTACTTCCTTTTCATCTGCAAATCGAATCAATTTTCTAGGACCTTTGTCGGCTCTGCCATCTTCAACATCCTCAGAAGCAATAATCGGCTTATCAAACTTGATTACATAAAAAATATCTCGTTCGACCCATGCTTTTACTCTCAGATAACCGGTTATAGTATATTCATCTTCAATCTGTACATCAGCACGAATTACCCTATTGTCATAACTTTGCTGACTCCCTACTGAACCGTTTTGAAAATTAATATAAAGAGCCGGATTTTTCTTTTCAAATTGATAACGATGCATAGCAACATGCGGTGTAGCTGTCAACTCTACCTTTACCGAATTATCTATCAAATCTACAGTATAATATCCCGGAGTTGCTACTTCTGAATCTTTCAAATAAGAGCTCTTAAAATCTTTTGCCACCTCCCCGGAAAATGGCATAATCAATATATCTCCCATATCCGGTACTCCTGTTCCATTCAAATGATTCTGTGAGAATCCCCATATCAGCGTATCTTCATAACGATACCCTGCACAATAATCCCAACCAATACAACCCGTTTGTGGACCAGGCTGCACCATTCCCAACGGATAGACAGCCCCAGGGAAAGTATGCCCTGTATAGGTAGTACCTATAAAAGGATCTACATATTGTCCCACTCCTGAAGAAACTCGCTTATTACCAGAACATGATACTAGCACTACAATACTAAATAAAAAAGGTATAATTCCTTTCATTGACCTAAGACTTAAGATATTTTTAGATTAAAATTGGTTATTTACACAGACTCGGGAAATCACATTTACCCCCTCCTCTAACATAATGTGACGCAAATCTATGTATAAGGACCTAACAGAACATTAACCAAACCTTAATCAAATGATTTTGTTCAATACTTTTTTATAACATATTGAATATATGCATATTATATAATAAAAAAAAGTCAAACAAAATACAAGATTATTTTCTTAACCAAACCTTAATTTATTATTAATTTAGACTCGTAACCGCTATAAAACCTACATTCTAATTCTTAGAAACAAAGTTCATCGGGTTATAATATTTTCATAATTGATTTTAGGATTAGAATTAAGGAGACGCTGGTGATCTTGGACATATTTATCAAAACACTGTTTTGAAGCCCCCTTTTGTCCCAACAAAAACAAAGCCCGACATTTTATTTGTATAGCCTCTTCGTCAATATTATCGTGAAGCAAAATTACATTTGCTATTCTCACCTGTAAATTTAAATCAGATTCAACTTCAGTCAAGGAAATGGATTTCAATAAAATTTCTATCAATAAATTGGAATATTCTGATTTATAACTATCGACCCACTCTGTATTTAAATTAGGAAGGAGTGCTCCATTTTGCGCTATATCCAAAATTGCATTCAGTAAATCTATTCGTATAATATTCTCTTCTTTTACTTTCTTTAATAAAAGCATTATCTCGTTATAATCGCAAATAATATCCTTGCCCATTTCAACAAACCAATAAGACTTTTTATTTACGACTGCCAAATTTCCAACTTTTTCGAGCAATAATCTCAATTTACGAATATTAACACTCCTATTATTTGATGCACTAGCCTTATCCATTTCGAACCAAAAAGTCTCATCCAATTTCTCAGAAGTAACTTTCTTTCCATCCTTAATCGTACTCAGCAAAATATACAAAAATATTTGTTTTACAATGGAGGTAAAACTATCGGTTATGTCTTTCCCCTCCTTATCAAATACCTGAAACCCTCCTAACAACTTAACTGTAGAAACAGGTGTCTTCAATTCAATAGTCGTCTTTTTCTTAAGAACTTCAGATTGTGGAACAATATTTTTCTCCTTTTTCTTTTGAGCACTTTTTTTCTTGACTTTCAATATGACATATATTCCCGCAAATACGATAATAAACAAAGATGAAAGCAGACCCCAGATAAATGACCTATCTCTACCCTGACCTGGCAAAACCTTTTGAACTACGTCTGACATCCGTAAGGGCGGATATGCTAAAGAATACAAATCTACACTATACCCCACAGAGTGTGTTTTCTGCAATAGAATTGCATATAACATTGTTTTCTCCTCATCCAATATAAGGTCACAAAACGATTCCATATCCAAAAAATTATAAGGTATGGAATCGGCAAGAATAGAAACAGAACCATCAGAAAGACTTATCTCACACAAATTAAGTTGGGTATGGAAACGATTATTGTTATAGGCTAAAGCATACGCTTTATCTTTATCGACAATCATCGAATTAGAAAAAGCCACAGGTTCCTTTGGAAAAGTCAAATCAAATAATTTCTTACAAGTCTTCTTCCGCGAATCCAACTCATACAAGTCATAAAAATTCTTAGGCGACTCTTCTTGCCGACCTGAAATACTCCCATACCCGCCTAAAATCAAAAACTTCCCTTCGCCCAGATAACCTAAAGCAGATAAATAACGAGGAGCTATAGAATCTACCATATCTTCTATATCCCAATCCCCCCCATCTAACGAATGGGTAGACATCCATGCTTTATAAGTCTGATACCCATATCCACCAAACGTTACCAAACAATTTTTTTCTACATCAATAAAGCGATTATGATGATGGGCCGGTGCAAATCTCTGATCTAATTTATCCCCAGACCATTCATTTTTTGCAAAATCATAAAGTATAAAATCAGGATATAGCAAACTGTATGAAATCAGCCTGTCATTCTTACGGTCATAAATCATCTGGCTACTACCTCCTGCTCCAAAAGGCGAACCTTTCTGTGTCTTTATCCTTTCAACATGGAAATCATCCATATCAAAAAATATCATAGAATCTGATGTTGCTATAAAAAAACGATTCTGAATAGAATCAAATGCAATCTGGGCATATCGCTCTGTTACAGGTATCGATATTTCTTTATGCCACTTAATATACTTATCGATATCCCAACTACCGTTCTCAACTAAAGCTTCCCGTCTAGATATATCGTCATACACTTTTTTCCCCGCATACTTATCTAACTTCCAAGAGTATAATACATTTTTTTTAATATCTCGAATAATGACATCTTTAATTGTAATCGGAGGGACATCAGAACTATAAAACATTTTGTCCCAATTTTTGCCGAAAATAACTTTAATATCATCGAATCTCTTAAACGAATAAGGAATAGTCTGAGAAATATCATTAATCGAACAAACAATATTATCTCGACCAAATTTAATCTTCATTTTACTCCAATCACTCTTATTCTGAGGAACAGATATCTTAAAATCGACATTTGACAAAGCTTTATCAACGTCAATTAAAACACAATTTAATTTTTTGGCATTAATATTTGAAATAATGTCGAAACTACTGTCATCTCCGGAAATAATTCTACAGACATACCCATAAGCTTGTACGCCAGGATTAAATTTAATATCGAATTCTATAGAAAAACCCTCCGAAAAAGACATCGGCATATCCGGAGTAAGATTTAAAGAAGTTCTTACATCCTGATTCACAGCATGAGAATTAAAGGTTAATCCATAATGAATGTTACTTCCACTTAACCCCAAAAAGAAAGATGAAAAAAATAACAGTAAAAACTTTCTTAGCATAAATGAGGCACTTCTATATTTAATCACAAAGATAAAAGATTTTTTTATTACCTAAGAAAATAGCTTCTGAAAATACCATTATCTTCAAAAAAATCAATATTTATATTTAATTTAGAATTAAATATATAAAAATATCCTCCTGTCCCCAAAAAACACTAAGCCAATTCATATACAAAATGACACATCTTTACAAAAAACTCTCGTCATTGTAAAAAGTGACGAGAGTTTTTGTAATAAATCAAACTTTTTTATCATTTAGCAACTTCCAACTCTTCAATAGTACAAATACTTACACGATTCCAATCCGGATCTGTAAACATATCCCCAATTCCTTGCCCTTCAGCAGTTATACGAGATGTATTAATCTTGTATTTCTTCACTAAAATAGATTTGACAGCCTCAGCTCGTGCCTGTGCAAGTTTCTTATTGAATTCGAGATTTCCCTCAGGAGATGCATATCCTTTAATTACGACTGTCACATCTGCATGCTTCTTCATATAATTTGCAACACGCTCAACATTAGGCAACTGCGATGCGTCAACAGTAGAACGTCCTTGTCGGAATGTTATAATCGACTCTGGGACACGACTCGTCTCAACTTCTACAACTGTCTGCACCTTAGCAGCTTGATTACGACAATTATCAAGTTCGCTCTGTAACACTTGGATTCTCTGGGCAGCACTATTTATCTGGCTATTCCTATTATCCACCTGAGAACGGAGATTATTTATATTAGCATTTAACTGATTGATTTCTGCCTGATCATAAACTCTTACCTTTGTAAAATGGTGTTTTCCGTTACTTCCCTTAAAATGATAAGCAACACCAGCGGTCAATTCAAAAGCAGCATTATTAGCATTAAAACGGCTTTTTGCAGCATTAAAATCCCCTTCCATATCATATACTATCGCCGGCTTTATCCCCAAAGTCCAAGCTTTGCTTTCTCCAAAATTGAAATTAAAGTTCAAACCAAAGCGAGTAGACCAAGAATTATCATCACCGGGACCATTCATATAATAATGCATCCATCCAATGCCGGCAACAGCCTCCATTTCAAATAAACGAGGAGTTCCAGTATAACCACCAAAAAGATTCATCAAATTAAATTTGTTCAATAAGCTGACATCAGATACATCAATAGCAGTCTTACTCTGCGTCGTATTTACATACCCCATACCTTGAAATTCCATACCAAAAATAGGAGTCAATTGCTTAGTCACTCCTAATCCGAAAGTAAAACGAGCATCTTTAAAGAATGAACTATGGGTCAATGGAGTTACCATACCGGTTTTAAGTTCTATCGACCAATTATCCTTCAACTTTGTTCCTTGAAGGGCCTTCTGGTCAGTCTGAGCATTCACTGCAAATGCAGTTATCACGAATGCTGATAAAATTATAGACTTTCTCATAAATTAAATATATTAATTGGTTATATCATAAAATATTACACATGCTTCGAATAATAATCTCATTTTTTTATTTATTTTCAAAACTGTTACATTTTAAACAACATGTTACACAAATAACAAGTTTGAAACACCAATTAAGATTTAACATATATTCTATTTTTTAATACTTAAATATCTTTTCACAATAACAACCATAATCCAGCTATTTTTATATAAATTTACATGTATTAAAAATATTATAATGTTATTAAAAGTAAAGTAGTAAAAGACTAAGAATATAGCTAATCATTTAATGACCCACATCCATAGAAGCAATCTGAAAAACTATTCCAATAAATGCTCTTGCCCCCATTCATTATATACCTTTACGAAACGTAGATTTTACAAACAACAAAATAGGATAAACAACGAATTATTAAAACAAATAGATTCGAATCAGCGATTACACGCCCCAAGGTATTTGATAGTGATTCCTCTCTTTTGATTACATGGGGCATGCTCTTTTACAATTGTTATATGAAATAATATGAGAATTCGGAGTTCAAAGCAGAACAGAAATTGCTGAATCAAAAGTTAAAATACCGGATAACCCTATTCAGAATTATCCGGTTCTTCAAAAGTTATTTCCGTAATTGCCCTATAGACGGGTTTTCCGAGAACAAAATTACACACTACACTTCAAAAAAATAAATAGTGATCAATATATTACGTCGTCCCAATTATCGGTGCGGAACGAAGATACCGGCAAACCGTTCACACCCCATAGGGTTCCTTGTACAAAATCTTCGAAACCATACCGCACAGCTACCGGATTCGGAACTTCAGGCGCATATACTTCAAGTGTTTTACGGGTAAGTAGGGCTTTCGCCGGATAAAATTTCCGATCGGCCCCGGCTATCTTGAAACCGGTTATCTCTTTGTAAAACGAAGTAAGCCACAAAGGCGCGTAATCGAATTTCAGAAATATCCTGTCGCCCTTTATTTCAAACGAACTGTACTGGGGACTTTGATACTGGAATTTGTCGAAACCGTAATTTCTGGCGAGTGCCATACATGCAAACCGCTCTCCTACTTCACGCTTTTTACCCGGATGTATACATATAGAATCTCCGATATCCATCAATACCACCATACCGGTATTGGGCTGCGTACGGGCAATTTTTTCCTGCACTTCACGCATGAAGGCACAGTTGTATCTCTTGTCTTCATAACCGAAAGGCGCCAGTTGGGCAAAATAGATGGGGAAGTCTCCTATACCCCATTTTGCGATCCAATCCTTGTGCATCGCTTCAAACTGGGCGGCATATTCTTTATAGCGTGTACGGTTCGATTCTCCCTGATACCACAAGGCTCCCCGCATTGTATAGCCGACAAGGCTGTTGAGCATACCGTTATAGAGTACAGTAGGACTTTTCCAGCGTATTTTATTTTCGGCTTGTGTACGCGGAATTTTCATATTAGGGAAGAGTTTCATCGCATCGGACGATATCCAGGCTTCTATAGTTGAACCTCCCCAACTGCAATGCAATATGGCTACAGGAATACGGAGCACTTTCTGCAACTGGCGGGCAAAATAGTAACCTGCTGCTGTAAAATCACCTGTCGTGTTGGGCGACGCTGCTTCCCATTTTCCGGGACAATCCCATTGTCTGGTAATAGCGCTTGCTCTTTTCACAGTATAACAACGCAGATAGTTATTAGAGGAATCCACAATATCCTGTAATGCTCCTTCAATAGGCTGGTTAGGATATCCTTTTACGGGCATCTCCATATTGGACTGTCCACTGCAAAGCCACACTTCGCCTATAAGGACATTCTTGATTTCAGCTTTACCTGCTCCCGAAAACTGTATAGTATAGGATGTTAATGAAGCTGCGGGAGTTTTTACTTTCATTTTCCATGTACTGTCATTTGCCACCGTAGTACGATATGTTTTCCCATCCCATCCAGTCTTTACCGACACTACTTTTCCCGGAGCTGCCTTTCCCCACAAGGCAGCTTCACAAGACTGCTGTAATACCATACCATCACTCAATACCGAAGGTAATTTTATTTGCGCCATCGTACCAGATAGATAAAGCAGCATCGAAACCAACAAAATATTTTTCCTTGTCATGTCATTATTTATATTTAATATTTAATATTTAGTATTTAAGTATATATTCTTTATTTCACCACCTCTTGGCCATTTCTAATCCGATAAAAGTCCGATAGTTCACAACGTGATTGTAACCTGTTTCCATATTTTTCCTTTATCCGATAAATGAAATATCCGGGTAAAAGCGGACTGGAATCCTATCTATTCAGCCGAACTCATCATGTGAAACGATATAATCTCCGTCAAATAATATGCAAATGCTCGGAAAACAGATGTATACACCTTTGCTTACCGGGAGACGACTGTCAACAATCCCCAGAGAATTAATAGCAGTTTTTCATATTTTTCGATTATATCTCATCATTCAGTCATATTCACCGTTTTAGGTCTCAGAACAATCAGCTGCAATACGATTGCCAAAGCTACTACTATAGTAAGCATAGCAAAGTCGCGTCCAAGATTTCCGGCATCAATCGATTTTCCAAGAAAATCGGTAATGAATGCTCCTGCAGAAATTCCTGCGAGATTCATAATCCCATAACCGGTAGCTCTGTAACGCGGTGAAACAAATTGACAAAGTATAGGCATATTATTTACATCGAAAATTCCGAATCCTAACCCGAAACAAAGTGCTCCGCCCAGTACAGGTATAAAGCTCGTACTATATCCCAGTAAGAAAAGGGCGGGAATAGTGAGCCCTAAACCTATGGCTCCCGTATAAACGCGTCCTTTAAGGTTTTTCTGTACCCATTTATCAGATAGGTATCCACCAAACAATACTCCGACCAAGGAGGCCATCGAGATCGTTATAGTAGAGAGCGGACCTGCCTGAGACATATCCATATGCAAGGTATCGGAGAAGAGTGTCGGCAACCAACTCTTCGTAGCCCATCCGGGCAAACTAGGTGCTGCAAAATAGAATAATATCACCCAGAAACAGATGTTTCCGAACAACATGCCCAACCCTTTGAATGCATTGGAGAATTCCTGTCGCATCGTAATCTTTCGGGTATTATCTACCGTGTAACCTTTTTTCTCTTTTAGGAAAAATACCAGAACAAGACTGTAAGCAATACCTATCAGTCCGAATGTGTGGAAAGTCATCTGCCAAGAAGTGACCGCAGCAATCGTAGCACCGAAACCGCCGAACGCCTGCCCCAGGTAAATACCAGTCGTATGTATTCCTACGGCAATGGAACGCGTCTTGTCCTGATGATAATCTACTATAAGTGCTAATCCTGCAGGTATATAAAATGCTTCGCTTATACCCATTATAGCACGTAAGAAGTAGAGCTGGTCAAATGTTTTGGCATAACCCATAGTCAGGGTTACCATGGACCATACGAGCAAACTGCCTACTATGAGCCATTTCCGGTTAAGCCGATCGGCTATTATCCCCGATATAGGGCTCATAAACGCGTATATCCATAAAAATACTGCCATAAGCCGTCCAAAATTAGCGGCAGAATTTAACTCTTCGATACTGATCTTCATAAACGGCTGCATAGTTGCCAACATCTGGCGATCTAAATAATTGAGCAATGCAACCACCCACAACATGGCAACTACCAGCCAGGGATAAAACTTCTTATTTTGCATATTGACAATATAATATTATACTATTCTTTGAAGCTTTTTCTTTTCCTGAAAAGCATTCTGCAGCTCCGGCATTTCGTCTGCTTCGGCATTTCGACCGGAATAGAGACCTGCCGGAGTAGCTTATTTTACAATCATTTTCCGTATATAACTTTTTTCTCCAACATCCATACGGTATAAATAGATACCGGAAGGCAATGCGGATAATTCATAATTTACTTTATGCTGTCCTGCGGACATCTGTCCTTCTGTTACTATACCTACAAGCTGTCCCTGCATATCGAATATCCGCAAGCTGACGGATGCCGATTTTTCGAGAGTG
This sequence comes from Gabonia massiliensis, assembly GCF_001403595.1. Taxonomy (NCBI): domain Bacteria; kingdom Pseudomonadati; phylum Bacteroidota; class Bacteroidia; order Bacteroidales; family Porphyromonadaceae; genus Gabonia; species Gabonia massiliensis. The sequence goes on along the minus strand of NZ_LN877940.1, from coordinate 792,231 downwards.
AATATAAAGACTGTATATGTGTCAGCGGGATTGGGAACGTTCCGCAAAACCGATTCAGCATCATCTCTTGACATGGATACCGAAGAGCTGATATCTTCTTTCTGCCATGCCAATATGGGGAAACCGTTATTTACAACTACCGTATAATCGGCTTTCCAAAGCGACGGATTCTGGCTTCCATTGAGAGTCGTTACAAATCCGGCAGTTTTCATATCTGCTGCTTCCAGCGAAGTCCCGATCGTATTTCCTCCTGTTACTGATTCACTGCTGTAATAACACGCAATCGGTGTACCGTTAAAGTTTCCGGCAATACCACCTTTGGTAGGAAGAGTCTCGGAGAGTGCCGACACGCTGCCAGTATTGTAACAATTGGAAAGCGTCCCTGTATTAACATAACCCAATATACCACCTACGTACCTGCTTCCGGTCTGGGTCGTTTTCAAAAGTATGTCCCCTCGGTTATAGCAATTTTTTACCGAAGGATTACTCACACCATAACCCAATATGCCACCGGCCTGCGAAGTACCCGTCACGTTTCCTTTATTGTAGCAGTTGTATATCGATGTGGCATTGGCATATGCCACGATACCTCCACACACTCCTCCCACGAGGATATTGCTTTCTCCATCGACCCCAAGGTTAGAAATAGTTCCTCCCAGAGTATATCCCCATATTCCGTTCGATGTGTACAAGTCATCATTACGACCTATTTTCAGATTGAGTATACGGTGTCCACCTCCGTCAAAATGTCCCTTGAAAGGGCGATTGTTCGACATAGTCATATACCAACCTATCGGTAACCAGTTATGGCTGTTCAGATCAAGATCGTTTATCATTTTGAAATATTTGTTTTCATAGGTATTTCCCTGATATACTTGTTCGGAGAGGTAAACCATTTCTCCGGGATGAGAAATGAGAATAGGATTGTCTTTTGAGGATCCTTTCCCGTCCGACTCGTCTATTTTCTTCACTACACCGTTCCATTTGCCGTTAGGCAAGAGGTATTGCCATTCCGAAGGCGTAGTTGCCGTAGCATAGTCTGTAATACGGTGGAAAGTCATAAAATTGGAATTGTGATAATTGTCAGCACCGCCCATCCCGTCATCGTACGAAGTACGGGAAACGAAGAGAATGTCATCCCCATCAAAAATAAAATCGACATACTGAAAACCGACGTTTTCAATGTCTGTACTCGCAAGTACTATCGCTCTTACCTCCCACTCTTCAAGATCATAAGAGGAGGTAAGTGCGAGAATACTACGCATACCACCTGCCGAAACATTATTGTTTTGCAGCACATCGGGTACATAGTTGGCAAGCGACCAATAACGGTCAGTCACGGGATCGTACCTAATGTTGAATTTCGAAGCTCCGCCCCAAAACTGTATCTTACGCGCTGAACCTTCTTCTATTTTATTATCAGATTCGAGGGAGTAATATCCGGCATATATGCCTTCTATGCTGGCAAGCCGGGATATTCCTTTTATTTTGCCGTCACGGCCCATAACTGCATTGGATTCGAGCCAACCCGTTCCATCAATCCATGCCGGTTTGGCTATTTCGTCAGACACTGTCCAACTCTCTTTTTTCATAAGATCAGCATCTTGTGGAGCCGAAATAATAAATGACCTGTTCCCAGACATCCACTTGTTCCCTGTATCTTCACCGTGATGTTCGTATGCTTTATATATACGGTTATTGGCAAACATCACGGGTGTCGAAGATCCATGACAGCTTCCGGGTATAAGTATCGTCGGAGCCGACCAGGTAGATCCTTTGTCAGTAGAACAACGGATAACAAAATTGGCCCCATTACTTGTATCAGCGCCCATAAGATAAAGTTTCCCGTTGTGGACAAACAGTCCTGACCATACAGCACCTAGTACTGTTGCTTTATAGGACCAATACTGTCCGTTATCACGTGATATAAATATATCGGTCCTGTTCGCTATACTGTTATCGCTAAATACGTCATTAGATGCAATAAGCTCTCCAGTAGGCAGTTTTGCAATACTAGGCGTTCCTCTGTATATACCACTCGATTTGGGACTATGCACGACCGGTACACCTGGAACCATAGGAAACAGATCGGACGATTGAGCCTGTACCAGCAGGGGAAACGCCATCATTAAAAACAATAATCTTTTTACCATACAATTTTTATTACGGATTTTTCAGCCGGTTTTAAATCTTACAAGGAAATTCTAAACAAGCTTTTCAATTTTCAGGACTCTTACCCAGCAAATAAGATGCGAAAAACCGTGTACGGCTTTTCGCATCTTATACAGATAAGTTTTTATTTGATAACGAAACGTTGTGTCTTTTCACCATCAACAGTAATCAAGCGACAGAAATAAATTCCCGACTGATAATCAGCTGCATTTACAGTAAATACGTGATTCCCAGCTTCGAGTACTCCATCATATACCAAAGCTACCAACTGTCCAAAAGTATTGTAAAGAGACAAATTCACTTTACCGGTCACCACCATAGATACAGGTATGCAGGAAACTCCGGTTACAGGATTAGGGGCTACAGAACCTAGTATGTTCACATCGGCTTCGGCCCTATTTACCGAAGTTATTCCGTTTACTTCCCAGTTCAATATGGGTAAACCGTAATTTATCATATCAGCATCAGCAACCCACTTCACTGGATCCTGATCATTATTTATCGTAAGGATAAAATCGGGAGCAAGCATATTTGCCTCTGTGATAGCCGTGCCATAGCTATTTCCGTTCGCTACGCTGCTGGTGGCATAGTAACTGTTTATCGGCTGACGTGTAGTCTGGAATGTTCCAGTTATACCGCCCCATGTATTTGCAGGAATAGAACCATTAACGCTGACATCTCCGAAATTGTAGCAATTGGTAATCCATGCTGTTGTGGTCTGACCCATTATTCCACCGACCGCTCTATTGGAAGTCGCATTTGCAGTGATCTTCACTGCACCCATATTATAGCAGTTTATTACATCTACACTGGGGCTTACGCAATATGCTGCGATTCCTCCTACATAGCTAGTCCCATCGATACTTGCCTTATTATAACATTGTGCAATAGTTACTCCTGCACCCCACGCTACAAAGGCCGCCACAGAACCTGTTCCTTTGATACTTCCGCTCTCGATTCCCAGATTCTTGATATAACGTGCACCTCGTTCCGATCCCTGTACTGCTCCAAAAAGCGCATAGGAAGAGATGTTGGAAGTTCCCGTACCGGATGCTGCCGGAATCAAAATATCTTTCGAGATGACGAGATTACTGATAATATGCCCGTTTCCGTCAAAGCTTCCTCCGAAATGACGGTTATAGGCATTGGTCAGGTGCCAGCCTATAGGAGTCCATTCGTTACCATCGAGGTCTATGTCTGTAGTCAGTTTGAAAAACTTTCCATCGTAGAGGTTCGGATCATTGATATCGTTGACCTGTTGTGCAAGATAAGCGAGCTGTGCTCCGGAATTGATAAGTATTGGATTTTCAGCCGATTCTCCGGCATTGTTATCTGTACTGAACGGAGTTACCGATCCGTCCCAATAATCAGTTTGTTGGGCCATCGATACTGATACCAACATAAAAAACGCTGCAAAAAAAGTACTTAATCGCTTCATGATTCAAAAGTATTAAATTATTAATAGTGATTTTTTTATATCTACCGGCTGAAAAAAGTTTCCATCCGAGAATAATATTTTTTATAAATACGTGCGGCCTCTACCGTTTCATTACCAACAGGCTCATCGGAATAGGACATGGGAGTATTGACCCATTTCCACTCCCAGTCTTTTATATACTTATCAAAGCTGCCAAAATCAGGTTGTGTATTGTTACGTCGGGCGTCATCGAGGAAATTGAAAAATTCTTGCCAGCGCGGTCTGTAATAGTTTTCGAGCATTCCCGACCACAAACGCCATGAGTAGTCGTGTATTTTGCTATCTTTTCCTCCCCACGTAGTAATGAGATTTTTGGCATTTTTTTCATATAGTTTTACTTCGTCCGCATTAGTCCCCCATTTTTTTGCGGCATTGACCCATGTTCCCAATAAGAACTCTTTACGAGTGGCCAGCAGTTTATCCATATCGCTAATTATTTCGAGAAATTCCACCGAACGTTTTTCGTATTCTTTGTAATTTTTTTTACGATAAGCGATGGAAAACAGTTGTTGCACCGAATCGGCATAGTTTGCCATCACCTGACGAGTTACGTCGACTAGATCGTAACGAAAACCGTCGCTTCCGGCAAACTGTTGCGCACAGTCCATCAGATTTTTCCAGGCTGGCAATAGTTCTTTCGTCGCATAAGGTTTATGTGTCTCGGTCCAATTGTTGTCCTTATTAAAGGTCGGACGGCCTGCAATGATGGAAGCTGTAGGACCTCCATGTTCTTTTCCTCCTGAATATACGGTACGGTAAAGAATATTCCACGCAGCATCGATACGTGGATCACTACCACCGTACCTACGTCGGGTATAATCTCTCAGCCAAGCTTTTACATCAATAGCTTCGGTACGCCATATATTGTCAAGCATCATCTCGTATATTACTGGATTTTGTTCTATGGCTTCAGGTGTAAGCCCTATGCCCTTGAGATTTCCGGCAGCAGGATCATGAAGTGCCTGTGACGGACCATTGGCTATCTCATCCATACGTCCGTACATGAGGTTATTTCCTCCGAAATTATTGAGCATACACCAAAGCCATTGTTTCCCGTAAAAGGCATTTTTCTTTTTCCATGCCGGACGGCATTCAGTCCAGAGATCGAGAACGATCATACGATCGTCGGGTATGGCATTGAGTAGGGCTTGTGTCTGGGTTGGTCCCCAGAATCCCGAACCGCTGTATACGAATATCCATCCTTGCATTACCCATTTTGCCTGAGGATCGGCCTGCGTCATCGCACCGAATATTTTTTTGCTTATATCGTTGAGATAGGTACTGTCATTCGTTGGCGGCTTGTTTTCGTTGAACGTGTCCGATGAATAATAATGGTTGGTTCCGTATGTTTTTATCATCTCGGTCAGGAAAGAGGCTCCTATTTTTTCAAACATGGGATCGGAAGGGTCGAGCACATATACTTCAGGATAATCTACCCATTTGGTTTTCTTCACTTTTGCCTGCGGAAATTTTTTCACAAATGCAGGCGGCACGTGTCCCGTAAAGGCAGGAAGTATAGGTATCATTCCGAAAGAGCGCTCGCGTTCCAATATCTTTTTCTGCAATTCTTCATGGCTCTCCATCCAACTCCGTGGCAGAGGACCGCCCCAACCGTCGAGGTTACCCATCCAGAACCAATTGAAATAAGCAGGACCACTAAAAAAAGTCGAAAGGTCTTTTTCTGTGAATCCCAATCTTTTATACACCCTATCCCAAATGATATTCTGTCCAGTAAGTGCCAGCGGCATATTAATTCCGTTAAGTGCCATGAAATCGATCTCTTTTTCCCAGCGTTCCCAATCCCACCAACTCATACTATAATTGAATGTACAATAATTGAAATAATAACGGTAAGTATAGGGTGTCTCTTTTACTACTTTTTTTTCGACACGAGGAAGTTCTCCCGGTAAATTTATATTCCGGCTGTGCCAGTCGATCTGACATTTTCCGTACTCGCGTAAGTAATGGTTCAAAGCACTCGCGATAGCGACTCCGGATGTTCCGCGCAAAACGATCTTATCTCCTACGCTCTCTATCTCGAAATAGTCTTTTTCACTCTTTTCGACATGCCGAACCTCAAATGAGGAAGAATGACTTGGCAACAATCTCTCTATAAGGCCTTTTACGGCTTTCTCCTGCTGTATGTCGCGCGCCTGTCCCCATTGAGCACATAACAGAAACAGAGACAACAAGCATATTCCTATATTTTTAAATTTATTCATCTTCTTTTGTTTTTAAATAAAATTGTTTATTTCATCGGCCGAAGCATCCACAGTGATTCTTCAAATTCTTTTTCCATTTCTATATTTTTCGTCAGATTCCAGTAACTCGTATTTTTATCCACAAGTACCATCGTACTTACAATCCACGACTGTATCCATCCTGTAAGGGTACACCATACGCCCCACTCTTCGTCGGCATTCGACCCCCAATAATCCCAGCGTTTATAATCGAATCCCCTAAACCAAGCTCCGTCCAAGTCCTTGTGCGTATCGCTTTTTACCTGAATTCTCACCAAAAAATCGGCCAATTTCCCAACAGCTTTTTTATGTTCAGGGTTTCCCGTCACGTGAGCGGCTTCATTCAGAGCGAAAAATGCAAAATTGGACGTATACAACAAGTCCGATGTAGGGTCTCCGTTTTTAGATATAAGGGATGCTTCATATTTACCGTAATCGTCATTTGACAAGGTCGCACCTGCCTGTCCCATGCTGTTTTCACCGATTTCTTCCTGTATCGCTCCGTTTTCCTGCTGAAACTTCAGCAACTCACTTACCATGAAATCGAGCCATTTCCGGTGAAGAGGGGTATCGTCTACTTTTACCAGCCATGCCAACGGCAAGATCATACGGGCTTTTTCTTCCTGAAAACTATTAGTCCACTTCCAAAGTTTAGGATATGCATCCATTGTTATTTTAATGGCCGTCCGAGCCTTCTCCAATAAGGGTTTATATCCGGTTTTATCATACAACCACAAGTAACAGGCCCATGACCAGGATTCGAAATGGGGATGGGGACTGATAAAGGTTCTCTTGTTGTAATATTCCCACCCATTGTTGAGTATTTCATTCTCCGACAGGCGGTTTCCTATAAAACCTTCCCTGCTCGACAAGCGGAAATTAGCAAGAATAGTTTCTACAATCCTCTTGTTCCATGTCGTATCGTTAAGATAGGCTACCGCCCCGAGCGATCCCAATAATGCCCTAGCGTGATCGTCATTATAAAAGAGATAAGGGGCGGTATCCGCCCATCCCAACAGAGCATAGACGGGACTGCATCTTTCATTTCTAAGTCCTTTTCTGGCATTGGATGTAAAAAAGAGAAAATCCAGAAGATTACGGCTTACTTTGTCATAACCGTTCTTATTTCCATAGGTCGAAGCGGCAGCCAACGCAAAAGCTGTTTCTCCCTGAACGTCATTTCTTATCATATAACGAATATCCTGCGTACCGTCTGCATGAACATTGGAAACATGCCCTTCAAGAACTCCAAACGACCCATCGCCTACCGGCCAGTCGGACGGTATCGGATCTCCGATAGGGTGTGTCCCGTCTCCAGCAATTTTTACCACTTCAGGATACCAAGAGGGATGAATGAGAAATTTTGCATTGAAAAACCAGTCGCTTCCTTTTCGAATCGATATTTTCCTGGCAGAAGAGGGTAAACTCTCTTTTTCGGCATACATAGGTTCCAGATCGGTAGTCCAATTCTTGAATTCGAGAGTGTCGCCTGTGAGCCAACCGACAATACTTTCCCAAACCGTTTTCCATGCATCCGATGGTCTATAACTTGCCTTCTTGAAATTAGTAAGGCATGTAGTAGATACCAATACATTTCCTTCCTGAAAAAGTAATGGATAGGTTGTTGTATTAGATAAACCAAAATCAGCCCTGTCATATCCGGCGACTTTAGCATATAACATTATCGGACGAAGATTATCTTTCTTTACCGGAATTACATGGCAACTGCTGAGCCCTAAAATAGCTAATTCATGGAAACTTCCCATAAAAAAACGGGGTGAGGTGATTACCACTCTTTCCAGTTTTCCGAGATAATTATCCTGACAGACTTCAACACCGGGAACAAATTCGGGATATTCTATGTATAGCTTGATATTTTTACGCTTTGCTTTTTCATACAACGCATTGTCGACCTGAGTGCGAACAACAGGATACGACATGGCTGTAATTATCACAGCTGAACCATCTTCTGCTTTTTCAACAGCCTCGTCCGGAGAGATAAAATGCTTTATTTTATACCCTTCCTTACTCAGCAGCATAAAAAGGTCATTGGTCTTTTCCCCGTTGAAATACAAAGTATTCCGGGCTCCAACTGACACAGGAAAGAGCAGTATCAAAAATATGATTATCTTTCGTTTCATAACACATTATTTGTTTTCCAGCAGATACCGAAATTTTTTTGGTGTCTTTGCTGATTTATAGTTTTTGATACGATGGAAAGTCATATAATTGGAATTATGGGCATTGTCTGAACCTCCCATTCCATCTTCATACCCAGTGCGGCAGGCAACTATGATGTCTTCTCCGTCAAATAACCAATCCACATACTGAAATCCGTGATAAGTGACATTATCGCTTGCTAAAATTATGGCATTGAGCTTCCAATCTTTGAGGTTTTCGGAAGAGATGAGCGCCAATACGCTGCGCATACCTCCAGCCCTCATTTTCGGCTTTCTCAGCACATCGGGCGGATAGTTGGCGAGAGACCAATAACGTTTGGTTTTTTCATCCCAACGGATATTGAATTTTGTAGCTCCTCCGAGGAAATTGATTGTTCCTATAGATGTTATATCGACAGTTGTGTCATTGATAAGGGAGTAATACCCAGCAATCAGTCCCGATTCGTTAGCGACACGGGTAATTCCTTTTATCTTACCATCGGGTCCCATTACAGCATTGGTTTCGAGCCATCCGGTACCATCCATCGAAGCGGGCTTCACAATTTCATCACTGTAGAGCCAATTATCGGGATCAGTCAAATCAGAAGCTACAGGGGCTGACATCACAAAAGAGCGGTTTCCCGACATCCAGCGTTTCCCAGTATCTTTACCCAAATGGTCATAACCTTTGTATACACGGCCCCCAGCGAAAACTACAGGCGTAGAAGAACCATGATAATGCCCTTCTTTCAGAATAGAGGCTTGCGTCCAAGTTTTGCCCTCGTCATACGATTTTCGTATAGCCAAATTCCTGTTCGATCCTTTTACACCCAACAGATATAATGTATCATTTATATTGAAAAGTCCTGCCCAAAAAGTGTCATCTACTTCTGACAGGAAGTGCCAGTTTTTTCCTTTATCGGAGGAGCGGTATACGTGAACGATATCAGACTTACAGGAAGGTCCGAAAAAATCGTGTGATGCAATAAAATCACCTCCGGGCATCTTTACAATACTGGGTGTACCTATGTATTTTCCACTGCTTTTAGGCGAGTGCACTATGGGTACACCAGGTACCATGGGAAACTGTTTCGACAACTGGGCAACTGCCAACGCCGGTAAAAAAGTTACAAGGAGAATTATTTTTTTCAGTGACATAAAATTCTAAATTTATTTGGGTTCGAAAATAAACATCGTTAGACTCAATGCGGAATTAAGTTCATAACGCGTGGGATTGGTAATGCGCAACGGCAATATATAACGGTTTCCTTCTACAAAAAAAGGATCAGTGGCAAGCAGTTCTTTTTTTACAAGGAGTTTTACCGAAGATTCTCTCTCTCCATCATTCAGGGATATTCTCCCAGGTACATCATAATATGCTGCCGGCAAAAGGCGTGCTGTCTTATATATATTGTAAGCTGCCGGAGGATTGACTCCTCCCGCTATTTCTATCGCCCGATCCAAGGTATCAGGGTATACTTCGAGGTCTACGCTTACACTTTTCAGTTCTTCAAGTCCGCTACGATAGAGTCCGACTACAACCGAAACATCTCCGGCCGCTGCTTTATCAACACTTACCGTATAGTTGATATCGGTCCCTCCCGATTGTATGACGGCCTGGGGCATATACAACTTCGAGATTCCCCACAGTACGTCCTTATCGGCTTTTTCACAAGCAATGAATGTTGAGGCTAACAGGAGGGCTGCACATAATTTAATCTTCATAACTACAAGTTTTATTTTGTGTTTATTGTTATCTTTTCTTACCAGCCAGGATTCTGCATAACTGTCCCGCCATATTTGTTGAGCTCCGACTGGGGAATGGGATATAGATACATCTTATCTTCGAAAACCCGGGTCTCTACAATGCGGTTGAAATCATAAGTAAATGTTTCGTCTCCCGTTTTGGTTATTGTTACTCCCCTTATGGGTTCGCCCAATAAAGAGGCTTTTTTCCACCTTCTCAGATCCCAGGCACGATGGTCCTCAAAAGCAAGTTCGACCTGGCGTTCCTTATGTATAGCTTCAGTAAGGTCGGCAGCACTTACGTTAGGTATGTTGGGAACTTTTACACCATCACGCTGGCGTACTTGGTTGACTGCCGCACGTGCCGAGAGTGTGAGTCCGTCACCCCGGCTCGTTCCATTGGGCCCAAACGCTTCGTTCATCGCCTCAGCGTAGTTAAGCAATATCTCGGCATAACGGAACATTATCCAGGCTTTCATCGACCGTCCCGGTGTTGTTCCTGTCAGATCGAGATTGGGAGAAAGAAATTTTTTAAGGTAATATCCGGTACGTGAAGCGTTGCGTTGCCCTACTCCATCTTTGCCCCCAGTATAGCACTCTATTTTGCGTCCGTTCCAAGTGCTATTATTGACCACAATTGTATATTGCATACGGGGATCGACCCTATCATAGGGTCTGGAGGGATCCCAGCCATCGAGCTTGTCATAGGCATCTACGAGGTTTTGGGTGGGTGTTACCCCGCTGCTGCCACCAGGAGTACCAATGGGATAGTTCCAAGCTTCGAGGATATTAGAGTTGGCATAACGTATATAAAATATTACTTCATCATCGGAATAGGAATTGGGAGCCAAAAACAAGTTCTGATAGTTGTTAGATAGCTGATAAAGAGGTTTTATCATCGAACCTACCTTCTTCATCTGCATTACTTCGTTGGCTGCTTTTGCGGCCTCTTTCCATTTTTCAATATCGTTCTGCGGATTGTTTAACGGGCTGGCGGCATAGAGTAATACTCGGCTTTTGAGTGCCAATACGGCTCCTTTTGTGGCCCGACCGTCGTCTTCAGGTTTTCCAGCGGCATACCAGTCTACCTGCATGTTATCTTTGATGTCATCGCATTCGCTTACTATAAAAGCAACGCACTGATCAAATGTCGAACGCCCTATCTGCTTTCCTTCATCAAGCGATAAAGTTCTGGTTACGAGGGGAACTCCTCCGTAACGCTTGATGAGTTCGAAGTAATACAATGCCCTGAGAAAGCGCACTTCGTTGCGGTAAAAAGCTATGTCCTCACACTGTTGCAAGTAATTTTCCTTACCTACGGTAGTTATGGTGTCCGTTACTAGTATCTTTTTATAATTTACCGAATTTTCAAGGAATAGATTGCACTGGCGTATAGCAACATATAATTTGGCGTACACGTCTTCGGGATTGGAATACTGATTCCATATACCCATATTGAATTTCTGTGACTGAGAGCTATAATTAGTTTCTTCGGCTTCGTCAGTAGCACATGCCTTGAGAGAAGTTTCCCACTGGTAAAAACCACCGATAACCTGTAAATTGGTGTATGCTCCCACAGCTACCTGTTTCATACGGTCATAATTTACATATACCTGCTCAGGTCTCAGATTCGTATCTATCTCGTTGTCGAGCATATCGGAACAGGCAGTACCGATACCTACCAGTACAACAAAAAAGAAGTATTTTATTACTTTATATTTCATTTTCGTACCTTTTAATGTTAAAACTGAACCGTTACACCCAAACTGTATACTCTGCTCAAAGGATAGCCAGATAAAACTTCAGGATCAAAATCTTTGAGTTGTGATACGGTAAAGAGGTTATTGGCATTTATATACAGCCGTAAATAGGTAATACAGCTTTTCTTCAATAGTTTTTCGGGGAAAGTATATCCCAGCTCTAAATTACGCAGTCTCATAAATCCTGCATCTCTGATCCAGAATGAGGAATTACGGTAATTGTTGTCATTATCGGAAGTCGTCAGGCGCGGATATGTTGCTCCTGCTCTCGTATCTATACCTTGCTCCGGATAGTATGCCCATCGGTTCTGCGCCATTTCGGGGGCTTGTCCGTCTTTGTAAAATGCCCATACAGTATTTCCCGAAAGCAGAACACTACGACGTGCTTGTCCGTAAATATCGGCCAAGAGATCGAATCCTTTGTAACCGATATTCAGGGTTACACCATAATTGAGCTGGGGTATAGGTGAATATCCGACCGCTTTTTCATCGTTCTCATTAACTACTCCGTCTCCGTTCATGTCTTTGTAACGTATATCTCCAGGTTGAACGGGTGCAAAAGTCTGTCGCGGAGTAGCCGGATCGTTGATTTCGGTCCAGGAGTTAAATAATCCTTCGGCTTGAAGACCGAAATACTGACCAACAGGATTTCCTGTACGATAAAGATAGGATTCGGGACGAAATACTTCGGCTTGGTATTCGATTTTACTTTTTGCATAAGCTACATTTCCTCCTATGCCTAAGGAAACATCTCCGAACTTGTCATGATACCCAAATTCGAACTCTGCTCCCTGATTGCTTACTTTTCCTATATTTTCATAAGGTAATGTAGCTGCGACTACTGCGGGAACCGAGGCTTCCCGCGTCGCTAATATACCATTACGTTTTTCGTAAAAGTAATCGAACATTACCGACAAGCGTTTGAAGAAGGAAGCATCAACACCCACATTATATTTGTAGTTTTTTTCATATGTTATATCAGGGTTACCCAGACGGCCTTCCACCAGCCCAGGCAGAGAGGTAGAGCCTGCAGCTCCGATATTATATTTGTTTTTCGATGCTTCGTAGTAAGTACGGTAACCGAAACGGGTAGCCCCGAGGTCACTGCTTCCTACCATTCCTGCCGAAGCTCTTAATTTCAACAAATCTACTTTAGATGTGGCACCTCCGAAAAAGTCTTCGTTGGAAATTACCCATGCTGCAGATACGGAGGGAAAAAAGCCGAAACGGTTTTTCGCAGGGAGATTTTCGGACCCGTTGTAAGCAAAAGCGAATTGTGCGAAATAACGTTCATCATATCCATACCCTACTCGCCCGAACAACCCAGCGTTGAGGTATGGCACATTATTGCCGTCTATCACATAGCGACTATACATGGCTCCTATCATGGCTCCTATCCGATTCTTCCCGAACAGGCGGTTATAGTCGGCTTGTCCCGAATAGGTAGTACGAGTCAACTGTGTACGGGTCTTTTCACTTTCGTCTATGGCAAATTCGGAGTTCGCTCCACCTACTTTGTTCAACTGGTATCCATCCAAAGTTTCTACCATCTGGAAACGTGCATAATCTTTATTAATGATATAACGGTTATGGGACTGTCCGAAAAAAGAAACGGATTCTTTAAGGCTCAAGCCTTTTACATACATGTCGAGATTCTGTGTAAGAGAGAAATCAGTCTGGTACGTGAGAATGTGTGAAGAATTCTTTCCGGAAGCAAACAGCATCGCTACAGGATTATCTTTATATATGGTCCCAGCCGCCCACGAACCATCATAGTTTTTGACAGGAAATGCATTGGGCGGAGTCTGGTCCAATACGGTAAAGATATTGTCGGTATTGGGCCTCGTCCCATCGGAAATAGTCCCTCCGATATTGACGGACAAACCGAACACTTTATTTATTGCTACGTCTATATTCGAACGGATATTATAACGAGAATAGTTCCCCAGGCGTTTCAGATCCTTATAACCGGTATCATCGTTGTTTCGATAGAACTTGGGACTATTCATAAATCCGAGCAAAGTATAAAATTTCACTACCGAGTTTCCCCCGCTTACCGAAATATTTCCTTCCTCATAGAAAGTCCCTTCACGCAAGACTTCATCATTCCAGTTTACATTAGGATGCATATAGGGGTCTTCTCCGTTTCGGTACAGTGCAAGATCGGTATCGCTGTAGTAAGGACTCCAATGTCCCATATCGTTACTGAGTGCTTCATTGTAAAGAGAAGCATACCCGTAAGAATCAAGGAATTGGGGAGTTTTAAGTGGCTGGGTATATCCAGCTTTTAGATTGAGTCGTACCTGTATTTTATTTTCCATACCACGCTTTGTCTTTACCAACATTACACCGTTGGCTCCTCTTATTCCATAAACAGCGAGTGCTGCAGCATCTTTCAGAATCGTAACCGATTCTATTTCTTCGGCAACTAAGGTATTCATATCGGATTCAAACCCGTCGACAAACACAAGCAACTGGGCATTGTTATTGTATGTATTCTTACCTCTTATATACATATCGGCAATATTATTTCCCGGCTCTCCGCCTTTCTGCATAACAGTAAGTCCTGCAATTTTGCCTGCCAGAGTATTGCTCACGGTTGTTTCATGCAAAGAGGTCATACGATCTCCCGATATAGAAGATATGGCTTCGGTCGTAGCGAGGAATGTCTCGCTGCCATAACCTTTTTCCACGACCTGTTTCTTTACATCGGGATAGAGTATTACGGTAAGAACAGAGTTGCTTCCAGTTTCTACTTCGGTACTCAGATATCCCTCTTTCTCGAAAAGCAGCTTCCCGCTTTTAGGTTTGAGTATTTCAAAACGTCCTTTATCATCAGTAACAGTCGATTCCAAACCTGCAACTTTTACCGAAACTTTATTCAACGGCATTCCACCCTGAGTTCTTACAATCCCGGTATAGGAAGACTGGGCAATACCCGTACCCGACAACAAGAAAAAAGCCAGCAGAATATATATGTTTTTCAATAGATTATTTCGCATCTTCAAATCATTTTAATTGTGATTAAACCGCTCATGTTAGTATCCGGGATTCTGCAATATATACCCTTTATTGACCTCGGCCTGTGGGAAAGGATGGTAATACATCTTATCGGACCAGAAGCGCTCTTCGAATACAAACGGTTTATAGGTGGTATAATTGTTTTTTTCGTTATTAGTCTCAAGAAGGAATCCTACCATAGGACCTCCGATTATACCAGGTTTATGGGCTATTTTCCAACGACGTACATCGTATATTCGGTGATCTTCCCCGAATAGTTCTATATCTCTCTCACGGTGGACAAGCTGGCGGAACGCCTCCTGGGTTTTATAGCGGGGATCGGTCTCCAATATGGGCGGCAGTCCTGCACGCTGACGTACTACGTTTAACGCTTCATACGCAAGAGACGAATTAGGTGTATACTCATTAAGTGCCTCGGCATAGTTGAGATAAAACTCGGCAAGGCGGAATATTGGGAAATCCATATCAGTCTGGCCCTGATACTTATAGGTATATTTCATCATAACGGCAGCACCTTGTATATCACCGCTTTTTTCTCCGGTAACGATATAGTCCCAGTTATACCTATCGGGACACATAGCCGGTTTTTCACCAAATACCCATGCCATAACCCTGAAACGGGGTTCCATTTCGTGCATACGTGTCACATAATCGCTAAAATCGCGTACTTCATTTAATGCGGGCCAAGTCTGGTCAGTCCCGTCGGCTTTATAAAATTTAGAGAGACTATTGACCAGAATAGAATTTCCCTTGTTGAAATTACTGAGGCGCGGCAGATAATGAGTGGTAAATCCAGTCTGCCCTACGATGACCTTATTGGCCAGCAACACTTCCGAATTGTCTCTCGTGGAAGTGGCATTTCCGTAATCGTCAAAAGGATTGCCGGTATTCACCATTGATACATGTCCATAATCACGTGCCCAATCGATCACCGCAAGATTGGCCTCATATGCAGCTTTCCATCTTTTATGATCATATCCGTTAAGGCAAAGATAGGAATTATGGGTACTGTTACCATACCCTATTACGGGCTCGGCCGAATTGAATAAAGGACTTGCCGCATAGAGCAATGTACGTGCTTTTACCGCCAAGGCAACCCCTTTTGTTACCCGCCCCCTCCATCTCGTGTCATAGAAATCAGGCAGGTTCATCGACTCATCACATAGCTGTACAATATAATCAATACACTCCTGCAAAGAACTGCGGGATATATTGAAATCTTCGTTAACCTCGAGAGCCCTTTTTACTAAAGGTACGCCTCCGAAAGTACGTATAAGCGTAAAGTAACGTAATGCAATAAGAGTTTTACACTCGGATTTCATTTGGTCCTTTTCTTCCTGTGAAATATCTTTTGCCATATCTATATTTTCGATAAACGTAAAGGCTTTACGTATCCCAATATAGCAACAATTGAATTTCGTCTCCACATGACGCGGGTTGATAGCACTATACCCTACCAGGTTCATTTCGGTCGTGGGTGCATACCCTGTCGATAAATTACATTCGTCAGTTATAGCCGCACGTATTCCCCGTTCAATCTGGTCGAGGTCGTATACTCCTTTTCCGGGGACATTATATACATTGGTATACTTGGGAATACCGAAAGGCATGATCGTTGCATAGGTGTCCCAGAGAAATTGCTCGGCATTGATCCTTTTCGAGAAAATAGAATCTTTATTGATAGAAGTAGATATTAGGGGCATGTCGAGATAGTTGCAGCTAAACTGTGGCAAAGCAAGTATGGCTATGAGCAAAATTACATATATGTATCTGATCTTTTTCATTGTTCCCTGTCTTTAAAATCTTAAATTCAATCCTACGTTATATACTTTCATTTGTGGATACACAGCCCCTACATTTTTAGTAGGGTTTTCCGGGTCGGTATTTTTAAGGCTGGTAAAAGTAAGCAGGTTATTGCCACTGACATAGAAGCGCAACGACTTCACTCCTATTTTAGCCAATTTGGGCACTGAAAGGGTATAACCTATCTCTACATTTTTGAGACGCAGATACGATGCATCTTTGACCCAAAAATCGGAATCCTCGGAGTTAGGACTGTTCTTACCATCAGCACTCAAACGAGGCATGGTAATTTTCTCTCCCGCAGCAAAACGCTCTTCGCTCCAACGATTCATATGCTCGGCCAATGTGTTATTGAATCCAAGATTGAATGCCCAGGCTGTCATAACACGTTGTTGTATGGCCGTCTGCGATGCTCCTTGAAAAAGCAGCGAAAAATCGAGATCTTTCCAATCTCCGCCCAAGGTAAAGCCATAGGAAACTTGAGGAAACTCATTATATCCAATGGGGACTCTGTCGTTCTGGTCTATTTTACCATCACCGTCAATATCTATATATTTCAGGTCTCCTTTCTGTACTTTATTGGAATAGAAAGAGTAATAGGGACGGTTAGCCACCTCATCATCGTAATTATAAAAACCGTCGTTACGGTAACCTTTGAGTTGCCCTACCGAAAAACCGGTCGCCATCATCCATTCGTATGCGGCATTGGGCTCATCCTGAAAAATTATTTTATTTCGGGCATAAGAGAGATTGGCATCGATATGATAATTGAACTTGCTTATATTACTGCGCCAATGTACCTCGATTTCATATCCTTTGTTTTCTACTTTTCCCATATTCACAGCTGGAAGATCGGTTGCTCCCACGATGGCCGGAACAGTTGAACGCTTGATAAGGATATTATCACGATTCTCGGCAAAATAGTCGGCTCCGATAACTAACTTATCATCGAACAAGCGTATATCCACACCTACATTTTTTTTCTTGGCGCGCTCCCAGGTTACATAGGGATTTCCTATTTTACCTTCCATAGCACTCTTATAACTTTCGCGGTCGAGCCCTTCGGTCCCAAACTGGTAAACAAACCCGCCATAGTTGTAAGAAGTGGGCAGATAAAGGAAACGACTTCCTCCTATCTTATCATTACCTACTTCTCCGTAAGAACCCCGTAACTTAATAAAGGTTACATAATCATTCTTAGGAAAAAAAGGCTCTTCGGTAAGTACCCAACCTAAAGAAAAAGCGGGAAATACACCATAACGAAGATCTTCGGGAAAATTTTCCGAACCGTTATAACCTAAATTGAACTCGGCAAAATAGCGGTCGGCATAAGCATAAGTAGCACGTCCTACAAGCCCTTGCAACGACTGGGGTACGGAATATGTCAGTCCAGGCATTCTTTTCTTACGCTGATTGTAAAGGAGCAAAGCCGACACACGATGACGGTTTCCGAATATCCGCTGATAATCAAGAGCCGCCTCAAAATATTCGATACGGTATACGCTGTGAGATTCCTTGAAAGTTTCGAACCCTCCTTCAAAAGTTCTTTGCGGAAATGAAACCTCGCCTGTCTTGGCATCCCTTACCGCGTAATAGGTATCTATCGTCCGGTTCCGAGTTTCGGAACGGCTGAAAAAATTATCGTAAGCATACATTGCTCTTACCGACAATCCTTTGGTAATCATATCAAGCCTGTATTTCAACGTTACATTTATATTGAATGTGTTTTCGAGTTGTGTCGAATATCCGTTATTGAGCAGTACAGAAGCGGGTGAAAGACCACGTCCGGACATGAACGAGAGGGGATCGTCGAGGTATCCTGTTACAAGCTTACCATCGACAACCCCGCATCCTATCATTGGCGGGGAGTTGAGTATGGCAGAGAAAAGACTTTCGGTAGTATTATTGGGATAATTGGAATCAGCAATCTGCCCCCCCAATTTTATACTTCCGGTAAAATCTTTTGTAAAGTTAAAATCAAAATTAGAACGTATATTATAACGTTTGTATACAGGATTAGGGTCATATCCGACATTAAGGTCCTTAAGAGATGATGTATTGTATTGTCCCTGTTGGTTGAGATAACCGAGCGATACGAAATATTTTACTACTTTGGTTCCTCCCGACACGTTTACATTATACTGTTGCTTTATCGAGGCTTTTTTAATGAAACTCTTGTAAAAATCTTTGGAAGGATAGAATATGGGATCGGTACCGTCACGAAGTTTTTCAAGTGTACCATCGTCCTCGTTGAACAGTGGAATCAACCCGTCGTTACGCATACCTTCATTTTTGAGCAGGGCAAACTCATACGGATCAAGGAAATCGGGTAAGGTAGTCGGTGTCTGTACTCCTACGTTGCAACTAAGGCTTACCATGGGCTTCGACTCGGTTCCTGTTTTAGTAGTAAGTATGATTACGCCATTCGCACCCCGTATACCGTATACTGCTGTTGCAGAGGCATCTTTAAGTACATTTATACTTTCGATCTCATTCATATCGATACCGTCCATAGAGGAACGCTCCACCCCATCGATAACAATAAGGGGCGAACTATCGGCTGACCCGAGTGTGCTGATACCGCGTATGCGTATATCGGACTGATCCTTTCCCGGTTCACCTCCTCGCTGTACAAGGGTAACCCCAGACATACGCCCGTAAATAGCATTACTGACATTCGACACCGGAGACTTTATCAGTTCAGTACCCGATACCGAGGTGATGGCTCCGGTTATACTTTGCTTTTTCTGTACACCGTATCCTACAACGACTACCTCATCGAGTTTTTTGCTTCCTTCGCTCAGGACAACAGTCAGAGGCTCACCCTGTTTATAGGCTGCAAAGCTTACCTCTTTCCTGTCAAAACCGACATAGGAAAAAACAAGAATAGAATTTGACGAAGATACTGATATGGAAAAATTTCCGTCAATATCGGTTATTACTCCATTCTTAGGATTCGACTTTTCTACTACATTTACGCCTATTAGGGGTTCGGAAGAGGAATCGGTTACTTTACCGGTTACTCTGAATGCAACCGTCTGCGCTTTTTGTGCAGCTACGGGAAAAGTAGCCAATAACAAGACCAAACACAGGAAAGCATAGACAAATGCACTTTTCTTTTTACCGGAATAATTTGTTTTTCCTTTGTTTATATACATATTGGTATTATAAATAGATTCTTGATAATTCCAAAAACTATAATTTTTTGATATGTACTATATATTTTGTGTACTGTGATGAATGTATTTCTGGAGATAAATATATAATATATAATACATATAAAAATTTATTCTTTTATGTAACTGCTAAAGTTTTAACAATATTTACCGGTACAACGGACCATATTCCTTACAAGCCCTATAATCGGCTCCTTCTTTATCCATACCATAGGCATTCCACGCGGCAGGCCTGAATATTTTACTGTCGGGTACATTATGCATGCACACGGGTATACGTAACATGGAGGCAAGCGAAATAAGATCGGCTCCGATATGTCCGTAACTGAGTGCCCCGTGATTGGCACCCCATCCGCCCATTACCGAATAGACACTGTCGAAAGGCTCCTTTCCTGTAAGCCGAGGAACAAACCAAGTGGTAGGCCATGTTTTGTCGGTGCGTTTATCTATGACTTCGGATACTTCCCGAGGCAGATCTATACTCCACCCTTCAGCAATCTGTAATACTGGTCCGAGCCCATCTACTATATTAAGGCGGGTCATAGTCATAGGCATGCCTCCTTTCGTCATGAAATTGGATGAATAACCACCACCACGGAAATACTCGAGCGATGCGGGATACCAAGTTGTAGCCTCAAGGCATTTTTGCACTTCTCCGTCTGTAATCTTCCAATGGGGTTTCATTACGGGCTTACCGCCTTCGGTCAATTGTCCTGAGCCATCAAGGGTGCATGACCCGGAATTGATCAGGTGTATGAAACCGCCAGCCGCTTCTCCAGTAAGAGATATTCCAGTAACACGTTTCACCGCTTCCGGGCTCCAGTATGTACGCACATCGGCAAAAAGCTGGGGAGTGTTGGTAAGCAAGTGACCGAACAACATGGATGTGGCATTGAGATGGTCGTTCTCGGTAGCAACGACAAATGCCCTGCGTATTCCGTTCCAATCGAAAGATGAATTGAGTATGGCTTCGCTGAAATCGCCGTTAGGCAGGAAATCTGTCCACTGACGTTGTCCCTGGAAACCGCTCATGATAGCGTTGTGTCCCATCGATTCTTCTTCATATCCCATCGTTTTAAGTACGGGATTACCAATCATCATATCGCGAATGATCATCGTCATCTTTACAACAAATTCCCATTCCTTATCTTTCTGCTCGCGGGAATGACGGATTTTTTCGGGGTTGTAATCAGACCCTTCTTTACAATTTTCTTTTGTCCATTGCATCGCTTTTTCAAACTCATCGTGGTCATATATTTCTAACTGTATACGCCGCAATATTTCTACTGACTCGGCATATTCGGTACGCATTCCAAGGTACTTCTGTAAAAAGAGTGCATCAACCTGCGACCCAGCTATCCCCATAGAGCAATAACCAATCGAAAGATAAGATCTTCCACGCATAAGTCCTACTGACAACGCTGCCCTGGCAAAACGCAGCAGTTTTTCCCGAACATCAGCGGGTATAGACGTGTCAGATGCATCCTGCACATCTTTTCCGTATATACCAAACGCCGGAAGTCCTTTCTGACTGTGCCCAGCAAGGGCAGCAGCGAGATACACAGCTCCCGGACGCTCAGATCCGTTAAATCCCCATATAGCCTTAGGAATAAGCGGATCCATATCGATTGTTTCAGAACCGTAACACCAGCAAGGTGTTACAGACACCGAAGCACAGATATTTTCACCGGCAAACTTATCGGCACAGGCTGCAGCTTCGGCAACCCCACCGATGGTAGTATCGGCTATTACACACTGTACGGGAGTCCCGTCGGGATAGCACAAATTTTCATTGTAAAGATGTTCCAAGTTACGTGCCATGGTCATCGTCATTTCTTCGAGAGACTCACGTATTCCTTTTCTACGACCGTCAATAATAGGTCTGATTCCTATTTTAGGATATTTCGTATTCATTGTTTTTCCCAATTTTTAGAGTCTGGCTGAAAATATTCCGAAAGGATATCGAAGCTATTTTTAATAACTTTTCTTCTCAAAAAACGGAAGATAAAAATTCTCAAAACAGAGCGATAAGCCCCGCAATAATAGACTTTACAGACTCAAGTAAATAATATAATTATATTCTAAAAACTAACAGTTCCGGCTATATCAAGGCTTTTTATCTCTTCTTTTTTATTTCTGGAGAATTTAAAAACCGGTTATCTCAAATTCTCCAGAAACAAAAAATCGGTTAAAAAATAACTCTTGATGTATCCAATACAATTTCTTAGTCTGCTTTAATTTTTACCACTATCTTTTTCAATAATGCAGGTTCACTGTCCTTTAAGCAAGGTCGATGCGCATCTTTTGGAAAGAAAATAAAGAAACGATCGGGAGTAGCTTTCATTAATTCTCCCTCTCCGGTATAGAACGCCACATCGTTAGATTCGGTATAAGGTTGTACACAGGTGAGTTGTGTTGTATCTCTCTGAATTCCAATATATTCACTTCCAGAGGCCACATATTGTAAATCAATATACTGGCGATGTGCCTCGTAACGGACATCGGCCGGTTCTTTGGTCGTGTATTCACTCACAGCTACGAATACCTCATCGCTTAGGTCGGTACGTCCTAACGGCAGACTGTCAGGGTCGATACCAGAAAGATAATCGAATGCAACTTCCCAGCGTTCGGGGTACTTATTGTAATGTTCCTGCCACGCCTGCATATCGATAGAAGAATCGGGACAGGCTTCGAAAGTGACCACCATGTTGCCATTTTCCAGGGAAATACTTTTCACATGTCCTGCGGTCTGTTCGTTTTGCTTTTTCTGATTTGTATGACAGGCTCCCAAAAGAGCGACAATCAACAAAAGAATGATTTTTCTCATGGTCTTATTTTTTATAGTTTTAAAAATTATTTTGATTTTACAGTGATATATCATCTATTCCGGCTGCACGGAGTATTCCTTAATTCATCGCGGATAAAATTCAATATAACTTTTATTTCAGCACCAGATTCAGATCAAGGTTCTCTAAAGCTTTACGCACTTTATCGCGTTCCGGTTTTTCGAAACGATGAAAAGGTGAAGCTACAAAATCGTTACATATACCCAACAAAGATAGGGCAGTCTTGAGCCCTTTAAGGTAACTCGATCCGTGTTGTCCTACCGTATATATGGTAGAGCTGATCTGCATTACGATTTTCTGCAGACGCAACAATTCTTCCATGTTCCGTTCGCGGGCTGCATTATAGAGGGATACATACAATTTAGGAAACATATTAGCACCGCCGTTGATTCCTCCATGGGCTCCCAGCAAAACAGCCTCTCCAGTAATCTCCTCGGGCCCTACAAACATGGCAAAATCGGGACGGTCTTTCATGGCATACATAACCGACTGGAAATAAACGGTATTGGCCGAACTATCCTTAAATCCTATAACCCTGAAATCTTCGGCTATACGACGTATGGTCGCAGGTGCGAAATTTACCTTGGTATGCGTAGGCATATTATAAAGGAACAATGGCAACGGCAACTGAGGGACGAGGTCTTCGTAAAACTCAGCCAGCTCGGGCTGCCCTGATGCAAAATAATAGGGAGGTGCAGAAACCACAGCATCGGCCCCATTATCAGCAGCAATACGTGCCAGGTTTACACTCTCAATAATAGACGTATCTGAGATACAAACCAGTACTGGAAGTCTTCCGTTCACAATGCGACATGTATTTTTTATCATCTCTACCCTCAGTTTATAACTGAGGCTCTGTGCTTCTCCTGTAGTTCCCAATACAAACAGAGCATGTACTCTCCCATCAATCAAATGTTCAATCAATTTTTCCAAACCTTCGATATCCAATACATCATTGTCTAATAAAGGTGTTACCAACGGAGGAATAATTCCCGACAGCGGAGAATTCATTTTGTTACTCATAATCCCTTTTCTAATTAGTCTGTAAATATATTATTGTCTTTACTTTAACGATTTAGCATAATATTAAAAAATTTCACCGTACTTATTTCATTATAAGACGAGCCGGAATAGTGACCTGTTCTATTTTATCACTCGTGCCGTTTATTTTCGAAATAAGTATACTCATCACTTTTTCCCCGATAGTTTCTATCGGCTGTTCGATACAAGAAACTGGGAAATAAGCAAGCTTGAATTCATCGGGATTATCGAAACTGACTACCGTAAAATGATCTGAGAGTTCGACATTCCGTTCTCTTAACACAATCATTACCTGCGTTCCCACCCGGTTCGAAGCACAGAAAATCGCATCTATTCCCATACGCAGGAACATATATACTCCTTCGCGCACGCTTTTCTGGCAATTTTCAAAATCGACTTCATAAAAAAGAGAATCATCGAACGGAACATTTCTTTCCTGAAGCGCCCGTTTGAATCCCGCGTAACGAGCTACAAAGTTAGACAGTCCGTGGGAAATGGTCATATAAGCGATTTTACGAAATCCTTTATCTATAATCTTATTGGTCAACCGGTATGTGGCATCTTCATTGTCAATCTGCACATAATCGACCGGCAACCCATCAATTATACGATCGACAAGCACGATCGGTATTTTCGTATCGAGAATATTGCGCACCGATTTTTCACTGTTTTCGGTAGGTGCAACTATCATTCCGTCGACCTGCTTGGAGATAAAAAGCTGTGCTGACCGTTCGAACTTATCTGCCGATTCGTCGGAATTGGCAAACATAACCTGATAATCATACTTCGCGGCTTCTCTCTCGATACAACGGGCCATACGGGCAAAAAACGGATTGGAAATATCTCCCAAAATGAGTCCTATAGTACGGGTTTTTCCGGTACGTAGACTCTGGGCAAGACGATTAGGACGATAACCCATCTCGCGGGCACAATGCATTACTTTCCGTTCTACTTCCTCGCTAACTCTGTATTTACGTGCTTTTCCATTAAGCACCATAGAGATAACAGTAGGTGAAAGATGCAACACCTCGGCAATATCGCTTAATGTAACCGTTTTTCTATCTTTCATTTTCATATCATTTTTGTGATGATTCCGAAAAACATCCTAACTCTTTGTAACGGGTATACAATTGTAAGTATACGGCATGTCGTGCTTCAGAGGGAAAATACTTCACAGCACAGTTACTATTCATGGTCTGACGAGCCTTTTCCAACGAAGGGAAAATACCAGAAGCAACAGAGGCAAGCATCGCAGCCCCGAAAGCACATGCCTGCCCGGAAACTGAGACTTTTATAGGCATACCCAGCACATCAGCCAGCACCTGCATTACGTAAGGTGACTTCTGAGATATTCCTCCCACAGCGATAACTGTATCTATGGTAATGCCGTTACGGCTCATATCTTCTATAATGGCAAGCGATCCGAAAGCGGTAGCTTCAACCAATGCTTTAAAAATGACCGGTGCAGTGGTTCCCAGCGTAAGTCCCGTAATGGACGCCTGTAACTGCAAGTCGGGATACGGGGTGCGTCTGCCATTGAACCAATCGGTAGCCACCAAATCTTTTGCAGATAAAGGCAATTCCTGCGCCTGAGCTGACAGAATAGGGATGACCGAGTCTGACAGTTCTTCAGCAAGAGCGTCTTTTCCGACCTGGTACAAAGGCCACATGAGCAGTTGCCTAAACCATGCGTATATATCTCCGAAAGCGGACTGTCCGGCTTCCATTCCAATCATTCCGGGAAGCACCGATCCGTCAACCTGTCCACAAATCCCCCCGATACAACGACCGTCTATCTCTCCATAAGAGGCTACTGCTATATCGCAGGTCGATGTTCCCATAATGCGCACTATGCTGTGGGGTTCTATTCCTGCGCCTATCGCTCCGGAATGGGCATCGATGACACCAACGGCCACGGCAACCTGTCTGGGCAATCCCAAACGCGTGCTCCACTCTTCGGTAAGGTACCCAGCAAGGGTATCAGCCGTGTCAGTCTCATTGGAGATGTGCGAACGGTATCCATCAAACAACGGGTCGATAGCTGAAAGAAACTCCTGAGAAGGAAATCCTCCCCACTCTGCATTCCACATAGCTTTATGTCCTGCCGCACAACGGCTTCGCTTCATTTTTATAGGATCGGTATTTCCAGTAAGCAATGCCGGCATCCAATCACAGTGTTCCACGATAGAAAATGCCTGTTCCCTTACCAACGCATCATTTCTCATCACATGCAGAGCCTTGGCCCAGAACCACTCCGAAGAATAGCTTCCACCGCTGTATTGTGTATAATCTACCGGCCAAGAATGGGCCAGTTCATTTATTTCCGCAGCTTCCTGAGCCGCCGTATGATCTTTCCATAAGATGAACATGGCATCGGGATTTTCCGATAGTTCCGGCAACAATGCTAAAGGTGTTCCTGACCTGTCTACCATAACCGGAGTACTTCCGGTAGTATCGAAAGCAATACCTTTCACGTGCGAAGCGACTTCCTTACCACACTCGGTTAGCGCATCTTTTACAGCACATTCGAGGCTTTCTATGTAATCAAGAGGATGCTGGCGATAGCGGTTCTGCGACGCATCACAATACATACCCGCTTTCCATCTCGGATAGTAACACACAGACGAAGCTACCGTCCTACCATCCTGTACATCTACAACGAGTGCCCGACATGAGTCACTACCGTAGTCGATTCCTATTACATAGCCTTTTTTCATCTTCCTGTGTTTTTCATTACTTACATTTTTTGCTAATTCGATTTAGTAAACTCTGAAAAAAATAATGGAAACCCCCATTATATTAGCACAAAAACAGTTTATTTAAACGATTTTTGTTGTAAAAGAACTTTTATTTGCTAAATCGATGTTGCAAATATCAAAATTATTTTTTTACAAAAAAAGCTTTTTCTATAGTTTAACTTTTAGCAAAATTTTAGCAACCATCTATTTATTAAGATATTAATACTATATTTCGAAAGAAATAAGCCTGTTGAAAAGGGTTTCGAACCATAGAGAAACATGTCTTTCTAAAAAAACTATAAACGATATCGAGAGTGTATATTAACATTTACAGGAACTATTATTTTTTTATAGCTCAATATATTTTCATGTTAAAAATGGAGAGAAAGAATAGCATATTTCCCTTCTCAGGTACAGCGATTCCGTCCAATTTTTTTCATATCCAACACAACTGTTCGTATGAAATCTCGTTTTGCTTTTCTTATTTCCTGCAAATCAGATGTGTTATATAATAAACAACCTGAAAAAAGGAGCTAAAAACAATTTACATAAAATTTAAACACCTACTGGGTATATTATTAAATGTTTTGATTATTTTGAGTTGTCAGAATTCAAAGAAAAGTCAGATCAAGTAGAAATACACCTTGAAAGAGTATGCAACAAATAAATTGGAAAGCAAGAGATTTTACGAACAAGTCAGGATGTATAATTATCCAACGCGTGAATACATTGCTGCTTGTTGTATATCAAAAAACGTCGCTGGTTCAATCACCGTATAAGCGTAATTGGAAATTAGTGGCAAGATGGGACGCAAATAACGAAAGAATTTGCATCTTTTTTAAAAGCATTGGATCGACTCTCGAGTTCTAAGCATTAGTCTTTTGGCAGATCATTACGGGATGAATGCAAAACTGTTGGAGCCTCAATACAAAAAATCATCTGAGCCATTTTAAGAATTGGGAACAACGTTCCTACGTCAAGAAGTGGGCTCTCTTCGAGAAAAACATCGGGCTATATGTCGGGCTGGACGAAACAGCTCTTTCTTCAGGAGAGTTATGTACAATCCTGATAAACAAAAATGGGAAGGAAAAAAGGAACAATTATCACTATGTTCAAAGTGTCAGCTGTTGAAAAGGTTTCCCAAATGTTGCTCATACCTTCCCGTCACAGTCGTTTCCAGGTTCGTGAAATCATCATGGACATGACCCTGATAACCCGTGCTTTTCCCTAGCCGCCAAGCAGGCCTTCGACCGTCTTCATATTCTGAAGCTCACTTTTGAAGCCGCACAAGAAATGTGTATAAAGATATGATGGAAAACATTGGAGAAAGAAATAGTTGAGATTGTATAAGACAAAGCATCCGAGCAACCCTTTGTCCCTGAAACATTTGAGAATAAGAACAGCCGCAAACAACTGTTGGCCAAAATCCAATATCTTTTATTCAAGAAAAAGGAACTCCGGGCTGAAAGCCAAAGAAAAAGAGCAACAATTCTCTTCCGGGAATATTCCAATATCAAGAAGGCATATTACTTAAGCTTGAGGCTGGACTAGATATACCATCAGACAAAATAAGCAGACATTGTCTTGACCCGTTTAGCGCATTGATATGACCAGATAGACAGATCCGATTTTCTTTCTTTTGGAACTGTTGCCAGAGCTATACAAACACATTACTCAAATATTGTTGGCTTTTTTAAAAGACAATCCACCAATGCGGATACCAAACCTTTCAATGCTAATATTAAAGCTTTTAGAGCGCAGCTTAGAAAGGTGAGAGATATTACTTTTTTCCTATTCAAACTTACGAACATTTATGTACAAAATAAATCTCCTCTGATTTTCGGTATGATCCATTTTCTCCCGTATTTCTCCCGGCACATACAAACCGACATAGCCTAACTTATTGAATATCAATAAGTTAGGCTATATTTAGTCGGGGTGACTGGATTCGAACCAGCGACCACACGCCCCCCAGACGTGTACTCTAACCGGACTGAGCTACGCCCCGATTATTTGTGACTGCAAAAGTAATTCTTTATTTTTAAATAGCAAAAAAAATCAATATTTTTATTTTATACTATTCTGATAGATATTTATAAATAAAATTATAACTACTTTATATTGTTTTTCTTACCCTCCCAATAATACCCAAATTTTCCTGCTTTTCTATACAAGCCCTTCTATTTTTCATTTTCTTAAAAAAATAAAAGGAAATCTTCATTATCAAATTTCAAATCGAAAAGTCAACTTAAAAAAATAAGTTTTAAAAAAGTTTAGACGATTAAACCTTTCTTATATTTCTTCGTCAAAAGAACAATTAACTTTTTGAATATATTTTATATAATGAGTAAATGGGTCATAGGGATATTGTTATTGTTTGTCGGAGAATCCCTCTTTGCACAAAATAACAATAAAGGTAAGGTTTCAGGTGTAGTAATTGATAGTAACGATAAATCTCCCGTCATACAAGCGACAGTACAAATCTTGTCTTTGCGAGACAGCTCAATGATAGCTGGGAATGCAACAAACCTGGATGGACATTTTTCAATATCTGCGCCTATTGGAAAATATCTATTGAAAGTTTCCTTTATCGGTTATAAACCAACATTCACCCCTATCACTCTAACTAAAGCAAAACCCGATATTAACATAGGAAATATCGAGTTACATACAGATGCAATTATGTTACAAGAAGCCGTCATCGTCGGGCAAGCTCCAGAGGTGACTGCATCAGAAGACACCTTAGTTTACAATAGTTCTGCTTACCGTGTTCCTGAAGGTTCTGCATTGGAAGAGCTCGTTAAAAAGTTGCCTGGAGCAGAAGTCGATGAGAATGGAAAGATTACAATTAACGGGAAAGAAATCACTAAAATTATGATTGATGGAAAAGAATTTTTTGCAGATGATCCCAATATAGCCATGAAAAATCTTCCGGTAAACATCATCGAAAAAGTAAAGGCTTATGATAAGCAGTCGGATATGGCACGAGTTACTGGTATAGAAGATGGAGAGGAAGAAACTGTTCTGGATTTAAGTGTCAAACCCGGAATGAACCATGGATTTTTTGGTAATATTGATGGTGCTATTGGCACAAAAGACCGATACAGCGGAAAATTATTGGCAAATTATTTCAAAAATAATAATAGATTTACTGTAATCGGATCAGCAAATAATGTAAATGATAATAGTTTTCCCGGTGGCGGCGGTGGTTTTCACAGAAAAGAAAACGGACTGACTGCTATCAAAATGGGAGGTTTCAATTTCGCAACCGAATCAACAAAATTAAAAACAGAAGGTAGTGTCAATTTTAATTATAAAGATGCTGACATAGTAAGTAAGCAATCTTCAGAAACATTTGTATCAACAGAAAACAGTTCATTCAAGAATGCACTGGATTATACACGAAATAAAACAACAAATCTGATCGGTGACTTTTTCATCGAATGGCGTCCTGATACAATGACTACTTTTATTTTCCGACCACGAATCAAATATGGAAAAACCAACAACAGCAATGCTCAAAATTCTTACACATTCAATCAAGACCCCGGATATTCTACTGATGAACTATTCGCAACAGATGACCTGACTTCACTTGTACCTGAAGCAAATATCGTCAATACCGTACTAAAGAATTCGCTGAAAAAAGGAAACGATATCAATGCCGGAGGTTCAATGATTGTAAACAGAAGATTGAATGCTGACGGCCGTAATATAACATTCCGGGGTAGATATAATTACACAAACAGTAACAGTGACTTATTCTCTATATCTGAAACCGAATATTTCCAACAAACAGTAGAAAACAGACTGGAAATACTAAACCGATATATTACAACACCAACAAAAACAAGCGAATACAATGCCAGACTTACATATAGCGAACCTATATTTAAAGGAGGATTTATACAATTCAGCTACAATTTTCAATATAAGCACTCAAAAACCGACAATACGGCTTTCGACATGCCTCAAGATTGGGAAATCGAAGCTGGAACAAACGGTGGTACTCTTAACTCAAATTTAAGTAAGAGTGCAACATATAATTATTACAATCACAAAATGGATTTGACATTCCGATGGCTCCGAGAGAAGATGCATTTCAATGCAGGTGTATCATTTCAGCCTCAGCATTCTACTTTGACATATTCACAAGGTAATTATCAAGTAGATACAACACGAAATGTTTTCAATTTCACTCCGACATTAGACTTCAGTTACAACTTTTCAAAAACAAGCCGATTGCGTATAAGATACCGAGGAAGAAGTTCTCAACCCAATATGATTGATTTACTTCCAATTACAGATAATACTGATCCTCTTAACATTACAATTGGAAATCCTGGGCTTAAGCCTGCATTTACCAACGAATTACGTATGGAGTATAATATTTTCAAACCTGAAACTCAACGGGGTATGTTCTCTTTCTTCAATTTCCGAAATGTACTAAATGATATCAGCAACCGAAAAATCTATAATGAAGAGACCGGTGGTTATACGACAACTCCTGAAAATATTAACGGAAACTGGAATTTGTTCGGAATTGTGGGTACTAATACAGCTTTACGTAATAAAAAATACACTATCAATACATTTACACGTACTAACTACCAGAATATGGTAAGTTATATTAGTGATAAAAATATCACAGCAGATACCGATAAGAATACAACTAAACGCCTGTCTCTCGGTGAACGTTTACGTGGAACTTACCGGAACGACTGGTGGGAATTATCTCTCAACGGTTCTATAGATTATACACATTCGCGAAACAATTATCAAAAAAGCAATAACATGGATATTTATCAGTTTGCTTATGGTGCAAGTACCAATATACGGCTGCCATGGAATATGTCAATCTCTACAGATATTTCACAAAATTCCCGCAGAGGATATGTAGATGCCAGTATGAATCGCGATGAACTGATATGGAACGCACAATTATCACAAGATTTTCTCAAAGGAAATGCAGCTACGATAAGTGTTCAATTCTATGATATTCTACATAACCAGAGTAATATAAGTCGCACTATCAGTGCTGCTATGAGGCAAGATACCGAATATAACGCCATATATAGTTATTGTATGATACATTTTATCTATCGGCTTAATCTTTTCGGCGGGAAAAATGCTACACCTCCCAACGGTCCTGGTTTCGGAGGCGGGCCTCATGGAAGAGGGCCAAGGCACTTCTAATTCTTCAAAAAAACAGCAAAATAACGTGATTATCTGAAATATCTTTCGGATAGTTACAGAGCATTTCCCTACATAAAGACAGCAATCAATATCAAGAAATAGAATTATACATTTTTCAATATGTAATTCTATTTCTTTACCCGATGAATCTACAAATGAAACAAATCTCTATATAAATCAAGAGCAATCTCAATATTATCTTTTGTAGCCGTCTGATTTATAATGATTTCCCCGACATCTGACAACAATGTAAAATTCACTTCTCCTGAATCATTTTTCTTATCATGAGTCATCAACTCATACAAGTGATTATATTCGCCACAAGTTATAGGAAATGCTCCATAGTTATCATATACAAAAGCTGCAAGCTGGCGGATTCGTTCAATTGGAAACTTTAGCTGCATATGTGACAACAATAACTCACAAACCAATCCCCATGCTACAGCATAACCATGAGCCACAGGGGCATGGCGTTCGTGTGAAAGACTTTCAAAGGCATGTCCTACTGTATGTCCTAAGTTCAATGACTTACGAATATTTTTTTCAAAAGGATCTACTTCCACAATCTCCTCTTTTACTTTTACAGACTCCTCAACTAAGAGCAACAGTTTATCTAAATCCGGGTCAGAAAAATCAAGTGTAAGCAACTTATTATAAATGGCAGGGCCACTAATCAGTCCGTGTTTCAACATTTCAGCATATCCCGATAATAAATTTTCACGAGATAATGTCACAAAAAACTGTGTCGAAATTATTACAGTCAAAGCAGGATTAAATACTCCTACTTCATTTTTCAATCCATTAAAATTTATTCCTGTTTTTCCTCCAACAGCTGCATCCACCGCACCTAATAATGTCGTAGGAATATTGATATACTGAATTCCCCTTTTAAATGTAGATGCTGCAAAACCACCCAAATCGGTTACCATCCCTCCACCCAAATTGATTAGAAAGGATTTTCGGGTCGCCTTCCGATTACTCAATTCATACCACACGGCAGCCAAAGCTTCCATATTCTTATGTGTATCATCAGCTTTAATTGTTATCACAATGGCATCTGCAAGTCTGGGACAATCTAACAGTAACGGCAAAGCATATTCATGTGTATTTGTATCAGTCAATATAAATAGTTTGTCAAATGTATAGAGAGACAATGTTTCTTCTATAGCTTGACTAATATTTTTAGTAAACAAAATAGACTGTGACATAAATGTTTATATTGTTCAAAAATTAATTTATTTCAGAAACTGGTATTCTCTAACTGATAATATATATCATCGAAAGATTCTGATAACTGCTGCATACTACTCAATAATAAATCTGCTCCAGCATCTATCAATACTTTATCATCTAAAGGACCTGTATTCACACCGATAGTAAATATACCTGCTGCAACTCCAGCCTGTACTCCTAAAGGGGCATTTTCTATTACAATAGCTTGATTAGGCTCTACTCCCGCTTTCTTCAGCCCCATTAAATAGGGTTCCGGGTCAGGCTTCCCATATTTTACATCAAAAGCTGTAACCATATATTTAGGCATAAAAGCTCCCGGATAACTATGATTCAACTTATCTATCAAAGATGATTGTCCGGAGCCTGTAACCAAAACAGGAATAAGGCCTTTTTTTCGTATATTATCGAGAAAACCCGCAGCCCCCGGCATCGGTTTTGCCTTAGGCATACGGTTAAAAAAATCTGTCTTTAGCCGGTAAATACGGTGAACCTCTTCATCTGTAACTCCATGTCCAAATTCGCGATTAAACAACAGATTTATTGTCGAAGCGCCTGTACGCCCTTCATATAAATAAAACTCTTCAGGGGAACACTTTATCCCTTGTTCTGTCATCGTCAGATACCAAGCTTGTGCATGGTTTCGCATAGAATCATATAATACCCCGTCCATATCGATAAGAACAGCCTTCAAATTTATATTCTGACAACTATGCTTTTGTAAATAATTCTGTATAGACAAATTATACATATCCGTTTTCCTTTTCGAAACAAAATTACAAAGTAATTGCCACTAATCCTTATTATTCAATAACAAAATGTCTCTCTATTTCGTATGACACCAATAAATTTATAATTTAACTCTCAATTGCATTTATCACAATTTACCTATACCTTTGCATTTAGAATAAATAAATTATGAAAAAAGTACTGTGCCCCAAATGCGACAATACCGTCACTTTCAATGAGCAGAAATACGAAGAAGGCCGTTCTCTATTTTTTGTCTGTCCTCACTGTGGGAAAAAATTTAGCATTCAAGTCAACCAGGCAAAAACAACCGACACACCCCAATATGGCCATATCATTGTTCTCGAAAATGCATATTGCTACCGACAGCAATTACCTCTTTTTGCAGGAGACAACATTATTGGCAGACGTTCCAAAGGAACAAATATACATGTTCCTATTGAGAGTAGCGATACGACCATGGAACGGCAACATTGCATTATCAATATTTCAGTAAACAAGCAGGGAAAAACAATTTATACTTTGAGGGATTTTCCCAGCACATCAGGTACTTTCCTAAAACATGAGTTGCTCAACAAAAGAGAAAGAGTTATTCTCGAAAACGGGTCGATAGTCACTATCGGAGCAACTACATTTATTGTATATTTTTCAGAAGAGGAACAAACATATACAGACTAAAAATATGATTATGAAAAACATTATTCTCTTTGATACGGAATCTTTACATCTGGAACTGCTTCCGCTGACTTTTACACGTCCTATCTCTGACATACGCTTCGGGATATTTACCATTCGAGAAAAATGGGAACAAATGTATCCTGGCAATTACTCCTATAAGACCAATGATTACTTGGCAAAAAAATATCCATTGCAGACTGATGATAATAATTACTTTATTGCTGGTAATGTCTGTCCTGATAAAGAATTGATTCAGGAACTTGATAAATTGTCTGAACAGGAATCTCTCTTTTATAATGATGAACTTATTGCATTTTACGGGACATTGGATGCATTCCAAGAAAATGATTTCGGAGTTGTTCACCCATTAAAAAACGAACCATTGTCCTTACGTAAACTCTATGACATTTTTATAAACAATAATATCGCATTAGAAAGAGATTACAAAATTATAACATCAAAAAAACAATCTGCCCCGTTACCAGCATCGAACAGAGTAATCGGTAACCCCAATTTCGAAGATGGAACCCCCAAAATTTTTATAGAACCGGGAGCATCCATAGAATGTGTCACGCTAAACGTGACACAAGGACCTATTTATATTGGAAAAGACGCAGAAATCATGGAAAATTCAAGTATCCGAGCCCCATTCGCTGCTTGTGAGCATGTTGTGGTAAATATGGGTACCAAAATATACGGGGCTACTACTCTGGGGCCATATTGTAAAGTAGGGGGAGAACTTAATAATGTAATAATGCAAGCATATTCGAATAAGGGTCATGACGGTTTCTTAGGGAATGCTGTTATCGGAGAGTGGTGTAATTTAGGAGCAGGGACTAATGCATCAAACTTGAAAAATGATTATAGTGAAATAAAGTTATGGAATTATCCGTCAAGACGTTTTTTACGTACCGGATTACAATTTTGCGGCCTGATTATGGGTGACCACTCCAAAGCCGGGATTAACTGTATGTTCAACACTGCAACTGTTTTAGGTGTAGGTGTAAATGTGCATGGTAGCGGATTTCCACGTAACTTTGTAGCCTCATTCAGTGAAGGTGGCACAGCCGGATTTTCAGATGTCCCTTTGTCCAGATTCTTTTCTATTGCCGAACGGATGATGGCTCGCCGAGGGAAAGTATTAACAGAGGTCGACCGAGCTATTTTTGAAGCGATTCACGATGAAACGGAAAATCTGAAATAAAATTCTGCTATTCTATGCAAACTTGTCTCCTCACAAATAATATTCGAATACTATAATTTTTACAGGATTAGCTTTTAGTTAATCCTGTATTTTATACTCCATTCTATACATATCAAATCCTCTTGCCCAATAATCTTTCTTAACTTCAAGCAACTCAAAACTTCGTTTTTCATAAAACTTATATGCTAACTGTGAGGTTCTAACTGTTATTCTCTGAACACTGTCAATAGATTTTAGTTTTTTAATTCTATATTCCAGTAAATACGTTCCCAAAGACTTTCCCTGATACTCCGGATGCAAAATGTCCCAACTAATTTTTCCGGTCATTCGATTATCTGAAAAATTTATTCCTCCACAACCTACAAGCTTTTTGTCAAAAAACAGGACATAGTAAAGCTCTATTTCAGAATCTAAATATCGACTAAAATCATCTTCTTCACTTGATGCAAAATATTTAGGAATATTTAATCTAATCAGCTCTAACACAGCATTTTTATCTATAGATTTATATTCTCTAATCATAATTAAATTATTCATATAGATATCTTTATATCAAAAATATAATAAACAAAAACGGCAACTTTCGATTTTGAAGTTGCCGTTTTTGTTTTTGATTCATCTATTATAATCCTCGTCCGTGACAATTCTTATATTTTTTTCCACTTCCACACGGACAGGGGTCATTGCGGCCAACCTTAGGTCCTACTTTTACCGGTTCGTGAGGAACCTCCTGACGCCCTGAGGCTTCTCGCGCAGCTTGTTGCTGCCTGTCTACCAAAGAATCTTTCTGTGTACGATATTTACTATAGTCTTGCCGTCTTTCAGGAGCTGCTTCACGCACTTGTTCAGGCTCACGTACAGGAATCTGTCCTCTCATAAGTATCGAAACAGTCTTACGGTTGATATTATCTATCATCGTCTTAAACAAACCAAAAGACTCTAATTTGAAAATCAAAAGAGGATCTTTCTGCTCATAACTGGCATTCTGCACAGACTGTCTCAATTGGTCAAGGTCTCTTAAGTGTTCCTTCCATGCCTCATCTATCGTATAAAGCAATATAGACTTCTGAAATGCCTTATTGATTGCTTTCGACTCAGTATCATATGCCTCTTTTAGATTGCAAGATATCTGGTACATGCGTTTACCGTCTGTAATAGGTATCAATATATTTTCGTAACGCGAACCCTGTTCTTCATATACTTGACGAATAATAGGATTAGCAACAGTTGCCATATAATCGGTCTTTCTTCTGAAAGCATTCATTACAGCCTCAAACAAACGGTCTACCAAACGTTCATTCTTTTCCGAGCGGAACTCTTCACGTGTAAAAGGCATCTCGATAGCAAATGTCTTAAATACATCTTCCTGCAGTCCATCATAGTCGCTAGTCTGTGAGTACTCCTCAACCATAGCCTGAACAGCATCGAACATCATATTCATAATATCGATACCAATACGCTCTCCCAACAAAGCATGATGACGTTTTGTATAGATTACCTCCCGCTGTGCATTCATCACGTCATCATATTCCAGCAACCGCTTACGAATACCAAAGTTATTTTCCTCCACCTTACGCTGTGCACGCTCTATCGACTTCGAAATCATGCTATGCTCTATCATTTCTCCTTCTTCGAATCCGAGGCGATCCATCACCTTAGCAATACGGTCAGAACTAAACAAACGCATCAAATTGTCTTCTAACGAAACATAGAATACAGATGAACCTGGGTCTCCCTGACGTCCGGCACGACCGCGTAACTGTCGGTCAACACGACGTGACTCATGACGTTCAGTACCTATAATCGCCAAACCACCTGCTTCACGTACTGCTGGCGATAACTTGATATCTGTACCACGACCCGCCATATTGGTTGCAATAGTCACAGTTCCCGACTGCCCGGCTTGAGCCACAATCTCAGCTTCTTTTTGATGCAATTTAGCATTCAACACGTTATGCTTTATTTTACGCATTGTCAACATCTTGCTCAACAATTCTGAAATATCTACCGACGTCGTACCTACTAATACCGGACGGCCAGCGTCTACCATACGCTGTATTTCTTCAATAACAGCTGTATATTTTTCACGCTTCGTCTTATATACACGATCATTCATATCGATACGAGCAATCGGCTTATTAGTCGGAATTGTAACGACATCCAGTTTATATATATCCCAGAATTCCCCGGCCTCTGTCTCTGCCGTACCGGTCATACCGGCCAACTTATGATACATACGGAAATAATTCTGTAATGTAATTGTTGCAAAAGTTTGAGTAGCAGCTTCTACCGTTACTCTTTCTTTAGCTTCGATAGCTTGATGTAAACCGTCAGAATAACGGCGACCCTCCATAATACGACCAGTCTGTTCATCGACAATTTTCACTTTATTATCGATAACTACATATTCTTCATCTTTCTCAAATAAAGTATAAGCTTTCAGTAACTGATTTACCGTATGCACACGTTCTGCTTTCACAGCATAATTTTGCATTAGCTCATCTTTTTTCAACTGCTTTTCTTCATCTGTAAGTCCCATATTCTCAAGTTCAGAAAGCTGAGAACCAATATCGGGCAATACAAAGAATTGTGGGTCGTCAGAATTTCCGGTAATCATATCGAGACCTTTGTCAGTAAGCTCGATACTATTATTTTTTTCATCAATTACAAACAACAACGGGTCTGTAACAATAGGCATATTACGATTATTTTCCTGCATATAATAAGCCTCTGTTTCCAGTAATAATGCTTTTATTCCCGGTTCACTCAAATACTTAATCAACGGAGTATTTTTCGGCATACCTTTAAATGAACGGAACAATAAAAGTGCACCTTCTTTTCTTACCTCTTTATCCTCAGATGCTATCTTTGTCTTAGCTTCAGTCAGCAACTTGGTTGTATATGCCCGCTGGGCTTTCACCAACATTTCTACCTTAGGGCAAAATTCTTCGAACATCTGTTCTTCTCCCTTCGGTATAGGTCCAGATATAATCAAGGGTGTACGAGCGTCATCAATCAAGACCGAGTCAACCTCGTCAACAATTGCATAATTATGCTTACGCTGTACCAAATCTTTAGGCGAACCAGACATATTATCGCGCAAATAATCAAAACCAAATTCATTATTGGTACCAAACGTTATATCTGCATTATAAGCCATACGACGCTCTTCAGAGTTTGGTTGATGCTTATCTATGCAATCTACTGACAAACCATGAAACATATACAAGGGTCCCATCCACTCAGAGTCACGCTTAGACAGATAATCATTTACAGTTACCACATGTACTCCATTGCCTGTCAAAGCATTTAAAAATACAGGTAAAGTCGCAACGAGAGTTTTACCTTCACCTGTTGCCATTTCTGCAATCTTGCCTTTATGCAAAACGACACCTCCGAAAAGCTGAACATCATAATGTACCATATCCCAGGTTATCTCATTACCTCCTGCCATCCAATGATTCTGATAAATCGCTTTGTCACCCTCGATATGTACAAAATCATGCTTTGCCGCCAAGTCCCGGTCAAAATCATTTGCTGTGACTTCTATAGTTTCATTTTCGACAAATCGACGGGCTGTATCCTTCACTACTGCAAAAAC
This sequence comes from Gabonia massiliensis, assembly GCF_001403595.1. Taxonomy (NCBI): domain Bacteria; kingdom Pseudomonadati; phylum Bacteroidota; class Bacteroidia; order Bacteroidales; family Porphyromonadaceae; genus Gabonia; species Gabonia massiliensis. The sequence goes on along the minus strand of NZ_LN877940.1, from coordinate 753,396 downwards.
TTCAGGGAGTACTTCGTCTAAAGCTTTTTCATACTTATCAAGGATATTTTTTTCTATCTTATCAACTTCATCCCAAACAGCCTCTCTCTTATCAAAATCCAAGTCTTCTACACCTGCTTTCAAATCGGCAATACGTTGCTTATCTTCTGCAACAGCAGACTGTATTCTTTGTCTTACATCATCAATGCGAGCACGTAATTCATCGTTACTCAATTTTTCTATTTCGGGATATACCGCTTTTACCTTTTGTACATAAGGGTCTATTTCTTTCAAGTCTCTTTGCGACTTGTTACCGAATAATTTTTTTAGAATCTCATTAAATCCCATTGTTATATTTATGTTTAAATTTTTACATTTTTCCGGCTGTTAAATCACATAATTCTGAGCCGTATAAGAACATTGCTTAATAAGCCCTGCAAGGTTAGTAGATTTCGGGCAAGGCAGACTCTAAAGCTGCATTTGGAGATCGGATACGCAATATACGAGCTACAGTAGGAGCAATAGCTGTAGCTTTTACCGGCCTCATTACATGTTGCGGTTTTATATTTTTACCAAAGAAAAATAATGGAGCCGGTATTGCATTGGCACGTACATAGTCGCGTGTATTATCTATATTTTCATACACAATTTCCCAACCTGGCTGAATCTCCAGCAATAAATCCCCCGATAATTTACGATGGTAGCCCCGACGAACAGCATCTATACGATTATTCCACTGACCATGTAATAAAAGATACGATGTCACGACATCTTGTACTCCGGTCATTTGAATAATAAATTCAGCAGCTCGAGTCTGAATCTCTTCTAAAGGAATTTGCTTATCGGTTATAAGTTTATGATTTAAGAATATCTCTCGATTATGATAACCTTCAACCCAATCTCCCTGACCATAAATAGCCATCAAGTACATATTGAGCAAAGCAGTTGCTCTTTTAGGATAAAACTCTCCGGCAGGGACATTAAATACTCCGGCTTCTTTCCCTTCTCCATTAAAATATCCTGTCGAAGTGAGAAATATTACAGTATTTTTAAGACCTATTTTTTTATCTATCAAATCAAGTAATTGACCCAATTCCCGGTCTAAACGTACATATGTATCTTGTATTTCTAAACTATACTCCTGTATCGACTTATCTTGAAAATTGGCAGCAGAATAACCAACATTCAACATATCGGGTAAAGAATGACTACCCAGCCCTCCATTTTCAATAAATGTGCGAGCCATACGGGTCACCTCCTCATTTATTAGCCCGCTACGCTTAAACAAGCTATATTTTTGTTGCTTATATTTCGAAAAAACATGTTTGAATAAAAAATCCTGCGTCAAATAGGGTAACCCCGTATATCTGGAAATCGGTAACAATGGCCGCCAAGATAAAGTATCTATCCGTTCCGATAAAGAATTTTCCCGATTGGCTACATCAATATAAGCAGGGATATCATTATAATATGTCGAAGTAGCCCATTTGCCATTTGCCTCATTGAACCAAAATGCAGAATTTGCAGCATGACCTGCACTCAAAATAGCCTGTTCAAAAGTAGGTGCTATTGAATAGACTGCACTAAATCCATCACTGGCAATCTTCAATTCATCACTAATTGTCGAAGTCAATAAGTTCTGTGCTGATACCGTCTCATCCGTATAATTCCCCATCTTACTAATATCGAACAATACGGACTCTACACGTTTACGGGTAATATTATACAAGGTATTCGATGGTATCCCATTATACGAAGGATATGTGCCGGTATAAATCGAAGCGGTTGCAGAAGCACGATCGGGATTCGGAAAATCAAATGTTACATTTTCATACATCAATCCCTCGTTCATCAAGCGTTTAAAACCTTTTTCACTAAAAAGATGTTGCATCATTTGCAAATAATCTGTCCGCAACTGATCCACCGTAATGCCGACAACCAATTTAGGTATATCACCTGATGTCTGTGCAGCCAACGGTGCAGCTATCAGCGCCAATAGCAACGAGGCAATAACTTTATTCATTGTTTTATCTTTCTTCGGCATATTATATATTTCTCAGTCTTTTGTCAACCCCAATATAAGTCAATGAACGTACTATCAATACTATGATATACGGTATAAAAGCTATATTGAGTAATTGCGGCAACCAATGCCATACAATTAAAAACAGCAAAAGTACCGCAAAGTTAACAAAATGATAATAACTGACTACTTTTTTTAAATATTTTACCCAAACGAACACCCCAATTAGTAATTGCAACGGATTTGCCCATATAATGGAATAGTTTGGTGAAGTTGCCGGATGCTCTGATATAAAAACCAAAAAACAAATGACACAACCTACAATTCCATAAAAAGAAAATATGATACAATCAAGCCATTTAAAATGCTGCTTCTTCCATATTTCTAAAGTTGATAGTATCAATATGGCTACTAAAAAATAAATTCCACAAGCCATAGGTGTAGTATAAGGATTGTAACTAACACTATTATCCATCCCCTTATGACTATCAGGTACCACTATATAAGATTTTGTTACTAAAGGACGTATATTGTCTTGTGGAGTTGATATTACTTGTGCATTGCCAAAAGCTTCCATAAGAACTGACGGCAAAAACATTTCTTCTCTATAAGACACCGGCTTGTCCAAGGGAGCTCCCAAAGCCAAATCAATCCCAAATGTCAACCATGGAAAATTAAATGTGCACTTATGTATCATTTCCCGGAAAGTAGTATGCCCCTCCGGTGCAATGTAATCAATCTTACCTCGGATACATCTCTCAACTATATCTCGCGGTCGAGTCGCACAATTATCAAATAAAAAATTGTATCGATATATTCGATTTTGAGGTAAATTATTCACGACCAAGGCTTGCAACAAATCCTCTTTCTCATCGGCGGTTAAGTTTAGCTCTTGCTCCATTACCCCGCTATTCCTTACAGCATAACTCAATACAAAATTACGAAAAGATGTCGTCCCTATACTATAATCGGTCTCTCCCTTTGTAAACCGATAAATAAAATGAGGAGCATTAAAATTAAATACTCCATAATGGAAGACAATATCCATATCTTTCTCTGGCCCCTGTACCCGAATACCTGTATGCCCAAATAACTCAAAAGACTTTTCTCCTGGAGAACAGGTCAGCAAACTGACTTTTATCGAATCTCCGACAGAAGGATATGCTGAAAAGTAAACAAAATAAAACAAACAAAATAAAAAGGCATATTTTATATTCATATTGTATCCCATACTTGTCCTCATCTTTTATATTCGGTAAATGTACTACAATTTTAACAAAATGTCATTTAGAAAAAAGAGCTCTTTTCATTACAAATTCCAAATCAATTTTCCAGTCTTCGTACCAAACGGTCCAAATCTGAACCAGACGGACTTTGGAACAGTTTTAATTCAAAAACAGGCAACATTGCCAATGCATGATCAAAAAAGTCAGCAACAATATGTTCATAATCAACCCAGACTTTCTGAGCAGAAAAAAAATAAAATTCCACTGGCAATCCTTTATCCGTCATTTCCAAATAGCGAACCATATAGAGCATATCGGAATTCGTCGTAGGCAAACTTTGTATATAACGTTCAATATAAATTCTAAACAACTTAAGATTAGAAACCTTTGTTTGCTTGCTATTCTTACCTCCTAAATATTCAGATAATACGTCTTGAAACAATTCTATTTGGGATAATTTTATCAATAATTCTGACGAAGAAAAACGGATGCTGTTCACATCTATGTTTATAGAGCGTTTTACCCTCCTACCTTCAGACTCTTCCATTCCTCTCCAATTCTGAAATGATTCATTGACTAAAGAATAAGGCGGAACCGTCAGAATGGTATTATCAAAATTACGTATTTTCACAGTATTCAAAGTCACTTCAATGACTCGGCCGTTAATTCCATGTTTATCCATAGTAATCCAATCTCCCGGCCGCAACATATCATTCGCAGACAATTGGATACCCGACACAAATCCCATAATCGTATCTTTGAATACCAGAGAAAGTATAGCAGCTGATGCCCCTAATCCGGCAAACAAAGTCATAGGAGAACGGTCTATGACTACACTGATAATTAAGATAAATCCTACGAAAAACAAAATTACTTGTAACGTCTGAAAGAGCCCCTTCAACGGTCGATTCTTAAATTTCTCTTTCTCCGAATATATTTCAAATAAAATATTGAACAAAGCACTGAAAAAACGTAAAATAACCGCAATAATATAAACAAGGCAAAATTTAAGTAAATAAGACAGTAATAATGGCTGCTGTGGAAAAGCCAATGGAAGAAGAAAATATACCAACACTGCCGGAACGACTAATGCAAAACGGTTCAAGACCTTACGGTCAAGTAGTAAATCATCCCACGTAATTCGTGTACTTCTAATGATTCTTCGTAATACATGTGAAATAAAAAAACGACATGCATAATCGGAAAGAACAGCTAACAACAATATTATAAACAATACTACCAATTGATATACCGGTCCATCCCACTTAGGAGCAATATCAAGACTCGTAACCCACTCGGTTATCTGATTGTTTATACTGTCAATTTGCAACATCATAGGCAAATGAAGATTAATTTATTGTGTTAACAGCTTATCTGCTTTTTTATTTTTGAAAGACAAAGGAAGTTTATAATATATGGAATAAGTAAACGCCACTGACGAGCCGGAGTTGCCAAATCCAGGTATAAACCAAGGAGAAGATTGGAAATTGTCCTTTACCTTTATTTTCCATTTATATCTCACACTCCATCCCATCATCAGTCCTTTATAAATTTTCACCCGGACCCCAAGTAACCCTTCAACCCATTGTGCCCTGGATTTTTGGTTTAAAATTTCTGCTGTGACAGGACTATCTGGATTCCAATAAGGAGAATCTAAGTGTATATTTTTTATGTCATAATGAAAAGCCGAGAAGCCATATCTCAATCCTATATAAAAATAGTCAGATGACAAACTGTTATATTTTATATTATAATTCAATCCTATACGATTGTATAAAGCGGGCTTTCCTATATATGTAAAATTCATATCTTCAGGTGTACTATTTGACTGTCCTATACCAATTTCCCAAATAGGGAAAAATCGATTATGAAGGTCTAACTCAACACTGGCCTCATAATTTCCATATTTTTGTCCGAATAAATTGGCCACTGGACTAAACAAGTCAATCCCTACTAAAACACTATTCAATAGAGGATATTTATGCTTTGGCTCTTTAGGTGGTTCCTGCTGCTTTTGGGCTGTCTGCACCGGCCTCGATACCGGTGTATTTTTCCTATTTTCCGATGGTCTTTGAGGTTGTTGCGCAAACATCAAAGACACACACATCAACCCTCCTATCAATAAACTACTGCACCTGGTCAACATGATAAAAAAGTTGAATATTCTCTGTACTAAAATTAGTTATCTCGTTCTGCACCAATTTAGCAGACTGCAATTGATACGTTGTATATCCAAGACTATCAATAATATAATTAAACATTGCTCCACACTCTGCAGAAGCAAAATAAACATAGCTATGGTAAACAAATGTCAATGTATCAGTCTTGTATCTGGGATGTATATTTTTCTGGTCATAGCGAATGACAAAACGAGTGGTATCTTTATCGTCCCTTAAAGGCAAATACATAGAAGAAACATTCATCGCCGTATCGAGCAGCATAGAGTCTCCAATTTGTCCAACACCATAAACAGTAAGAGAATCTATGTAAATAGCTTGAGGAACTGTAGAATCACTATAAATCGTCACATAGGGTATGCTACTTCTATTTTCCATACACCCTGTGTCATTGCATGAAATAAAAGCTATAAGTACTAACCAAATCGGCAATGTTATAGTTATATATCTCAGAAACTTTCCCATTTCACTATTTCATTAAATGCTTTCCGTCTTTTCGGTGTCGAAACAAACACCTCCGGTTCTTTGGGATAACCTATCGGAACGATCACCACAGGTTCAACACCACTTGGCAAATTAAACAATTGTTTACACAAATCCGTATCAAAATTGCAAACCCAACAAGTCCCTAATTCTTTTTCGGCCGCAGCCAAACAAATATGCTCTGTCGCTATTGCTACATCAATGTCGGCATGGTCTTTCCCGTCAGACTTTCGTACCCAAGAAGAACGATGGTCGGCACAAACTAAAATATACATTGGTGCAGAACGAAACCACTCTCTATCATAACATTGACGTATATGGTTACAGCCTTCTTCCCCCTTAATTACAACAAAAAACCACGGCTGGAAGTTTACTGCAGAAGGGGCCAATCGAGCAGCTTCAAGAATATATTCAAGTTTTTCTTTCTCTACATTACGGGAAACATAATCTCGAACCGAACAACGAAGACGGGATAATGTCAACATATCCATATCGCTCTCTCTTGTTTTGTCATCTACCAGATACATTCGAATATATTTTCTATTCTTAAATATTAATTACAAAATCTCCTTTTCTATATTATAAACATTTCGTCCCACAGCATTCCGTGAAATCAATTCACCCAAAAATCCTGTCAAAAAGAGTAATGTCCCTAATATCATGGCCGTAAGAGCCAAATAAAAATAAGGCATATCTGTCACCAATCGATATGGCATATTCGAATAAAGGGCATAAATCTTATATGCTCCTACTGCTATCGCCGAAAAAAAACCGAGAATAAACATCACACTTCCTAATAAACCAAAAAAATGCATCGGTTTAGCCCCAAACTTTGAAAAAAACCAAAGTGTCAGCAAATCCAAATAGCCATTAACAAAACGATTCAACCCAAACTTGGTCTTACCATACTTACGAGCCTGGTGATGCACAACTTTTTCACCAATTTTACTAAATCCTGCATTTTTTGCCAAATAGGGAATATAACGATGCATATCTCCATAAACCTCAATATTCTTCACCACTTCATTTCGATAGGCCTTCAGACCACAATTGAAATCATGCAAATATATACCCGTTACCTTTCGGGCTGTCGCATTATATATTTTAGTAGGAATAGTTTTAGATAACGGGTCATAACGTTTCTTTTTCCAACCGGATACCAAATCATATCCATCTTCCGTTATCATTCGATAGAGTTCTGGAATCTCATCCGGACTATCCTGCAAGTCAGCATCCATCGTAATCACAACATCTCCCTGAGCTTTGCCAAAACCTACATGTAATGCCGGAGACTTGCCATAATTTCTACGGAATTTCACTCCTTTTATATTCTTATTTCTTTCACGAAGAGATTCTATAACACTCCAAGAGTTATCAGAACTACCATCATTAATAAATAATATTTCATAAGAAAAGCCATTCTTATCCATTACCCGCTCAATCCATGCAGTCAATTCAGGTAAAGATTCTGCTTCATTATATAAAGGAATAACCAATGAAATATCCATATTCTTATCTTAAAGTATTTATTTTCAATTTACGAGATCTCATAATCCAAGCTAAAAGCATAGACAATAAAGAACCGAAAAATACATTCGACAATATTGTCTGGTACACCATTTCAATAGCAGTAGGTGCTCCCCCTTTCTCTAATCCCTCACGCATCATTTGTAAAAACTCCGACCCTTGCTGGTTGCTTAACATTGCCAACATATCCAATAACGACGCAATCTGTTTTTCAAGGTAAAGGGGATCGATATATTGATAAAACACATACTGTACCAAACCACTCAATAACGACGCAAAGAAAAATAAGAAAATACCAAATGTCCACAAATGGACAAAACCCACCCTTCCTTTTTCCTTGTTTCGATACATCTTCATTAAATAATAAAGCACAAAAGGAATAGAAACAAACAATATCTCTGCCAATACATTCAGAGCAATAAATTTAGTACTTTGAGTAGTAATCAAAAACTTTACAATCAGAAATAAACCAAAATAAATGCCATATTCCATAGCATATCTCACAATAGTCTTTCCGTTATTCCCGTCCTGCATGGTTTTCTATTTTTCTTATTGTTTATTTTTGAGTCTAATTTTATGAACAATGCCGTTACAAAGTTATCACTTTTAATACAAACCAGCCTATTTCAGCCAATAAAATGTGTAAAAATGATATGATAATAACATGGCAATTACATTTTTTTGAAAAAAATACAACATATAACTCTTTAAAATAGAGACAAATGTATATAAGCAAGAAAAAAAATCAACATCATCTATTGCAGAACCAGGAAAAATATCTACTTTTGCAGCCGGGTAAGTCCTACACGGTCAGCTCCCTTCGAATCCCCCAGGGCTTGACCGCAGCAAGGGTAGTTTGGTTGTAGCGACGCGATGTAGACAGCTTACCCATTTGCCGATATAGCTCAGTTGGCCAGAGCACGTGATTTGTAATCTCGGGGTCGTGGGTTCGAATCCCTCTATCGGCTCAATTAATGAAGCTGTTTCCTAAAATAAAAGAAACAGCTTTTTTTATATCTAAAAAATGGATAAATCCAGACTGAAAGCAATAGTTCAATATAAAAATTGGAAGAATTTTATAAGATACATATTCTAAAATCAGCTTTCACCTTTTATTCACAAATACTTTTCATATTGTATATTTTCTAAAAAGTAATACATAATTTTCCTCAATATAATAAATACATATCCGTATAATGCAACCTATGTTTAAAATCATTATAGCACACTACTTTTCCAAACAATTCTATAAAAAAATTGTTATAGATAAAATACTAACTTTTAAATAATTATGTCAAATAAAAGCTTGAAAGAGGCCTTAGCACATCGTAGATCGTACTATGCCATCAGTAACGAATCACCTATCTCTGAAGGAGAGCTAAAAGAGCTGATTGAGTTCACGATAAAAACAACTCCCTCAGCCTTTAACTCCCAGTCTACCCGTATCGTCCTTCTATTAGGAAATCAGCATAAAAAATTATGGGAGATTGTAAAGGAAACCCTAAAAGCTATAACCAGCCCCGAAACATTTATCAATTCAGAAAAGAAAATTGACCAATCTTTTGCTGCCGGTTATGGGACAATTCTCTTCTTTGAAGACGAATCTATCGTTCATCATCTACAAGAAACATTTCCTACGTACCAAGACAAATTTCCTATATGGTCACAACAAACATCCGCCATGCATCAGTTAACAATATGGACATTACTCGAGGATGCCGGATTCGGTGCATCGTTACAACACTATAATCCTCTTATAGATGAGCCGATACATCTCCAATGGGCGATACCTGCTCACTGGAAACTTATCGCACAAATGCCATTCGGCACTCCTTTACAAACACCCCCAAAAAAAGAAATACTACCATTGGAAAATAGAATCAAAATATTTAAATAATATATATTAGTTCTTGGTAATCAAATAGTAAATATAAATGCCATATAAATTAGACATATATTATATGGCATTTATATTTACTATTTTATTTAGTACCTGAAGGTTTTGATAATATCTCTGTTATTGGAACTGGAACACCTAATTCTGGATATCCATTCTTATCCCAGTTAATTTTCTGAGCCCTCGGGGAACGTACATCTCCCTTCCCTGGAGGATCTACTTCCGTATCTCTCGCATGATATAGAATATAATCTTCACTTCCATCGGGAGATTTAAAAAAACTATTATGGCCCGTTCCATAAACCTTATTTTCCGGTGATTGTTTAAAAATAGGCTTAGCTGACTTATACCAACTATCTGGATCTAAAAGGTCACTGTTTTCTTTTGCAGTCAATATCCCTAATGCATAATGTGGAGTCCAACAACCACTAGCTGAGTAAACTATATGAACAAACTTTCCATCCGGGCTTTTTAGAGGCTGAGGTCCCTCATTCACCAAAATAGTATCAGGTGGGGTCCAACCTTGAGGATTGATAAACTTACGCTCCCATTCAAATTCAGGTTTAGAAATCAGTACCCTCTCAGAACGTAATTTCCAAGGTTTTTCCATTTCAGCGATATATATACATTGGGTTTGTGTATTTACTCTACGTGTCTGCCAACCGGACCAAACCATATACAACTTCCCATTATGTTCAAAAAAAGAACCATCTATCGCCCAATTATTATCTTTATCGGTACTAATACGTCCTTTCATAGAAAATTTTCCATCAAAAGGGTCTTTTGAAGTATTTTCCAATACATATAGTTGATGGTTATCCGAGTTTCCATCATCTGCTGTATATAATACATACCATTTTCCATCGATATAATGAATCTCCGGAGCCCAAAGGTCATAAGAGTTAGCCGGGTCCGTGGGTATCCATATTGTCTTTTTCTCAGCATTTTCTAAATCTGTTATATCTGATGTTTTCCATAAGACTATACTATCAGCCATAGTATGCATATAATAATAATTACCATCGTGCCATAAAGCCCAAGGATCTGGACCTCTGGGGAGTAAAGGATTTGTAAATGTTTTTTGTTCTAAAAGATTATTTCCTTGCTTTTCCATAGACTTATTTTTACAAGAAAAGCAGACCAAAAGACAATATAAGCATAATACTAATTTGAATGTTTTCATATTTAAAATAATTTATTCTGTTATTAATTATTTATATAATGGCAGAAATAGCAAATTAAAATTTCCATTTTTTCTAATATAGTTTTCATAAAGGAACACCTTCAACTTTCTTAATCTCAGAAAATAAATAATAATTAGGAATACCGTCCAGTTCCAAAGCAATCCGACAAAACGCATAATCTCTAAAATTATTAATATATATTTCTCTATATGCCGTTACATTATTATGTATCGGTATAGCTACCTCAACACTACCTGTACTTGTTATAATTGCTCGTTTTGACTTTGTACAAACTGTCTGACTATTTACTTTCGAAGAAGTACTAATAAATCCTCTTGCAAAAATTACCTTCGGAGCTACCTCTTTCATTGCAGGATTCAATGTAACATCTGCTCTCAATACAATATTATCCCCTTCCACATTAACAGAAAAATTACTAATGTTATAATAAGGCTTTACTTCCAAATCTCTCTTTACATTAGATGATATATTCATATAAATACTATCATAGCCTAATCCATTTCCCAAAGAATTAAAATCAACAAACTCAAAAGGATATTTTGTATTATTCAATGTCAACCAATAATCTCCCTCAAAAATCAATTGCTGAAACTTTCCATTTTCATCAATTCGAACAACTGTCCCATCATCAACTTTTCCAAAACCTTTTTGAATCAATTTTAATACCGGACGGCTAGGATTCCCATCATAAAGAAAACTTTCCCCATTCGTTACTAAATTACCACTAAATACAATAGACGGTGCATCATAATTATCATATTCGCAAGCTGAAAACAGGCAAATAAGTAGAACAATAAGACTTAATATCGTCACATTTTTCATATTTTTAATCTTTTAATGATTTGGATTTTTTTCAACATATGGATTCCCACTATTCATTGGATAAGTTGCATAATACATCTTCTGGTCAAAATAAATCGGTGATGAACGGAAATCTAACTTGACTTTACGATACAACCATTTTCCATCTATCGATTCTCCCGGTGCATATATTTTATAAGGCCATAATCCAAATAAAACAGCAGTCGGACTATCCGGATCATTATCCCATACCTCATCTGCAATCCTCCAACGTTTCAAATCGTTATACCGATGATCCTCAAATGCAAGTTCAACCTTTCTTTCCGATACTATTCTATCAAAAGTCAACTCTGCATCAGTAATGGCAAACGACTCTCCTCCTGCCCGTTTACGAATCTGGTTAATACAATCCAGAGCTAATTGACGCATATTTATATCTTTATATGTAGTTATTCCATTTTTATCTAAATAAAAAGCGGCTTCTGCTGCATTCAATAAAACTTCCCCATAACGGAAAACAATATAAGGAACTGTGCTCGAACCACTTGCCTCTGAACCAGAAGCTGTATCAACAAACTTTCGGATTAGAAATCCTGTATGAGAAACATTTGTACTTGTTCTGTGGGGGCCCTCAGTTCCTGTCATTCGAACGCCATTATAATAACCTTTAGTAGCATCCAAATAGTCATCCATTATTTGTACCGATTTAAACTCAAACTTATCTCCACTTTTCACAGCTAATCCAGCTTGAAAATCCAACGCATTTCCTCTAAAAGAACTTCCTGGGTATAGAATCGTAGCACTTAATCGAGGATCTCTGCCTTTGAAAATATCCTCTGGATTATCATATATTTTATAATCATAAGTAGAGGTATTCATTCCCATTGATTCTACCTGAATATCTCCATTATAAGGATTTATACTCTCCAAACTACGGGTAGAAACATTTTCGTAAGATTCCACAAGATTCAAAGTAGGGCTGATTTCGGAGCCTGATTTAGGGGACGGTTTCATGGCTCGACAAATAGCCCGGCTTGTAAAATAATTAAGGAAATTTTGACCATCATAATCTTTACTAAAAATAATTTCTGGATTTGCGGCTTTTTTAAGGAACAAATCAGTGTAGTTTAAAGCTAAATCCGCATTTACCTTGTATAAAGAATATTGCTTCATCTTCTCTAACTCCCAATAAGCATCCAGGCATTTCTGCAGATATTCATTCGCTTTGCTTTTATCAATACCAGTGACGCCACTTGATAAAATAAGCCCTTTCGATAAATTTTTATCATAATTATAAGCAATAGTTCCTGCATACAGCATAGCTCTACATTTCAGAGCTAACGCACTCCCTTTGGTAGCACGAGTTGTAAGAGCCGTGGAAGCCAATGATAAATCATCCAGGATTTCATCTAACTCTTTACAAATAAAATCATATACTTCTGATTCTTTATTTCGAGGCCGAGCTAATGTCAATGGGTTTAACGTATACTCTTGTACCTCCTCAATAATAGGCACTCCTCCCATACGAGAAACCAATATGAAATACACAAAAGCTCTAATATAACGAGCTTCTGCTAAAAAATACTTTTTATAGATTTCTGGAATGGATGCAGAAATATCCGTCTGTAAAGATTGAATATGGGAATTAATGTAACGAATCAAAGTATAATCATAAAATTGACGATAATCCTGGTTCTTATTTGCAGCCGATGCCCAATAAGCACTACTATTACATGCTTCATCCCAACTGGTCAAGTCAAGAGATTGATCATCTATTGTAAAATCTTGCGGATAATTCAATCGAGAATACAAATTTGCAGCAACACTACTAATAGAAGCAATGGATGAATAAGTTTGGCTTGTACTCATTGCACTTTTGTCCTCTTGTGTAAGCCAATCTTCACAAGAACCGAATATAAAAGCAATTAGAGATATAAATAAAATTTCGATCTTATTTTTCATAATGACTGACTATTAAAAAGTTAAGTTTACACCTATTGTAAAAGTACGATGTTGAGGATAATCCCGTCCGTTTGTTGTCGATATTTCCGGATCAAACCCAAATTTCTTCATAGAATCCCAACAAAATAGATTACTTCCTTCAAAATAGAGCCTCAATTTTTGGATATATGCTCTCTGTGTCCATCTTTGTGGTAAACTATAACCGACAACTAAATTCCTCAAACGCAAATAATTAATCTCTTTTGTATAAAAATCATCATCACTTCGGCTAGAAGGATTATATGTCCTTAACGCAGGAAAATCTCCAGGAACCCAAGGGGATGTCGGGTCAAAAATATCTTCATGATGCCATACATTCAGATTATTATAAACATATCCATTGACAGCTCTCGACGCTCCCCATTTTAATCCCCAGTCCGGAACAAAAGTATTCATAAAGCCTCCAGCAAAATCGGCAGCAAAATCAATACCTCTCCACTCAAATCCGAAATTAATACCCAATGACATTAATGGATTCTTATTTCCTCCTTCAGAACCAGTAGCCCAAGGCCAATCTACAGAAGCATACCCTAATGGTCGTTTATCCAAATCATCTATAATTCCATCGCCATTTACATCTTTAAAAATCAAATCACCAGGGACTAATGAAGTATTATTATTTCCATCAATGTTAACCGGATAATTATCTATTTCGTCTTGTGTTTGAAATACTCCAATAGTCTCCCACATCCAAACACGTCCTTGAGTAACATTAGCCCAACGATTACTTTGACTCCACCTATATTTATCAATAGCATTTAGAAATAGTTCTGAATTTCTTTTTCCATTCTTTTGTCTTGCCAAAGTAAAATTTACACCAACAAAATAATTAAAATCCCGAATTTTGTCACTCCATTTAATAAATCCATCAACACCCACATTTTCATTTGAATTTAAATTCTGAGCCATAGCTGTCATACCGCTTTCAAGGGGAAAAATCAAATTATCCGGAATAGCAGCTATACCATCTATTTTTCTTTTAAAAAGGTCAAATTCTGCAGTCAATTTATTATTAAAGAAACCCAAATCAACACCTATATTCAGAAGAGAAGCCGTCATCCATGAAATCTGGTCATTTGGAACAGGCCGTATATTCGTTCCATAAAGCATTTCTCCTACACCACTATTAATTGGGTCTGACGGAATCAATGATGTTCCTTCTCCATAAGTATATCCAGGCAAAAAATCAAAATCGGCGGTTCCCACATTATCATCACCCATTTCTCCATAAGAAACTCTAAATTTAACATTAGAAAGCCAATTTGCTACCGATGACTCCTTAAAAAAATCTTCTTCAGAAATACGCCAAGCTCCTGAAACTGAAGGGAAAAATCCCCAACGATTTCCTTTAGGAAATTTCCAACTACCATCATATCTACCCGCAAAATCTATAATATATTTCTGTTCAAAATCATATGAAGCCCGAAATACAAAACTTGCTGTTGATATAGTTCTTTTCGTTTCCCCTGTAGCATTTATTTCATTTGTTGTCATCAAATCAACAAAAGGATTTGAAACTGGGTTTTGACGTATCCATAAAGAATTCTGGTCACGCTGATAAAACTCAAAGCCAACAACGCCTGTAATATGATGTTTATTATTGAATATATTATCATAATTTAGCAAAAACTGCCCTGTAATATCCTCCATATTCTCTCGGTTCCTGGCTCGTTCTGTATCTTTCTTCTCATATTTCTGAACATAATCCATAGCCTGTTTAGAAGGAACCCATTCATACGAATATTCTTTCCATCCTTTAGCATTATTATTTTCAATATTATTGGCATAATAGTAAGAAAAAAGAGCATTAAACTTTAACCCTTTTAACGGAGTCTTATATTCAAACGTAATATTATTTCTTATTGTCCTCCAAGTTTTATCATAGGTTCCAGCATTATCTTTCGTAAAAGCATAAATGTTACGAGAGCCATCATTCGTATTGTAATACTGTAAATAAAGAGGATTATTATTTGCATAAGGCCTATAGATAGGTTGCAATTCAAAGAGTGAACTGGCAACCGCATCATAGGTAACCGCGGGATTTATATTCTTTTCTATTTTTCCATAACCTTGATATCCAATTTTAACATTTTTATTAATCTGAATATCAAAATTGGCTTGAAGATTGGTCCTATTATAATTAAATTCTTTTAAAACAGCATCTTGATCAACATGAGAAAGAGACACATAATAAGAAGCTTTATCAGACCCTCCAATAATACTGGCATTAATATAATTTTGTGGTGCAGCTTTATCTATATATTCTTCCCACCAGTCATATCCCCGATAATCTTCTCCTGTCTCAGGATTATAATACCCTGATTTATACTTTTCCAATTCAGCTCTAGCAGCTTCCACTTTTTCTGGATTTGTATAATCAAAAGACTTGATTCCATCATTGACTTCTTTCATATAATTTATATAAGACCACTCATAAGCATTCAACATTTCCGGATATTTTGTCCATTGCTGCCAACCTGTATATGCATTGACACTTACTTGTGCTTGCTGATTTTTTTTACCTCCTTTTGTCGTTACAAGAATTACTCCATTGGCTGCTTTTACTCCATAAATAGCAGCAGATCCATCTTTCAACACTGATATATTATCTATGTCATTTACATCTATACTATTAAAAGCATTCACATCACTTATAATACCGTCAATAACATACAGAGGTTCCCCCATATTACGAATCTGAAGATTTGTTCCAGCTCCTGGAAGTCCAGACTTCTGACGAGCCGTAATACCCGCAATCTTTCCTACTATTGCACCAGAAGTCGTCGTAGATGTACTACGAATAATATCTTGGCTCCCAATAGTAGAAACAGCAGCAGTCACACCTCCTTTTCGTTTGGTTCCATAACCGACAACAACTACTTCATCCAACTCGCTCATGCTCTCCAAAAGTGTGACATTTACCTTACTTCTGTTTCCTATCTTTATTTCCTGCCCCACATAGCCAAGATAAGAAAAAGACAAAACTGACTCAGCTTGTTGTACCGTAATTGTAAATGCACCTTCCATATTCGTCATTGTCCCATTATTTGTTCCCTTCTCTATAACGCTAACACCTATCAAAGGGACATTATTTGTATCAACAACAACACCTTTCACCAAAATTTTCCCTTCTTGAACAATTCCAATAGAATAGGCGTACACAAAATCCAAAGAAAAAAACAACATTAATAAAGCATGTATCCATATTCTGTTATTCCGTCGTATATAACCGCAATTGTCTTTATCCATAATGTCAGATTTAAATTTATTGAATAATAATTTTTTGAGACAAAGAGAATTCTCTACCCTTTATTTTTAATATATATGTTCCAGAAGGGACTTCTCCAACCTTCATAGTATATCGTACAGGAAGAGAACCAATCTTTTCAACAGCTACAATATGTCCTCCCAAATCACAAATCTCCATTATATAATTATCTGACGATACAATTGGAATATCGATACATAAATCATCATTTTTTCTAACTGGATTTGGATAAATACAAAATGTATCCTGATTTATACTCTCAAAATCAGTATCGATATCTTGCCCATAATTAGCAGACTGCATTTTCGAATAAATCGTATTTAACCTTTGCCGCTCCTGCCACGACATTTTCTCCACTTCTTCCAAATCTGGTGTTCCAAATGCATCTTTAAAGCGGAACATAGGATCAAGATGTGCTGCATAATTCCAATTCAGCGTGGTCATAACACCATTCATTCTGCGTGGAATTGTAACTCCAAATGCTTCTAACTGCAGTCCTTTTGCCTGTCCAGGATAAAGAGAACCATCCCAATTCATTGATTGCTTGGTATCGTGAGCTGCTATACGAGCCACATGTAAATAATGTTCATTACCTGTCTCTAGATATAAACGATAATAAGCAAAAGAAGACCAAGCAAATCCCAAGTCTGCAGCAGCATGTCCAATGGCAATTAGTTGCTGTCCAACTATACTTCTATCTTTCGGGAAACTAGTATTCTCTGTTCTATCACTCTCAACAGGGATTTCAAAAGAATATACCCAACTTTCAGTATAAGTAGCAGCTTGCTCAGCGGCTTGTAACCATTTAGGGTCTCTCGTCAAATCATATAAAGAAAGAAAAGCATATAAGGCTTTTTGTCCAGAAGCCCCATCTATTGTCTGTGGATTATCAACTACACATGCTACATAACAATATTGCTCATGAATATTCCTATAACAGAACTCACCAGCCTTTAATGCAGCAGTTTTATATAATGGATCGTTTGTTGCAATATACAACTCGACTAAATAACGTACAGCACAAATCGTCAAAAATTTATTATAATTTCCTACAGGATGTTTACCTTCTGGAGTTATATAATCATGGTTATATGTAAAATAATAACTTCCATCTTCATTTTGATTCTCCACCAGCCAATTACCAAATTTTTTACAGGTATCCAGCCATTGAGGCCTATCAATATTGTTACGCTTAGCAAAACACCATGCAGCAATAAGACTTTCCATTCCTCCAGTAGTTACATGCATATCGCTTCCTATCCTCCAAGTTCCTTTATTCCCATTTATTCCCGGATCATACCATGTACGTGGATAACCTAACTTCGAAAGACAATTATTCGCCCAAAAATTAAGAACAGACTCGCCCTTGACCTGCACCTCATTATCCACTTTCTCAACTCCCTCCCTAAAAAGATAATAACCAGTAGCAATCTGCATTCCGACAAATCCCATTTGGTATGTAATTCCCTGAGGAGTAAAATCTTCTAGACTTACCTGAAAAGGAAATCCCGCAGCATCATATATACCTCCTTTATCAATCGAAGGGACATAATATTTCAACAAAGTCTCAATCAGCCCGTCATATGCTGAAGAAAGATCTACATCATAAACCTTGGGATTATAAAGATCAAAAGCATGATTCCATGTATTTTTTACAGACGTAGCATAATCCATAGTCGTAGAAAAAACAATCTCTAAATTATATTGCTGCTTAAGTCCTTGCTTAACTGGGTGGAAACGGATACCCCGGCCATTCTTCGTCTCTGCTTCAGAGCCTGGATATATAAACGTCGTATATATAATATTGTTTTCTTGCTTCACTCCTAAAGCTCCATACTGATAATTCTCATTTATACGCATTCCGTTAGCATCTGCAACAACTGTTTGCGGGTCTGAATCTTTATGCATTATAGAAACTGTAGTTCCTGTTTCTGGATTTCTAAACATTACTAACGGCAAAGTAATACGGTCTTCTCTATAATAAAAGTAAGTATCTGTTGCCTGAGGTATAGTTTCCGGAATATTGCCAGCAGTTGTAAAATTTGCTTTATACCAAACTCCTGGTATAAAATATTCATTTTCAGTAATTTTATTACAATTTTTATCGGTTTGAAATCCAAAAAGAGAATTGAAATATGAATCTACGCTTGCTGCCGAAACAACTTCTAAACTACGCTGTAACTCGAAAGTTCCAGAACCTTTTGCTATATAAATATCTTTAATAGCAAACTCAGAACCTCTTTCCGTCTTTATTACAGCTTGACAAACCAATTTATTTTGGTCAATTTCATACGCATTATACTTTCCAACGACTTTTTTTTGCTTTACTTCTAAATGTACAGGAAAACCAGGCTCCAAAGTCGGAATCTCCGTATCATTATAAATAAAAGATATCCCAAATTGATTATTATCTACAGAAATTACTTGAAGAGTTACATTACCCGACTTTAAATATGAAACTTCTTGTGCACTGATTATCCCCATATTAGCAGTAAATAAGATAATAATCCCCAAAACAATGTTATTATAAATCTTTACACGCATTTTCCCGGCATTTAAATATGATCATCTTTTTGGTTATTAATGAAATATGATATATTTCATTAATAACCAAAATATTAATATGTATTTTCTATTTTACAAAGATTTTTGTAAGATTCCCATTTACATTAACAACATATAATCCTGTTGATAACGAAGTAGTATAAGATGATGCATCTGTAGTTACTGATTTTATCAATCTTCCATCTATAGAATTTATTTGAATATGATTGTCAACTCCCAACATATTTTCTACAAAAAGACTACCATTTGTAAAAAATACCTTACAAATATTTTTATCTGTTGTAGCTACTTTTGTTGTTTCATTAGATGATAACTGGAACCCTCGAAAAGCAGGCCAATCTTTCACATTTTTCAATTGAATTACATTATTATAATCTGAATACAGCTCGACTTCAAATTGATATGTAGCATCCTCTCCCACTATAGCTGATGGAAAAAGCACTAACTGATCCGTAAACTGCCCATTTACATTAAGGTCAACATAAGCTCCAAGTTCATCACACCAACCTATCCCATAATATAACATAACGGTATATACAGCATCTTTCGAAACATAAATATCGGTAAAATCAATAGTACTACCTGCCGTAAATTCTACACAATCCAAATTTCCTCCGAAAAGTTGAGAGCCTGTACTTTCATAATCGGTACACTTTGCATAATAAAAATGGTCTAACCAAAAATCTGGAGTTTTTGACTCTTCTCCATAACAAGTAACCTGAGCTGTTACTTCTAAAGAAAACAACACCAATAATAATCCCAATGTTCGTAATAGTAAATTTTTCATGATAAAAATTTTTTAGAATTAAATAATAAATGATACTACGAAGAAATAAAATATAGAATATAAAGGCCGATGATTTCCGTTCAAAAAATGGTAGTTTCAATTCTCAATGCCTAATTGACGAGATATTACATTTTTTTGAATGGATAGAGCAAATCCAAGTTTGGCATAAACATAAAAACTTCTGTATTTTTACATTTTAAATTCTAATATTACTTTCCCATGAAATGCAAATTAACCTTTTTTCTATCTCTCCTTATTTCAATACCGTTTTTCTATACGGCTTTAGCTCTTGAAAAACAAGACTATTATTTTAGACGACTAAATACAGAAAATGGACTTTCTCAAAACACCGTGTTATCTATTTTACAAGATCAAACAGGATTCATGTGGTTTGGGACAAAAGATGGTCTAAATCGGTATGATGGAAACTCTTTTAAAGTATTCAAATATGACGAAAAAAATCCCCAAAGTATAGGGAATAACACCATTTGGTCTTTATTACAAACTCCAGATGGCAATATATGGGCTGGGACAGACAAAGGTATATTCATCTATCATCCCCAAAATAATTCTTTTACATTTTTCGATACAAAAACCGAAAATAACGAATACATAAAAGACTTGGTTTTAGATATGAAAATCGACCCATCTGGAAATATATGGATAGCATCCAATAATCTTTTCCGCTTTTCTACTCATACAGGGAAACTCGAAACGATTTTATTCCTTGACCGAGCTCATACTTCTCCTTTAGCTCGAATATGGTCCATTAACATAGATAAAGATAAACAGGTATGGATAAGTATATATCATGGAGGTATTAAGAGATATAATCCTGTTGAAAATAATTTCAAATCCTATACAAGAGATTCCTTTGGTACAAACTTTAGTACAAGTCTCACTTCTAAAACTGTCAATATACATAATAATTACTTATTGGTAGGCTCTTTTAATGAAGAACTAAGAATCATAGACAAAACAACAAATGAAATTTATCCATTTTATCTTAATGATAGAAAAGAAAAAAAATTATTTGTACGCGACATGGATATATTTTCTGACGGGAACTGTTGGATTGGAACTGAATCCGGACTTTACATATACAATATAAGAAATAAAACGACAACACATCTCACCCATAATACTTATGACCGATATTCCCTATCTGATAACGCTATATACTCTATGTATGAAGATAGAGAAGGAGGAATCTGGATCGGTACCTATTTTGGTGGGGTAAACTATTTCCCTCGTCCTTATACTTTTTTTAAAAAATATTACCCAATTAAAAATCAAAATTCGATATCAGGAGAACGTGTAAGCGGGATTTGTGAAGATTCATCCGGAAATATTTGGGTTGGAACCGAAGATGCCGGACTTAATAAACTCAATATACAAAATAATAAATTTGAAAGTTTCTCTCCTTTATTAACCCCAAATACAATCAATTACCACAATATACACGATATAATTATTGATGGAGAATCATTATGGATAGCAACATATAGTCATGGGATAAATGTGTTGAATCTCAAGACAAAAGAATGGAAGTATTATCAAAAAGGAGATCAAATAGGGACTTTAAATAATAATGATATATTCGCTCTTTTCAAAGACAGTTCACATAGAATATGGGTCGGGACTTCTACTGGAGCATTTCTATATGACCGAAAAAATGAAAAATTTATATTCCAAGACCAAATAGGACTACATTTCATTTCTGATATTATCGAAGATTCTTTAGGACAAATATGGTTCTCAACATCTGATGTAGGAGCATTTCGTTTCAACCCAAGAACAAAAGAATGTAAACTATATTCTTATGACCCATCAAATCCCCATTCAATTTGTTATTACAAAATCACAAACATGTTTATAGACAGTAAAAAAAGAATATGGTTTGCATCCGAATCAAGAGGTATTTGCACATTCGATGAAAAAACAAAACAATTTGTCAGATATGGTACAAAAGATGGATTTATAAATGATGTTATCTATAAAATATTAGAAGACAACAACGGAAATTTATGGCTATCAAGTAACAGTGGTCTAATGAGATTCAACCCTGAAACAAAAGCAATCCGTTCTTTTACACAAAGCAACGGATTGCCAGGGAACCAATTTAACTCCAAATCAGGATATAAAGATAAAAGTGGAAAAATGTATTTCGGATGTTTAAATGGATTAGTTACATTCAGACCCGAAGAATTCAAATCAAATGATTCCATTCCTCCTGTAACTATTACTAATTTTGAACTATTAGACAAAAATAAAGGGCAAAATCGATTCTATTCTTCCCCAATTACCTTAAATTATGACCAATCTTCCTTTAGCATAGAATTTTCAGCTCTAAGCTATGTCGCTCCCGAAATGAATAGGTATGCTTATAAAATGGTTGGGCTGGAAAACCAATGGAACTACATAACATCTGCTCAAAAAATTACCTACTCAAACCTATCCCCCGGAAAATATATTTTTTATGTAAAAGCTTCTAATAACGACGGCTTATGGAATGAAAAAGGAGATTTTCTTGAAATTACAATTCTTCCGCCTTTTTGGAAAACTTCATGGGCATACTTTACATATATTCTAATTATCCTAATTACCATTTTCTTCATTTTCAGATATTACAAAAATAAAATAGAAAGCAGAAATAAAAATCAACAAATACTTTATGAAAAAGAAAAAGAAAAGGAAATATATGACTCAAAAATAGAATTTTTTACAAATGTTGCCCATGAAATACGTACTCCTCTTACTCTAATAAAAGGACCACTGGAATATATAATAAAAAATGATGTCGACAAATCAGAATTACAAACGAACTTAAACATTATGGAAAAGAACACTACCCGGCTACTATCTCTAATAAACCAATTGTTAGATTTTAGACAAACCGAATCCAAAATATTCAGTTTAAAATTCATAAATACAGACATCAATGAACTGATAGAGGAGATCTACACACGCTTCATGCCATTAGCCAAACAAAAAGATTTGCAATTTTGTATAACAAGACCTAAAACAAAAATATATGCAGATGTCGACAAAGAAGCTATGATAAAAGTTATAAGTAACCTTTTCTCCAATGCTATAAAATATGCTCAAAAATCAATCTGGATAGAATTAAGTAACTCTGAAGAATATTTTAAAATCTGTATAAAAAATGATGGGGACTTAATCCCTATAGAACTCAAAGATAAAATTTTTGAGCCATTTTTCTATCAAGTAAATGAAAACAAAAATAAAATAAAATCAAGTACAGGAATTGGCTTAGCTCTTGTCAAATCATTAGTAGAATTACATAAAGGAAAAGTCTTTCTTGACGTAACCGAAAAAGATATGAATACATTTATTGTGTTATTGCCTCAAAAACAAGAAAATACTCTTGGCTCAAACAATATGAACATAAATAATACAGCTTTTAAATTACAACAAACTTTCTCCAATAACACTAATCAAGAAAGCAAATGTTGTTATTCCATTTTAATCGTCGAAGATGATGAAGATCTTTTACAGTTCATCTCTAAAAGATTAGAATATCAATATACAATATATAAAACAACAAACGGCACAGAGGCAATAAAAGTATTACAAAAAAAACTTATTAATCTGGTTATAAGTGATATTATGATGCCCGAAATGGACGGATTTGAACTATGTTGCAAAATAAAAAAAGATACTGAATTCAGTCATATCCCTGTAATTCTATTGACCGCCAAAACGAATGTACAAAGTAAAATTACTGGATTAGAATGTGGTGCTGATGCATATATTGAAAAACCATTTTCAATAGAGCACTTACAAGCTCAAATTCATAATATATTTGATAATCGAAAAAAAATGAGAGAAGTATTCGCTAATTCACCATTTACTCATACAGATAATATCGCTTTGACAAAATCTGACGAACAGTTTCTTAATAAACTCACCGATGTCATATATAAAAATATATCTAATCCAGATTTTAATGTAGATCAATTAGCTGAAGGATTATTTATGAGCAGGTCCAGTTTACTTCGAAAAATAAAAGGTGTGACGGAATCTACCCCCAATGACTTTATTCGACTGATCCGATTAAAACGAGCTGCCGAAATATTAAAAGAAGGTGAATACAAAGTCAATGAAGTTTGTTACTTAGTAGGATTTTCTTCCACATCATATTTTTCTAAAGTTTTTCAAAAACAATTTGGGGTTTTACCTAAAGACTTTGTAAAAAAGAATAAAACACTATATTAATAATATATAAATAAGACATGATTTATATTTAAAACCATTTAAATATTCCAATAAAGTAACTTAACCAAATATTCTTTACGTTTCCTTTCGGGCTGTTTTTATTATGGTTAATTAGATAAATGGAAACGGGAAAATAGCCCGAAAGGAAACACAAAAAGATCCAAGCAAAATTGGAATTAGCCCTCAACCCTTTTTTCATCTATATTTATAATACCACATTTCTCATTCAAGCCTCGACTTTATTTCTATATCGGTCATACTATTTCATCCGAAAAGTATATACGCCGGCTTTTTTATATGTCAAAAGCTTTCCATCTCTCCCATTAGGGTATAAATGTACTGTACAATTTTTAGGAATCTCAATCGAACAGACTCCTTCTTTTATTAAATGGATATTAATATTGCCTTCTTTTATCGGTATACAACCTTTTATCCAATCCAAACTCATCAAATCCGGACATAAAGTATATTCTGAAAGATTCTTATCTGATTGTGAGAAACCATAAAGGCCATATAACACAGCAATTATAGGCGGTACTCCATTTGTACCATGACAGAGGCTTAAACCAAAAGGCCGGTTATAAAATGCTAATTGTTCCTTCAGTGAAATATGGGGTGTAAAATTCTCTGGGAAACGGGTATTTCCTTGACGTAACCAATCTCCCCAAACTTCATCCAACATAGTAAAGATCTCTTTTTTACGCCCAGCCTTAATATATGCTAAAAATTCATATCCCTTCTCATAACTAATCTCTTCTTTATAGAAGGGAATAGCAGGAATAATTTTATCAAATAAATAATTATAATTCTCTTCTGGATATAACCCCGTTAATATTCCCCAATATTGAGCATGATGTGATATACGATAATCCTTCTCTCCATTGATGCGATATCCATTAATAAATGCCTTTTTTTCATTGTCCCAAAAATAGTTAATAATACTATTCTTTAATTGTTCTGCTTTTTGAACATAATGCTTTGCTAGGGAATCATCATTCCATAAACGGGCAAAATATGATCCTATCAGAAAATTTTGATAGAGCATCATCTGCGCATAAGCAGGCTTCCCATATTCTTCAGGCCCCATTTTTCGAGCCCATCCCGGAATAAACCCCCATGAAGGACGGTCTGCTTCGATAAATCCATTCTCATCTTGAATAGATTCATAAAGTGCTAATTGTTGAAGAATACGCTCTTTAAACATCAAAGAGGTAACAAGATCTCCATATCGCATATAATCATGTTTGAGTCCAATCAATGCATGCAAAGGATAATCAACAATTCCCCAATCTGATATTTGTGGATGTAAAGGCATCAAAGATACAGAAATACCATTGCGAGACACCTGACGGTCACCAAATACATAATCACCTCCTAATGAGCTAATTATAGCATCCATTGACCAAGGAAGAAAATCTCGCTTTATTCCATCTAAATAAAAATTATGCATAGATGCATGCAACGTTGCAACTCCAGCTTTCCAAATATTATTTAAAGATTGACTACTACACTCAAATTGCATTAAAAATTTTACAGGCCATATTTTTGCGTCAAAACGAACAGATTTTATTTTACACGGACGATCACAAGCAATTTTCAAATAACGTAATGCTCGTTCAGGCAATATAAATTCCTGTATACTATCGGTCAAAACGAATGGTTCAATATCTCGCTGTTCAAAACCTCGAATATCTTCATTTAATGCTTCATCCGGAGACTCACCCACACTAAATGATATTGTACCACTACCAGAAGCACGTACAATAACATTTCCTATTTCTAAATGATTGAAATCCAATAATACTCGAGCATTTTCTCCTAACTCTAACAGAGAATCTCTACAAACTGTATTTCTTAAAACAATATATTTATCCGGCAAAATTGTCACTGTAAGCTCCTCGCTATCGTCTGGAGCTATTGAAGGTTTATTATAGCGAATATCTGTTTCGGGAAGATTCCAAGATTGATTATCCAAACTGACCTGCCATCCTTCAAGATCTTGAATTCCTTCTCCCTGTACAATAAGTGCTGGCAAACGATTTTCCGTCATCACATCAAATTTCAAAAAATGTGTTCCAGACGACAATTTATACACCTTAAGATTGTTGTTTATTTCTCTATCATCAACAGAAAAAGATACTTTCCCTACAGCATTCCACCGTATTTCTGTATCTTCTGCCAATTTTATTTTTTTACGAAAAATAGTTCGATTATAATCTTTCATAAAATTACCCGGATAATCCACATTCACACAACGATTATCTGATTTTTCTTTTTGAATTTTTTGCTTATGAGCACTAAGTAAACCTGGATACCACATATAAGTACTATTCCACGTTTCCATTAACTCTGGAAAAGAAGCTTTACATTCAGGGTCTAATAAAGGGTCAAAAAATTTATCTTGAGCCTTTACTGAAAAAAAAGTGAAATAACTTAAAATCCCTAACATTAAATAACTAACATGTTTCATCTTGATACTAGTATTATCGTATTGTTTATCAAATCAACATAATTACTACAAAGAAAATAGTTTACATTTTATAAAAAAAATACAAACTCGCCAAAAAACACAAAAATCACTCCTTTCTTACAGGTAAGAAAAATATAATTTTTCATCATTACACTATATTAAATCATCAATAAATCTAAAAATACAATTTATTCTCCAATATTTTCCTTAGCTTTAGTCCATCTTCAAAAACTATTGAAAATAAAAATTGATTAACTTTGAAAAAGCAAATATGAAAAATATCAATTTATGGAAAATATTAATTGGGGCATTATCGGATGCGGAGATGTGTGTGAAAAGAAAAGCGGTCCGGCATTTTATAAGATAAAACATTCATCTTTAGTTGCCGTTATGCGGAGAAATGAAGCCAAGATAAAAGATTTTGCGCAAAGACATGGTGTAGAAAAATATTACACAGAAGCCGACAAATTGATAAATGACCCCGATATAAATGCCATATATATAGCCACTCCTCCTAACATGCATAAAAGATATGCGATACAGGCCATGGAAGCAAATAAACCGGTATATGTAGAAAAACCTATGGGAATGAACTACACCGAATGTCTTGAAATGATAGAGACCTCAAAAATAACAAATCAAAAATTATTTGTTGCTTTTTATCGCCGGGCACTCCCTTATTTTCTAAAAGTAAAAGCTTTATTAGACGAAAACAGAATTGGACAAGTGCTCACTGTTGACATAAAACATATCAAGAAAGCCCAAGCATCTGACTTCGATGCCAATACTCATACTTGGAGGGTAGATAAAAGTATTGCTGGAGAAGGTTACTTTTATGATTTAGCCCCTCACACACTCGACATTCTCGACTTCCTATTGGGTAAAATAGAATCAGCAAAAGGATATTCCCAAAATCTGGGGCACTTATATGATACTAAAGATACTATATGCGCAGCTCTCCAGTTTGAGTCAGGAGTTGTAGGTACAGGGCTATGGAGCTTTGTCGCTCATGAAAACTCAGAGCAGGATTCTATCGAAATCATAGGAACAAATGGAAAAATAACATTCAGTACATTCGCTTTCACTCCTATTATGTTAATAACTGATAAGATATCCGAACAATACTCATTCACTCCCCCCGAACATATCGAACAACCCTTGATACAAACTATTGTGGATGAGTTAAGAGGACATGGACATTGCCCCTCTACGGGAATCTCCGGTGCCAGAACATCTTTAGTCATGGACCGGATACTAAAGGAACAATGATTATTCCCCTAACTGGACTTCAATATACTGTTCTTTTTCGGGACAATCATCCAAACGAATTTGTAACAACGTATATCCCGTAACAGGATTTTCAAAAGGAGTAAGAGGCTTTGCCACTGTTGTAGAAAATTTTGCATTTTTTGGAGAAAGAATCTGTAAAACAAATTTTTTGCCGTCTTTCTCCAAAACTGCCTTTTTACCATCTAATAAAACCTTCGATGATGTCACAGCATTCCAACAAACCGTACCTTCAGCATCTTTCAAATATATCGAATCACCAACAATCATAAGGCCTTTATTAGATAAAGAAAATCGTCGGATTACTCTATCGGCATCTTTCTGATATACTGATGTCAAATCAATAGCCACTGAAGTTTGCTTTTTACTCTCAACTTTATCCATAACATAAGCTCGACCCGAAACGCACTGCTTATCATCATTGATAATCAATGTATTATGACTATAATTGGTATTTCTGAAATAATTCCAGCGTTTCCCTCCATCTTTACTATCCCAAAAACCCGGCAAGTCATAATTATCTGCACCCAAATCTTCTAACCAACGAATGCCGTATCTCTCTATTATAAAATTACCGGCATCCATTTGCTGATGGGCCATATCAGGAGCACCACCTTTAGCAATTAAAAACAAATCATCTTTTTTGTGACCTTCCCGAAAGATAACAATATCATTGATGCCCCTATAAATTTTCACTTTTTCCAAGTGAGCACTTTCTTCCGGTTTTGAAATATCGCACCAAGCTAATGATAGAAAGAAATGCCAACGTGTACGCTCTTTATTATCCATTAAAGACATTATCGTCTCTCTGGCAAAATGAGCTACATCCGGTTGTTGAAACTTCCTACTAAAATAAAAATAAGCAGGACCAGCATAAGGCAATGTCCCTTCAGTACAATCTCCAAAATTAAATATTCGTTTTGATGGACTTGTCGCTTCGACATAGAATCTGGCCGTATTAGAAATTCCAGGCAAGGTATCTATTCCCATACAAGAACCCAGATTATCATCCATCGCTTTCATCATCATAGACAAATACACATTCGTATATGCCCAATAAGCCGGCCCCTCATAACAAATACCATCAGGAGCAAAAAATCGAAGGCAATTGGGCATATATTTTACCGAATTAGTTATTATTGTATCTGCCAATCCTACATAATCCTCAGCAAAAGCCAGTGCGCCAAGAGACATTCCCGTATTACAGACTACATTCCAATTCGTTTCTCGCTTAGCCCAAGAGGTATTATCGCCTTTTCGATATTCTTTAACAGCATGGTCCAAAGCATATCTTTTCACCATAAAGCGAATCTTTCCCTTCAACGATTCAGGCAAATAATCATAGGTCCAATCATAAGCAATGGCTACGGCTGTAGTCATTGCTGCAACATCCAAAAAATGTGCAGGTTCAGTATTCCAAAGCGGAAGCGTAAAAATATATTCCAAGGATTCTTTTACCTTTTCGGCATACCTGTCATCATCATACAACCGATAAGCCATAGATAAAGTTATCATACGATATACATACTCCCGACTAATATGCAACGGGGGAACCTTAGAGCCATCTTCATAAAAACGATACTCTACGGGAACTGTCAACAAACGGTCAGCTTCACGATGCAACTTATCTGATAATCTTTTAGCAAATTTATTTGTTTTCAACAAATTATTTACACGTATTTCATCAGAATCTGTAAATAACAAACGCGGATGCGGCCTAAGTTCTCGACCTAATACTGATTTTGATTGAGTCTCCGCTATAACACTCAATATTGTGAAAAACGAACCCAATAAGCCCAATAATAAAATAGATACATATTTTACTTTCATCATTCAGAAATTCGACTTTAAACTTCATGGAGAACCGAGAAAAATCTCCTTAATTATAGGAACGAGATTTTATTATTTTTATTGAGCTAATGTGTAAAAAAGAAAAAAGGCAATAGAAAAATACTTCTCTTTGCCTTTTGTAGCGAGACCGGGGCATGATCCCGGGACCTCATGATTATGAATCATGCGCTCTAACCAACTGAGCTATCTCGCCATCATTTCAATTGTATCTGCCTTATTGTGACAAATGCGGTGCAAAGATATATCGTTTTTTTGAAACCTGCAAAGTTTAGCGATATTTTTGTATCGTTTTTTTCAAAATATATTTTAATTTACTATATTTCAATAGAATAATATTAGTTATATTATAACAATAAGAAACTGGAATGATTAATTTCACAAAAAAATAATTCAACATAGTTGGAATTTTCGATATATTACATATATTCGCCCTCATAATTATTCAAACACGGGAAGCTTGTTTTCCCCTAATCATTTAAATCTATACAAAATGAAAAAGGAAAAATATACCATTGAATACAGTCTAAACAATATATCTCCCTCTGTACTATGGACCTATATCGGAACTGTCAATGGATTAGCCGACTGGTTCGCAGATAAAGTTGTAGCCGATGGCAAACACTTTACATTTTATTGGAACAAGTCTCCTCAGGAAGCGATACAAACGACTTTTCGTGCCGGCTCATTTATTCGTTTTAAATGGTGCGATGAAGAACCTGATAGTAAAGCCTACTTTGAGTTCCGTATCAATGTTGCCGAACTTACAGGAAACGTTGTCCTCGAGATTACCGATTTTGCATATCCCGAAGAAAAAAAAGATAGTATAGATTTATGGGATAAACAAATAGAGTCGCTAAAAAGAACTTTAGGTGCATGACTTTTTTAAAGACATTTCTCTGAATCCTTACAATTGAGTCTTTATAGTTTTTATACAACTGCATCATCGTAATCTCATTTTTTTACGCTACTTTTGCGAAATAATGTAAAACGACTATATGCTTCGTATAAAACGACTATATACATTTATTTTACAGACATTTTTGCCTGTTTTTTTAATGACATTTTTCATTTGCCTATTTATCGTACTTATGCAATTTTTATGGAAGTATGTAGATGAAATGGTAGGCAAAGGAATTGAAATGTCCGTATTGGCAGAGTTATTCTTTTATGCAGCCGTTACTCTTATTCCGATGTCTCTTCCTTTAGCTTTATTATTAGCATCCTTAATGACATTCGGGAACTTAGGCGAACGATTCGAATTGTTAGCGATTAAAGCTGCAGGGGTTTCTCTCATACACATCATGCGGCCTTTGATTGTTGTAATCTGTTTAATCGTAGTGGGCGCATTTTTTTTTCAAAACGATATTTTACCTAAAGCACAGGTAAAGATGTGGACTCTACTTTATTCCGTCCGACAAAAGTCTCCCGAGCTAGATATTCCAGAAGGTGTTTTCTATGATCAAATCAGTGGTTACAATCTCTATGTAAAGAGTAAAAATCGAGAGACTGGTATAATGAAAGATTTGATGATATATGATGTTTCAAAAGGCTTTGATGACGTCATGATGATACTTGCAGATTCAGGGAAACTAAAACTTACGGATGATAAGCAATATCTCTTTCTAACGTTGTACGATGGTGAATCATTTGAGAACCTGAAAACTCAGAATCGGTCTTCCAAAAATGTACCCTACCGAAGAGAAACGTTCTCTCAAAAAGAAATATTAATACCTTTCGATGCAAATTTTAATCGAATGGATGACGGAATCATGCAAAATCAATATATAGGGAAAGACATGCATGCATTAAGAACATCCATTGATTCCATGAACCTCAGAATGGATAGTATCGGACGAACATTTGGTAATGACCTAAAACGCTCTGGATACTTTACTTTGTATGATTACCAAAATAATACCGCAAAGCCTTCAAAACAAGTTCAGCAACAATCCTTTAATATAGACAGTTTGTACGCACAGGAATCTTTATTACGAAAACAGGCTCTTCTTGACAGGGCCATAACCCGTGCAGAAAGCGTAAGGCAAGACTTTGAATACAAGAGTCTCGTAACAAATGATGAGAAACGGACAATCAGGCGTCATGAAATGGAAATGCATAAAAAGTTTACTCTTTCTTTTGCTTGTCTAATATTCTTTTTTATTGGAGCTCCATTAGGTGCAATCATTCGAAAGGGAGGTTTAGGCATGCCGGTCATCGTATCCGTATTTTTATTCATTTTCTATTACATTATCGACAACACAGGTTATAAAATGGCACGAGACGGACGCTGGCCGGTATGGGAAGGTATCTGGCTAAGCTCTGCCGTATTACTTCCATTAGGCATATTCCTCACATATAAGGCTGTCAAAGATTCTGCCGTATTTAATCGAGATGCTTACATGAACTTCATACGAAAAATAATCGGAAAACAGGAAGTCCGTAATATTGTCATGAAAGAAATTGTAATAGATGAGATGATACCGGAAACTGCTCTAAAATATATTGATGAACTAAGCGATTTATGTAATGAAATGCTGAGAAAAACCGGGAATAAACGTCAAAATTATTATGAATATTGGACACGTGGATATGACAAGGACTTATTACATTCGATTAGTTACAGATTAGAAACGCTGGTAGAATACGCTCAATATTCCAAAAATCAATTGTTAATTACTAAATTGATGGATTATCCCATAATCCGAAATTTATATTTATATCGACCTACCAAAATAAAATCTGCTGGCATTCTATTAGCCATTCTATTTCCAATTTCAGTACCGATATATCTATTTGGCAGTTGGCAGCAAAAAGGATTAAGACGCGAATTAAATATGATTTTATCTACAAATAAAGAATTAAAAGAAATTATACATAAAGATTTAGAGCCTTCCGGCAAAAAAAACATATTGCCAAGTAAACCTGATGAATTCGGGTACAAAGAAAGCTAAAAAAAAAATAACAGTTTACGGATTTATTCATAAAGTCAAATATTATACGATATGAGCGAAATTAAATTAAACACGATTGAAGAGGCTATTGAAGATTTTCGAGAAGGAAAATTTATTATAGTAGTAGATGACGAAGATAGGGAAAATGAAGGAGATTTTATTGTTGCGGCAGAAAAAATCACACCCGAAAAGGTCAATTTCATGCTGACTCATGGTCGTGGTGTTCTTTGCGCTCCTATCACTGAAGAACGTTGTGCAGAATTAGAACTGGACATGCAAGTGACAGAAAACACATCAATCCACGAAACCCCCTTTACTATTACTGTCGATAAACTCGGCGGTGGTTGTACGACAGGAGTATCTATGTTTGATAGAGCAGAAACTATCAAAGCACTAGCTAATCCTGAAACTAAACCATCAGATTTAGGCCGCCCAGGACATGTAAATCCCTTACGTGCCCGAAACCGCGGTGTTCTACGTCGCTCAGGACACACAGAAGCTGCCGTAGATATGGCACGCTTAGCCGGACTTTACCCTGCAGGGGCACTTATTGAGATCATTAATGAAGATGGTACCATGGCGCGTCTTCCTCAGCTGGTGGAAGTTTCTAAGCGTTTCGGCATCAAAATAATTTCTATCAGAGATCTTATTGCCTATCGATTAAAAATAGAATCTATTGTAGAACGAGGAGTAGAAGTAGACATGCCTACTGAATACGGGCATTTCCGCCTTATTCCTTTTAAGCAAATATCAAACGGATTGGAACATATCGCTCTTATTAAAGGTAAATGGGATTTAGACGAACCAATACTTGTTCGTGTGCATTCTTCCTGTATGACAGGAGATATTTTCGGTTCGAAAAGATGTGAATGTGGCGAGCAACTCCATAAAGCGATGACCGAAATCGAAAAAGAAGGCAAAGGAGTTATCGTTTATATGAATCAGGAAGGACGAGGCATAGGCCTTATGAATAAAATAAAAGCCTACAAGCTACAGGAAGAAGGCTTGGATACTGTAGATGCAAATCTACATCTGGGATTTAAAGCAGACGAACGGGATTATGGTGTGGGAGCAAGTATTCTTAGAGATTTAGGTGTTCGAAAAATGAGATTAATGACCAACAATCCTATAAAAAGAATCGGATTAGAAGGCTATGGTCTCGAAATCATTGAAAATATCCCCATCGAGATCACTCCCAATAAATATAATATGTTCTATATGAAAACAAAGAAAGAAAGAATGGGGCATACGTTGCACAATATCAAATGATTATTGAACATAGGGAACTCAATTCTAATCTAACTCAAAATAATAATCAAATAAATATTGAATGAGGAAAAATCCCGGATTTTTTGTACTTATCACAAAAAGTCGGGATTTTTCCTCATTATCATTACAATACAACATATTTAACGGCTTTTATTTTGAAAAATGAAAGAACTTTCTTTATTTTGTTTAAGATAAGTTTAGCCCTCTTATTAAATCTGACAGTCATATGTTAACAAATACAAGTCTGTACGCAGAGAAGGTTAGCCGAGAAATGCTTATTTCCGATTCCCAGAAAAAACATGGAGACCTGACTATCTTTTTCGGAACTTGCATGGGAGAAGGTAAAACCCAAGCTATGCTCGAAAAAGCATACCTGCACAGGCAAAAAGGCCTCGATGTAGTCTTAGGCAATTTTCATCCAGATTCATTGTCAAGAAGACATGCAGTTATGGAATGTATCCTTCCCAATCAATCTGGAGAAATTGATATCGAAGCCATATTACAGCGTTCTCCGGGGCTGGTTATCATCGACGAGTTGGCTCATAACAATAGTTCAGGAAGTAGACATAAATTCAGATACCAGGACATCGAAGAGTTGCTCGATAACGGCATAAATGTATATACGACATTAAGTGTCATCCAGTTAGAGAGTAATTCATACATGATGAGTAATCGTATAGGAATCAAAGCGCCCTATATTGTTCCCGATATCTTTTTCGAACAAGCAGCACAAATCATTCCTATCGATTGTAAAATAGAAGAAATCATTCGCCGTTATAATTCAGGTGAAATTACAACATCATTCCTAACACCTGAGCAGGAAACCATATTTTTTTCATTAGACAATTTGACTTTATTAAAAAAAAGTTTCAAAAAACTAATATCGTTCCGTAAAAATGAATCCATCAGGCAGCGTATTGAAGCAAATAAACTCGAAGACATCAGTCGTGAAGGTTTACGTTTACTAGTACATATCGACGAAAAACCAAAAACTGAAAGAATAATACAAAGGGCAAAAGAGCTCTCGTATACCATGGGAGCTCCTCTTTTTGCCGTATACGTATATACTTCAGACAACTTATCTAATACAGAACAAGACCAACTGAATAAAAATATAAGGCTCGCATATCGTTTAGGAGCTTATGTAATCAGGATGACAGGAGACAATTGGATCTCAGAAATGTCTTCTGTCATAAAAAAAGAAAAAATTACACACCTCATATTAGAACGAGAACCATATAAGAAATGGTATCAGCTCAGGACTCCATACCCTTTCGAAAAACTTATCAAAAAATGCGAAGATATAGATATCTACATTCTGTCTAAAGAATCTTCTATCAAAAGAAAAAGAAAAATCGACACAGCCATAAAACGTCCTAATTTTACGGCTTCTTTAACAAACTATGTAACTTCCATACTGATAACAATAAGTTTTACAATCCTTTTATATCCACTCATATCTTGGGTACATCCTCAAGCTGTGATTTACCTTTGTATGATAATTTTGGCCATACAATCTCTATTTTTTACTACTGGCCCAATACTCACCTCGGCCGTCGTAGTTGCACTTATAATTGACTATTTTTTTACACCGCCTTTCGGAACATTTACTCTTTACAGAATAAATAATCTAGCAATGTTCGGGTTATTTCTCTCGATTCCTCTTATAAATTCCATATTTGCAAACCGTTTGAAACGGCAAGAACTAATGAGTAGAAAAAGAGAACAGGCAACCAATACCCTACTACACCTTTCAAAACACATGGCTTTTGTATCGGGAATCGAAGAAGTTCTGAAAGTTGCAGATAAGGCTGTAAAAGAAAGCTTTGACTTGGATTGTACAATTATTTTGAAAGACCAAAATGATTCTTTAAACAAAGTTCCGACCTTTATCCAGCATCTTCCTATAAATGAAGAAGAGTATGAAGTTGCTAAATGGGTATTTTCAAATAGAAAATCGGCAGGACGGTCCACAGAAACATTTATGTCTGAAGAAAAAACATTTTATCCACTCAACAGTGTACGTATGCGCATGGGGGTAATTGCCGTTAAACTGAAACGGCCGTTCAGTCCTCACGAAGAACTCATTTGGCTTACATTAAAAAGGCAAATATCAAACGCACTTGAACGTGAATATTTAAACGAACTTGCTACTCAGACTCTACTTTTACAAGAATCGGATAAGTTATATAAGACTCTATTTAATTCCATTTCACACGAATTACGTATTCCGGTAGCAACCATACTCACAGCATCCGAGACATTAAGTAGCATAGGAAACAATATGATTAAAGAAATTAATAACGAAATCTATACAGCCGGTAAACGCTTACACCGTTTAATAGAAGAACTCCTTTCGATGTCAAGGGTAGATTCCGGAAGACTTTCCCCTCGCTGCGAATATTATGATATACAAGATCTCATTGGTCCAGTACTTCAACAAATGAAAATAGAATTATCCGACTATAAATTAAATATTGATATCGAAGAAGATACCCCTCTTATCAATATGGATTTGGTCCTAATGCAACAGATTCTCACAAACCTACTGTACAATATTATCAATTACGTACCTAAACAATCACAAATAAATATAAAAACGCACTATGAAAATTCTTTATTCTCAATGGAAGTATCCGATAACGGCCCAGGATTTAATGAAGAAGACTTACCCCATATTTTCGATAAATTTTATAGGGGGGCACATGTCCCTACCGGAGGCTCAGGCCTCGGTTTGGCTATTGTAAAAGGATATGCCGAAGCGATGAAAGGCACAGCAACAGCTTGTAATACCCCGGGAGCATGTATTACGGTCACGATTCCAAGCGAGATTCTGATTATTAAAGAATAAAATTCAAAGTTATGAATAACGACAAATCTATACTTATTATCGATGATGAAGTGCAGATAAGAAAGTTACTCACAATTACTTTAGAAATGCACAATTATAAAGTCATCGTTGCTTCAAATGCAAAAGAAGGATTAGCTGCAGCGGCAATGTTTGCTCCCTCTACTATCCTCCTCGATTTGGGACTGCCCGATACAGATGGGCAACAAGTACTAAAGCAACTTCGAGAATGGTATACCAACCCTATTATTATTTTATCAGCTCGTACCCATGAAGAAGAAATCATCAAATCTCTGGATTTAGGAGCTAACGACTATTTAACGAAACCGTTCCATAACGGAGAATTATTGGCCCGTATCAGGTCTGCCCAACGTTCCATCCAATCAAATCAAGAACAATCGTCAGTCCTGACTTTTGGCAATTTATCTATCGATTTGGCAAATCATTTAGCTAAAAAAAATGATGACATTCTAAAGTTGACTTCTACTGAATTTTCTATCCTTGCACTCATGGCACAGAATGCAGGTAAGGTACTTACACATCAATACATATTAAAAGAAGTATGGGGAGTTCCTTATCAAGACCAACCTCAGTATTTACGAGTTTTTATCGCCCAATTAAGAAAAAAAATAGAAGACGACCCGTCGTTTCCTTCTTTCATAGTCACAGAATCAGGAATAGGCTATCGCTTTTGCAGAGAAATATAAAAACGGAATCGGAAGTTTTTATCATAAAAAACTCCCGATTCCGTTTTTACCACTTGGAAACCTTAAAAATTAACCTATCAACAAACTTTATACATCTGTTTGCCAATCTTTTTTACTTCAAATTATTCATGCATCATAGTGATAATCTCTCAACTTGGATTGTAATTGCTGACGAGAAGCATAAATACGGCTCTTTACAGTACCAATCGGCAAATTCATCCGATCTGCAATCTCCTGATATTTATATCCTGATAAATACAAACTGAAAGGAATACGATATTCTTCAGCCAATGATTTGATTGCCCGATTTATTTCTTTAACGGTGTAAGTAGAGTCCGGTGTCTCTTCTCCCGGATTCGATGCATACCGATTCATTATTGTTCCTTCCTCATTATCAAAAACTGTATATTTATTTGAACTACTATGATAATCATTAATAAATATATTACGCATTATAGTAAATATCCATCCGCTAAAATTATCGTTATTAACAAATTTTTCTTG
>NZ_LN877940.1:647303-715030 GCF_001403595.1 Gabonia massiliensis | reverse complement strand
AACAAATTTTTCTTGATTATTGAGGACCTTCAACGATGTTGATTGCAACAAATCCTGAGCATCGTCACGATTCATTGTCAAACTATATGCAAAATTAAACAACCTTTTTTGCATCCCTACTAATTTTTCTGTTACGTTATTTACGTCCATATCTCAATACTTTTATTTAATTTCTCTTTATTGCCCTTTTATCTATCGGACATTGCAAATATAATAGAGATGTTATAAGTAAAATATAAGTATTCTCGACAAGGGTATAAAGATTTTATAAAGATGTGTATTATGTACACTAATAAAATTATATTTCTAATCAATTATTCATTTATACAGTCATCCATATTTTATTGTAAATTTGTTACAAATAAAAGACTATGAAGCAAGAACATTTTTCCTTAAAAAAAAGAGCACGGAGTTTCGGGTATGCCTTCAACGGCATTAAAATACTTTTCAGATATGAACACAACGCAAAAATACATAGTTGTGTCACCATTTTGGTAATCGCCGCAGGTATATGGTTCAATATCTCTATCAACGAATGGATAGCTATTGCTCTGACTTGCGGCATTGTTTTAGCAGCAGAAAGTTTCAATTCTGCAATCGAAGCCCTTTGCGATTTAGTCAGTCCTCAACAAAATCCCATTATAAAAAAGGTAAAAGATTTAGCTGCTGCGGCAGTATTATTTACAGCAATAGCTGCTCTTATAGTGGGATGTATTATCTTCATCCCATATATTATATCATAAATAAAAAAGGTTCTGTAAATAAATAGATTTACAGAACCCCAACTAACCAATTTCTCTCTGGCTTATTTCAATTTTGCAACCGAGTCTTTTATACGGCGAAGCGCTTCTTTCAAATTTTCATCTGAAGTAGCGTAAGAAAAACGCAAACAATCCGGTGCTCCAAAAGCATCTCCCCCTACCGTAGCCACATGAGCATCCTCAAGCAAGTACATAGCTAAATCATCAGATGTTTTAATTACGTGTGTACCATCTGATTTGCCAAAGTAATAACTTACTTCCGGAAACAAATAAAAAGCACCTTGAGGATTATTTACTTTAAACCCGGGAATTTCCTTTGTCAATTCAACAACAAGATTGCGACGACGCTCGAATGCCTTACGCATTTCTTCTACACAAGATTGATCGCCAGAAAATGCAGCTGTAGCAGCTTTTTGTGCTATAGAACAAGGCCCTGACGTATATTGGCTCTGTAATTTATTACATGCCTTAGCAATCCAAAGAGGAGCAGCAATAAATCCTATTCGCCATCCGGTCATTGCATAACCTTTCGAAACACCATTTATAATCACCACCCTATCTCGTATTTCCTCAAATTGGGCAATACTTTGGTGCCCCCCAACATAATTGATATGTTCGTATATTTCATCGGCAAGTACCAAAACTTGAGGATATTTTACTAATACATCCGCCAATCCTTTCAGCTCGTCCTTAGAATAGACACTGCCTGTAGGATTAGATGGAGAACAGAGAATCAACAACTTTGTCTTAGGGGTTATAGCGGCCTCAAGTTGTGCTGGAGTAATCTTGAAATCTTGCTCGATACCAGCAGAAACAATGACGTTCTTTCCCTCAGCCAACTTGACCATTTCTACATAACTAACCCAATAGGGAGCCGGAACAATAACTTCATCTCCGGCATTAACTAAACTCAATACGGCATTACAAATTGACTGTTTAGCCCCCCCTGAGACAACAATTTGTTCCGGAGCAAAATCAAGCTGATTTTCATTTTTTAATTTAGCACAGATTGCCTTTCTCAAATCCATATAACCTGGGACAGGAGAATAAAATGAAAAATTGTCATCTATTGCTTTCTTAGCCGCCTCCTTAATGTGGTCGGGAGTATTAAAATCGGGTTCTCCCACACTTAAATTAATAACATCAATACCTTGAGCCTTTAACTCATTACTTTTCTGAGACATAGCCAATGTCTGGGAAGGCGACAGACTTGCCAGACGTTCTGAAACTTGATTCATGGGTCTTGTATTGTTTTTAGTTGTTTGTTTTCGTTTTGCAAATATACAATAAAACTTCTAACGTCTTACAATACTAACTACAAAATATTCAATGCAAAAAGCAAAATTCTACATATTCAAATATTTTAGTGTCATTTTGAAACTATCAAAATAACTATTTAGAACAAATCATAAGTCGTTTTTAAGACTTGAAACTCTGTACGACGATTAATCTGATTTGCAATTTCCTGCTGCTCTTCCGGCAATGCCAATATATACTCTTCTGTCAAGATATCTCCTTCTTTAAAGAAAGAATATTGTTTTGCAATTTTTTTCGTAATTGTTTTGGGTCGGCTCTCTCCATATCCCTTCGGAGTCAGGCGGTCGGCTTTTATACCCCCTTTGATTAAATAATCGACTACAGACTGTGCCCGTCTTTCAGACAGACGGAGATTATACGAATCAGCCCCTTTCATATCGGTATGCGCAGCCAACTCAATTGTCACATTCGGATTGTCATTCAGCAACTTTATCAATTCATCCAACGCCTTAGTAGATTCGGGACGTAAAGTTGCACGATCAAAATCATAAAAAATATTTTCAATCAATACAGGCTTAGTCAACGACGCCAATATAAAATCTGCCCTATAGACCTCATTTTTCTCTTCATTACTAGTCGTTAGTTCGTATTTACTATTCAGAAAACCACGGCATCCGGCCATCATTACATATTCCGTCCCCAAATCAAGTTTGAACTTATAACTTCCATCTTTTCGTGAAATCGCCTTCTGATTGGTCCCATCCTTACCGACAATTCTAATAACTGCATCAGGAATAGGTTCCTCATCCCAATCAAATACTCCCCCCTCAATCCATACTTCTATTTGAGGTAATTCAAAACTGTAAATATGGTCATAACCTCGTGCATCATTCCGATTAGACGAAAAAAAGCCACTTTCTCCTTGCCCAAAAGTAATACCAAAATCATCTGACATAGAATTAATAGGAGCTTTCAAATTCTCTATCTTCCACACACCATATTCATTCTGAGAAGCTTTGAACAAGTCCAATCCTCCCATACCCGGATGTCCATCTGAGGCAAAATACAATACGCCATTATCTCGAATATACGGAAACATCTCATCCCCCGGAGTATTAATCTGAGGGCCCATATTCTCCAACGTACCTTCTCCTTTTTCATTCAGTGCTATACGCCATATATCTTTTCCTCCTTGTCCTCCAGGCATATCAGATGTAAAATAAAGATAATTTCCATCCGGTGAAACTGCCGGATGTGCAAATACCGATATAGTATCTCCTGTTATTTCCAATTTCTGTGGAGTACCCCATTTAGCTCCCGAACGAGAAGAGGTATAAATCTCCACAGATGTGTCGGCATTCGGCTCACGTGGAGCTTTTGTCAAATACATAAGCGTACCATCTGGACTGAAACTTATTATACCTTCATCCAATTCACTATTCAACTCACCTTCAATAATCTGAGGCTTTGTCCAAGCTCCTTTTTCATCTTTTTTCGAAAAGAAAATATCATTATTCTTAGTGCCAGTAATTTCACTCTTCCGAGTTCCGGTAGCTTTCTCTGTACTGGATGTAAAGTACAACTGGTCATAATCCTTTCCCAAAAACATCGGACAACAGTCACTACGCCTCGAATTGAACAAATCAGCTCGCTTTACGACATAACGTGTCGGATTTTTTTTCCAGTCAACAGCCATTTCACATCCCCTGATTCCATTTTTAGCCAGCATATCTCCCGGCTTACGCTCAAGAAATAAATTATAATTCTTAATGGCATCTTTGTATTTTCCTTGCATTTGAAAACTCCGAGCCAAATAAAAATATGCCATACTATCCTTATAATGATATCGTATCGCATTTTGATATGCGCCTGTCGCTCTTGGAGCCGCATTCATCCTACGATAGCATGTAGCCATTTTATATGCAATTTTTCCTCGCAAAGCTCTCTCCTTTCTCGGAGATGTTTTAGCATAAACCTTGCGATAAGTGGCTGCTGCATCAAAAAATTCTCCTCGTGCAAATTGGGCGTCGGCCGTACTGAGCTTAGCATTGCCACAAGATGACAACACTCCTAATAAAAATAACAGATATAAAAAACGTACCTTCATCCAGGGAACAGCATTTCTTCTATTATATACGGTTTTTATCACCGATTATTGTTCAAATCAGACCTTTTAACGCTTTCAAGGCAACAATAAAGAGCTGTCTCCATAACTCAGAAAGCGAAAATTATTCGCCAATGCATAATCA
This sequence comes from Gabonia massiliensis, assembly GCF_001403595.1. Taxonomy (NCBI): domain Bacteria; kingdom Pseudomonadati; phylum Bacteroidota; class Bacteroidia; order Bacteroidales; family Porphyromonadaceae; genus Gabonia; species Gabonia massiliensis. The sequence goes on along the minus strand of NZ_LN877940.1, from coordinate 710,763 downwards.
TATATTTCTCTCCAATGACCATCTACAAAAGCAGATACCAATAGTAATAATGTACTTTTAGGCTGATGAAAATTGGTTATAATTCCTTGTACAATTTTAAATGTATATCCTGGTGCAATAATAATTTGAGTCGAAGTTACTAAACGATTGGAACAATGCTTATGTAAATATTCTACAATATTTTCCAACGCTTTCTTGGGTTCAATTTCTATTTCGCTATCATATGGCCGCCATTGAGTAACATGCAACTCTTCAGGAGAAATTTCCGGATGATACTCTAATGTTCGACCAATATAATAGAGACTTTCCAAGGTACGTACCGAAGTCGTCCCAACGGCAATAATCTTCCGCGTCGTTCTAGCCAGTTGTTCTATCAAGGATATATCCACCGAAATAAATTCTGTATGCATCTCATGTCCTTCTATCGTTTCACTCTTTACTGGCTTAAATGTACCGGCACCAACATGCAGTGTAAGTTCTAATAAAGGAACTCCACTATTTTTTAGTTCTGAAAGAACCTCCGGTGTAAAATGAAGGCCAGCCGTTGGAGCAGCAACAGATCCCTCTACTTTGGCATATACTGTCTGATAAGTCTCTTTATCACTTTCTTCTGTAGCTCGATTCAAATAAGGTGGAATAGGTAACTCCCCTATTTTCTCTAAAATAGTATCAAAAGTCAACTCCAAATTATCCCAGAAAAACTCTATCTCAAAAGCATTTCCATGCACATTCTTTTTAGTCGCCGACAACCTTACACTTGTTCCGTTAAAGTCCAAATCGCGATACAGAGTCTCTTCTTTCCACTTTTTCAGATTACCAATCATACATACCCATGTACAATGTCCTTTAGACTGGAATGCCAAAGCATAATCATGAGGTAAAAGAGGTTCAAGACAAAATATTTCTATCAAAGCTCCCGTTTTTTTCCTGAAATGCAAACGTGCCTGAATAACTCGAGTATTGTTAAACACAAGTAAACTTCCTTCCGGCAAAATTTGAGGCAAATTATGGAAAATCGTCTGAGATATCTTCCCATTACGATACAATAATAATTTAGATGTATCTCGCTTTGATAAAGGAAATTTAGCTATTCGTTCGTCAGGTAACGGGTAGTTAAAATCTTCAATTCGTATATCTTGAGTTTTTTGCATAATCTATTTGAATATCTGTACAAATTTAAGCAACTTTGCGAATAAATAAATAATGCTATGGTAAAAGTAGGAGATAAAGTTAGATTCCTCAATTCTGTCGGAGGAGGAACAGTTGTTAAAATAAATAAAGATATCGCATATGTCGAAGAAGAAGACGGCTTCGAAACCCCAGTATTGATACACGAATGCGTAGTTATAGAATCTGTAAAAGATAAAAACTCATCACCTGTAACAAAAGAGACAAAAGTCTCTCAAAATTCCAGTAAAATACAGCTGGATGATACCTCTGAAAACGATGATGATAACAAACTTTCCATTATAGAGACAAAAGAAGGGGACAGAATAAATTTAGTATTGGCTTTTCTCCCTGAAAATGCAAAAAATCTACAAAATGGCAAATTCGATACTTATTTGGTAAATGATAGTAACTACTATATATTCTTCACATATTTGAATAAAACAGAATCGGGATGGAATACTCGCTATTCCGGCATTGTAGAGCCTAATATACAAATTCATATCGAGGAATTCGGGAAAGAGGACTTAAATGATTTAGAACGCATTTGTATACAATATGTAGCATTTAAAAAAGATAAACCGTTCCAACTAAAAAATACAGCCTCGGTAGAACATAAATTAGATACAGTGAAATTTTACAAGCTACATAGTTTCCGAGAAAATGATTATTTCGATGAAAATGCTCTTATACTGAACATCGTAAAAAATGATATTCCTGAACGTCGATTCGAGCTTAGTGCAGCCGAGATTGAAGCAGCCATCAAAAGTAAAAAAGCCATCGATACCCATCAAAAACAAGCTGTCAATAAAAAACATCATCATAATAATGAGCCGGTAGAGGTAGACTTACATATACACGAATTGCTCGATTCTACTACCGGTATGAGCAACTCGGATATTCTAAATTACCAGCTCGATAAATTCAGAGAAGTCCTTGAAAATTACAAAAATACAAAAGGGCAAAAAATTGTCTTTATACATGGAAAGGGAGACGGTGTATTGCGAAAAGCCATACTGACCGAATTAAAGAATAAGTATAAGCATTATGACTACCAAGATGCTTCATTCCGTGAATATGGATACGGAGCCACACAAGTTACAATTAAATAATACAAAAAATATCTTTTAGTTAAGATACTTTTTCATTCCGGGTGTTACAACAATAGCATTTGCTGTAGAATCAGCACCGGCAGAACAAATAAAAAGCGCCTCTATATGGGGCGTTTTTTTTGCTAATACCAAGCTTTTATCCACGCCCAACACCATAAATGCCGTAGCATAAGCATCAGCTGTCATGCAATCATCCGCAATAACTGTGACACTTAACAAATTATGCTGTACGGGGTAACCACTGACCGGATCTATCGTATGAGCGACGCGCTTTCCATCTACATATCTAAAATTGCGATAATTGCCTGATGTAGCCATTGCTCCATTACAGAGTGAAGCTATACATTCTATTTCATTTGCTACTCCTGCAGTATCTAATATAGGTTTATCTATACCTACCTGCCAACATTTGCCTTTTTCATTCTTTCCTTTTGCAACAATTTCACCACCAATCTCCACTATATAATTTTCAATTCCTTTTGAATCTAAAAAATCAGCAACAATATCACAAGAGTACCCTTTAGCAATAGCAGAAAAGTTCAATGTCATTCTTCTGTCCTTCTTGATAACTTTTCCATTTAAAAGAGAAATCTTGTCCATACCAACCATCTGCAAAAGACTATCTATTTTAAAAGGCGTTATATCATCTGCTTTACTGAACCCAAAACCCCATACATTTATTAAAGGCGATACCGTTGGGTCGAATGCACCCTCCGAAGCCACATAAATCTCCTTTGAACGACTAAAAACCGTCTTAAAATATTCATCTACTCTTACTGCCGTATCATTTCTATTAATTGCAGCAATAATAGACTCTTCATTAAAAGGAGACAAAGATTTATCAAAACGTTTCAATAATGCATTTATTTCCGATTGTAAATCTTCGGAATACTGGTAAGTTATATGATATACCGTCCCGAATATGAGCCCCTCATTATGTTGGTAAAGTAATTGATTGCCTTTTACTTTCCATAAAGAGACAACAGCAAAAACCACTAAAAATATTACACTGGCAATATATCCTTTTCCATTTATTCGCATAATGCTATATTCCTATTAAGCACACAGATGTTCTATTAATATTTTTACTCCAATAAGTATAAGTATGATACCCCCTAATATTTCGGCACCGGTTTTCAATTTTCGGCCAAAGTATCTACCAATATTCAATGCTAATACCGAAAATGTGAATGTTGTCCCTGTAATAATAATTGTGGGCAAACACATATCCACTTTCAAAAAAGCAAATGAGATACCAACAGCAAGAGCATCAATACTGGTAGCAACAGAAAGGCCGAGCAATGTCCGGGTTTTAGACGGGTCAAAACAACACGGACAAGTTTCATCTTTTTTCGGCCAACCTTCGACAATCATTTTACTTCCTAAAATAAGTAAAAGGACAAAAGCAATCCAATGGTCATAATCCTGTATATATTGTTGAAAACCTCGACCTAACCACCAGCCCAAGAGAGGCATGGCACCCTGAAAAACGGCTAGGAATGTTGCAATCTTTACTACTCTCGTCCACCTAAATGGCTTCAATATGACTCCGCTTGTTAACGACACAGCAAAACTGTCCATCGATAACCCGACAGCCAATAAAAAAATCTCAAATATTCCCATAATAAGCCGATGTTTAACGCGCCAAAATTAAATAAAGTTATGCCATATGCAAAATATAAATGAAGAATATCAACGAATTTGTCTCCGTTCTCGAGCATATTGCATTACATTGGCAGGAGGTCGCTCATTGTCCAATTCGGCCGCCATAAATTCCATATAGGGCCATACATGTTCATAATATTTCCGTAAGCCAACACACAAATAATTCAATCCCGGTTCTCCATCGGGTGTACGAATAATCCTATTTTTAGGACATTCTCCATTGCAAAGGTCCAGATAAGGACATTCCCGACATTGGCGAGGAAGCATATCCCGCTTTGCGTTACCAAATCGAATTTGACGCTCCGACAACATCATCGAAACCAACGTATCTGTTTTTATATTTCCCAATCTATATTCTGGAAAAACAAAATGGTCACAAGCATATACATCCCCATTATGCTCCATCGCAGCCGCATGCCCACATGTCCTGCCAAAGATACAAACACCCGGAGCCTGACCTACCATTCCGGCGAGAGTAGCATCAAACATTTGGACATAGTATTGTCCAACATCTTGTATAACCCACTCGTCAAAAATATCACAATAAAACTGCCCAAAATCTTCAGCCTTTACACACCAAGGGGGCATCTCAGCATTTTCGGTCTCATCGGGAGGAAGAAGTTCCAGCCCGTCATCTCGGTCACCCCAACGCTCTACGACCGGAGAAAACTGCATATAATGACTCCCTATCTCCTTAAAAAAACGATATGTTTCTACCGGATAATGTACATTATAGTCGTTAATCACCGACAAGGTATTAAACTCCACATTATGTTTTTGCAATAATTCTATTCCCCTCATTACTCGAGAGAATGTCCCTCTTCCGCCTTTATCTTTACGATAACGGTCATGTATGTGTTCCGGGCCATCAATGGATATCCCGACTAAAAAATTATTGTCTTTGAAAAAACGACACCATTCATCATTCAACAATATACCGTTGGTCTGAATCGAATTTGCGACAAGACGACCTCCAGTATACTTTTTCTGATATAAAATCGCTTTTTTGTAAAAATCTATCCCCCTTAACAATGTCTCTCCTCCATGCCAAGTAAAAAGAACTTCAGGAGTTGTCTGCGAATGTATATACTCATCTGTAAATTTTTCCAGCAAATCCTCTGTCATCCGGTTTGTCTTCCGTTCCCGATACAATTCTTCTTTTTCAAGATAGTAACAATAGCTGCAATCCAGATTGCACAATGCTCCTACCGGTTTAGCCATGACATACAAAGGATAACTGAGTGGATTATATGCGATTGTCTTTCCCATAAATTCTATATTATGAAGTAAAGATATAACAAAAGAGACTTTTATTCAAATGTTCTCCCGTTTTTATTCGTTCTTTGTTTTACTGTCATATCGCCCAAATCGGCATATAAACTGCAATACGATATAGCAAATATTGCGACCATACGTCAAGTTTTTGATATAAGAGAACTCAATTCTCAATGATTTCAAAGATTATCTTGATAACCTACATTACTCCTATATTCCTAAAATCAATTTTCGCCAGTTTTGAAAATATACACTAATACCTTATCCTATACCCCCGGCTACCTTCCCCAGATGGAGGCCCCATACGATACCCTTCTTTATGTCTATTAGGTCTGCTATCTTGCTTCACATCAGAATTACGTCTTCCGCCCATTGCATTGAAACGATACGAAAACTGCAACATGCAATAACTAGTCAGCGTATTATATTCCATATCTTGAATATAATTGCCTGTTACACTTCGAGAAATGCTGCTTCTTTGTTGTAATATATCATATATTTTAAACATGAGAGTTGCATTTTTCCCTTTCAAAAATTGCCAAGAAGCTTGTGCATTCCATAACATCTGGTTCTTATCATATCCACTCGAATATCCCTTATTTCCAGAATAGTCAAAATTAGTTCCAATATCTATACTACATGGCAGATGCAAACTCCCATCAAAACTTCCTCCGTACGTCATAATATCCTGTGAATTCTGCCCTGGCAGGGAATTTCCCGTACGCGAATAATAATAATTACCTCTCAAACCTATATCAAACCAGTCAGTACGATATGTAATCCCTGCACTCTCGCGTACATTAAAAGTTCTGGATACATTTCGCTGGCTATCTCCATCCTTTTTTAAGGTCACAAAACCTATATTATTGTTATACCCTAAATTAGTAAAACTATTTATTTGAAATTTTTTATTTTTCAACGGAGTATTATACATAAATGAAGCACTCATATTCCAGACACCATTTACATTTACCGGCATTGTCGTCTGCCCTCCAGTCTCTGAGTTATAAGTTGTTTTATTTACAATACTATTTGTCGTAAATCCCCCACTCATATAAGCCATTATAGATTGCTGATTTTCAGGCTTAAAAGAATTGAATCGGAGTTGCATATTATTCTCATATGAAGGAGAAAGGCTTGGATTACCAGTCCTAATTCGTAGTGGATCTGTTATGTTGGATACCGGTTGCAATTGACTAATTGAGGGTTGCCGAGTACGGCCCCGATAATCGAATCGCAAATTGTTCCGTTTATTCATTCGATATATAAGAAATAAATTAGGCGACACATTCACAACCGTCCGAGAAGGAACTGTCCGTGCCGTATCTATCAAATTTTCAGATTCAGACCGAGACGGATCAACATTCACTCCTATACTATATATATATTTTTCTTTTACTGTTTTAAAATTAACTCCTGCCCGCTGAGATTGAAAAGTGTTACGGAAACTATTGCTATATGCAGAGTCAATTTTAGCTTCATTCATCAAATCATAAGCAAAACGGTCTGCATTATTAAAATTATATTTATATTCATACGAAAACGTCAAAAAACTACTTTTAAATATTGGCTCGATATAAGATACTGTGGCTCGATAAGTCCCTCCCCAAACTTTATTTTGTGTAGTCTGGTCTACAGTATCTTTACGGCCCAACCGATACAGATTATTGATACTATAATTCATACCGTCCTCATCTGTTCGATTGATATCATATCCAAAATTAATACTGAGCTGACGACCTTTTTTACGCTTAAATTTACGGTTAACTGTCAAACGTCCACTGGCTTGAAAAGAATGACCATCACCAGAAGTTCGCCCTAAAGTGCTATTGACACTATCCCGTTCTGCATTTCCTGCCAATGTTGCAGACTCATTAGATGCATGGTATGAAGATTTATTATAACTGAAATTAGGCATAAATTCTATTGTAGACAAACTATCCAACTCCCAATGCATTCGGAAATTTACCCCCAAATTATGGCTCTTTATTCTATTTCTCTGCTCAGAGTTATCATAAGAAGTACTATCTGCAAAAAGATTTTGTCGCTGGCTTTTGTTCCAGGAATCTTGATCAGAAAAAGCTAACGATACATCACCACCGACCCTAAACTTATCACTTTTCCCAGCATTAAAATTCGTTCCGGCAAACCAAGATGTGTTGATTCCTCCTCCTGCTCCGCCAAATCCTCCCGAATATCGACCCGAACCAAAATCCCCAACACCCATATTATTGGTATTATTCCCATTCGTCAAAAGAGAAAATTGACTTTCATTTACCATCCGATTCAGCATTCCATTAAACAAATATCGGTTTTGCGTCCCGTAACCTCCTTCTGCCGAACCAAACCAGCCCTTTTTCATCCCTTTTTTTATCGTCAGATTAATGACTTTTTCGTCCTCTCCGTCGTCAACTCCAGTCAATCGAGCAAGATCTGATTTCCTATCGATCACCTGAAGTTTATCTACGATATCTACGGGCAAATTTTTAGATGCAACTTTAGGGTCATTCGTGAAAAATTCTTTACCGTCTACCAGAATTTTTTTTATTTCTTTTCCCCCAGCTGTAATTTTACCATCTGAATCTACCTCAACCCCCGGCAATTTTTTCAACAAATCTTCTACAACAGCATTAGGTCTCGTTTTATAAGAATCTGCATTATATTCGATTGTATCCTCTTTCGTTACAATTTCCGGGACTTTCCCAATTATAACCGCTTCTTTTAATAAAATACCAGAAGGATTCATGGCTACGGTTCCTACATTAACCCACCGGTTTTGTGATGTAATACTCACATTTTTACACACAGCTTCATATCCCAAAAACGACAAAGAAACGATATATCTCCCCGGATTCAAATTCCGGATTCTAAATTTCCCTATTGAATCGCTTGTGGCAAAAGATACCAATGCACTGTCTTTGGCGGCCAAAAGTCTTACTGACACCTGTTCTAAAGGAATCTCCTCCTCTGCGTCTTTTACAATTCCCCAAAGCCCCCCCTTTTTATTTGAGGTTTGAGCAACCATGTCAACAAAACTTATAAGAAAAAATAATAGCAATAGCTTATTGCGGTGCATAAATAAAAATTTCATATTTTGACTTGAATTTAAAAGAAAGGTTTAAAAGAGCCCTGACTATTTACATATTTTAATTAAAAACTCTCTAAAATAGAAATACAGCCTTTTTTTGTTATTTTTATAGTTACCTTCTTCGATACATTCATATTATGTTCCTATATTTGCGATTTATTTCATACTTCAAATATATCAACAAGAAAGCTATATGATGAAAGACTTTATAAAGATTCTGATGCGCTTCGTGCCACCTTACAAAAAGTATCTTTTCTTAAATATTTTTTTCAACATTTTATCTACCATATTAAGCTTATTCTCTTTTGCATTACTCATACCTATTCTCGAAATCTTATTCAAAATAAAAGAATCGACATATACGTATATGGAGTTTGGTAGTGCATCATTCAAAGATGTCTTTGTAAACAACTTCTATTATTATATATCCCAACAAATCAATCAGTACGGAGGAGGGTCTGCATTGATGATCCTGGGAGCCGGTCTGGTTTTCATGACTTTCCTGAAAACAGGAACAAGTTACTTAAGTTCTTATTTTATGATTCCTATCCGGTCGGGAGTAGTACGAGACATTCGTAACTACGTTTTCAAAAAAGTTGTGAGTCTCCCTATCGGTTTTTTCACTACTGAACGTAAAGGTGACGTCATGGCTCGTATGACAGGCGATGTCGCCGAGATAGAAAACTCTATCATGTCCTCACTTGATATGATGTTCAAAAATCCCATTATGATTATTGTATACTTAACCACAATGTTCCTGTTAAGCTGGCAATTGACTCTATTTGTACTCATTTTATTGCCATTCAGCGGATATATTATGGGGAAAGTAGGGAAAACTCTAAAACGGAGCTCATTTGAAGCACAACAACAATGGGGCATCTTAATGTCCCAAATAGAAGAGACTCTCGGAGGATTGCGCATTATTAAAGCATTCAATGCCGAACCTAAAATCAAAGGACGATTCTTTAAAGCCAACCAACGATTCTTTAAACTTACCAACCGTATCAGCCGCCGTCAGGCTTTAGCTCACCCTATGAGTGAATTCTTAGGGACTCTTACCATTGCTATCGTATTATGGTTCGGGGGATCATTGATACTTAGTGGGCATAGCTCCATTACAGCAGCGTCGTTTATATACTATTTGGTTATTTTTTACAGTATTATCAACCCTGCAAAAGAATTTTCTAAAGCTGCCTACGCTGTACAAAGAGGATTGGCATCCATGCAACGAGTAGATATAATCTTATCTGCTCAAAACCCTATACAAGATCCGGAAAAGCCTGTAGTGAAACAAGAAATGAACCATCAGATAGAATATAGAAACATATCTTTCAAATATCAGACCGACTGGGTATTGAAAAACGTTTCCATTACTATACCCAAAGGACAAACTGTTGCATTAGTCGGCCAATCAGGATCAGGAAAATCTACAATGGCAGACCTTCTCCCTCGTTTCTATGATGTTGAAGTAGGTGGCATATACATCGACGATGTAAACATTAAAGACATGAAAGTATACGATTTACGTTCCATGATGGGAAATGTAAATCAAGAAGCAATTTTATTTAATGACTCATTCTACAACAATATTACATTCGGTGTAGAAAACGCCACTATGGAACAAGTTATTGAAGCTGCCAAAATTGCAAATGCCCACGATTTCATCATTGCAACAGAGGACGGATACAACACGAATATCGGGGACCGAGGTTGCCGCCTCTCCGGTGGACAGCGGCAACGAATAAGTATTGCCCGTGCCATTTTAAAGAATCCTCCAATACTGATATTGGATGAAGCCACATCGGCATTAGACACCGAATCGGAACGACTGGTTCAGGAAGCTTTGGAAAATTTAATGAGAAACCGCACTACAATTGTCATAGCACACCGCTTGTCTACGATAAAAGATGCTCACAAAATTTACGTTATGCACGAAGGGGAAATTGTCGAAAGCGGCACTCATTCAGAACTTATGGCTCTCAATAAATACTATAAAAAATTAGTCGACATGCAAAAAGTTTAATTATTACTTTTCTCATTTCAAAAGAACAACTTTTGCTTCGTCGTTACTTACATCAGGCATTGTTCTCCCGATATTAGCACCAATGAAAGTCGGATCACATACTAAATAACGGATACCATTCACTAAAAGATAATCTCCTGGAATATCAGTTTTAAAATGGACCGCTGTAGCCAAATGACCGGGATAATACAATAATACAACATCCAATCCCATCAAGTCTCGGACTAACCGAGAATACAAAATCGCTCTGTCTTCACAATCACTATATGGATAATAAATAGTCTCATCAGCAAAAAAAGGTCTATCACCTCCCCATATTTTATCATCATAACCATATGTAAATGCTGTTTGTACAAAATTTATCAATATATTGGCAGCTTCTTGTTCACTTTTCCCTACTATAGCATTTTTTAGTATTGGATATAAAATATCCTGAACATTTCGGCTTAATACAGTATTTGCATAAAACTGCCATTTAGTTGTAACATCATTATTGATGAACGATTGAGGATAGGTATTAAAAAAATCTATTAAATTTTTATTGGACACTACCGAAACAGATACATCAGGATATCTCTTGGATGCTAGTTTCCGCACTGGAGTCGGAGACAATGTAAATTTCTGTTCTTTTCCTATCTCTAATGATAAAGATTGTTCTTGAGGATAAACCTTATTACAAATAAAAAGTCTTTCTTCTTTACATTCTAACGGATAAAATTTTTCACCCTCTATTAAAAAATAAGACATCTTATATATTCCATGACGACTGGCAACGAGTAAATATAATTTATTTGTTGCTGACCGAGCAATTCTCATTTTATACCCTGACTGATTATATAAAAAAGCCTGAAACAAAGTTGCTTCATTTGTTTTTCCTCCATAAAAAGTAACAGCTAATTCACCTAACATCTGCAAATAGGCCCAATCACACAAACTCAACTGTGCACGAATATTCAGACAATCTCTAAGGACATTATTGTATTTCTCTTGTGACAAAATATTCCATACATCAGCTACTCCATCTTCGTCAACCTTTTGCAATGTAAACTTATCATCATTCGATAATCGAACTTTACACTTGGTTCCAAAAAAAGAAAAATCAAACCATTCTTCTTTCGGTAGATTTATTTCAGGAATAGTAACCAAAGGCTTGGGTTGTTCTATCTTAACCGGTGTAGGAATAACTTCTTTATAAGGAAGCTGCTTATCTTCAGGTTTTGTATTTATTTCTTTTTCTGGAATTATTACAGGAGGTTTCGGATGGTCCGGAATCTTAGGAATAGGAATCTTAGGCTGAGCTTTATAAGATATCCATGCTTCTCGCATAAATAAGGCATAATTATCATTCGCCTTTTTTCTAAAATCACTGTATTCTTTAAAAGCTTCTTTACTAAAAGCTTCAAATTCTTTCATTAAATCGTCTCTATTTTGTGCCTGCATACTTAAAAACAAAATAAAGATGATGCTACTCATAAGAAATCTTTTCATGATAAAAATCATTTTAAACAACTTCTACAGAATTTTATATTATATAATGATAAATTCCTAACAAAAGTATATTTATTTTGCCAATAAAATAATACTTTTATATAATAGTAATCCTAAAATAAGTTACATACATTCAGAATAAATTTCAAGTAATAAAATCATATTGCATTTTCATAAAAAAGAAATATCTTTGTATCGGATAAAGTATTATCAAATGAAACAAGCAGTGAAATATATAATCATTTCTGTTCTGGCTCTTCTCCCAATAAGTGCAGCCATAATGGCATATACTGCTTCGTCTCAACTTTCAATACATAATCCCTGTCATACTGAGTGCCATCATTCTGATAATGGAAAAGACATGGCTATTCTGAACATTTTATCGGTTCAGACGCCCTATATTGTTACATCACAAGAGAACCCAATTAATTTTTTAGTTCGCTCAGTTTCTAAAAATAACTTTTCATTTCAATATAAACAGGATTTACTATGTACAAACTTAAATTTGTTTGTAACATATAAAAATGTACGTAATTATTTATCTCAACTTCTTTCACAAAGGCATAGTAAAGGGCACTACCAATATACTCTATGCCAAATGAGAATTTAGCAATTTGTTTATATTCATCTGATATTTCGATTTTATATATATCCATAAAATCTGAAATAAGGGTAATTGTGTCCGATTTCAAATTCGTAGGAGACAACATATCAATTTTATGGTACCCTTTCTTTATTTAAAAACAAATATGTCTATATAAAGGCACTTATAACCAAATTACTAAAAACTCAAATATTATGAACTCAGAAATTGTATATAAAAAAGGCATCTCAATCAGTGGTATTATATTACTTATTATCGGTATAGTTACCGTTTATTCCGAAACTTTTTTCACTGAATCACAATCATCTATACGCATGGCTTTAATGTTTTTCGGAGCCATTATCTTTATGGCAGGTTTAGTAAAAGTGCTCATGGGTAAAAAATATATCGTACACAAAGAATCGGGAAGCCGTGTTACTAACTATAACTTATTTTTTGACTCAAATGAAATAAACCGCCTTCAAAACATATTGGATGGAAAACAATTTGATAGTATTCCTAAATTAAAACCTGCAGACGGAAATAAAGCAGGGGTTAAGCTTGATTTATTCATCTCCGATGACAAAAAATTTGCTGCAGCTCAGGTATTCCAATTTATCCCCTTTAAATATGAACCAGCCGGAGAACAAAAGACTTTCTATGACAATGATGCTCAACTATTAGCAAATTATATTCCAAATCAAAAATAAGAAAAATATCTGATAAATTTAACCTCATCCAACTAAGTCGGATGAGGTTTTTTATTATCTTTACAAAACATAAATTGCTTTTACCCCAAATGGATAAATCTGAAAGAGAAAAAGTAATAAAGCTCATCCGTCGTGAAGTTATACCTGCGATAGGCTGTACGGAGCCCATGGCTGTAGCATTATGTGTTGCAAAGGCCACCGAGATACTTGAAAAACGTCCAGAGCAAATAACCGTTTTTTTAAGTGCCAATATTCTAAAAAATGCAATGGGTGTAGGAATACCCGGAACAGGAATGATAGGATTACCTATAGCAATAGCATTAGGTGCTCTTATCGGGAAATCTAAATATCAATTGGAAGTTTTGAAAGACTGTACCCCATCAGATGTAAAACAAGGTCAAAAAATAATTGATTCTAAAAGCATACAAATATATTTAAAAGAAAATATTTCCGAAAAATTATATATAGAAGCCTTCTGCAAATCCGGTGAAAACAGTTCGTCCGCTATCATTTCTGGTACCCATACAAACTTTGTTTACTTGCAGAAAGACAATAAAATATTACTTGACAAGCAATATAGCAGTCATCTCCCGACAGAAGGTGAAATAGTCTCCCTGAATCTAAAAAAGGTTTACGAATTTGCAACAACAACCCCCATTGAAGAAATCCGTTTTATCCTCGAATCGGCCCAACTAAACAAAGCTGCAGCCGAACAATCTTTTAAAGGAAATTTCGGACATGGACTGGGAAAAATTTTAACGGGGAAATTCGAAAACGAAGTTATGGGAAAAAGTATTTTCTCCCACATACTTTCTTTTACCTCAGCAGCATGTGACGCTCGCATGGCAGGGGCCATGATACCTGTAATGAGTAATTCAGGGAGTGGCAATCAGGGCATTGCAGCGACACTGCCAGTTGTCATTTATGCAGAAGACAACAAATTACCTGAAGAACAACTAATTAGAGCTTTGACTCTGAGTCACCTTACTGTAATCTACATAAAACAAAGCCTGGGATATCTATCCGCCCTATGTGGCTGTGTCGTTGCAGCAACCGGCTCAAGTTGCGGAATAACTTATTTAATGGGAGGCGATTATTCTAAAATTACTTACGCTGTCAAAAACATGATAGCCAATCTTACAGGTATGATTTGTGACGGTGCTAAGCCGAGTTGTGCTTTAAAACTGACAAGTGGGGTTTCTACGGCTATACTCTCAGCTCTATTAGCCATCGAAAATAAATGTGTAAGTTCGGTAGAGGGAATCATAGATGAAGATGTAGATAAGAGTATTCATAACCTCACTCAAATAGGCTCTCAAGGTATGGAAGAAACCGACAAATTAGTTTTAGACATCATGACTCACAAATGTTAGTGCTTACACCTTTCTCTCTTTTAATATATTTTACTTTCAATATTAAAAATCATCCTATTAAAAACAAATTGAGATAAAAGCGTGTTTATGTAAGAAACGTAAGGCTACCGGAAAAAACGCATCATTCTCCGCTCCTGTTTTTTAGGAACAGGGTTCCCTTATGTTACGTTTTTTGTTAATAAATAGATTATAAACATTTAAACACTTCTTACATGGAACACGTTCATTTAAAAACGGGCTGGAAAACAGTATTGGCTCTCCTGGCCAGTCTGTTCTTCGTATTGGATATATCTGCCCAGGAAATTACAGTACAGGGTACAGTCAAAGATACGTATGGCGAACCGGTTACTGGAGCAAATGTCATCGTAAAAGGAAAAACACACGGAACGATAACAGATATTGACGGCCGTTATCGTATCGAAACTCCTTCTGATGGTATTCTCACATTTTCATTTGTCGGATATAACAGCCAGGAAATACCTATTAATAACCGAACTCAAATCGATGTAATCTTAAAGGAAAATGTCATCTCTTTAGGTGAGGTTGTCGCCATCGGATACGGTACCGTAAAAAAAAGCGACGCTACCGGTGCAGTCACAACCGTAAAACCGGATGATATAAACAAAGGAATGGCTACTTCAGCCCAAGACCTGCTGGTCGGTCAGACTCCCGGTGTGGTAGTTACCATTAATGGGGGGAAACCGGAAGGAGGAGGAGACATCCGTATACGTGGAGGTTCATCTTTAAATGCAACCAATGACCCTCTTATTGTCATCGACGGTGTACCCGTTGACAATTCCGGAGTCACCGGAATGTCCAATCCTTTAAGCATGATTCCCCCCGACAATATAGAATCTTTCACTATACTAAAAGATGCTTCGGCTACTGCTATATACGGATCGAGAGCCTCAAACGGAGTTATTATTATTACTACAAAAAAGGGAATGAGCGGTAAGCCACAAATCAACTTCAATGCAAATGTATCTGTAAGTACTCCCCATCGAAGAGTAGGAGTATTAGACGCTTCCGAATTTAGAGGAATTATAGCCGAAAAATTAGGAATGAATAGTCAAGCATATGGTTTATTAGGAGATAGTAATACAAAATGGCAAGATGAGGTTATCGGAACACGTGTAAGTTCAGACTATAATCTAAGTGTCGGTGGACAATTAAAAATGATTCCGTACCGGGTATCTGCAACATATACCAATCAGAACGGTATATTAAAAACCTCATCTATGGACCGTACTACTGCATCTATCTCTTTGACCCCCAAATTTTTCAATAATACTCTGAGTATCAATGCCAATGTAAAAGGTCTATATATTCGAAATCAATTTGCTGACGAAGCTGCTATTGGAGGCGCTGTCAGTTTCGACCCCACTCAACCGGTAAAAGTTCCCGGACAAGAAATCGGGAACGGATATTTTATGTGGTTACAACCGGGAACCAATGCCGTTATCGGAATTGCTCCTCTCAATCCTGCATCTCTCATCGATGACCGTTCAATGAAAGCGAATGTATGGAGGAGTATTGGCAATTTACAAATCGATTATATCATGCCATTCTTACCTGAATTAAGGGCTAATCTCAACTTGGGGTATGATGTGTCGAAGAGTACACAACATAATAAAATGTTTCCAAACTCCCCGATTACTTATAAAGAAAACAAGAAACTGGGGTTAGGACAAGATGAGAAATTATCGCAACTGAAACGGAACCAACTACTCGACTTTTACCTAAATTACAAAAATCATTTTAAAGAGATACGAAGTGATTTGGACATAATGGCAGGATATTCATGGCAACGATTCTATAAAGACGGTGCAACAAACACTCTTCTTATGCCAGACGGAGAACCCTGGTATTACAAAGGATATGCCGACCATTTACAATTACTTTCTTTCTTCGGACGTATAAATTACACGTTTCAGGACACTTATTTATTGACATTCACCCTTCGTGGAGACGCAACATCCCGTTTCTCAAAGGATAATAGATGGGGTACTTTCCCGGCTCTTGCCCTTGGCTGGAAAATCATAAACGAACCATTCATGCAAAAAGCAACTAACTTTATGAATGAATTTAAACTACGTTTAGGCTACGGTATTACCGGTCAACAAGATATAAGTGATAATTATTTCCCATATTTGCCCCTTTATTCTTTGGGCTTCCCTACAGCTTCATATCCCTTCGGAGACGTATATTACAATACTTTACGGCCGAATGGATATGACCCCAATATTAAATGGGAAGAAACTACAACATATAATATAGGTATCGATTTTGGATTTTTAAATAACAGAATCAGTGGTTCTCTTGATTATTATTATCGCAAAACGAACGATCTGATAAGCCGGATTCCCGTTCCCGCCGGTTCAAATCTTACGAACGAAATCTATACTAATATCGGTAGTCTACGCAATGAGGGTATAGAGTTCGGCATTAATGCCAAACCGATTGTGAATAACCGTGTTCAATGGGATATCGGATTCAATATAGCATGGAATTCCAACAAGATTACCAAACTAAACAAAAGCAATGACCCTGATTACTATATACCCGTAGGCGGTATAAGCGGAGGTACAGGAAACACCGTACAAGCCCACAAAGTCGGATATCCGGCATTCAGTTATCTATTATATGAACAAGTTTATGATCAAGAAGGTAAACCGATAGAAGGCCTGTATGTAGATAGAAATGGCGACGGAATCATCGATGAAGCAGACAAACGGTTGTATAAAAGCCGTGATCCTAAAGTCGTAATGAGTATAACATCCAAGGTAGATTTTTTCAATTTCGACTTTGGCATTGCTCTCCGTGCTAATTTAGGAAACTATGTATATGACAATGTTCTATCAAACAATTCCAGCTACTCGGCAATATATAACAGTGCCGGATATTTAAATAATTTGGTAAGGCGGGGTACCAAATTCCAGAATCCTCAATATATGAGTGATTATTATTTAAAAAATGCCGGATTCCTACGTTGTGACAATATTACGTTAGGATACACATGGAATAATTTGTTGCAAGATAAACTAAAGTTACGATTATACGGAGCTGTACAGAATCCTTTTGTTATAACAAAATATAAAGGTCTCGATCCGGAAGTGTTCTCGGGCATCGACAACAATGTCTATCCCCGGCCTACTACTTACTTGCTGGGTGTCATTATTACTTATTAACAATCTAAAAACTGAGAAATATGAAAACAACCTTATATAAATGGTTCGCTTTAAGTCTATTGGCCGGCACATTCTCCTTAACGTCCTGTTTGGGAGACTTGGACCTAAAACCTATTGACGAGAATATTATCCAAGGATCTGATTTCAAGAATCATCCTGAATATTATATAGAACAGCTGGCTAAAGTTTATGCAGGACTGGCCGTATCAGGTCAAGAAGGCCCCGCCGGGAAACCCGATATCGAAGGGTTTGACGAAGGAATGGCCCAATATCTTCGTGCATATTGGAATCTGCAAGAATTACCGACCGATGAAGCTCTTTTAGGATGGAATGATGCCGGAGTCCCCGAGTTAAGCACCATAAAATGGTCTTCATCCAACGGATTCATCTATGTCATGTATAGCCGTATATTCTTCCAAATCGCCCAATGCAACGATTTTCTAAGAACAACTACGCCTGAAGCTCTTGCAGAAAATAATGTCTCTGATGAATTGGCTCAAAATATCTCCAAATATCGTTCAGAGGTGCGGTTCTTAAGGGCTCTATCTTACTGGCACGCTATAGACTTATTCGGAAATGTAGCCTTCGTCACAGAGAATGACAAGATTATGGAAGCCCCTAAACAGCGACCAAGAGCTGAGATATTTAATTTTCTTCTAAGCGAATTGGACGCTATCGAAGGGGATATTCCTTTACAGCCCGAATACGGTCGTGCCGGCCGCGGGGCTTTATGGATGCTACGAGCCAAATTATATCTAAATGCTGAAATATACACTGGAACAAAGATGTATACCGAATGTGCCAATACTTGCCAACAAATAATAGGGCAATATGGAGCCGGTGCCACACACGGCTTAGCTCCAACGTATAAGTTTTTGTTTTGTGCAGATAACGACCAGTTTGCCC
The DNA here is from genome assembly GCF_001403595.1 of Gabonia massiliensis. Lineage (NCBI taxonomy): Bacteria > Pseudomonadati > Bacteroidota > Bacteroidia > Bacteroidales > Porphyromonadaceae > Gabonia > Gabonia massiliensis. Next base: position 692,185 of record NZ_LN877940.1, on the reverse strand, counting down.
GAGGAGGAGCCCAAGGTGAAATTCTGATGGTAATACCTTACGACCGCGACCGTACCCGGACTTATGGGGGGACAATGTATCTTACAATCGGAGCCTACGGTGGTGAAATGGTAAAAGAAGATTACGGTGTAAACGACGGATGGGGAGGCCCTCGCTCCACCTCCACCTTAGTACAAACAATCTCTACCTCTGACGACCGTTATGCATTCTTTGGTGAAGGAGCAAATATCGAAAACACCGACTTTAGTAATTTCCAAGATGGTTATGCAGTCACCAAATTTACCAATTTACTCTCTACAGATTGGGAAAATACCGGAAAACGGGCATACCCTTATCCTGATACTGACTTCCCCATTTTCCGGTTAGCCGACACTTATCTGATGTATGCAGAATGTGCTTACCGAGGATATGCTGACCAAAATTTGGGATTTGCATACATGAATTACATACGGGAAAGAGCCCATGTAACACCTTATTCGTCTATCGCAGACATAGACTTGAACGAAATCAGAGACGAAAGAATGAGAGAATTATACTGGGAAGGACATCGCCGCACTGATCTCATACGTTTCGGAGAATTTACTTCAGGTACCTATTTATGGCCGTGGAAAGGCGGAGTTCTCGGAGGGAAATCTGTCGATATAAAATATAATTTATATCCTATTCCAGCAAAAGAAATTGCGGCCAATCCTGGCACTCAACAAAATTATGGTTATTAATATCAATTTTTAAGATATGAATAAGATTATAAAATATTTCTCCCTGCTCATCATTTTATCTTTGGGAACTATAAGCTGCAATGATGACAAATCTCCGGTATACGAGCTAAAAAGCACCCCGGTTATTACTCCGCTTGAAAATCCCATGCTCGTCCTCAATGAGGCTAGTGCCGGTTTTATAGCAGAAACCTTTTCCTGGAGTAAAGGCGATTACGGATTTTCTGCCGCACCTTTATATGTACTACAAGCAGATAATGACCCTTCATTTCCTGACCCTATAAATCTGGCAGAATCAACGCAAAACTATGTTTCCGTTACTGTCGATAAGCTCAATACCGCAGCGACAATTTTAGGAGCCCAGCCGGGAATACCGTTCGAGACATACATTCGCCTGCAAGCCAGATTGACCAACAATAACGTAGTTTACTCATCGTCGACTGATTTGCAAGTAAGCACTTATCCAACAGTTATCATCTATCCCAAACTTTATGTTCCAGGTTCCTACCAAGGATGGGATATCGCCAATGCACCGACTCTTGTTTCGTATCGGATGAACAATAAATACGAAGGTTTTCTAAATTTGACAGATGCAAGCAATCCGAATGCGCCTATTACATTTAAACTGACATCTCAACCCGCATGGGGACAAGGAAATGAGTACGGAAGTGGCGGAGGCCCAGGAACATTGGCCCTCAAAGGAGGAGATATTTCTATATCTCCTCAAGGGTATTATCTAATGAATGTGGATTTGAATACACTGACTTATACGGCAACACAAATAACAGAAATAACTGTATATGGCCCGTCTGCCGAAGAAGAAACAGAGTTTATTTATAATCCGGCTACACAAAGCTGGGAAACTACCATTTCACTAACCCAAGGGAATATCTCATTTCGTATAAACAGAAACTCAAATTTCAATTATGGAGACAATAATAAAGACGGATTTTTAGAAAAAAATTCAGTTGTCAACATTGAAGAAAATGGTATTTATAAAATAAATCTTTTCTTAGAAGAAGTTCCTTGCAGATACGAATTTATCAAACAATAGAGATATCTACTCTATAAAGAAAGAACCATCCTGCAATATGGGTAGGATGATTCTTTCTTTATAGAATCAGTGTTCATCAGATAAAGTAAGTTCTCCAATCAAAGAGCACTCCATATGTTCCTTTACTTCTTTAGGAGTAAGGCCGTGACCAAATAAAAACATCAATTTCGTAATTGCAGACTCTGTAGTACAATCCCCCCCACTGACGACTCCGGCTTCAGCCAATTTATTTCCAGTTCCATAGCGTTGCATTTGTACACTTCCTCCTGAACACTGGGTTACATTGACAATTACAATGCCCCTATCTACCGCATCACGCAACATATCCAGAAACCATGGCACAGTAGGAGCATTTCCAGTTCCATAAGTCTCCATTACAACCCCTTTAAGGTCCGGGATATTCAATATACACTGTACAGTCTGAGGAGTAATACCCGGGAATAATTTCAAAATGACAACATGAGTATCCATTAAGTAATGGGCCTTCAGTGGTTTCCTCAATACAGGACGATAGATAAGGCTCGCATTATATTGTATATGTACACCTGCACGAGCCAACGCCGGATAATTTATAGAACGGAAAGCATTAAAATTTTCAGCACTTATCTTGGACGTGCGGTTTCCTCTCATCAAATGATTTTGAAAAAAAATACATACTTCAGGAACTATCGGTACTTCACTCTCTTTTGCTGCGGCAATTTCGATAGCCGTTATTAAATTTTCTTTTCCGTCAGTCCTCAACATACCAATAGGAAGCTGAGACCCCGTAAGAATAACCGGTTTATCCAGATTTTCAAGCATAAAACTTAATGCCGAAGCTGTATAGGCCATTGTATCCGTACCATGCAAAACAACAAAGCCATCAAAAAGATCATAATTATCAGCAATAATACGAACCAATCGACACCAACAATTCGGGTCTATCTCCGAAGAATCTATTGGAGGATTAAATTGTATTGTAGATATGGAAAAACCCAACTGCTTCAATTCCGGTACATTATCCAATAAATGGTCAAAGTTGAAAGGCTCCAATATACCCGATTCGGGATTCTCAACCATACCAATAGTCCCACCAGTATAAATGATAAGCACGGAAGTTCTTGTATCCATTCTTTAATATTATTATTTCAATAGCAAAAGTACAAAATAACAGCTACAATTTACACATTACAGCCCTTAAAATGAAACAAAAAACAGAATTGCTTACCGATAAAGCTAACAAAAAGAAAATTAAGGTTATTTTTTTGTTCCTGATTTTTCTGCCAGTACTTGAGCTCGAGACTTACTTTGAGTTACGATATATACACCAGAAAAGACAAGAACGCCCGCAATACCTTTTACCAGACCAAAAGTATCCAACCCAATAAGAACAGCAACAAAAGAAGCAACCAATGGCTGTACATAATTATACATACTCAAAGTCGTAGGACGTAAGTTTTTTTGCCCTATCGGAACCAATAAATAAGACAAGAATGTTGCAAATAAAACGACATATCCGATACGCCACCATGCATCCGGCACAAGAGATGCATAATCGACACTCACAACATCTTTATATAAGACCGGAAAACAAGCTATTGTCCCATAAAGAAATAGCCACTTCATAATAGTCACAGGAGAATATCTCGATATAAGATCCTTGAATACAGTAAGATATATTGCAAAAGAAAAACAACTGATAAGGCATAACAGATTGCCCCACATATTACTTTCACCTGCCACTCCATGATGACTCGAAGAAATCAATAAAATAGCACCCGACATACCTACAACGACTCCTATTACTTTCGTCCAAGTAATAGGTTCCTTTAAGTACATTGCTGATACAATCATTGTAATTATCGGGGCCGTTGTAGCAACAATAGCTGCATCTATCGGAGCGGTCATTGCCAATCCCCGCAAAAACAAAATTTGATTGAACATCACTCCAAAGAAAGCAGCCCAAAACAACAACCACAGGTCCCGTTTTGAGACTTTCTCCCGTTTGCAAAAAAGAGAAACCAGCCAAAAAGCCAAGCATGCTCCTACCAACCGAAAATAGTTCAATGCCCCTGCCGGCAAATACCCCGGCATNCATTCGCGGACAATAATGAAATATGCCCCCGCCATTTTCCTGCATCCATTATCTTCCAATTAAAAAACGCCACAAAGTTACTATTTATTAAATAGCCAAATCAATAAAAAACGGAAAAGATTTGTTCAACTTCTTTATTCATACAAAAATTAAACAGCTAATTATAAATTAACACAAAAATGTCACTTTTGTAGGTAGATTGAGATTTTTTATATAATATTGCAGTGTGAATTCGTAAAATTAACGACAAAAGCAATGAGAATTAACTATTCCCATATTCATATTTCTACATTAACCCACACTACCCCTTAGGGGGTTCAGCTTTATATCTCCACACATTAGGTTTAAATTTTATTATAAACCTCTTTCTATCAAATAGAATAACTATTTTTGTTTGTTCGTATCAACCGGTTTCAGGAGAATAAATTGGGAAACTCTTGATACTTTTATGGCTTAAAGCCTTCATTGTTTTTAGTTTAATTACAAAATAATATAATCTGATGAGAGTATTAAAATTCGGAGGGACGTCCGTCGGTTCTGTAGAAAGCATCAAGAATGTAAAAAAAATAGTAGAAGCTTGTGAAGAACCGGCAATTGTCGTTGTATCTGCATTGGGCGGCATAACAGATAAGCTAATCGATACCGCCCGTTTAGCAGGGGTTGGAAACAATGACTATTTAGAACGTTTTGAATATATCTGTGAAAGACACCACCATATCATCGATGGAGTAATTGATAATGAGAAGAAAGAAGAAGTTTTAAAAATCGTCGACTCTCTACTTGATGAATTAGGAAATATATTCAGAGGAGTATACCTAATCAAAGATTTATCAAATAAGACTTTAGATGCAATTGTCAGCTATGGTGAACGTATATCCTCCATTATTGTCAGCCGGGTAATTGACAAAGCCATACACTATGATTCCCGGCAATTTATAAAAACAAACATACAGTTCAATAAACATACTGTCGATTTCGAAATTACTAATAAGCTGGTTAAAGAAACTTTTTCGAGCATACCTAAAGTAGCTTTAGTCCCCGGATTCATATCTTCGGACAGTGGAAATGGTGACACGACAAATCTGGGTCGAGGAGGTTCTGACTATACCGCAGCAATATTAGCTTCTGCCCTCGGTGCTTCCCGACTTGAAATATGGACAGATGTAGACGGCTTCATGACTGCCGACCCGAGAGTAATAAACACAGCCTATGTCATCGAACATCTCTCCTTTATAGAAGCCATGGAATTATGTAATTTCGGGGCAAAAGTCATTTATCCTCCCACAATTTATCCGGTGTACCATAAGAATATACCGATTATTATAAAAAATACCTTCAACCCTGAAGCGCCAGGTACATTGATTACTCAAGATATAAAATCGGGAGAAGGGAAAGCTATCAAAGGAATATCCTCCATAAACGACACTTGTCTTATTACAGTAACAGGTCTTGGCATGGTCGGTGTCATAGGTATCAATTACCGGATATTTAAAGCGTTAGCTAAATCAGGAGTCAGTGTCTTCCTCGTTTCTCAGGCTTCTTCTGAAAACAACACTTCTTTTGCCGTCAGAAATGCTGACGCTGAATTAGCAGTAAAAGTCCTGAATACAGAGTTTGCCAAAGAAATTGAAATGGGTGAAATCAGTGAAATTACTGCTGAAAAAGATTTGGCTACGGTTGCTATTGTCGGGGAAAATATGAAACACACTCCGGGAATCGCCGGTAAACTCTTCAATACCTTAGGTCGTAATGGTATCAATGTTATAGCTTGCGCTCAAGGAGCTTCAGAAACCAATATTTCATTTGTCATAGAACTTGGAAGTCTCCGCAAAGCTCTCAATGTCATTCACGACTCATTCTTCTTGTCTAATGTACAAGTATTGAATATATTCATTGCCGGAATAGGGCAAGTCGGAAAAGATTTATTACAGCAAATCAAACAGCAGCAACCTCGCTTGTTGGAAGATAAATCCCTTAAATTAAATATCGTCGGAATGGCAAATTCAAAACAATGTATATTTCGGCGAGAGGGTATCTCCCTTGACACTTATGAAACAGAATTAAAAAATTCAACTGTCACGGCTTCTCCGGCAGCTATACGGGACGGAATCATCGAAATGAATATATTCAACTCGGTATTCGTCGATTGTACCGCCAGCAATGAAATTGCCGGCATTTACAAAGAACTCCTCAACCACAACGTTTCTGTAGTTGCCGCCAATAAAATAGCAGCATCTTCAGATTACGAAAAATACGCTGAACTTAAACGAATAGCTCGGTGCAGAGATGTAAAATATTTGTTCGAAACAAATGTCGGAGCCGGATTGCCTATCATTAATACAATAAACGGACTGATAAACAGTGGAGATAAAATATTAAAAATAGAAGCCGTTGTTTCCGGAACGCTTAACTATATCTTCAATGTTATCAGTGAAGACATACCATTAAGTAAAGCTATAAAAATGGCTCAAGAAGCCGGATACAGTGAACCGGACCCTCGTGTTGACCTCAACGGTCAAGATGTAATACGAAAATTAGTAATTTTGGCACGGGAAGCAGGCTATAGAGTTGAGCAAAAAGATGTAGAAAAACATTTATTTATTCCCGGTGAGTATTTTCAAGGTTCATTGGCCGATTTTTGGAAAAATATTCCGAAATTGGATGCCGAATTCGAAGAAAAACGAAAGCAGCTGGTTAAGGAAGGAAAACGATTCCGCTTCGTTGCCAAGCTCGAAAACGGGAAAACTGAAGTCAGTCTGCAACCTGTAGACAACCGACATCCATTCTATCAGTTAGAAGGCAGCAATAATGTCATTCTACTGACAACAGAACGGTATAAGGAATATCCTATGGTAATCAAAGGATACGGAGCGGGGGCTATGGTAACAGCAGCTGGTGTATTTGCCGATATTATAAGTATCGCCAATATACGCTGAAATGAATTTTTACAAACTAAAAAAGTGACAAATGAAATATTTGATCGTTTTAGGTGATGGTATGGCCGATGAGCCGATTCCTGAATTAGGGAACAGAACGCCTTTACAAGCCGCTAAAACTCCGGTAATGGACTGGCTTGCAGCTAATGGCCGTTGCGGGCAATTGGACACAGTTCCTAAAGGATTTCATCCGGGAAGTGAAATAGCCAATATGTCTGTTTTAGGTTATGACCTTAACCAGGTTTTTGAAGGGCGAGGGTCTCTCGAAGCCGCCAGTATGGGAGTAAATATCGAACCCGGAGAAATGGCTATGAGATGTAATCTTATCTGCATAAAAAACGGGATTATCAAAAACCATTCAGCCGGACATATTTCGAATGAAGAAGCCGACGAACTCATCCGTTTTTTACAAAAAGAACTTGGAGGAAATGATGTTAATTTCTTTTCCGGAGTTTCTTATCGCCATCTTTTAAAATTAAAAAATGGAGATAAAAGAATAGATTGTACCCCTCCCCACGACGTACCGGGAACCGCTTTCGCATCTGTGATGATTAAGGCTGAAGTTCCAGAGGCTGAAAAAACGGCCGAACGACTAAATGAACTCATCCTCCTATCTCAGAAAATACTACCCAATCACCCTGTGAACTTGAAAAGAGTCCAGCAAGGAAAAGATATGGCCAATAGCATATGGCCTTGGTCCCCGGGATATAAACCTAAGATGGAAACATTACAACAACGCTATGGGATACAAAGCGGTGCCGTAATATCCGCCGTAGATTTAATAAAAGGAATAGGAGTATATGCCGGACTCGAAATTATCGAAGTTGAAGGAGCAACCGGTCTCTATACGACTAATTATGAAGGGAAAGCCGATGCAGCATTGACTGCATTGAAAAAACACGATTTTGTATATTTGCATATCGAAGCAAGCGATGAAGCAGGGCATGAAGGTGACGTAGACTTGAAGGTAAAGACAATAGAGTATCTTGACCATCGTGTGCTTAAACGCATCGTTGAAAAAGCCGGAGATTTAGGGGAACCTTTAACTATTGCAGTACTTCCCGACCATCCGACCCCTTGCCGTCTGCGCACACATACAGCAGCTCCTGTTCCATTCTTGATTTACAGGCCGGGAATAACTCCTGACAATGTTCCAGTGTATGATGAATTTAGCGTAAAAAACGGTTTCTATGGGCACTTAAGCCACGACGAATTTATAAAAGAATTATTTAAATAAATTACTTATAATGTTTTATTATAGCACCAATAAACAAACACAAGAAGTAACGCTCGAAGAGGCTGTTGTCAAAGGTCTGGCCAAAGACAAAGGGCTTTTCATGCCCAAACAGATAAAAAGACTACCCGATGCTTTTTATCACAATATCGGAGAAATGAGTTTTCAAGAAATCTCATTCATTGTTGCTGAGGCCTTTTTCGGAGAAGATGTAGAAGCCGATATTCTAAAAGAAATCGTATATGATACATTGAACTTCGATACTCCGGTAGTCCCTGTATGTGATAATATCTATAGTCTTGAACTCTTTCACGGTCCGACACTGGCATTTAAAGATGTAGGAGCACGCTTTATGGCTCGTCTATTAGGCTATTTTATTAAAAAAGAAGGGAAAAAAGAAGTTAATGTTCTTGTGGCAACTTCGGGAGATACTGGTAGTGCCGTTGCCAATGGATTTCTCGGTGTTCCCGGCATACATGTATATGTCCTCTATCCTAAAGGTAAAGTCAGTGAGATTCAGGAAAAACAATTCACTACACTTGGGAAAAATATTACAGCCATAGAAATTGACGGGACTTTCGATGACTGCCAGGCTCTCGTAAAATCGGCCTTTATGGATGAGGAACTAAATAATGCGATGAAATTGACTTCGGCAAATTCCATCAATGTAGCCAGATTTCTTCCTCAGGCATTCTACTACTTTTATGCATATGCTCAATTAGCTAAAAAAGAGAAAGCCAAAAATGTAGTATTCAGTGTACCCAGTGGAAATTTCGGAAATATTACAGCCGGATTATTTGCCAAAAGAATGGGACTTCCAGTAAAGAGATTTATTGCGGCAAACAATCGTAACGACATTTTCCTTCAATACCTCAATACAGGAATATACTCTCCACGCCCCTCAATTGCAACTATAGCTAATGCTATGGATGTTGGCAATCCCAGCAATTTCGCACGCATTCTGGAACTTTATAAAAATTCTCATGAAGCAATCTGCAAAGAAATCAGTGGATATAGCTATACCGATGACATGATACGAGAAGCAATAAACACACTGCACAAATCGACAGGGTATCTGCTCGACCCCCATGGGGCTTGTGGTTACCAGGCCCTAAAAGATTCGTTACAGCCTGAAGAAAACGGTGTATTTTTAGAAACAGCACACCCCGCTAAATTTTTAGAAACTGTAGAAAATACAATTCATGAAAATGTAAAAATACCCCAAACTCTCCAGGCATTTATGAATGGGGAAAAGAAAAGTGTAGAGTTACCTTCTACGTTCATTCCGTTCAAACGCTTTTTGATGGAACAATAATAAAAAAAATTTTGTCATAAATAAGGTAAAATATTGAATTTGAAACACATATTCGATATTTTACCTTGTTTTCATACTGTAATTCAATTCAAAATACGATTTCTTTGGTTATTAGCTTTTTCCGGTCTTGACTTGCCGATACGTTTACCCGAAGGAGCCTTTCGACTTCTTTTACTTGTATTCTTTATTCCGCAACCTTTATATTTTACATCTTTTTTCATATGCACATTTTTTTCACAACAAATATACAAACTTACTCAAGAAATATTTATACCTCATTAAAATCGTGACAAGATATAGCCAACTTTTGTATCAGATATTCACGCAAAAATTCTATATTTGTATAGGCTAAAGTTCCAAATACACAAGCCCATGCATGAAATAAAAAATATAATATTGGCAGACAATCAGGACATAACAAAAGCCGGATTGCTATATTTACTGAAAGAGAATTATAAAGACTTGTCTTACTCTTTTGCCCCCAATAAAAGTGAGCTCGTTTCCCAATTAAATGTGAATGAATATTCTCTAATAATACTCGATTACACTCTTTTCAACTTTAACCGCATTGAAGAACTACTCATTCTAAGGGAACGATTCAAAAATTCAGTATGGTTACTTTTTTCTATTGAACTAAGCAATAGTTTCTTATATCATATTGCTCAAAATCATCTTCCAATAAGTATTGTTTTAAAAGAAAATTCTAAAGAAGAAATCCTAACGGCTATACACTATACTCTTAAAGGGAAACGATTCTTATGTAATTATGCAAGCAATCAATTACTTGAGCATAGGCTTCAAGCTTCCGCCCCATCTCCTCAGCTAACTCGAACAGAAACAGATATTCTTAGAGAAATAGCTCTTGGAAAAACTACCAAAGAGATAGCCGCTTCTCGAAACCTTAGTTTCCATACTGTCAATACCCATCGTAAAAATATATTTCGTAAACTGGAAGTCAATACAATCCACGAAGCTACAAAATATGCCATACGAGCCGGTCTGATAGACTTAGCTGAATATTATATATAGAACCTCATATATTTAAATATTGAGATTTAAATAGAAAAATGTATCTTTAACGCTGTTTTTAACAACTGCCCAAATATTGATAATATGGAAAAATTTCTTTTGTTATTATCTTTTTGCCTTATATTAAGCTGTACCTCCAATAATAAACAAGAAAATAATAAATCAGCTGAAGCTTATAAAACAACATATGCCCAAGGATTATCCATAAAAAAATTCCCTGATTATACTGAAGTGCAAATACTCAATCCGTGGGATACTACCCGAATTTTACACACATACATTCTCGTACCCCGTGATGCCCAACTTCCATCCAATATTCCTTTGGGGACTGTTGTCAGAACCCCTCTCAAAAATGTTGCTGTATATTCTTCGGTGCATTGCAGTATGCTCGAAGCCATAGACGCAGGGCAAACCATAACCGGGGTCTGTGACTCCCAATACATCACATTGCCATTTATCAAAGAAGGCCTTTCTTCTGGAAAAATCAAAGACCTTGGTGAGTCTTATTCGCCTGATGTAGAAAAAATAATAGAATTAAATCCCGAGGCTATTCTTGTTTCTCCTATGGAAAATATGGGCTATGGAAGAGTCGAAAAATGCGGGATACCTATCATTGAATGTAGTGACTATATGGAGAATCATCCTTTAGGCCGGACTGAATGGATTCGATTACTGGGGTTATTTTTCGGGCAGGAAGGTAAAGCCGATTCTTTGTTCAGTCAAACAATGACCCGATACAACGAGTTATGTAATAATCTTCCACAAAAAGCACATAAACCTTCTGTTTTTACCGAAACAAAATTGAGCTCTGTCTGGTATCAACCGGGAGGCAACAGTTACATGGCTTGTTTGCTAAAAGACGCGGGAGCCGATTATATATGGAAAAACGATTCTCATACAGGCTCTATCGCTCTTTCTTTCGAAACAGTATTTGAGAAAGCTCACCAAGCTGATATCTGGCTTATCAAATATAATAATGAAAAAGACCTGACTTATCAAAGTCTAGAAAAAGACTACAAACCTTACAATCAATTTGATGCATTTAAAAATAAAAATATATACGGCTGTAATACACTAAAATCATCGTATTACGACGATTTACCATTACACCCTGATTATATTTTAAAAGACATGATAAACATATTTCATCCCGGACATTTATCCGACACGTCACTCAAATACTTTAAAAAATTGAATGAATGAAAAATAAAGTATTCACTACAGACTCGGGACAAATATATGTGACTTGCCTGTTGCTGATTATTATAATCCTATTTATATGCAATCTTATATTCGGTTCTGTATCCATCCCCATACGCTCTGTATGTAATATCCTTTTGGGCAATGAAACGGAAAAAAGCAGTTGGTCTTTCATCATCCTGCAATCAAGGCTTCCCCAAGCCTTTACCGCTTTACTTTGCGGGGCAGCCTTATCCGTATCAGGGCTCCTGCTCCAGACTGCATTCAACAATCCTCTCGCCGGGCCATCTATTTTAGGTATCAATACGGGAGCCAGTTTAGGTGTTGCATTAGTTATGCTGGTTTTTGGAAGCTCCATAGGTAAAGCCGGATTATTTTCCTTGTCCGGCAGTTTGGCTATCATTACAGGGGCATTCGTGGGTTCTGGACTCATTTTAGGGACTATATTATTCTTCTCTACCTTGGTAAAAAGTAACTTGATGCTACTCATCATAGGGATTATGGTCGGTTATATAACCTCATCTGCCATATCTCTTATCAATTTTTTTGCTACTGCCGAAGGCGTTTTTTCATATACTTTATGGGGAATGGGAGATTTCTCCGGTGTATCACGAGAACAACTACCTTTTTTCAGTCTGATGATTATAATCGGCCTTTTCATCTCTATTCTTTTAGTAAAACCTCTAAATGCACTTTTGTTAGGAGAGCGCTATGCTGCCAATTTGGGTATTTCTATCGGGCGTATCCGCTGGATATTGTTATTTGCTACCGGTCTATTAACAGCGACTGCCACAGCATTTTGCGGTCCCATCTCATTCATCGGGTTAGCTGTTCCTCATATATCACGGCTGTTATTAGGGTCCTCTAATCATACTATACTGCTCCCGGTTACTTTACTTATGGGTGCTGTTGTTGCCCTGCTTTGTAATCTCATATGTATATTACCGGGAGAAAACGGGCTATTGCCCTTAAACGCAATCACTCCCATTCTGGGGGCTCCAGTCATTATTTACGTAATCATCAACCAAAAGAAAATACAATACTTTCATTGATGAAAAAAGAATCTATATTCATAGCCGAAAACATAAGTATAGGATACCGACAGAATCAGGCTGACATAAAAACAATACATTCCCTTTTGAACTTTTCTTTATTCAAAGGGGAGTTAACTTGTCTATTAGGTCCTAATGGTGCAGGAAAATCGACCCTATTACGAACCTTAAGTACCATGCAAGCTCCTCTCACCGGAAATGTCTATCTGCTCGGAAAAGCTCTCAAAGATTATAAAGAATATGAAATATCCCGCCTAATCGGAGTTGTCTTAACAGACAAAATCTATGCAGGAGGCCTAACTGTTGCTGAACTCGTATCTTTAGGACGACATCCTTATACCGGTTTTTTTGGGAAACTAAATAAGAAAGACAAAGATATTATCGAAAAAGCCCTATCGATAACAGGTATTACGGATAAAGCCAGTCACTATGTCTCCCAATTATCTGATGGTGAACGGCAAAAAGTAATGATAGCCAAGGCCCTTGCTCAAGAATGCCCTATCGTATTACTGGACGAACCTACAGCCTTTTTAGACATACCCAGCCGAATAGATATCATGTTGTTACTTCACCAATTAGCTCATGATGAAAATAAGGCTATTTTATTGTCCACTCATGATACTGATTTAGCACTATTGTTATCTGACCGTCTCTGGCTATTGTCAAGAGATAAAGGATTACTGAGCGGTTTTACAGAAGATATCGTTTTATCTGGAGAAATGGATAGATTATTTTCTCGACCAAACATTTTTTTTAATAAAGAAAATGGAAGCTTCCGGCCCCAAATCTATCATCATCAGACTCCCGTCAGAGTCGAAGCTAAGGGAGAACTATCACATTGGTTGAAAAATCTCCTGCAAAAAAATGGTTTCATGCCGGTTTCCGACAAAAATACTTGTACAAATATTCATATATCGGCAAATCAAAAGGATAATATTTCTATTGAAATTGATAACGAAAAATATACAGTGCACTCATTCGAAGAAATCATTCCTATAATCGAACATACACAATCTATGTCCGACTGATTTTCGATAAAGATTCCACAATCAGATATGCCGCTTTCTGCGGGGCACCCGGAGCTCCCAACTTATCGGTCATTTCCTTATATCCGGAAATCATCTCCCTTCTTTCAGGCGTATCATTCAGTAAAATGCCTAATTCTCTACGAGTGTTCTCTACTGTAAACAAATGTACCAACAATTCTTTTACGATTTCTCTATCAGCAATAAGATTTACCAGCGAAACAAAACGAATATGCAAGATACGTTTAAATATTTGATAGACCAATTTACCCCCTTTCATCTTATAACAAACGACCTGAGGTATTCCTATCAGTGCCGTTTCGAGAGTTGCAGTACCCGACGTAACCAATGCTGCTCTGGATTGTTGTAACAAACGATATGTTCTTCCAAATACAACTGCCACATCTTTGCCTTTAATAAATTGATTATAAAAATCAGGTTCTACACCAGGAGCTCCTGCAATAACCAATTGATAATCGCGAAATGCTGATGCAGCCTCTATCATTATCGGTAAATTATCTTTTATTTCAGCAATCCGGCTTCCTGCCAATAATGCTATTATCGGCTTATTTCCAAGCTCACTCTCCCCAACAAACTGTTCAAAAGTCTCATTTTGATACGGACGCCCAGACAATTCATCGACCGTCGGATTACCAACATAATCGATACGGTAATTATGTTTTTGATAAAAAGGAACCTCAAAGGGCAATATAGAAAACATACGGTCAACATAATTCCGAATACTCTTAATACGATATTCCTTCCACGCCCAAATTTTCGGAGATATATAATAATAAACAGATGAAGTCAGATGAGTTTTTACAAATTTTGCAATTTTAAGATTAAATCCGGGATAATCTACAAGAATAACAACATCCGGTTTCCACTGTGTAATATCATTACAACACAAACGGATATTTGCCAACACTTTATCAAAATTCAATATCACCGGAATAAAGCCCATATAAGCCATTTCCCGATAATGCTTCACAAGCGTACCGCCTTCTGCAAGCATGAGGTCTCCTCCAAAAAATCGAAAAACAGCATCTTTATCTTCATTCTTCAAAGCTTTCATCAGTGCTGCTGCATGTAAATCTCCGGACGCTTCACCGGCAATCAGATAATATTTCATAATCCAATAAAATTGCTACTTTGGCAAAAGTACATTAACTTTTGAGGTTTTCATACTTCATTTTCAAATTTTCTCATTTTCCGTATCTTTGTTCCACAATAAGCATCATAAAAAAGCGTTATTTCTACATGAAGACTGAAAAACGAATTATACTTTTCCTTATCGCAATATTGTGCGGGTTATCTTTTGTGAGCTGTTTCAAAGAAGACTTCTCAACCAACCCAAACGACCGTCTCTCATTTTCTACCGACAGCGTAAAGTTCGATACCATTTTTACTCAAAAAGGAACAGCGACTTACTCATTCCGAGTCTATAACCATAATTCAAAAGCCTTGAACATATCATCTGTCCGATTGACAAATGGAAACGCCGGATTTTATATAAACGTCGACGGACAACCAGGCCCAGATTTACAAAATATCGAAATATTAGGCAAAGACAGCCTCACCGTATTTGTCAAAGCCAATGTAGACCCTACCGGGCAAGATACGCCAATGAAAATAGAGGATGCTATCATCTTTACCACTAACGGTATAGACCAAAAGATTATTCTTGAAGCTTATGGGCAAGATGCTATTTTGCTCCGAGGAGATACTATCAAAGTCGATACTGAATTTTCCTCCCCCAAACCATATTTAATATACGATAGTCTTATCATCGCCCCAGATGTAACTTTGACATTAAAAGCTGGCACACGCTTACATTTTCATAACAAAGCCGAACTGAGAGTAAAAGGTCGATTAAATGCTGAAGGTTCCGTTTCCCAACCTGTAACATTCAGAGGCGACCGCTTAGACAAACTCTTTCCAACACTGCCTTATGACTTCTTAGCCGGGCAATGGGGTGGCATACATTTTTATAAAGATAGTTACGACAATCACCTCGATCATGTGTCTATGCGTGGCTCTTCTTACGGCATGGTGATAGACTCTTCCGACATATCAAAGCTCAAACTGGAACTTAGTAATTCTGTCATACATAATTCCGCCGGAAATCTATTTTCTTCAACTGACAGTCAAATCAACGCGTGGAATTGTCAATTTTCAAATGCAGGAAACGCCGTCTTAAAAATATCTGGAGGCAAAGCAGAATTCACACATTGCACCATCGTCAATTATTACCGTTTAGATATTATTCGTTCTCCGATATTGACCTTCGATAAATATGCTTCTACATTAGGAGATAAAGCATTGAATATCTCTTTCAAAAACTGTATTATTTCAGGTAGCTACACTCTGATACAACCGACAGATTTGTTGGGATTCAACATTCATTTTTATAATTGTCTATTCACTCTGGGTGGAAGCGATGATGAAAACTTCCTCAACTGTATCTGGGAAGGTGACCCCAAATTCTATGCAACAGGCGATGATTATATATTCGATTATCGTCTCAGCTCAGACCAATCCTCTGCTATCAAAGCCGGAAATCCCGAATATCTAAACGAACAGTTACGAACGGATATGCTGGGAACACTTCGACCTAAAGGAGAAAATCCGGATATTGGAGCTTATCAATTCGTTCCGGAAAAGACAGAACAAGAAAATTTGTAAGATGTTTCTTTCTCCCCCTTTCATTTATGCCAATTCAAGACCGAACTTATCGGCAAATTGTCGGATATACGGATTTTTCTGAGCCATCATATTTAACTTCTCTCTCTGACTAAAAGCTTTCTGTTTTTCAGCGCGTGCGCTTTCCCGAACAGACATTGAAATGTGTGTATTTTTTAACTCTTGCTTCAGAAACGGAAGAATATAGGCGGCTTTTTCCTGAACCAATTTTACTTGGGCCTGATTATCGACAACCACTTCAAAATGTAATGCCGATTGCATTTGGGGTTTACAACTAATCATTGTATTTACCAATACTGTTTCTGTCGGTATAGTTTGCGTAAAACGAACCCAAGCCCTCTGCAAATCCTCCACAGTAAACGGGTTACTCATTTCCGTCACAGTTCCCGTTTCTTTCTTAACTTGAGTCTCCGTCATCACCTGAGGCTTCTTTATAGATATAGAAGGAGGCACCATTCTTGGCATCGGTGCTTTAGGAGGCTGAGACTGCTGTAAAGTACTGGATACCGTCACAGGTCTTGGTGGCTGTACAGCCTGAGACTGCAACACAGCAGCCGGTGATACCGGTTGCTGTACTTTATTTTGTTGTGGCACTTGCTGTGCAGGGGGAGGTTGAGACGAAACCGAAGGCTGATTTGAAGAGGTAGCCGAAGCTACTTTCTGCAAAGGTGGTGCCACAGATGGCGCGACTTGTACCGGAGCTAATAATTGGCACAGTTTTATCAACATCAACTCAACTAATAACCTTTTGTTATTGCTGGTACGATAAGACAAATCACATCCGTTACTTATATCGATAGCTTTATACAAAAAATCGTTACTACATTGAGCAGCTTGCTGCCCATAACGCTGAGCGACAGAAGGTCCCACTTCCAGCAAAGATAGTGTCGATGGATCTTTGCAAACCAAAAGGTTCCTGAAATGCGTACTCAATCCACTTACAAAATACTGGGCTTCAAAACCATTTCGCAATATTCTATCAAAAATCAAAAGCGCTTCAGGTACAGATTGCCGTAAAAAAGAATCTGTCAATTTGAAATAATACTCATAATCCAAAACATTCAGATTCTCTATTACTGAAGCATATGTTATATGACCACGAGTAGAACTAACTACCTGGTCAAAAATCGACAATGCATCACGCATTCCCCCATCAGCCTTTTGCGCAATTATATTGAGCCCCTCAACTTCAGCCTCTATCCCCTCCTGAGAAGCGACATATTGCAGGTGCTCAATCGTATCAGCTATTGTTATTCTTTGAAAATCATATATTTGACAGCGAGAAAGGATCGTCGGCAATATCTTATTTTTCTCTGTGGTAGCTAAAATAAAAATAGCATGGTGCGGAGGTTCTTCCAATGTCTTAAGAAAGGCATTAAATGCCTGAGATGAAAGCATATGGACCTCATCAATAATAAATACCTTATATTTGCCTATTTGAGGTGCTACTCGTACTTGTTCTGTCAACTGTCGTATATCGTCTACAGAATTGTTAGATGCCGCATCAAGTTCCAATATATTATAAGAACGCTGTTCGTTAAAAGCGACACACGATTCACACTCGTTACAAGCTTCTCCATTTTCCGTAGGATGCAAGCAATTTATTGTTTTGGCAAAAATACGGGCACACGTAGTCTTCCCAACACCTCGAGGTCCGCAAAAAAGATAGGCATGCGCTAACTTCTGTGAATCAATAGCATTTTTAAGCGTTTGAGTCAGAGCCTTCTGACCAACGACTGAACGAAATGTTGACGGTCTGTATTTCCGAGCAGAAACAATATAACTATCCATCTTATCGGGGTATCCTTTCTATTTTTAGTACTTACAAATATACATGATTATCCCGGAATATTATAAAGCTATTTTCTTTTTTAGAAATTGTTGGATGTATTTTTAGTTCTACAATCCCAAACTAAAAAATATTTCTAAAAAAACGCAAAATCAAACTTCCATACTACTTTTATCGAAATGTAAGGGCAGTATATCTTTTATCGAATTTACAATATAAACACCCTCTTTACCATACATCAACAACCGGATAGGTGTATCAAAACGATTTTCCGTCTCCAAAATCACTTGGCGACAAGCTCCGCAAGGAGCAACCTGTGACTCTGTAAAATCACCTCCCGCCTGTGCTGCTAAAGCGATAGCCTTTACAGGAACATCCGGAAAATTGGCATTTGCAAAAAATAACGTAACCCGCTCGGCACATAAGCCCGAAGGATATGCTGCATTTTCTTGATTATTGCCAGTTACTATCTCCCCATTCTCTAATAATGCGGCAGCCCCTACTTGAAACTTAGAATATGGTGCATAAGACTTATTGCTGGCCTTCTTTGCAAGATCTATTAAGTTTTTTTCTATATTACTCAGTTCATCATAAGAACAAACTGTTATCTTTGCAGGGATATTTAACTCTTTCATAGCAGTATGCTTTTGTAAGATACAAATATAACAAAGTTTCGATAGAAAATATCAGTCTCTATCTTTCTTTTTACAATAAAAACATATAGAAAATGCTGTTCCGAAAATTTATTTCTGTTTGTTTACTGCTTTTGATTTCAAGTATATTCTTTATATCTGAAGCTCAAAATAAGAACCGTATTTATTTGCAATACATAGATACATACAAAGATTTGGCTATCGAACATCAACGTAAATATAAAATACCAGCCAGTATTACCTTGGCACAAGGTTTGCTCGAATCAGGTGCCGGGAGAGGTACTCTCGCTCGAAAATCAAATAATCACTTTGGAATAAAATGCCATAAATGGCAAGGACAAAAGGTATATCATGATGACGACGCCAAAGGCGAATGTTTCCGCAAATACAGGCATCCCAAAGAATCATACGAAGATCATTCTCTTTTCTTGACCAGAAACATGCGCTATGCTTGTCTTTTCGAATTAAAAAGCACTGATTACAAAGGCTGGGCGCGTGGACTACAACGATGCGGATATGCAACAGACAAAGCCTATGCCAGCAAACTGATACAACTGATAGAATTATATGAACTATACCAGTATGATCGTAAAGGCAGTCGTAAAGAACCTAAAGAACCCGAAATCGTTATTTTACGACCGGTATACAAGGCTTACGGATTACTTTACGTCGAAGCCCGCGACGGCGAAACACCGGAATCTATCGCCAAAGAAATGGGATTCAGTGTTAGAAAAATATGCAAATATAACGAACTACCCAAAGACTATCCTCTGGAGGAGGGGAATGTTCTTTTTCTCGAAAAGAAAAACAAAAAGGCAACCAAACAATTTAAACACCATACCGTAAAAGTAGGTGAATCCATGCACGATATCTCTCAACGGTATGGCATGAGATTAAAGAATCTTTATAAAATAAATCATAAAGATAAAGATTATGTTCCCTCTGAGGGTGATATCTTAAAATTAAGATAATGAAAAACGTTGTCAAACTCAAACTGTGATTATCCAGAAATGGTTTTACTGCTCCGACAGATAAATCCCTGTTACAAAACGTCCAGAAGATACAGATAACCGACGGGCCGAATAAAATTTATCGGATAATGTATATGTACAAAGTTGCGATATCTCTATCTGTGAGTGGGGAACACCTACATTTGCCAAATCCAATCTATTAGCCTCCCATAAGTCAATATGGTACTTATTCGAATCCCGGTTAAAAAAACTGATTTGAGACAAATCGTAGCCAGAAGAACGGAATATGTCAATAACTTCATTTCCAACTTCAAAACACCCGGGACTAATAGATGGACCAATCATGGCTTTAATATCTTCTGTCCTCGTTTTATACAACAAGCTCATACGCTTTACACATTGTCGTACAATATGTCCTACCGTTCCTCTCCATCCTGCATGGACAGCCGCTATAACTTTATTTTTTGTATCATATAATAATACCGGGACACAGTCGGCCGTCGTTACCCCAATAACGACGAAAGGTATATTAGTTATCAAAGCATCAATGCCATTTAACGCTTTCGCCTTCGAATCTGTATCAAGAGACATAAAATCTTCATCAACAGTACCAATCTTTACACCATGTGCTTGATGGGGAAGGAAGATATTTTCAGAAGATATGCCAATAACCTTACTCAATTGCTCAAGATTTCTCAATACTTCATCTCTATCTCCCCCAGAATATAATCCTAAATTAAAAGAAGAATAAGGATTATCAATCTTTGCCTGATTCCGTGTTGTAACGAAACTAAAAACATCATTATCTAAAAACGTAGACTCAAATTGCAATAACTCCAGTCCCTCCTGCTCAATAGAAATCATTCTTCCCAATCGTATTCTTCATAATCACTCTCATCTGCCTCATCCAATTCAAATTCATCTTCCTCCCTGACACGATGATTAACATCCAGATTACGATGTGTAATAGTCGTTACTTTATTCTCTTCTTTATTCAATTCCTGCCACAAGCAGTCTTTCAACTCCTGAATGCCTTGTCCTGTAACTGAAGATATAAATATGCAAGGCATATCGGGCAAATCTTCTTTCAAAGCTGCAGTCAATTCTTCATCCAACATATCACACTTTGTGATGGCAAGAACTCTTTGTTTATCTAACAGTTCAGGATTGAATTGTTTTATTTCATTCAATAAAATTTCGTACTCCGAGCGTATGTCATTGCTATCGGCCGGAACCATAAATAAGAGCAATGCATTCCGTTCTATATGACGTAAAAATCTTAATCCAAGTCCTCGGCCTTCACTGGCACCTTCAATAATACCCGGAATATCAGCCATGACAAATGACCGATTGTCCCGATAAGAAACAATACCAAGATTCGGTTCCAATGTAGTAAACGGATAATCTGCAATTTTAGGTTTAGCTGCTGAAACAACCGATAGCAACGTAGATTTACCTGCATTAGGAAATCCGACTAATCCGACGTCGGCCAACAACTTCAACTCCATTATTACCGACCTTTCTTCTGCAGGTTCTCCCGGCTGAGCATATCGGGGTGTCTGGTTCGTAGCAGACCTGAAATGCCAATTTCCTAAACCTCCACGCCCCCCTTTCAATAAAATCAACTCTTGACCATCCTCGGTAACTTCACACAAATATTCTCCGGTATCGGCATCAAATACAACAGTCCCGCACGGCACTTCTATAATCTGGTCTTCACCATCCTTTCCAAAACTTCTGCTGGCTCCACCATGTCCCCCATGTCCGGCAAATATATGACGCGAAAACTTTAAATGCAATAATGTCCAATAGTTCCGGTTAGCACGTAAAATTATATGACCGCCCCGTCCGCCGTCTCCACCGTCCGGACCACCTTTAGTTATAAATTTCTCCCGATGCAAATGCATCGAACCTGCCCCTCCTTTTCCTGAACGGCAATGAATCTTTACATAATCAACGAAATTTGAGCCCGCCATAAAATTTTATTTAATGCTTTAAGGGTGCAAATATACGATTTTTATCCGATTTCAGATTTACAGTCTTTGTTATAAAAAAGTAAAGAGGACAGGATAAGGCTTTTGCCAAGTCTTATCCTGCCCCCTTTCGTATCAGTCCCTTTAATTACAAGTTGTCTATCTCTTTAGCAATAGAATCGAAAATAGAATCTACTGATCCCATGCCGTGTATCTTTTTATATTTTTTTTCTTTGATATAAAAATCTTTCAGTGGCGTAGTTTGGTTATGATATACATCCAAACGGCTCTTTATCGTCTCTAAGTTATCATCCGAACGTCCCGATATTTGGCCACGTTTCAGTAAGCGGTCGATAAGTTCTTTTTCTTCTACCTCAAGACCGATAACCGCTGAAACTTCGGTATTTCTCTCTGCCAACATTTTTTTCAAAGCTTCCGCCTGTGGAATTGTCCGAGGAAAACCGTCAAATATCACCCCTTGTTTAGCTTCCTCATTCATATCAAGGACTTTCGCCAACATATCAACAATCAAATCATCGGGAACCAATTGGCCTTTGGAGATATATCCTTCGGCAATTTTACCTAATTCTGTGCCATTTTTCATCTCGGCCCGTAATACATCACCCGTTGAGATATGGAATAATCCGTATTTCTCAATGATTTTTTCACTTTGTGTTCCTTTACCTGAGCCCGGAGCTCCGAAAATTACAATGTTCAACATCTCTATTCTACAATTTTTATTATTCTGATATCACATAAATATCTTTCAGATTACGTCCCTGTTCGTCATAATCAAGACCATAACCAACAATAAACGCATTGGGTATCTCTAATGCTACATAATCTACCTTAACATCACACTTCAATGCTTCAGGCTTGAACAGAAGAGAAGCAACCCGTATATCTTTGGGATTTTTGGCTCTAAGCTGTTCCTTTATATGCTGTATCGTATATCCTGTATCAACAATATCTTCCACAACGACAACTGTACGCCCGGTTATATCTTCTCCCAATCCTTGAATTTCTTTCACACGACCAGTCGATTGAGTTCCTGAATAAGATTTCATTCTCATAAAAGTTATCTCACTATCAATCGTTATTTCCCGGAAAAGGTCTGCTGCAAAAACAAACGCTCCGTTCAACACACATATAAACAGCGGGTTCTGTCCCACTAAATCTTCATTAATGCGCGCAGCAACTTTCTGTATAGCCTCCTGAATCTTCTTCCGATCGATATAAGGGACAAATTTCTTGTCTTTTATTTGTATTGTGTTCATCGGCGTAGTATGTGATGATTATTTTTGATGCGCAAAGGTACAATATTTTGAAATAATGCAAAAAGATGTAGAGATTTTTATAGTATTCTCCTATCTAAAATTACTTTATACCACGCATCTTAATAGAAAGCCAACTGCTCATCGACAATAATATAATTCCGAGCAATACCGATACGACCGCTATAGAAGCAAAAATGCTCAGAGCTCCCAATTGAGAGAAGAAAGATGCTATTACCCCTCCGGCAATATTTGCCAAAAAACTACTTAAAAACCATACTCCCATCATAAAAGATACCAACCGCACAGGAGATAATTTAGATACCATCGATAATCCAATCGGAGATAAACATAACTCACCCATAGTATGCAATAAATATGCACCTATGAGCCACAGAAGGTTTGCCTTAGCATCGGCAGATATACAGTTTTCTCTCTCTAAAGCCGCACCGACCATAAGTACAAATCCCAATCCAAGCAGAATCATCCCGCAACCCATTTTTACAGGAATAGACGGTTCTTTATGATAGCGAGACAAAAGATTCCACAATACAGAAAACACAGGAGCCAATGTTATAATAAATACAGGATTTACAGATTGCAGCCATTCTGTCGGAATCGTATATCCTAAAATATCTCTGTTTATAAATTTTTCAGTATAAAGACTCATTGAACTACCGGCCTGTTCAAATCCTGCCCAAAAGAATGTACAGAAAGCAACCAGTATAAATATAACCATAGTACGGTCTTTTTCGTCTTTCGTCAAAGGTTTCTTCTCGCCTTTTCCATTTTCATCCTTCCTTATCACCGGTTTTTTCCCTATTTGCCCAAGCAATCGATTCGATAATGCATTATAGAATACCTGTCCCAACAGCATTCCTGCTCCAGCAGTAAAAAATCCCCAACGATAACCATACGTCACAGCGAGATATCCAGTCACCAATGGTGCTATAAGGGCACCGATATTCACTCCCATATAAAATATTGTAAATGCCGAATCTTTTCGACTATCCGTCAATGGATACAAATCTCCTACAAGAACTGCAATATTAGGCTTAAAGAACCCATTTCCCACAATGAGCAGCAGCAGACCTATCGTAAGAAATAACGGATCGGCTTTTGTTGCTAAGCAAAATTGTCCCAGCATCATCGTCAATCCTCCTATTGTAATCGATTTTCTTTGCCCTAAATAATTATCGGCCAACCACCCACCAATCAATGGCGTAAAATAAACAAAACCAGTAAAGAAACCATATATAAGGCTGGCCTGACGCACATCGAAGCCCAGGCCACCTTCAAGTGCCGATTTTGTAAGATATAAAATCAGCATGGCCCTCATGCCATAGTAGCTAAAACGCTCCCACATTTCTGTAAAAAACAAAAGGTATAATCCTTTTGGATGTTTCATTGTGGTACTACTCATAAAAATAGTTATATTTGTTTGATTTTCGGGCGTAAAATTAGACAAAACATCTAATTTTTGCTACCATTGCAATAATTTATTTTTGCAATAAATATGATTTTATACTCAAATGTCAACTTAAAATGAAAATTTTCTTTACAAATGAAACTAAAAAGCTCGATGAATATACCATTGAGCATGAGCCTGTAAGTTCTATAGACTTGATGGAACGTGCCGCCTCATCTGTGACTTTTGAGATTATGTCCCGATGGCAACGTAACACTCGTGTTGTTGTCTTTGCAGGACCAGGGAACAATGGAGGCGATGCTCTTGCTGTAGCCCGTATGCTCATTGAAGAAGGGTACAAATTAGAAACTTACTTGTTCAACCCGTTCCAAAAGCTGTCACCCGACTGTTCCAAAAATAAAGATCGTTTAAAAGATATAGAAGGCATACACCTTACTGAGGTTATAAAAGGGGATTTCCTCCCCCCCAGACTCGACACACAGACATTAGTTATCGACGGACTATTCGGCTCAGGACTAAGAACTTCTTTAACAGGAGGATTCGCCTCTGTCGTACAATATATAAACTCTTCTAAAGCTCAAGTCGTATCTATAGACTTACCTTCCGGATTATTCGGAGAAGATAATTCAGAAAATTATAGTAGGAATATAATACGAGCTACTCTTACTCTTACTTTTCAGTATCCAAAATTAGCATTCATGCTGCCTGAAAACGCAGAGTATGTAGGAGAATGGAAAGTTATAGATATTGACATCCATCCAGAAATTATAGAAGCAACTCCCGCTAATTTTTATTATCTTGAAACAGATGAAATAGCACCATTAATAAAAAAGCGTCCGAAATTTGCCCATAAAAACAACTTCGGACACACCCTTATCATAGCCGGGAGCAAAGGAATGATGGGTGCTGCCGTTCTGGCAACTAAAGCGGCCTTACATACAGGAGCCGGACTGGTCAGTGTGCACTCCGCCCAATGTGGATATGCTGTTTTACAGTCTGCTGTTCCGGAAGCTATGTTTCTTTCCGATACCAGCCAGACCCATATTACGGAAATAAACATTCAAAAACATTATACAACCTTTGGGATAGGCCCGGGTATCGGACGCAACGAAGAAACTGCAAGGGCCATAGAAGCTCTTTTCGGACAAATGAGACACCCCGTCGTCTTAGATGCAGATGCTATCAATATGGCGGCTACACACCCCAACTGGTTATCACAGCTCCCGGCAAATAGTATACTGACTCCACATATCAGGGAATTTGACCGTTTATTCGGGCAACATGACAACATGCTCGAAAGGCTAAAAAAGGCAACAGAAATGGCAAAGCGCTATCGTCTGATTATCATTCTGAAAGGTGCAAATACTGCGATAGTGACTCCCAAAGAAAAAGTATATTTCAACAGTACAGGAAATCCGGGAATGGCTACTGCCGGCAGTGGAGATGTCTTGACCGGAATTCTCTCGGGATTGTTATCTCAAGGATACTTACCACACGAAGCAGCTGTCATAGGAGTTTTTATCCATGGGCTGGCAGGAGATATCGCTGCAGAAGAACAAAGTCAGGAGTACATTACAGCAGGAGATATCATTAATCATTTAGGTAAAGCGTATAAACACTTAAAAAATTACTTCGAATAATAAATATTTCAATTATGAGAAAAAGTATATTATCTCTTTGCATTTTATTTTCGGTTTGTAGTTACGCTCAAGAAACTACAAAATTTACAGCTGGAAAGCATAATGAATATGGTCTTCTATACTCCCTACCCCAAACCGTCTTCGACATTGAAGTGACGGCTACCAAAACGACACAAAAAGCCGGGCCATATTATAAATATGCTGAAAAATACTTAGGAGTACCCGTATCAATTACGGAGGATAAAGTATTTTGGAATCTCGACAAAGTCAATGTTACATCCCATGGCATTCCGGACAAAGGACAAGAATATTTAGTAAAATTCAAATCCGGCTCGGCACCATTTATGTATCTAAACAAAGATGGACTTTTACTGTCCATCAATACAGAACCAATTACAGAAAGCATAAAAGCGAAAACATTGACTCCGGCAAAAACTCCCTCACCATTAGAAAACAACAATTACGCTTCTGTATTAACCGAAGAAATGCTTATGTCCGGTTCCACAGCCAAAATGGCCGAAGTTGCAGCCAAGCAAATCTATCGCATCCGAGAAAGCCGTCTGGACCTGTCAACTGGAGAATCGGACCAGAAGCCGGCAGATGGCGCTGCACTCAAGCTCATGATGCAACAACTCGATGAACAAGAAAGTACTCTAATGGCCATGTTTATGGGGACAACCAAGACAGAACAAGTTGTAAAACATTTTACATGGACTCCTACTGATGAAACAGCTAATGAAATTATTTTCAGAATTTCTGACCTAATCGGAATTGTAGATAAAAATAATTTAAGTGGAGCACCTGTATACATGAATTTAAAAATAACCGAAAAAGGAGAATACCCCGTCGATGCGAAAGGCAACATAAAGGAAATGCCAAAAAATGGTGTAGCCTATTGCATACCGGGCAAAGCCGCTGTCGAAATAACTTATAAGGGTAAGCCGGTATTTAAAAATTCATTTCAAGTCGCTCAATTCGGTATTGTTTATGGATTGGATCCCAACTTGTTCGACAACAAAAAAGCTCCTGCCCATGTGACATTCTATCCCCAGACTGGAGCCATCCACGAAATAGGCCAATAAAACAAAAATACCAGTCCTCAAAAAGGTATTAATTTTATGTCTTTTTGAGGGCTGGTATAAAATGATATACATTTACCGTATCCGAGTGCCTATTCCAGAACTAATTTCCGTAGCTTGGGTAATAATCACCTCTTTAACTCCTGCCCTAATAGCAGCAAAAGCATTTTCAAGTTTCGGAATCATCCCACCTTGGATAATACCATCGGCAACATATTCCTTAAATAAAGTCTCATCGATTTCCGGGATTACGCTGTCATCATCATTTTCGTCTCTCAATACACCTTTTTTCTCAAAACAATACATCAACGTAACATCGAAATACCGGGCTAAAGCTTTGGCTGCTTCTCCTGCGATAGTGTCAGCATTCGTATTCAGAAGATTTCCTTTACCGTCATGAGTCAGCGGAGCCAATACCGGGACTACTCCTGCCCGAATAAGTTCAGATAACGCTTCTCCTCCGGCTTCTTTCACATCTCCCACGAAACCATAGTCTACATCTTTCACCAGACGTTTTTCCGAACGTAATATATTCATATCGGCACCGGTCATACCTAATGCATCAACAGACAAAGCTTGCAATCCGGCAACAATATTCTTGTTTACCAAACCTCCATACACCATAGTAACCACTTTCAGCATTTCTGCATCAGTTATACGCCTGCCGTTTACCATCTTACTTTCAATGCCCAGCTGGGAGGCGATTCGTGTTGCCGACCGGCCACCACCATGTACCAGCAATTTATAACCCTGGATATGGGAAAAATCATTGAGCAGAATCTGCAAAGATTCCGATTCCTCTACAATCTTTCCTCCGACTTTTACTATCGTCAACTTTTCCATCGAATATCCATTATTAAGACTGTTCTCCCCCGAATTCCATCAAATATGCTTTTATGAAACCATCAATATCTCCATCCATAACACCTTGCACATTTGACGTTTGATAATTGGTACGATGGTCTTTCACCCGGCGATCATCAAAAACATAACTCCGTATCTGAGAGCCCCATTCGATTTTTTTCTTTCCGGCTTCAACCTTCTGTTGTTCTTCCATACGCTTGCGTAGCTCCATTTCATACAATTGAGATTTCAACAAACGCATAGCATTTTCCCGATTATCTAATTGAGAACGGGTCTCTGTATTCTCAATCAATATTTCCCGAGTTTCACCGGTATCCGGATCTTTATAATTATAACGTAACCGTACTCCGGTCTCTACTTTATTTACATTTTGTCCACCGGCACCTCCCGAACGGAAAGTATCCCAAGTTATATCTGCCGGATTTACATGTATTTCAATAGAATCATCTACTAAAGGCACAACAAAAACAGATGTAAACGAAGTCATCCGCTTACCTTGTGCATTAAACGGAGAGACACGTACCAGGCGATGCACTCCATTCTCTGACTTCAAATAACCATAGGCATAATCACCTTCAATCTGTATGGTTGCACTTTTTATTCCGGCTTCATCACCTTCAAGCAGGTTGGTTACCGTCACTTTATATTTATGATCTTCTGCCCAACGGATATACATACGCATCAGCATAGACGCCCAATCCTGGCTTTCCGTACCCCCAGCTCCAGAGTTTATCTTCAGCACTGCACCTAATTTATCTTCTTCTCTGCGCAGCATATTGCGCAGCTCCAAATTCTCAATAATCTCTTTGGTAGTAGCATAAATCTGGTCAAGCTCTTCTTCGGTAATGACATCTTCCTTGACGAAATCAAATGCCAAGGTCAACTCCTCCACCGACTTCTCTGCTTCATTATATCCCTCAATCCAAAACTTCAATTCTTTTACTTTACGCATCTGTGCCTCTGCTTTTTTCTGGTCATTCCAAAAATCAGGGACATGTGTGCGCAATTCCTCTTCTTCCACTTGTATCAACTTCGCATCGATGTCAAAGATACCTCCTCAACGCCAACTTGCGTTCTTCAAGCTCCTTTAATTGTTCGGTAGTAATCATAATATTATTTATTTCTTATTTTTTTAATCCGTCGCGAAGATAATAAAAAAACAGTCCGCAACCTTTACCTCATTCAAGGTTTTTATCATGCTCAAACCTCATAAAGTAAAAATTGCGGACTTTTTATCTTAAAAAATATTATACGTACATCGCTTCTATTTCAGCGCGATAGAGCTGGTTAATAATGGGACGACGAATCTTTAATGTGTTTGTCAACTCACCAGTTTCCATACTAAAAGCATGAGGCAACAACGTAAATTTCTTGATTTGCTCAAATCGGGCAAAATTTTGTTGCAACATATTGATTCGCTCCTGTATCAGCTTATGGATATTTTGATTTTTAACCAAATCCTCCAAATTTCTATATTGTATTTGCTTCTGTGCTGCATACTCTTTGAGGGCTTCATATGCCGGAATAATAATTGCCGTAACATATTTACGCTGGTCTCCAATAACAGCTACCTGATCAATGTATTTATCTTCACCTAATTTAGTTTCGATTGCCTGAGGAGCGATGTACTTTCCGTTCGAGGTTTTAAACAAGTCTTTTATACGTTCCGTCAGGACCAATGCTCCATTATCAGTCAATCGACCCGCATCTCCCGTTCTGAACCATCCATCTTCTGTAAAAACCTGAGCCGTTTCTTCGGGCTTTTTATAATAGCCTTTCATCACTGTAGCTCCTTTTACCAATATTTCATTGTCCTTCCCGACTCTAACTTGGACAGAAGGCATTGTCTCTCCAACAGAACCAATTTCATATCCTACCGAATTAAAGCAAGATACTGTCGCAGTAGTTTCTGTAAGGCCATATCCATAGACAATATTTATCCCACACGTATGCAGAAACTCATTGATAGTATCTGAAAGAGGTGCTCCGGCAGTAGGGAAGATGTTGCCGTTAGGGATACCTATTGCCTTCCGCAAACGGCTAAAAACCACTTTATCGAAAAAACGATATTGCAATTCCAGGCCAAATGGTGCTTTCTTTCCTAAACGGGCATAGTCCAAGTTACGGTGACGTCCTACCTTCAAAGCCTTGTTCATCAAAACGCATTGTATCCCCTTAGCTGAAGATATTTTTTCCTGAACAGCAGTATACACTTTTTCCCAAAAACGTGGAACACTACACATTATAGTCGGGCTCACTTCCTTTATAGTATCTTGTATCTCATTGGGCTTTAAATTTATAGCAATTCGAATTCCCATTTCAAGACAAAAATAAGTCCAAGCTCTCTCAAATACATGTGTCAACGGGAGAAAACACATAGATACATCTTTATCTGAAATCATCGTCAAACGCTCTATATGTATACGCATGGCTTCATTGTAATTGGAATGAGCCAACATAACTCCCTTAGGCACTCCTGTAGTACCTGAGGTATAAATAATATTTGCCAAATCCTCATCCTTTGCAGCACATGTACGAGCCTCTACCAATGCCGCTTTATCTGACTTTTCACCCAACTTATATAAGTCAGAAAAATAAACAGATGTTTTGTCATCTTTTGCCAACTTTACATCTGAATCAAGAACAATCAACTTTTCCAATGTGGGACACACTTTCTGCGCCTCATAAGCATTATCATACTGGAATTGCTCTCCAACAAATAAGAAGCGAATCTCCGCTTCATTTATGATATATTCTATCTGGGACAATGAGCTCGTTGCATATAATGGCACAATAACGGCTCTATTGGCATAAGCTGCAAAATCAATAATTAGACCCTCAGGTTTATTTTGTGTATAAGTAGCCAAATTCTCCTGTTCTTTTACTTCCAGTTCTGCCAGTGCTTTTGCTATTGTATCAACTTGTTGAGAAAATTTATTCCAAGAAGTAGAAACCCATTGATTTGTCTTATAATCCTTGTGACGAAAAACTTCGCGATTGCCATACTTCTCAGCTTGGCGACGGATTAGATTTGAAAAGTTTTTTATTACCATAGAATTTAAATGAAATTCGGGGACAAAGGTAATCATTAAAACAACATGAATTCCATTTTAAGAAGTTTTAAATCCTTATCAACTCTTTTATACTTCTTCACTCCCATATCATACCCCTCAAAATTTTTCACATTGCTATAATTATAACCAACGAAAACCCTTTTCGGTTCACTCATATAATACAGACATCTGCTGTGTAATCTGTTTCATCTCATTTCTTACCGTCTCAGGAGAAAGAAGCTCAACAAAATTTCCATGAGACAAAATCTCCTGATAAAAATCAAATGTAGGGGCAAGATAATAACTAAAAACCCCATACTCTTCGGTAGTCTCAACTTCTTCCTGTGAATGATGAAGAGGCAAAGCTCTAAAATAATTTTCCTGTCCTCCCGTAACTTTTAATAATATATGCTGTATCGGTATGTCATCATCCCGTATGATACCGAAACATCCAGACATATAATCTTCCGCATCAAAATCTTTCGGATACTCAAATTTATCTGAAGTTTCTTCCAATGCCACAATTCGGTCCAACGCGTATATACGTATTTGCTTTTTCTCCAATGAAAATCCGGCCATATACCATCGCTGTCTGAATATTTTTATAAAATACGGTTGTACATCAAATACATGCGGTTCTTTACGAGCATATCCTTTGTAAGTCATTTTAAGTACCACATTTTCCCGCATGGCTTCCAATACAGGGGTAAGAAACTTTTGCCCCGACGGTATATTTTCAAATAAAATACGACTTTGCAATTTATGGCTCTCATTCAATATATTATTTACAGAGAAAGTATTTATAAGCCAATTGCGTACACTCCCGCCCAAAAGAGATTCAACATCTTCTATATAATACTCATAGGTGCTTCTGTCACATCCTATATTTATATCGAACATCTCTTGAATGGCAATCCGATGATTATGAAAAGTTCGAAGAGGTAAAGGCTCTCCCATAGAAAAGTCTGTCTTCATCCACTTTTCATTAATCTCTTTCATTGTCAACCGACCATTTCGATAAATTGTATCGATCAGCCATATATAACGATTAAACAAGTCTTTTGCCACCTTTATTCAATTTTATTCCAAAAATAAATATTTACACTAAAGTTATACTATACCTCACTACATTATTTTCGGCAATCGGCAAGCTTTCGTATCATTATAATCCTTATTTTTGCATCGGAAGTACGATATACATATGAATACAGACGAATTATATTACTCAGCAATAGACTTACTAAAGACCTTAATAGAAATACCGTCTTTAAGCCGCGAAGAAAATGAAGCAGCCAATAAAGTTGAAAATTTTATTATAGAAAAAGGATTACATGCCAATCGGAAAAATAATAATATTTGGTGCATTGCTCCCGGATATGATGTCCATAAACCTACCATATTGCTTAACTCCCATATCGATACAGTAAAACCTGTTTCGGCCTGGAAACGGAATCCCTTCTCGGCTGTAGAAGAAAATGGACGGATTTACGGATTAGGCAGTAATGATGCCGGAGCAAGTTTAGTATCTTTATTACATGTATTTTTATATCTTTCAAAGAAAGAGCAACCTTATAACTTAATATTCCTCGCTTCTTCAGAAGAAGAAATTTCCGGGAAAAACGGGATAGAATCTGTATTAACAGAACTGCCTCCCATTCACTTTGCAGTTGTCGGAGAACCGACTCAAATGAACCCTGCAATAGCAGAAAAGGGACTTATGGTATTAGACTGTTCTGTATATGGGAAGTCAGGACATGCCGCCCGTAATGAAGGAGATAATGCAATTTATAAATCACTGAAAATCATCGAAAAATTCCGGGATTTCAAATTTCCTAAAAACTCGGATATATTAGGTCCTGTAAAACTTAGCGTGACTATGATACAATCAGGAACTCAACATAATGTAATCCCTGACCGGTGTAATTTTGTCGTCGACGTGAGAACAAACGAATTATATAGCAACCAAGATGCTCTTACTATATTAAAAGAAAATATTCCATGTGAAATAGTTCCCCGTTCGCTCAGATTAAATTCGTCCCGTATCGGGAAAGAACACCCCTTCATCCTTCGAGCAGAAATTCTCGGGCTCATCCCCTTCGGCTCCCCAACATTATCAGACCAGGCTCTGATGCCTTTCACCTCAGTAAAAATAGGTCCTGGAGATTCGTCCAGGTCTCACACGGCAGATGAATATATAGAAACAAATGAAATAAGAGAAGGCATCGAATTATATATAAAACTTCTCGATAATTTGAATATTATCTAAAGGCTTGTTTAAATTTTGCCCGGTCTGCTCTGAGAGTTTCTTTTGAAACTGTTTAATTCTAAAACAGCCACCGTAACAGTGTCCCTCCTCCCGGACCTCCGAATCCTATATAACGGTAAAAGAAATAATACATTCCCTTTTTAAGGAATGAGGGAGACTCTTTCTGCAAAAATATATTCCAAGCATTCAAAGCTAATGCTTTATTTTTTTCATACTTGTACATTCCTGCCAAATACAACATTTTCAAATGAATATAATGAATCACCCGTTTTTTATTTTTCAATGATGACTCGTCAACATATTTTTCTGTTATTTCCATAGTATGAAAATGTACCTCTCTATTCGAGACAAAATTGGCCCCCGTAATACTTTTTGCATGTTCATGTATTTTCACCAATACAGGTCTCTTTATCCAAACAATTCTCCGTGTCTGCATCAAAATACGTATCCCCATATTCCAATCTTGCCATGCCATTAAATCCTCATTCCATCCCCCTAACAAACGCAACAACTCTGTACGCACAATAAAACACTGTGTACTTATCATACTATAAATCACCTGGTCTTCAACCTTTGCTGTAAAGCAACGACGTTTATTCGCTTTTCGACCATTTGGCAAATACCGTTTTGCTGTAAATCCTATTATCTCTGCCTGAGGATATCTCGAAATCGTACGTACAATCCGTGATATAGCACCCGGTACCAATTCATCATCTGAATCAAAAAACATTACCCAATCCGAAACAACTTCTTTCAGCCCTCTATTTCGAGCGGCATTGGCCCCGGGCTTCAACTCTTGTAACACATCGATACGAAAATCTTCTCTACTATGCTTTGCTTGAAACTGGTAACATATAGTCAAAGAGTGGTCTTTGGAGTTATTATCTACCAAAATAAGACGCAAAGGCCGGTAAGTTTGTTCTACAATCGAGTGTAATGTTCGTTCTAAAAGAACTTCCCGATTATATACAGGAACTACTATTGTGATTATTTCTTCCACTCTATATTATTCTTTTATATTTACCTTCGATACAAAATCTCTCAACTTGCCCTTATAAGTGTGAATGCTCTGAGAATACAAAATTCTTATATCCAAATCATCTGCAAAATACTTTTTCAACTCATCTCTTAGTACAAGTTCATAACCTGTATCGGACTGCTCCAAACGAAGCTCCAGACTTCCTTTTTGATACTGAACTCCCTGATAATTAAGGCATATATTAAACTTTAAAAGTAAATTTTTAAATACATAATATAATGTCAAACTCGGATATTTATGCTCCCGTCCATAAATAACCGACCCGACACGCCCTACAACGTCTAATAATACAGGGTGTTGTCTGCCACATGGACATTTATACTTTGTGTCTGCTAATATAACGGAATCGCCTAATTTATACCGAATAATAGGAAATGATTTTGACAACAAATTCGTAACGATAATCTCACCATTTTCTTCTTCAACAATAACACTTTCCATATTGATATGCATACTCCCACAAGGACATTCAAACGCAATTATCCCTGCCTCTGCGGCACCATATTCACTTATCAGTTTTTGTCCGAAAGCTGTATTAACCTCAGATTTATAACTATCATAAATTTTTTCAGACGTGCCCTTTACCATCTTCAAAGAGAAATCCTTTTTTATCTCCCCACGATTCACCATTTTGGCAACTTCATATATCATTGACGAATACCCTTGCAAATAAGACGCTTTACCTAAATGTCGAATAAAATGGAGCAAATCTTCTTCTTTATATGAAAAAAAACGATAACTATTTTGAAAATAATCAAGTATCCGTATTTTCCATCTCTTATTTCGGGCTAAATTATATCCCCAAAAAAGGCCATTCCTATCCCATCGTTCAAGGCCATACCAAGAATGTCCCCTAAAAATTGATGCGCGGTGCTGTGATACCCACTCCTCATTGCGGTAAAACCTCATTGGTTGTCCCGTAGACCCCGAAGTTTCTGATAAAAACAATTTTTTAAATGGATACTTTGACTGTATTTTTCCATTTAATCTAAGTAATGTCGATTTCTCCAAAACAGGAATATTCTTTAAATCCTGTAATGAAGTCATCGATGCCGGAGAAAACCTACATTCATCAAATAGGTCTCTATAATAATCTGAATAAGTGTATGCGAAACTCAAAAAATCCCGGCATTTCAAAAATTGATATTCTTCCAACTTCTCCAAACTCCAGAAGTCCGATTCTAAAAGAAACTTGTAATAAGAATCCAATGAAGGATTCTTATAACGTTCAAAACATTTATAAAGTATTTTATGAATCATAAATGTCACATTTTTCTCTATTCTTCATTTTCCCGAGAAAACTAATTTTCGTTTCTAACCCCAGATAACAAAGACTCCCATTTATCGAGAATTACAGGTAATGAATACCTGTTCATACTCAACATCGCCTTCTCTCCAAGCTTCCTGCACATTTCTTCATCTGATATCAACCACTCAATTTTTTCCATTAATTCTCCAAAATCATTCTCCTTTACCAATATACCATCCACTCCGTCATCTATAATCTCTCTCGGTCCAGTCGATATATCAAAACTGACACAAGCACAGCCTTGGGACATGGCTTCCATCAAGACCATGGGCAATCCTTCATTTTTAGAAGATAAAACAAATATCGTAGATGTACGGTATAACAATTCTATATCCTTTATCTCCCCCAGCAACTTTACTTGAGACTCCAATTTACACTCTTCAATCAAGTTCCTTAATATATACATACTTTTTTCACTCCCTCTACCGGCAATACATAAGGTCCAATCCTTATTTTTCGAAGCAATAGAGCTCCAAGCCTTAATCAGGCCCAAAAATCCTTTCCCTTCATACGCATTTAAATTACCCACTGCTAAAACTACTTTTTTTCGGAACACATTAAAAATATTACAAACCGGAAAAGAAATAGGATTAGGCATTATCTCCATATTATTCAATTTACCCTTGAGCAAATCAAAATCCCTTTGAGTCAATACGGTTACTTTATCAGCCAACTTATTGATATAAACTCGCCGAATCGTTTTTAACCAAGTACGATTATTAATAAAATTGGTATGCTCACAAGATACTACCGGGATATTTAAAAATCTACTGGCTAATATAACTTTAGGATTAAGTATATATAGGAATGATATAATTACATCCGGCTTCTCTTTTTTGATTACTGTTCGTATTTTAGGGTATAATAAAAACAGATTGTAATATATTTTTCTAAAAATATTTCCTCCAGGTGCCAAATCCGGATACAAAGAAACAAGCCTAATTTTTTTATCCAAAGAATAAAAACTCTCCTGCTTTGTATCCGTAGCTAAAACTACTTCATGGCCACGAGCAGATAGACCATTACATAATAGAGCCATTACACGTTCTGCACCACCACCGCACATTAACGGAATACAAAAAAGCAATTTCATTTTTCTTCTGGGATGTTATCAATTATTTCCAAATATACAATTTATTGACGAAAACAAAATTGGATTAATAAAATATTATCTTTGTCATATCTAAGAGTTCATTTAAATTTTGTTCGAGACTGCTTTGAAAATTATTCTATCGGAAAATTCAAACGGGCTCTTAGACAGAATATATCGACTTATATTATGAAAATACTATTATTAGGAGAGGCAAGCAACTTGCACTGGACTCTTGCTGAAGGGCTTAGAGCTCTCGGCCATGATGTTACCGTTGCATCTAACGGGAGCAACTGGATGAACAACCAACGCGACATATCCCTCATTAGAAACAGTCATAACGTATTTGATTCTATCAAATATATAGGAAATATTTTAAGGTATCTTCCTCACTTTACCAATTACGATATTGTCCAAATCAAGAATCCTATCTTTCTTGATTTAAAACCCCAAAAAAATAAATTGATTTACAAATTTCTAAAAGCAAACAATCAGAAATTATTCCTCGACGCATTAGCTACGGATTATTATTATGCATTATTATGTAAAAACAAAAACTTTTTCCGATATTCTGATTTTTATCCAAACAAAGAATCGGAAATAGTAGGAGATAGAAAAAAAGTAATGGACAACTGGTTATCGTCACCATTAAAAGACTTAAATATAGAAATCGCAGAAAATTCAAATGGTATAATTGCTTGTCTATACGAATATTACGTCCCCTACGAAAATATATACAAAGAAAAACTTGCATACATTCCCATACCTATAAATATCAGTAATCATAAACCTAAATCAATAAAATCAAATTTCGAGCAAGTAAATTTTTTTATCGGAATACAGCATAACAGAGCTGCCGACAAGGGAACCGACATCTTATACGAAGTTCTCCAAGAAGTAAAAGAGAAATACCCTAAAGAATGTCAAATAAAAAAAGTTGTATCTGTACCTTTACAACAATACAACCAAATAATGTATGAATCTGACGTTTTAATCGACCAGCTCTATTCTTACACTCCGGCAACCAATGCTTTAGGAGCCATGGCCAAAGGAATAATTGCGGTCAGTGGTGCAGAACCCGAATATTACGACTTTATAGGAGAACATGACTTGAAGCCTATCATAAATGTCCTTCCCGACAGAAATGATATATTCAAAAAACTCGAAAACCTAATTTTAAATAGAGCAGGAATACCCCTAATGGCTCAAAACAGCAGACGTTTTGTCATTAA
This sequence comes from Gabonia massiliensis, assembly GCF_001403595.1. Taxonomy (NCBI): domain Bacteria; kingdom Pseudomonadati; phylum Bacteroidota; class Bacteroidia; order Bacteroidales; family Porphyromonadaceae; genus Gabonia; species Gabonia massiliensis. The sequence goes on along the minus strand of NZ_LN877940.1, from coordinate 654,186 downwards.
ACATCATGATCACATACGCGTAGCCCAACAATATCTTGACTTTTGGGAAAGTCACTAAAATACACACCCATACATCTTTTATTTATGTAATCCTAATGCCAACCGTCTTTTCAACATCCAAAGACTATATAAGGTACTACCACCAACCAATATGTATGCTAAAGACTGATATTCATACTTTATACACCCAAAAGTGCCCAATGAAAATAAACAGCTAATCAAAAATACAATATAAAAGGATTTGCTCATACGTAAACCAAACATACGAAAACAAATAATTCCAATGAACAACATATACAAGATAAAACCCAATGTATAAGCAATGCCTATTCCTTGAAGGCCCATATACTTATAACCGATAAAATTCAATGCCAAATTCATCACAGCAGAAACAATTTCTGTCACCAAAAATAAAGGGCCTTTTCCCTTAGCCAATAAAATAAAACCCATCGACCAAGATACTGCTTTGAACAAAACTCCGGGAACAGACCATAAAAGATAACCTTCTACAATTTGAAAATCTCCCGTATATAGTATTCGGATTACTAAATCTTTAAACAATAAAAGAAGTCCTATCGTCGGAACCAAAATAAACATAGATATCTCCGCCTGCTGCGAAACATGTCTTGATACCTCAGGCTTGTCATCGCACACAGCTGCCAACCGAGGGTAAAACTCCATTCCCATCGCAGTAAATATCAATCCAAAATATCGGTTCATCAAATTATATCCAGCCTGATAATATCCGACATCAGCCATTCCACCCCTTGCATTCATCCAGGCAATAAATAAATAATTGAATAAAGTAACGACAAATCCACTGACAGTCATATATATACCTAAAAGAACCATTTTACGACCGTAAATTTTTGTATCTTTCCAACTCTGACGTACTTGTATTGAAGATTTTACCGACTTTCTATTATAATAAAATAAAAACAACAATGTCAAAACGGATGCGATAATCAACGAAGGAACAATCCCGCCGATTCTGAAATAATAAAAAAGAGGTAAAGACAAAATCAAAGAAACAACAGCTGCTGCGACTCCACTTTTCGCTAAGATGCGTAACTGACCGCTTCCCTGAATTATCGCCTGTTCTCCTGCCACAAGGGCATTTATCAGTAACGTACATGATAAAAATACAAATCCCCAAATATGTTGACTGTCGCCAAATGTCCACAGACTCAAATATGGAGCCAGAATCAATGTTACAACAGCTCCCAATAATCCGGCAAAACCAGACCAGCGCCGAACAACTAATTTAACGGACTCGAACTGTATATGGTCTCCAGATTTCGAAGCGACGGATACATCCCGGACTCCACTTTGTCTAATTCCTAACCCTGTTATTTGAGAAACAGTCTCTGTCGCTAAAGTATAAAGGCTCATAATTCCGATACCTTCAGCTCCCAGCCAAACAGCCACTAATTTTGTTTTAATTATAGAACAAAGAATATTTACAAGCTGTACGCCACCAAACAGACCTGTCGATTTTACGATGCGCCGATATGTAGATACATCTTTGAACATAAGGAATTTAAATATTTATCTCATAAATATCATAAGCAATACCGCGTCCACCGAATTCTTCTTTGTGAGCCGACATGCCAACGTTCAAATACCAACCGGCGTTTTCATTTGACGTGCCGAAATCGAAATATTCGTTTTCAGGAAACAAACTATTTATTAATTCATAATATAATACATCGGTCGCATAAATATCTTTACCTTCACGCGTTGCTGCTGCATATTGCAAATGAGTTACTATATTGCTATCGTATATTACACTTCCGGCAAATATATTTTCAAAAGCATCTTTTACCAAAAAGAAACGGATATTTTCAGGAAAGTAACCATGCAACAGATTCATCTCCTCTTTAGTATGTAACGGCTTAACACCATGCTGTTCCCATCGGTCATCTTCTATAATTTTCCAGAATATTGCAGCATCACCGCACTCCTCAACTCGCAATGACTCTTTCTCTGCTCTTTTTTTCGCCCTCTTCAACCGACTTGATTTCATCATTTTTTTCGTCGGAACAACAGTGGCCAAATTCCGAACCATCAATCGAGCTTCTTTGCGGAACAGGGCATACAAATCCTCTTCGGCCGGATAACGATGATAAATATGTGGTATACATTTATAAACCAAACGAACAAAATCATGCTCTCTCAGGTATTGTAGCAAAATATCCATTAAAGCCAACACCTGAACCGCCGAATTGTGAACACTTAATATAAAGCCCCCATATGTAAGCCCTTGATGCGAATACAAAACGGAATCCGCTTCATTCGCAGGTAACAGGGCTACAAGTTTTCCCTCCTGATAAAACATCAGGGAATGATCGGCAAAACGGTCGGCATGATAATCCATATAATGACGCATAAACAGAAATGTCCCGTTTTTCGATTTTCCAACAAAATCATCCCACTCAGCAGAATATACAGGGTTATATCTGACTATCTCCATAATTCTTATTTATCAAGCCATGGTTCCGGATTCAACTTAGTCGTCTCTTTCCATAATTGGAAATGCAATACCGTGCGGTTTCCTTCTTCCGGATCGGAATATATTTTCCCGATAGGTTGCCGTATAGAAAGCTTTTGCCCTGGTTTCACATAAACTTCGCTCAAATTCGAATATATAGTTAAATAATTACCATGGCGCACAATCACTGAGCTATTATATCCCGGCATGACAAACACTTTGGTTACAACACCGTCAAACACAGCTCTGGCCGAAGTCCCAGGAGTTGTTTGTAAATCTATTCCATTATTGTTTATCTTGACATATTTCAGTTCTTGATGTTGTTGTTGTCCAAAATGACCAACAATCATATAACGTCCTGATAATGGAAATGGCAACTTCCCTTTATTTTTCTCAAAACTACCCGATAGCTCTCTTTCTGCCTTAGTCATTGCATAACCACCCTGAGTTTGGGAACGACGTTCTTCCGAAGCTTCTCCTTTATTTGATTTTCCGGTTTTATCTCCCGCCTTTTTACGGGCCTCTTCCGCGGCTCTCCTCGCTTCTTCTGCTGCTTTACGAGCCTCTTCTGCTATCAACTGCTCTATCTTTCTATTCAAAGCGTCTGCCTGTTTTCTCTGTTTAGCAAGCTCGGTTTTCAAAGATTTTTCTTTTTTCTTTAAATCAGCTACAACATTCTTTTGGGAAGTTTCCTTCACCTGCAAATCTTTTGCAGCTTGTGTCCTCTCATTCAACAGTGCAGTCTTGGCTTTTTTGGTCTTGTTCAAGTTTTCTTTCTTTTTCTGAAGAACAGCCTGTTGTTCTTTTATCTCTTCTGCTTCTTTTTTTCTCCAAGACGAATATTCACGTAAATAACGAATGCGACGGTAAGACTGGCTCAGCGAATTTGAAGAAAAAACAAACATCATGGTCTGGTACCCGGACTGTTTCTGATAAATACTTTGCATAGCCTTTGCATAGCTCTCTTTCTTCTGTCCTAAAGACTTTTCTAATCGAAAAATAGTATCGGATACAGCTCTCTGCTGTTTGCTAATTTCATTTATTTCTTTATTCAGAATTCGGATGACCTGGCGGTGAGTCTCTATCTCTGCTGTCAACAACTTCAGCTGATTCAAAGAACTCATCGCTGACTTTTGTGTGGAAGAAAGCATCTTACGAGTTTCCTCAATCGATTTTAACGCCTCTTTTCTCTGATTCTCCAGAGATTTTATCTGCTTCGTCTGTGCAACAGCCGGAACTGTCACCAACAATGCAAACAAAAATAATATGTAACAAAGCTTATGCCTCATTTTAATAAAGCTTTAATCAAATCAGAAACATTCATCTTACGATATTGAACGGGGATACTAAAATCAATATTCTGTAACATATTCCATTCCTGCGTATTATAATTAATATCTAAACGAACCGTTTTGCTCATTCCTTGCATTTGAACAGATATACGTGAGGGGAACCAACCGTCATTTTGCCTATTGAACATAGAATACTTCCACAACATTTTATAATTCCCAGCCCCCATCGATGCCTCTTGAATACGGCAGCTTTCATCTGTCACAAAATCATAAACGACACTCCCAGCCTTTGAAGATAACTTCCACAACGATTTATCCCGAGTATATGCAAATTGAGAAAAATCCTCCATCGACAAATCATCTTGCTCTAATAAAAACGGACGATTGAGAAACAACGCTTGTATCGATGCAAGTCGTATATCAAATGGTAACCGATCTTTATATGAAGCCAAAGGTTCTGCAATATATCTTCTATTCATCTTATCAACAGCAAATATACTATCAGGCGTAATACGTATACGTCCCATTTCTATACCCAACAGTGGTTGTATAGAAATCTGTAAGACTTTGTCTTTAATGATTCGGATAGTAGCCTTCGACGATAAGGTTCCCCCCGGTGTAGCTATCGCAATATTCGCTTTTGCCGAAAAAGAAGCATAAGGCGGATAATTATTTAACAATGTCGAAAAATGAGCCTTTTCACCCGATATATTTTTTACAGACTCTGATATTTTTTCTGACGATTTACACCCGGTAAATAATAAAGCGACTAATGCGATATATAAAAATAACTTACACCTCATTTTTCATAATATTTCTTATCCTTTATTTTCCGAGGAAGAACTTCCGACTCACTCCCAGCATCTTTTGCTTTCTCCCAATACTGTAAAGCTTCGTCGACCTCTCCTAACATAAATAATACATCTCCATAATGCTCAAGTAAATCAGCACTTTTATCTCCGCCTTTGTTCAAAGCATTCTGCAAATATATTTTGGCCAGAGTATAATTTCCCTGTTGGAAAAATACCCATGCATACGTATCCAGGAATGTAGGATTATCCGGTTCTATTTTTATTACATCACCACTCATCCGTTCTGCTTTGGATAAATCTCTTTTATCAAGAGCCAGGAAATAACTATAATTATTTAAAACTCCAGTGTTCTTAGGATTATGTAACAACGCATTCTCAAAAGCTTCAAAAGCCTTATCTTTATCTCCAGACAAATAATACGAATCACCCAACTGTCCATAATAATCAGACACAAGGGCATTATTATTTTCATCTAAGTGCGATATTCCTCTCTTCAAGATATCTATAGCTTTATCATAATCTTTCTGCATAGCATATCCTGATCCCATATACATATATATTTCCGCTGCATCAGGGATGTATGTCAGAGCTTTTTCCCCCACCGTTATAACTTCATCCAACTCTCCTAATTGCATATTTACTCCCATGAGTTGCAACCAATATTGCTTATTATTCGGAGCTAAATCGACCGCAACCTGTAATTGTTCTCCTGCTTCTTTATATTTTTTCTGTGATAATAAAAATTCGGCATATAAGCTATATATACTTTCTTCTTGAGGATGCATATCTACCAACTCGGAAAATAATTGATAAGCCTGACCTAAATTTTCCTTTTTCTGTAAAAGATCCGAAAGATAATCGGTTAATATCTTAACTTTAGTCTCAACATCGATTTTTTTATTCGACAAAGCTTTACGTATCTCGTCCAAATATTTTTCCTTATCACCTTTCCTATTATAATAATTGGCTTTCGATACCAATAGATATCCATTATCCGGCTCCATTTTTTCAGCTCTGTCGTACATTTCCAAAGCTTTGTCATCTTTATTATCGTTCAGATAAATATCACCTAACAATATCAAATAACCAATTTCCTGAGGATAAGCCTTGATGAGTTTCTCCACTTCGGCATAAGCCTTCTCATCGTTCTTTAACGCCTTGTAAAGCTTTACTTTTTGCAAAGTAATCGGCTCCATAATCCCCATCGACTGCTCCATTTTTTCATAAGAGTCAATTGCTTTTTGATATTCTCCTTTTTGAGCATAAGTTTCAGCCAACATATAATTCAATTCAGGCTTTTGTGGATTATTGGCTATTAATGCCTGATAAGCTTTCTCGGCTTGTTCGTTATCTCCAAGATTTTGAGCCAAATTAGCCAGCATCATGCCATACCAATAATTATCTTTGTCTATCCTGGCAGCATCCTTAATCATATCATAAGCAATCTGAGGCTTGTTTAATTGTAAATAATACGATGCCAAAGCATATTTTACCGAAGCACTCATCGTATCTACTGCTGCAGCTTGCCTCAACATATCAAAGGCCGCATCGATTTCTCCTTTTTGGGCCAAACGTGTTCCTTCCAGATAAAAGTAATCGAATTTACGTCGGTCATTTGCAGACAAATAATCAGTTTCTTCTTTTAGCATATCGGGACTTTGGATTTTTTTCGATACTCCACAAGAAGACAACAAAAAAATAAAAATAAATATATACAGAATCGCCTCTTTATTATACATAAACCCGAATTCTTTCTATTATTAACAAATAAAATACTGTCGGAAAACGAGCTCTCAGCATACACCGGTATGTCCAAAGCCCCCTTTCCCCCGTTCCGTCTCATCTAATGAAGATACCTCGTTCCACTCTACTCGACAATACTCTTTTACAACCATCTGGCAGATACGTTCTCCATCATTGATAATAAAATCCTCCTCTGACATGTTGATTACAATAATGCCAATCTCTCCCCGATAATCGGCATCAATTGTTCCCGGAGAGTTCAATATAGAAATCCCTTTTTTCAATGCCAATCCGCTTCTCGGACGTATTTGGGCTTCATAGCCAATCGGAAGTTCGATAAATAAGCCCGTCGGAATTAAAGCCCTCTGCATCGGCTTTAAAACAACCGGGGTATCCAGATTGGCCCGAATGTCCATTCCTGCTGAGTGGGGAGTTCCATATGTCGGTAAATCATGCTTCGATTTATTTACAATTTTTACTTTTACATCCATTTATATATTCATTTAACTTTCTTACAAAAAATCTATTTTTATCTGCGAAAGTAA